>NZ_DATMNA010000020.1:0-112866 GCF_035569475.1 Phenylobacterium sp.
GCGCCTGGGCCAGGTTGAGCGGGCCGCCCCGCACGGCCACAGCGGCCAGCACCACCAGATTGCCCGTGACGTGGGCGGTGAAGACGTTGCCGAGCGTGAGGAAGCCGGTGAGGTCGACCATACCGGCGATGACGGCCAGCAATGCCGGCAGGCGTTTCTGCGAAAGCGAAAACGCGGGAATGTGAGGCGAGACCGCGGCCGCGCCGGACTTCGTCCCGGACATGGCGTTCCTCCGCAAGTCAGGGGGCCCGGCGCCGGGCGCGTTCACCCAGGCCGTCGATCAGCAGTTTCGGCGTGAGCAGCCCTAGGCTCATAGCCAGGACGATGGTTGCTGCGGTCGCGGCGTTGGACAGAGTCTCGCCGATTACGGACGGATCCGCGCTCGGACCGCCGGCGATCTGCACGAGCCCGCTGGCCATGCGGAACAGGAAGACGCCGGGCATCATCGACACCACCGAGGCGAACCCGACGGCGGCGAAGGGCATCTGCAGGCGGTTGGCGATAGGCGTCAGGACCAGACCGACGGTCAGGCAGGCCGCCAGGGCGCCGGCGGCGGCGCCGAAGCCCGCGCCGGTCATCGCGGCCCATCTGAGGGCGTGGGCCAACATGCCGATGGCCACGGGCCAGCCAAGCATCCGCAACGGCGTGGAGAAAAAGATGCTGTAAGCGGCGACGGCGACGCCGGCCGCGATCGTGTCCTGCCACAGCGGCACGGCCCGGCCCGCGGGATCGACCGGCAGGTCCGCGCCGAAGAGCGCCAGGCCGAACAGCAGCCCCGTCGAGATCGCAACCACCACGAGGCCTGCGAAGACGATCCGCGCCGCGCCCAGAGAGATTCGGCCCCGGATGAGATCGAGGCCCCCGTTGAGCAGGTGGGGTCCCGGCACGAGGATCATGCAGGGGCAGACCGCGACGAGACGTAACGACGAACTGAGCTGGTAGCGGACGGCCAGGGCGCCGACCGCGCCCGCGAGCAGGGCCGCGCAGAATGGCTGCAGGAAGACGTTGGCGCTCAGCCGCGCCAGACCCCGGCGAAGGACGGCGCCGGCGCCGGCGCTGGCGGCGATCAGGGCGACGGCGGCGAGATGGTGGACTCCAAAGATCACGCTCAACGCCGCGGCCCCGGCCGCCGCCGCGATGGCGAACAGCCAGGTCGGGGCTGGAGGCTTCTTCGAGATCGCCCCGACCTCGGTTCTTGCGGCGTCCGGCGACAGTTCGCCGGCGGCCGCCCTGTCGATCAGGTGCATGGCGCAGGCGACGCGGTCCATGTCGACGCCGGTCGGGTCGGCGGCTATGGCGCGGACCAGCCTCTCCGCTCCGTTGTCGGCCTGGAGGGAGAGCTCGCCCCAGCGGGCGAGGGCCGTGACCCGGAGACCGAGGCTCTCACCAAGCCTGCCGGCTGCGGCCAGGGTGTGCTCCGTTGACTGACCGTTGACGTACAGCGCCTTGGCGGCGGCGAGGACAAGGTCGGAGCGCTCCTCGAACGTCATCGCGGTCGCCATCCTGCGGGCGGGTCGGTGGCGCGCCCGAGCCGGACGCGCCACCGCACCATAGCTCAAACGTGCGCGGGCTCAGGCGCCTTGGAGTCGGCCGCGACGAACGGCTGGATCATCTTGCGAGGATCGACGATCCGATCGAACTCAGCCTCGCTGACGAAGTCCAGCTTCAGGGCCGCCGCCTTCAGCGTGAGGTCGTTGTCCATCGCGTAGTGGGCGATCTTGGAGGCCTTGTCGTAGCCGATGACCGGCGACAGCGCGGTGACGAGCATCAGCGACCGCTCGACGTACTCGTTGATCTTCTTGAGGTTGGGTTTCGTCCCCTCGACCAGGAAGGTCCGGAAGTTGACCGCGCCGTCCGTCAGGATCGTGATCGCGTGCGTGACGTTGAAGATGATCAGCGGCTTGTAGACATTCATCTCCAGATAGCCGCCTGCGCCGCCAAAGCCGACGGCGACGTCGTTCGCCATCACCTGGACGGCGATCATCGCCAGCGCTTCGCACTGGGTCGGATTGACCTTGCCCGGCATGATCGAGGAGCCGGGCTCGTTCTCGGGAATCTCCAGTTCGGCGAAACCGGCGCGCGGGCCGCACGACATCAGCCGGATGTCGTTGGCGATCTTGTAGAGCGACACCGCCAGGCCGCGCAGCGCGCTCGAAAGGAAGACCAGGGCGTCGTGGGCGCCCTGCACCGCGAACTTGTTGGGCGCGGTGACGAACGGCAGGCCCGTCAGCTTGGCGATCTCGGCGGCCGATGCTTCGGCGAACCCCGGCGCCGAGTTGATGCCGGTGCCGACCGCCGTGCCGCCCAGCGCCAGGCGGTAGACGCCGCCCAGGGCGCTCTCGATCCGCTCCAGGTCGTCCGTGAGCATCCCGACGTAGCCGGACCATTCCTGGCCCAGCGTCAGCGGAGTGGCGTCCTGCATATGGGTCCGACCGATCTTGACGATGTCGCTCCACGCCTTCGACTTGACGTCGAAGGCGTCCCGCAGCGCGGTGATCGCCGGGATGAGGCGCGCCTTCACATTGACCGCCGCGGCGATGTTCATGGCCGACGGGAAGCTGTCGTTCGACGACTGGGCCATGTTGACGTGGTCGTTGGGGTGAACCGGCGTCTTGCTGCCGAGCGGCGTGCCGGCGAGCTGGCAACAGCGGTTCGAGATCACCTCGTTGACGTTCATGTTGAACTGGGTGCCGCTGCCGGTCATCCACACATGCAGCGGGAACATGTCCTGGTGCTGGCCCGCGAGGATCTCGTCACACGTCTGGACGATCAGCCGGAATTGCTCGTCCTGGAGCCGGCCATCCTTGTGGTTCGCCGTCGCCGCGGCCTTCTTGAGCGTGGCGTAGGCCGCGATCATCTCCCTGGGGATCAGGTCCTTGCCGATGCTGAAATGCTCCAGCGAGCGCTGTGTCTGCGCACCCCAGAGCCGGTCGGCCGGGACGTCCACTTCGCCGAGACTGTCAAATTCCTTGCGAACCTCGACCATCGCCAATCTCCGTTCCGCCTGCTGCACCGAAGGTCTGATGAGCCTGCTAGTCGGTCGGGCATGCGGTCGGTCCGCAGCGGCGGAGCGTCCGCGTCGGCGAAATCGAGCGCGTCGGGCCGCCGGAACGCAAATCAACATTTGTCGACATCGATAACGGCCTGCACGAGAGCCCGGGACCGTCCAAATGAGGCGCCTGCCCGGGCCCGAGCGCTGGCCTCGCGGCGGGCAAGCGGGGACACGCACAAGTTCGCCGACCACCCGCCATTTGAGCCGCGCCGAAAGTCGTATGTGTCCCGATTTTGGGTGTCTCGATTTTAGTCGAGACCCCACGCTGCGTGGCGAGCGGCTAAGGCGCCTGTGGGCCGAGGGTCGGCAGCCCCCTTGGCTTCACGCCCGCCGGCAGGCCGAGCGCGGTGAACAGGCGGTCCTGGCCGGTGGCGGGCGCCTGGCCGGGGCTGTGGAAGCCGTGGCACTCGGAGCACTGGGCGCCGGCGAAGGCGGTGGTGTCGTGCTCGGTCTTGCCGTGGCAGGCCTTGCAGGTGGCGATCCCCTCGATCAGCAGGTCCGACGCATGGTCGGATGTCGTGGCCTTGTGGCAGTCGGCGCAGATCGCCGCGCCCTTGCCGACGCCGGCGTGGGCCGCGACACTGTGGTTGAAGTCGCCCCAGGGCAGCATGCGGCCGGCGAGGTGAACCGGGGCGATCTCGCCGCCCAGGGGGCCGGCGGAGGGGCGCACGGTGTGGCAGTCGACGCAGAGGCCGCCGGGCGCCAGCGCGCGCCGCAGCACCGCCGGCTCGACGCTGGCCGCATCGGCCGGCGTGAGCGAGCCGCGCAAGACGCCCACGATGTTGCGCATGTCGTGGTGGCGCAGGGTCTGCAAGGTCCCGCCGACCTGGGCGAAGGCCAGGGAGTGGCAGGCGCCGCAGTCGCGCTCCATCTCGATCGGCTTGAATCCGCCGCCGTCCGGCCGGTGGCAGGACTCGCAGGTGAGCGCCGCGCCATAGCCCCGCGCGGCGCCCAGCGCCTGGCCCTGCCGCGCCACGCCGCCCACCGGGTTCATATGGATGCGGTGCGAGAAGGTCAGGCCGTTCTGTTCCTGCGGGTGGCCTGTCAGCGACACGCGCTGCACCCGCGGCTGCGGGCCGTCGAAGCCGACGGTGACCCGGGGGCGGAAGTCGGGGTGGCGGTTCCAGTCCGGCGTGTCGATCAGTTCGGTGGACGGCAGGCGCATCTTCAGGCGGCTGTGGCAGCCGGCGCAATCGCTGACCACCACCAGGGCGGGCTTGCCCGGGCGGACCACGTCGGCGGTCCTGGGCACGGCAGGGTCGGGCGGGGCGGTGGTGTGCTCGCGGTGGCAGCTCGCGCACCGGTCCGCCGGGTGGTTCAGGGCGGTCTCGAAGACGCCGGCGACCCGGCCGCGCAGCGTCGCCGGCGGCGGCATGGCGCGCGCCAGCTTCGCGTGGTCGGCGTGCTCGGAGACCAGGAGCGGCAGGAAGGGGCTGCCCTCCGCGGTGACCCTGGCGTCGATGCGGGCGGCTGCGGCGGGGTCCGGGTTGGCCCTGTGGCAGCCGAGGCACGTCTCGTCACGCACCGCCACGAAGGCCTTGGCGTGGCAGGCCTGGCAGTCCTTGTCGAGGAAGGCGTGGGCCTTGGAGAGCGGGCCCGTCGACCACTGCTGGTCGGGATGGATGCGGCTGTGCTGCAGCCAGGCGCGGCCGGCCAGCGGCAGGATCAGGCACAGCGCCAGGATCGCCAGGCCCAGCGTCCAGGCCATCCTGCGGCGCCCGAACAGCGTGGCCTTCAGGGAGAACAGGCTGACGGAGGCGTGGTGCTCCTCCTCGCGGCGCATCACGGTGATCGCGATGTCGCCCTCGCCGCCCTGGCCGAGCAGCAGGTCGTATTCGCCGAAGGTCACCTTGTGGCCGCGCACCACCTCGAGCTCCACGCGGGTCGCGGGCTTGTCGTCTACCAGGAAAGGGCGCCCGCTCAGCGACTCGATGCCGACCCGGCCCTGGCCGGTGACCTTGAGGAGCGCGTGCTCCATGTCGACCGCCAGGTCGGGCAGGTAGATGTCGCTCTCGACGGCGCGGCCGATGGAGGCGTCGTCCCACTCCAGGCGTTTGGTGCGGACGATCTCGCCGCCGCCCGCCTGCCGGGTGATCATTCGGAGCGTGATCGCCTGGGTCATGTCACCAGTAGAGGAAAACGCTGACGATGTGCACGGTCAGCGCCGCCAGCAGGGCGAAGGTCGCCGGAACGTGCACGAACAGCCAAGCTTCCAAAAGAGCTGTTATGTGCATCTGCCGCCGCGCCAGCGACAGGGCGTCGGCCTTGCGCTGCAACAGGTCGGAGACCTTGCGCAGGGCGTCGGCCTCCTTGCCGGTCGCGATCGTCAGGGACGGGCGCAGGCGCACGAGCGCGCCGGCGTTGGCGCAGTCGCCGTAGTAGCCGAACAGCCGCCGCCAGAAGCCGCCGCCGATGTCGGTCTCCTCCAGCGAGAGGCGCACGATGTCGGCCTCGGCGCGCTGCAGCGGCTGGGCCGCCTCGTGGATCTGCTCGTCCAGGGCGTGGATCTGCGCCAGCATCTGCTTGCGGGTGGTCTCGCCGCGGTTGTTGCTGAGCGCGCTGGGCAGGGTGACGTAGGCCCAGACGCCGATGGCGCCCGAGGCGATCACCAGCAGCATCAGGCCGTAGGCCAGGGTGTGGACGTTCCAGCCGAACCGGAAGCCGGTGTGCAGGGTGGCGATCACCGTCAGCGACAGGCCCAGGTAGACGTGCGCCGACACCCAGGCCTTCAGGGAATAGTGGCCATCGGTGATCGCCCGCTTGCGCAGCCCCAGCAGGGCCAGCCAGACGATCAGCAGGGCCCCGATCGTCCCCAGCGCATAGCCGACGACCGTCCCGCCGCCCCGGTGCGGCCGCGCGTCCACCAGGAAATAGGCGACGGCGGCGAGGACGCTGAGCGCGACCGCGACCTTGGCGAACAGGAATCCGCCATGGCGCAGGAAGCTCTCGTGCGCCGCGGTCTTGCGCCGCTGTGTCTGCCCGCCTGCGACCGCCAAGGCCTAGCCTCGCTCCATGAGCGCGACGGAGAGGAACTCTTCGGGCGAGACCCGGATCGCGGCGCCGGTCGGGCAGGCGCGGACGCAGGCCGGCCCGCCGGACTTGCCGCGGCACATGTCGCACTTGATGGCGACCTTGCCCTTTTCCACCGGTCCCTTCGGCTGCTTCTCGCGCCAGGCCTTGTCCGGCTCGCCCGGGCCAGGGCCCTTGCCGAACAGCATCCAGGCCAGGAGGCCGGGCTTTTCCGGCGGCGGCTTGTCCATCTGGATCACGTCGTAGGGGCAGTTGCGCTGGCAGTTGCCGCAGCCGATGCAGGCGTCGGAGATGAACACCTCGCCGTCGGGCCCGCGCTGGATGGCGTTCGGCGGGCAGTCGGTCATGCAATAGGGGTGCTCGCAGTGCCGGCAGGAGGTCGGCACGTGGATCTGGGCGTAGGTCTTGCCGGCCTCCCGGTTCAGCCGCGACAGGCCGTCGTGGCTGTCGGCGCAGGCTTTCTCGCAGTTGTCGCAGCCGACGCAGAGGCTCTCGTCGATGAGCAGGACGTCGGTGGCCTCGCCCAGCCCCTGGTCGATCAGGAAGCGGGCGACGGAGGAGTACATGTCCACCACGCCGCCGAAGTTGTCCTTCTGGTCCTCGACGAAGGCGTTGACCTTGCGCCGGGAGTCCACCTCGTCGCGCATCCGCTTGAGGAGCTCGGGCTTCTTGGCCAGCAGCCGGCGGAACGGCGCGGCGGGCAGCTTCACGACCTGGGAGCGGATCGCGGCCTTCACGGTCGCGGTGCGGCGTCCGCCGTCCAGCAGCGCCATCTCGCCGGAGTAGGAGCCGGCCGGGACGTAGGAGAGGAAGACGTTCTTGCCGCCCACCGTCTTCTCCACGATCATCGAGCCGGAGCGGATGATGAAGAGGTCGTCGCCGTCGTCGCCCTCGGTCATGATCGGCTGGCCCGCCTTGACCTCCATCGTCTGGGCCTCGGGCAGCACTTCGGCGAGGTCCGCGGGCGTCAGGCCTGACTTGAAGATCTGCAGGATCTGCCGCTCGGTGGTGATGCGGTTCACCGCCTCGCGGGCCTCCTGAACCTGGGCCATGAGCTTGAGCGCCGCGGTCCGCGGGATCTCGATGACGATGGTGTTCTCGCCGGCGCGGATCGTCGCGCCGCGGCGGCGGCCGGAGATCAGCCCGACTTCGCCGAAGATCGAGCCGGCCGGGATCGGCACGGTGATCTTGGGGTTCTTCGGGTCGACCTCCACCAGGACCGAGCCCTGGGCGATGCCGAACAGCGAGGACCCGACCCCGTTGCGTTCGAAGATCACCTCGCCGGCGCGGAAGGCGCGCACGTCGGAATCCAGCAGGAACTCGCGCATCTGCAACGGCGACAGGCCGTAGAGGATCTCGACCCGCGTGCGCAGGAACTCCAGCCATTCGGACACCGACAGCCTGCCCGGCAGGCCGGCCAGCTTGGCCTCCAGGATCGGCTCGTCGGCGGGCTTCAGGTCGGTGGCGCCGCAGATGTACTCGACCACGTCGTGGCCCTGGTTCATGCAGTGCTTGATCAGCGGATAGCCGGCCAGCGCGCCGATCACATAGATGCCCGGCGTCGTGCCCTCGAAGGTCGGCGAGAGCTGCGGGAAAGCGCTGGCCGCCTCGCTGGTGAAGGCCACGCCCGCGGCTTCCACGAACTTGCGCGGCGGCGCCGAGCCCATGCGCGCGATGATCCGGTCGCACTTGTGGCGGGCGGTCCCTTGAGGGGTCTCCACCGTCACCCAGCCGGGCTCGATGGCGCTGGGGGTGGTCTCCGAGAGGATGGTGATCCGGCCTGCGTCGCGCGCCGAGTTCAGGGCCTTGACGTTGGCGTCCTTGGCCCGGGCGAAGTCGGCCGAGCGGTTGACCAGGGTGACGACGTTGCCCTGCGCCTGGTCGGCGGCGAGGCCCAGCGCGTTCTCGATGCCCGCGTCGCCGCCGCCGAAGACGAAGATGTGCTCGTCGATGTACTCGGCCGGGTCGTCGAGCTGGTACTGCACGTGGGGCAGGGCGGCGCCGTCGCAGCGCATCAGGTTGGGATTGCCCTGGGTGCCGATGGCCAGGACCACCGTCTCGGCGCGGATCACGTCGCCGTTGGTCAAGGCGATGGAGAAGTCGCCCTTGGCGCCGGTGATCGCCTTGGCCTCGGCGTTGTAGCGGACGTTGACCCCGGCCTTGGCGGCGTCGGCGTTCCACTGGGCCAGCACCGCCTCGCGCTTGCCGGCGGCGAAGTCGCAGTCGGAGCGCAGCACCAGTTGGGCCGGCGTCGCCATGACGTGCTTGCCCTTCTGGTAGCGGAAGATGGTGTCCGACAGGTGGTCGGTCTTCTCCAGCAGGACGTGGCTGACGCCCTTGGCGGCGGCGTGCGCGGCGGCGCTCAGGCCCGATGGGCCCGATCCCACGATCGCAATCCGAAACACCTCCGACATTCCTGGCCTCAGAACCCCATACCCGGCCGTCGTCGCGCCCAATCGGCGGACACCTCGGACGGCTTACGGCTTCACGCCCCCGCGAACCTTTGGCACTGTAGCATTTCCCGTGCCGTGACAATGCGCCCGAAGCGCCGCACAGCCGGAGGGGAGCATAAAAGACCATGGCTGCGGAAGTCGGGCAGTTCGCGCTGATTCTGGCGTTCGTCCTGGCCGTGGTGCAGGCCGGAGCTACGCTGTGGGGCGCGCAGCGCGGCGAGCCGGTGCTGATGGCGCTAGGCCGCGCGGCGGCCGTGCTGCAGGGCGGTTTCGTCATCCTGGCCTTCGCCTGCCTGGCGGCCAGCTACGTCGCCTGCGACTTCTCGGTGGCGCTGGTGGCGCAGCATTCCAACAGCCAGCAGCCGCTCGCCTACCGCTTCGCCGCCACCTGGGGCAGCCACGAGGGCTCGATGCTGCTCTGGGTGCTGATCCTGGCGATCTACGGCGCCGGCGTGTCCCTGTTCGGCGGGACCCTGCGCGAGACCCTGCAGGCTCGGGTGCTGGGCGTGCAGGGGCTGATCGGCGTCGCCTTCCTGGGCTTCCTGATCTTCACCTCCAACCCGTTCCTGCGGCTGTCGCTGGCGCCGCTGGAGGGGACCGAGCTCAACCCGCTGCTGCAGGACCCCGGCCTCGTCAGCCACCCGCCGCTGCTCTACCTGGGCTACGTCGGCTTCTCGGTGGCCTTCGCCTTCGCCGTGGCGGCCCTGCTGGAGGGCCGTGTGGACGCGGCCTGGGCGCGGTGGGTGAGGCCCTGGGTGCTGGCCGCCTGGGTCCCGCTGACGGCCGGCATCACGCTGGGCAGCCTCTGGGCCTACTACGAGCTGGGCTGGGGCGGCTGGTGGTTCTGGGACCCGGTCGAGAACGCCTCCCTGATGCCCTGGCTGCTGGGCACGGCCCTGCTGCATTCGGCCCTGGTGCTGGAGCGGCGCGGGGCGCTGGTGAGCTGGACGATCCTGCTGGCCATCCTGACCTTCTCGCTGAGCCTGGTGGGCACCTTCCTGGTGCGGTCCGGCATCCTGACCAGCGTGCACGCCTTCGCCGTGGATCCGAGGCGCGGGATCTACATCCTGGGCATCATCGCCGTGACCACCGGCGCGGCGCTCGGCCTCTACGCCTGGCGCGCGCCATCCTTGCGCACCGGCGCCCTCTTCGCGCCGCTTTCGCGGGAGGGTGGGATCACGCTCAACAACCTCTTCCTGGTGGCGCTTGCGGCGACGGTGTTCCTGGGCACCTTCAGCCCGGTGTTCATCGAGCTGGTGGGCAGCGACAAGATCTCGGTGGGCCCGCCCTATTACGCGCGCACCTTCGCCCCGCTGGCGATCCCGCTGCTGGCCCTGGTGGTGTTCGGGCCGATGCTGAACTGGAAGCGGGACGCGGCGGCTGCGGTCCTGCGCCGCGTCCGCATCCCGGCGGGCGTCGCCGCGGCGGCGGTCCTGGTCGGCCTGGTCACGGTCGGCTGGAAGGGCGTGGTCTCCGCCGCCGCCCTGGGCCTTGCCGCCTGGCTGGTGGCCGGCGCCTTGGCGATCCCGGCGCGGCGCTGGTGGGCCGGGCGGGCGAACCTGCGCCGATCGATCCGCACCACGCCGCCGGCGGTCTTGGGCCTGTCGCTGGCGCATGCGGGCCTGGGCCTGCTGCTACTGGGCGTGACCGGCGTCACCGCCTGGCACAGCGACAAGGTCCTGACCATGCGTCCGGGCGACTCCACCGTCTTCGCCGGGCGCACCATCACGCTCGAGTCCGTGGGCCTGGCGGACGGCCCCAACTACCAGGCGCGGCAGGCGAGGTTCGACATCACCGGCCGGGGCGGGCCTTACACCCTGGTCGCCGAGCGGCGGGCCTACGCCACCAGCCAGACCACCGAGGCGGCGATCCACGTCACCCCGCTGGGCAACCTCTACATCTCCGGTGGGGATGAGGCGGACGGCGGCGTCGTGGTCAGGCTGTGGGACCATCCGCTGGTCGTCTGGATCTGGATCGGCGGCTTCGTCATGGCGTTCGGCGGCCTGGTCTCGCTCTGCGACCGGCGGCTGCGCCTGGGCGTCGCCGCCCGCGCGCCCCGGCCCGCGCTGGTCCCGGCGCCGGCGGAATGAGACGCGCGCTCGCCCTCCTGCCGGTGGCCCTGTTCGTCCTGGTCCTGGCAGGCTTCATGGTCGGCTTGCGGCGCGATCCGGCGATCCTGCCGTCGATGCTGATCGGCAAGCCCCTGCCGGCCTTCGCGCTCGCGCCGCTACGGCCCGGCGAGCCGGGGTTCGCCTCGGCGGAGCTGACCGGCGAGCCGGTGCTGCTCAACGTCTTCGCCTCCTGGTGCGGGCCCTGCAAGGAGGAGCACCCGGTGCTGCTGCGGCTGAAGGCCGAGGGCGTGAAGATCGCGGGCCTCGACTGGAAGGAAGACGCCGCGGACGGCGCGCGCTGGCTGGCGGCCAACGGCGACCCCTATGTGCGCGCCGGCAATGACGCGAGCGGACGCACCGGCATCGACCTGGGCGTCTCCGGCGTGCCGGAGACCTTCGTGCTCGATCGGCGCGGCCGGGTCCGATACCGCCAGGTCGGCGCCATCACGCCGGAGGTCTGGAGCCGGACCATCGCGCCCCTGATGGCCAAGCTGGAGGCGGAATCGTGAGGCGCCTGGCGCTGATCGCGGCGGCGGCCTTGGCGCTCGCCGGCCCGGCCCTGGCGGTGACGCCGGACGAGCAGCTTCGCGATCCCGCGCAGGAGGCTCGCGCCCGCGCGCTCAGCCAGGAGCTGCGCTGCCTGGTCTGCCAGAACCAGTCGATCGACGACTCCGCCGCGCCGCTGGCGCACGACCTGCGGGTGATCCTGCGCGAGCGTATCGCCGCCGGCGACAGCGACAGGCAGGCGGTGGACTATCTGGTCGCCCGCTACGGCGACTTCGTGCTGCTCAAGCCGCCGTTCCAGCCGGACACCTGGGCGCTCTGGCTCGGTCCGCTGGCGGTGCTGCTGCTGGGCGGGGCCGGCGTGGCGGTCTACATGCGGGGCCGGGCCGCCCGTCCTGAGTCCCCGCTTTCCGTGGCGGACGAGGCGGAGGCGGCGCGGCTGCTGGCGGCGGACAAAGGCGACTGATGCTCTGGATGATCCTGACCCTGATGGTCGCGTTCGCCGCCGTGGGCCTGGCCATCCCGCTGGTCCGCCGCCATGACGCGGCGCGCACCGCCCGCGGCTCGGTCGCCGAGGTGCTGAAGGGCCAGATCGGCGAGATCGAGGCCCAGGCCGCAGCCGGCGCCCTGCCGGCCGACGAGGCCGAGGCGCTCAAGGCCGACGTCAAACGCCGGGTGCTGGCCGAGGGCAAGGAGCCGGACGCCCCGGCGCGGCCGCTCAGCGAGCGCACCCTGCTGATCCTGGCGCTCGGCCTGGTCGCCGTCGTGGTGCTGGCCGCCACCGGCCTCTACCTGAAGATCGGCCAACCGGCCGCCGCCTCGGGACAGGCCACGGCGAGCGCCGGCGGCGCCGGCGCGCTGCCGCCGGGCCATCCGAACGGCGAGGTGGCCTCGATGATCGGCCAGCTCGAGACCCGCATGAAGCAATCGCCCAACGACGCGGAGGGCTGGCGGATGCTGGGCTGGTCCTACCTGCAGGTGGGCCGCAACGCCGACGCCGCCACCGCCTACGGCCGCGCGGTGGCGCTGGACCCGCACAACGGCGAGTACCTGTCGGCCCAGGGCGAGGCAACGGTGCTGGCCGCCCAGGGCCAGGTGACCCCGGCCGCCGAGGACATCTTCCGAAAGGCCGCCTCGCTCGACGCCGCCGATCCGCGCGCCCGCTACTACCTGGCCGTCGCCAAGGACCAGAAGGGCGACGCCAAGGGGGCGATGGACGACTGGATCGCGCTTCTGAAGAGCGCGCCGCCGGACGCCCCCTGGGCCCCGGAGGTCCGCACCTTCGTGGAGAAGGTCGCGCAGGAGCGCCACGTCGATCTCACGGGACGCTTGCCGCCCGCGCCGGCGGCGGTCGCCGAGGCCGGTCCCGCGCCGGCCCCGGGCCCCACCTCCGACCAGGTCGCCGCCGCCGGCCAGATGAGCGCGCAGGGCCGCCAGGCGATGATCGAGGGCATGGTCGAGAAACAGGCCGCCAGCCTGAAGGCCAATCCGCACGACCTCGACGGCTGGCAGCGGCTGATCCGCGCGCGGATGGTGCTGGGCCAGCCGCAGGCCGCGGCCCAGGCCTACCGCGACGCCGCCAAGGCCTTCGCCGGCTCCCCGGCCGACCAGGCGGCGCTGCGCCAGACGGCCGCCGGCGCGGGCGTGCCAGGGGTCTAGCGGGCCGCCGGCGGAGGCTTCAGCCAGGTCGGCTTGGCGTCGGCGTCGGCGACGGTTTCCGCCAGCTTGTAGAAGAAGCGGTTGAACTTGCCGGCCGCGTCGAAATCCATCGGCTGGGTCAGGTCGTCCTGCGGGCGGTGGTAGCGGATCTGGTACCATTCGCGATAGCGCCGCTCGGCCTCTGTCCCCGGGACATAGCCGAAAATGAAGCCGGTTCCCGGGATGCCGGCCTGCATGAACGGCCAGTGGTCGGCGCGGGTCAGCAGGCTACGCTCCGGCTCGGGATCGGGCTGGATGCGGATGCCCATTGAGCCCGCGACCTTGCGGGAGGTGCGGCCGAGCGTGGTGTCGTCGACCGCCAGTTCCGTCATGAGTTCCAGCGGGAACAGCGGCCGAAGTTGGTCGAGGTTGATGTCGGCGACGACGGCGGCCTTGGGCACGGTGGGATGGTCCACGAACCAGTGGGCGCCGAGCAGGCCCTTTTCCTCGCCGGTGAAGGCCGCGATGATCACGCTGCGGCGCAGCGGCTTGCCCTTATGTTTGTCGGCGAAGCGGATCAGGGTCCCGACATAGGCCGCGTCGTCGAGCGCGCCGTTGTAGAGGTTGTCGCCGTTCACCGGCTCGCCATAGCCGTAGCCGTCGAGGTGGGCCGAGAGCGCCAGGTACTGGTCCTTCAGCGCAGGATCGCGGCCGGGCAGGACGCCCAGCACGTTCTCGGCCTTGAAATCGCGCTTCGTCAGGTGGAACTGGGCCTGGAACCGGCCGGGCAGGTCGAAGGCCGGCAGGGGTTTTCGGTCGCCGCCCAGCTTCAGCACCTCGTCGGCGTCGTGGTCCGCGCCGGCGATCACCGTCTTGAAGGCGGCCGCGCTCAGCGTCATCACCGGCAGGCCGGGCGCCGCCGGCGAGGGCGAGCCCGCGATGGCCACGCTCCGCGCATAGGCCGCGGGCCAGCGCGGCGGCTCGACGGTGAAATAGGGGTCGTCGACCTGGATCAGGCCCGCGGCGCCGGCGGCCATCGCCGACTGGACCCGCTGGCCGGCGCTGGGAAGACCGGTCCGCTTGGTGTTGAAGCAGACCACCACCTTGCCCCTGGCGCCGTCGAGATCCTTGGGCCCGCAGTAGCCGCGGAAGGTCATGGGCGCGTCGAGCGCGGGGGGCAGCTCGTCGGCGGCCCGCACGGTGATGTCGTGGAGGAAGGCGAGCGGCGTGGGCGCGGCGCCGGGCTGGGTCACGCGGAACCAGGTGCCGTCCTTTTCGACCCGGCTCTCATGAACCGGGAAGGTCTGGATATAGGTCCCGTTGTCGCCGGCGGGCTTGAGGCCCGCGGTCTTGAAACGGGCGGCGACGATCAGGGCGGCGCGATGGTGCCCCGGCGAGCCCACATCGCGGCCCTCCATGGCGTCGGAGGAGAGCGCCTCGGCGATCTGCCACCAGGCCTTGGTGTCCGGGTCCTTGATCCCGGCGGAACGGGGCGGCGCGGCGCTCGCCCCGCCGGCGCAAGCGCCGATGAGCGCAAGGCCGGTCAGGAAGGGACGCAGTCTCATTGGTAGCGATGGAACCAGGCCATGATCGCATTGGCCTTGGCCGCCGCCTGCGAGGGCCGTTCCGCCAGCCCGCCGTGCGAGGCGCCCGGCACCTGGATCATCTCGGTGGGCACGCCGCGGATCTGCAGGGCGTCGAAGAACTGCTCCGCCTCGGACGGCGGGGTGCGGTGGTCGTCGGTGCCGACGATCACCAGGGTCGGCGTCGTGACGTTGCCCACCAGCGACAGGGGCGAGCGCCGCCAGTAGTTCGCCTGGTCCTCCCACGGCATCTTGCCGAACCAGGACGTGGCCATGAAGTTGTAGCCGTCGGTGGTGAGGACCTCGCTGGTCCAGTTGATCACCGGCTTCTGGGCCGCGGCGGCGCGGAAGCGGGCGGTCTTGCCGACGATCCAGGCGGTCAGCGCCCCGCCGCCGGAGCCGCCCGTGACGTAGAGGTGGTTCGGATCGACCGAGCCCTTGGCGACGGCGGCGTCCACGGCGCTCATCAGGTCGTCGTAGTCGTGGCTGGGGTAGTTCTTGTCGATCTCGTTGGCGAAGGCGTCGCCATAGGACGTCGACCCGCGTGGGTTGGCGTAGACCACCATATAGCCGCCGGCCGCATAGAGCTGGTCGTCGGTGGAGAACACCGGGCCATAGGCCGCGAACGGGCCGCCGTGGATCTCCAGGATCAGCGGGTACTTCTTCGACGGATCGAAGTTGGGCGGGGTCACCAGCCAGGCGTCGATCGGCTTGCCGTCGAAGGAGGACTTGACCGCCAGGGGCTCGACCTTGCCCAGGGTCTTGTCGGCGAACAGGTCCTCGTTGAGGTGGGTGAGCTTGACGGTCTTGCCGCCCTTGACCACGCCGATGTCCGGCGGCGAGGAGGCGTCGCCCATGGTGAAGGCGACCAGCCCGTTCCTGCCGACCGAGAACGACCCGCCAGTGTAGGGCCGGTCCATCTCCGCGCCGTCGGTCAGGCCGCTCGCGACCTCCTGCATCTTCCCGTCCAGGGTGACGCGGGCGATCTTGGTGATCCCGTGGTCGGCGTAGTCGACATAGAGGCTCTTGCCGTCGGCGGCCCAGACGGGGGCGCCCACGCTGCGGTCGAAGTCGCCGTTGATCACGCGGCTGTTCTTGCCGTCGCGGTCCATGACGTAGAGGTGGATGTTGTCGTAGCCGCGGTGGCCTTTGTCGTCGAAGCCGACGTAAGCGATCTTGCTCCCGTCCGGCGAGGGCGTCGGCGCCTGGTCGGGGCCTTTGCGGGTGGTCAGTTGGGTGATGGCGCCGTTGGCGACGGAGACCTCGTAGATGTCGCTCTCGCCGGCGTCGCGCTCCCAGTCCTTCGAGCGGTTGGACGAGAACAGCAGGCCCTTGCCGTCCGGGGTGTAGGCGAGCTGGCCGCCCTCGTCGAACTTGCCGAAGGTGATCTGCCGGGGCTGGCCGCCGTCGGCGGACACCGTGAACAGGTGACGGTAGCCGGGCCGGATGTAGCCCGCGCCGTCGCGGCGGTAGGTGACGCGCTCGATCAGCTTCAGCGGCTCGGCCCATTTGGCCCCCGGAGGCGCCGCCATGGGCGCGCCCAGCGGCTGCGGCGGGACCGGCGTCAGCATGACGAAGGCCAGCGTCTTGCCGTCCGGCGACCAGGTGATGGCGTTGGGCGCCTGCTCCAGGTTGGCGACCTTGGCCGAGTGTCCCGTGGCCATCCACCGCACATAGAGCTGGGCGCCGCCGGGGCCGGCGGAGATGTAGGCGATGCGCGTCCCGTCGGGCGACCAGACCGGGTGCAGGTTCGCCGTGTCGTCCGCCGCCAGCGGCGTCTGGGCGCCGGTCGCCGGGTCGATCAGCCAGATCGAGGGACGGCCGTTGTCGGTCATGATGTCCTGGGTCGTGCGGACATAGGCGATCATGCCGCCGTCGGGCCGCACCTGCGGGTCGCCGGCCGCGCGCAGGCCGAAGATGTCGCGGCCCTGGAACATGCGGTTGGGGCCGTCCGCGACCTGGGCGGCGGCGGGCGCGACGACGGACGACGCACACGCGATCGCGAGCGCGGACACGAGCAAGGCAAGACGCATGGAAAATCCCCGAAACTTGACGCGCGCCTAGAAAGGCTGCGCCGGGAGGGTTTGTCCAGCGCGGCGCGGGTCGCTACATGCTGGCGCCATGGCCGAAGCCTTCAACGACAAGATCCTGCCCGCCGACAAGGCAAGCCGCTACGCCGCCGTGGCCGAGGAGATCGCCGCGGTGCTGGACGGCGAGCCGAACCTGACGGCGCGGATGGCGACGGTCGCCTCCATGCTGGCCGCCAGCTTCGACCATTATTTCTGGACCGGATTCTATGTGGTCGACCCGGACAAGCGCGAGGAGCTGGTGGTGGGGCCCTACCAGGGCACGCTCGGCTGCCTGCGCATCGCCTTCGGCCGCGGCGTCTGCGGGGCGGCGGCGCGGACCCGCCAGACCCAGATCGTCGAAGACGTGGAGGCCTTCCCTGGCCACATCGCCTGCGATAGCCGCTCCAGGAGCGAGATCGTGGTGCCGGTGGTGGACGCCGACGGGCGGCTGATCGCGGTGTTCGACGTGGACGCGGAGGTCACCGGCGCCTTCGACCAGGTGGACGCCGACTGGCTGGAAGGCATTCTGCAGGACACCTTCGCGGACTAGCGACCGGCGTCTAGATCGCGAACGCCGCTCGCCGACGGCGCAGGGCCGCGCCGGCCGCGCCGAAGCCAGCGAGCATCAGCGCCCAGGCGGCGGGTTCCGGCACGGGACCGCTGGCGGCGCCGGAGCCGCTGAAGCCCTGGCTGCCGAAATCGCCGCGGCCCGAGTCGTAGCCGCCACCGCCCGCGCAGTTGCTGGAGATGGTGTTGGTGTCCATGGTGACAGCCGCATTCAAGGCGATCGCCCGGCCGCACAGGATCCGCGCGCTGTTGTTCAGGGTGACGCTCTGGTCGGCGAGGATGTTGCCGGCGAAGGTCGTGGTCGTGCCGAGCGTCGCGGAGCTTCCGACATCCCAGTAGACGCCGCTGTCGGCGCCGCCGTTCAGGACATTGACGGACGAGCCGCTGGCGGTGGTGAGCGTCGAGCCGATCTGGAACACGAAGTACCCGCCCGGGTCGTTGGCGAAGTTGAGCGTGAGCGTTCCCGTCAGCAGCGCTGAAGTGTCGAACTTGTAGACCCCCGGGGTCAGGATCAGTCCGCCGAGATCGTGCCCCGTCAGGTCGGAGGTGAAGCTCAGCGCGCCCAGGGTCGCGAACGCCTTGCCGGCGTCGATCTCGGCCTGATGGGCGACCGCGTCGGTCTGATGCACGGCGCCGGTGAGGGTGACGGACCCCAGGCCCGTGATCGACGAGCCCGGAAAAAGGCCCAGGTCGCCGTTGATCGTGGTCGAGCCGGTATTGGTCACCGTGGACGCCCCCAGAACCGCGAAGCTCTCCGCCGAACCCAGAAGCGGGGCCGCGGATGCCGGGGAGGTCAAACACAAGAGCGCGGCGACCGGGATCGCGAGTACCCAGCGCGCGGGAATGTTCATGGAAGCGCCCACGTATTCCATATCGATTTACCTCATGGAGAAAATATTCGAGAGGAAATGCGGAATGTTCCGGAATTTCCCATGAACTGCCATCGGGCGAAAATCTCAGAACAACCGATGGTTCCAATCTGTCGGCAACCATTGGTAGTTTATTTTATTTCAACTCTCCGATTGCTTCTGAAGTTTGGCGGGCTCTAGACCAAGCCTGGTCTGGCCGCGCAGGGCGGGGACGGGTTCAAGGGACGGAACCAGCCATTCGCTTTCGCGGCGTCGGCCTAGCCCGCGCCGAACGCGCCATTGCCACAGGCGGGAGGCGCAATGGTTGACGTTCGCGTCAACCGGTCTTGTCTTACGCAGCGGCGCCTTCACACAGTCGTTTTGACGCGCCATAGAGCGCTGGAATTTCACCAGGGAGCACGGCCATGGCCGAAGCCTATATCGTAGCTGCGACGCGCACCGCCGGCGGTCGCAAGGGCGGACGTCTCCGGGAATGGCACCCGGCCGACCTGGGCGCGGTGGTGCTGAACGAGCTGATCGACCGTACGGGCGTCGACCCGGCCGTGGTCGAGGACGTGGTCATGGGCTGCGTCATGCAGGTGGGCGAACAGGCCACCAACATCGCGCGCGGCGCGGTCCTGGCGTCCAAGCTGCCGGAGAGCGTGCCGGCCACCAGCGTCGACCGGCAGTGCGGCTCCTCGCAGCAGGCCCTGCACTTCGCCGCCCAGGCGGTGATGAGCGGCACCATGGACGTGGTGATCGCCTCGGGCGTCGAGAGCATGACCCGCGTGCCGATGGGCCTGTCGGTCGCCCTGCCGGCCAAGGAGGGCTTCGGCAATCCGATGAGCCCGAACCAGCAGAAGCGCTATCCGAACATCCAGTTCAGCCAGTTCATGGGCGCCGAGATGATGGCCGCCAAGTACGGCCTGACCAAGGACCAGCTTGACGAATACGCCTACGGCTCCCACCAGCGCGCCATCGCCGCCACCCAGGCCGGCGCCTTCAAGGACGAGATCGTCGCGGTCGACGGCCGGGACGGCAAGGACGCCGAGGGCAATGTCGTCCGCCACGACAGCGACGAAGGCATCCGCTACGATTCCAGCCTCGACGCGATCCGCGGCGTGAAGCTGCTGCGCGAGGGCGGGGCGATCACCGCGGCCACCTCCAGCCAGATCTGCGACGGCGCCTCCGGCGTGATGGTCGTCTCTGAGAAGGCGCTGAAGGAATATGGCCTGACGCCGCTGGCGCGCATCCACAACCTGACGCTCATCGGCCATGACCCGGTGATCATGCTGGAAGCTCCGCTTCCGGCCACCGAGCGGGCGCTGAAGAAGGCCGGCATGTCGATCGACGACATCGACCTCTTCGAGGTCAACGAGGCCTTCGCCTCGGTGCCGGTGGCCTGGCTGAAGACCACGGGCGCGGATCCGGCCAAGCTCAACGTCAATGGCGGCGCCATCGCGCTCGGCCACCCGCTGGGCGCCTCGGGCACCAAGCTGATGACCACCCTGCTGCACGCGCTGAAGGCCCGCGGCAAGAAGTGGGGCCTGCAGACCATGTGCGAGGGCGGCGGCCTCGCCAACGTGACGATCGTGGAACGCCTCTAGGCGGGCCCGATGGCCGGTCGCGTCTATGCCATCACAGGCGCGTTCGGCGCCCTCGGCTCCGCCGTCGCCAGGGCCGCGGCGGCGCAGGGCGCGCGGCTGGCGCTGATCGACTTTGCGAAGACGCCGCCGCCGGGATTGCCGGACGGCGGCGACGTGCTGGTGCTCGGTGGCGTCGACCTCACCGACGCGGTGGCGGCCGGAGCGGCCATCGACGCCGTAGCCGACCGTTTCGGCGGCTTGGATGTGCTCCTGAACATCGCCGGCGGCTTCCGGTGGGAGACGCTGGAGACCAGCCTCGCCGAGGGCTGGCATCGGCTGTTCCTGATGAACGTCCAGACCGCCGCGAACGCCAGCCGCGCGGCCATTCCCTACCTGCGTGAGAGCAAGTCGGGCCGCATCGTCAACGTCGGCGCCAACGCCGCGCTGAAGGCCTCGATGGGCATGGGGCCCTATGCGGCGTCCAAGGCCGGCGTGCACAGTCTGACCGAGAGCCTGGCCGAAGAGCTGAAGGCCGACGACGTGACCGTCAACGCCGTCCTGCCCTCGATCCTCGACACGCCGACCAACCGCGCCGACATGCCCAAGGCCGACTTCGCCGCCTGGGTGCGGCCGGACGAGCTCGCCGCCGTCATGCTGTTCCTGGCCGGCGAGGACGCCAGCGCCGTCACCGGCGCCCTGATCCCGGTGACGGGAAGGGTCTAGCCCGCGAGCTCGCGGCGATCCTGGCGCGCGAGGCCGAACACCTGACCGCCCGGCGCGGCGAAATAGAAGGTGGTCGTGGCGGCATAGCGGATCTGCGGCAGGCCGGCCGCGAGCACGGCGGCTTCCAGGGCCGAGGGGTCCGCACACCTGAGCTCCAGCCAGGCGCCGCGCCGGGCCGCGGTCTCGTCGAGCGCCCCGGCCGTGAACTGCACGCTGACCGAGCCGCCGCTGGGGAACCTGAACGCCAGGATCGGCCCGGCGGGGTCGTGGGCGGGCAGAACCGTCGGCTCGCCGCAGCCGAGCACCTTCGAAAAGCACGCCACCAGCGCGTCGCGGAATTCCGGCCGCGCCAGGAAGTGCGCCCGATCGCCGAGCGAGATCGCCGTGTCCGCCGCCTTCGCCTGCGGGCCGGCCGCGGCGGCGACCGCAATGCCGAGGCATCCCCTACGATTGATCTGCGAGTCCATCCCAAGTCTCCTGCGGCCCCAAGAGGCGGCCCCAGGTAGACGATTCAGCTACCGCGGATTCGACACCTGCGGCGTCAGGGTGACCACCAACTCGGCGTCGCGGTCGACGGCGGCGCGGCTGAAGTCGAGGGGCACGTAGGCGCCGGACGCCCACAGCGGGAAGAGGTCGCGGTAGTGGACGCTGAACGGGTCGCCCGACTGCCCGGGCGTGTTGACGGCCACGGAGTTGTCCCAGGCTCCCACGTCCATCACCAGGCGCACCGAGGCGCCGGCGGTCTGGTTGAAGTCGCTGGGGCGATAGGTGGCCGCGCGCGGGCTTTGCGCCGAGCCGGGGATCTCCAGGGCGCCGGTGCTCATCTGCCGGGCGAGCTGGCGGTCGGCGAGGACGGCCGCGGGCGGCGTGAAATCGGCGTGATGCAGCCGCCCCCAGCTCCAGCTCGCCATGTCGGGGCCCAGGCGGGTCTCCAGGTCGCCGACGGCCTCGGCGAGGCTGGTGAGCAGCAGGGCGTCGCGGGTCGAGGCGGCCTCGGGCGTCTCCAGCCAGGTGACCACGCCGTCGATGCTGCCGGAGCCGACCACGTCGCGGGCGGCCGGCGGGATGACGGCGGCGACCACCGCCTTGCCCAGGTGATTGGTGGCCCAGACCTGGTAGATGGCGGCCGCGGCGCTGCCGGTGGTCTCGTCGTTGTCCCAGCCGCGGAGCAGTTCCAGGGCGCGGGCGACGGACGGGTCGGGGGACCTCAGCCCCTTCAGCAGCGCGATGGTCCGGCGCGACAGGGCGTCGTGGCTGTCGGTCTGCAGGGCCATGGAGTCGGCGAGCGTCGCCTTCGGCAGCGCGCCCAGCACCTCCTCGATGCGGGTGATCCGCGAGCGGTCGGCCCACTCGTAGCTGATGGTCCGGTTGGCCGGATAGTCGGCCGGCAGGTTCATCTGGTTGGCGGTGGCGACGAAGCCCCTGGGCGGGTTGTGCAGGGCCGGGAGCTGGCTCTCCGGCATCATCCCGGCCCATTCGTAGCGCCCGTCGCCGGGGACCGGAAGCAAGCCGTCCCAGTTGGGCCGGGCCGGCGTCAGGCCCGCGGCGGACCAGCCGATGTCGCCGCTGGTGTCGGCGAAGACCAGGTTCAGCGGCGGCGTGCCCCAGGACTCCTGGCCGCTCTTGAAGTCCGCCCAGGACCTGGCCCGCCACATCCGCGAGGAGCCGAAATAGCCGGACGCGCCCGGCAGGTTCCAGACGGTGCGCATGGCGAAGGCGTGGGCCCCCTTTCCAGTGTCTGGCGTCTCGGCCAGCACCGGGCCGTGGCGGGTGAACTTCAGCGTGACCTCGCGCGGCGCCTCGCCCTTCACCTCGATGCTTTCGCGGACCACCTTCATCGGCTCGGAGCCGGACTTGTAGCGGTAGGAGTCGCCCTTCGTGTCGTAGACGTAGAGGTCCTCCTGATCGATGTAGAAGATGGTCAGGCCCCAGGCCATCTGGGCGTTGTGGCCGAAGGAGACGCCGGGAAGTGACGGCTCGCCCGCGCCGATGATGTCCAGGTCCGGCGCGTTCAGGTGGACGATGTAGCGCAGCGACGGCGCGCCTACCGGCCGGTGCGGGTCGTTGGCCAGGATCGGCCGGCCAGTCGCCGTGCGCGAGGGCGCGATCACCCAGTTGTTGGAGCCCTCGTTCTGGTAGGCGTCGAGCGCCTGGGCGAGCTTCACCTGGGCGGAGGGCTCGGCCTCGGCCGTCTTCCCGCCGGGCGCCAGGGCCTCGAAGCTCACCGGCTCGGTGGCCAGCAGGTAGTCCTTCAGCACGTCGGCGGGCACGGCGCAGGGGTCGAGGCCGGCCGGGACGGCGGTGGCGTGCGGCGGCTCGAGCTTGCGGCGCAGGCGGTCGGCCGGCAGGCCCGCGGCGCAGGCCACCTGGGCGCGGGCCACTTCGGAGGCGACGTTGGAGACCAGCGCGTGGCTGCGGATGCGCAGGATGTCCTCCGGCGCCCAGGCCTCCGGCCGGCTGGCGGTCAGCCTGAACTCGACGGGCAGCGGCCGCTTGCCGGCGTTCACCTCGGCCACATAGGCGTTGACGCCGGCGGCGAAGGCCTCGACCGCGTCGCGCGCGCCCGGCGCGTAGGCCGCCCACTCCGCCGCCATGTCGCCGCGATAGAGGAAGAGCCGCGCGGCGCGATCCTGCGCCACATAGGACGGCCCGAAGCTGGCGGAGAGGCGGCCCAGGCCGCGCTTGCGCCACAGGTCGATCTGCCAGAGCCGGTCGCGGGCGGCGTTGTAGCCCTGCAGGAAGAAGGCGTCCCGGGAGGAGCCGGCGAAGATGTGCGGGATGCCCCAGCGGTCGACCACCATCTGGGCCGGAGCGTTCAGGCCCGCGACGCTCCAGGCCTCGCGCCTGACCGCCGTCGAGCCCGGCTCCGCCTGCGCCGCGCCCGCCAACAGCGCGCCGGCCACAACGCCCGCCAACAGCCTGTCCATGCCCGCCATTCCCGCCGCTCCCCGCACTGGTCGATTGGAGTTGACGACAGATCGCGGCTTTCGTCCACGCGGCCTTGCAGAGGTTGGGCTATCGGCGTTTTGATTGGGATTGTCTGCCACCCTGAGCAGGGGAAACGCCATGATCGGCTACGCCACAATCGGAACCAACGACCTCGACCGCGCCCGCAGCTTCTACGATCCGGTGATCGGCGCCTTGGGCGGCAAGCGGACCATGGCCTTCGACCGCATGCAGTTCTACGGCGGCGTCGGCCAGACCCTGCTGGCGGTCTGCACCCCCTACGACGGCGGGGAGGCCACGCCCGGCAACGGCTCCATGTTCGGCATCCCGGCGCCCAGCCGCGAGATCGCCGACGCCGCGCACGCCGCCGCGATCGCCGCCGGCGGGACGTGCGAAGGCGCGCCCGGCCAGCGGATGGAGGGCTTCTACGGCGCCTATTTCCGCGATCCGGACGGCAACAAGCTCTGCGTCTTCTACACGGGGAAATAGTCGCGCCCGATTGGGGTCGGCCGCGCCGAGATCGAGGCCGGTCCTTCCAGCGATGGGCTCGTCGCGTGGCGTCGCCGGCGGTCCCGCTTCCCGCCCAGCGGCAGGGAAGGGGACTACTTCGCGGGCGTCGGGGTCACCCGCCAGACGATGCCGCCCACGTCGTCGGCGACCAGCAGGGCGCCGGTCTTGTCGACTACCACGCCCACCGGGCGGCCCTGGATCTGCTGATGCCTGTCCAGGAAGCCGGTGAGGAAGGCCTGCGGCGCATTCTGCGGCCGGCCGTTGGCGAAGGGGATGAACACCACCTGGTAGCCGTTCAGGGGCTTGCGGTTCCACGACCCGTGCTGGCCGATGAACGCCCCGCCGCGGTACGACATCGGGAAGGCCGCGCCGGTGTAGAACACTAGGCCCAGCGAGGCGGTGTGGGGACCCAGGCCGAAATCGGGCGCGATGGCCTTGGCGACCATCTCCGGGTTCGCCGGCTTGGCGCGGACGTCGACGTTGTGGCCCCAGTAGCTCCAGGGCCAGCCGTAGAAGCCGCCGTCCTTGACGCTGGTCAGGAAGTCCGGCGGCAGGTCGTTGCCGATCTCGTCGCGCTCGTTGGAGACGGTCCACATGACCCCCGTGGTCGGCTCGAAGTCGATGCCGTTCGGGTTGCGGATGCCGCTGGCGAAGATCCGCGCGCGGGCGGTGGCGATGTCGTATTCCCAGATCGCCGCGCGGCCGGTCTCGTTCTCCAGGCCGTTGTCGCCGACGTTCGAGTTGGAGCCGACCGTGGCGTAGAGCTTGGTCCCGTCGCGGCTGGCCACCACGTTCTTGGTCCAGTGGTGGTTGATCGGCGGCCCGGGCAGGTCGAACACCTTCTGTCCCGTTCCCGTCTCCGAGGTCTGGCCGTCGGCGTAGGGAAAGCTCACCACGCCGTTGTCGTTGGCGACATAGAGGGTGTGGCCCACAAGGGTCATGCCGAAGGGTCGCGTCAGCCCCTGGGCGAACATCATCCGGCTTTCGGCGACGCCGTCGCCGTCCGCGTCGCGCAACAGGAAGATCTTGTTCGGGCTGGGCTTGGCGGAGCCGACCTTCTTCATCAGCATTTTCTGGAAGAAGCCCTTGACGCCCTGGTTCGACTTGTCGGCGGGCGAGGGTTCCGACGCCGACTCCGCCACCAGGACGTCGCCGTTCGGCAGGACGTAGAGCCAGCGCGGATGGTCCAGGCCCTCGGCGTAGCGGGTGACGGTGAAGCCCTTCGGCGCGACCGGGGCGGCGCCTTGCGCCCAGCCCACCACCTTCGGCGTGCCGACCGTGGGGATCAGCGCGCTCTGCGGCTTGGGCAACGGCGGGTTGGGCCCATAGCCGGTCCAGGGGTCGGAGGATCCCGCCGGCATGCAGGCGCTGAGCGACAGGACGGCGAAGGCCGCGGCGGCGAAGAGGGCGGATTGGCGCATGTCTTGAGTCTCCCGAACGCCCTTATAACCCAAGCTTCGCCGCCTCTGTTGCATGCTGACGCTGCGTCGCCGTTGCGCGAGGGCCGTAAAGGGGGTTCAGCTTAGGTCCAGGAGCGACGACATGGACCTGAACGAAACGCCCGAGATGGCGGCGTTCCGCGGCGAGGTGAGGGCCTTCCTGGCCGCCCACAGCGACGACTACGCCGCCGGCGCGCCCAAGGACCCGAAGGCCTGGCAGCAACTGTTGATCGCCAACGGCTACGCGGCCCGAACCATTCCGCGCGAATACGGCGGCTATGGCGTGGAGCCCGACATCCTGAAGTCGCGGATCATCGCCGAGGAGTTCATCGCCGCGGCCGCCCCGCGCGGCATCGCCAACCAGGGCGTCTCCATGCTGGTCCCGACCCTGCTGGAGGTGGGTTCCGAGGCGCAGAAGAAGCGCTGGATCGAGCCGACGCTGAGAGGCGAGATCGTCTGGTGCCAGGGCTATTCGGAGCCGGGCGCGGGATCGGATCTCGCGAACCTTCAGACAAAGGCCGTAGAGGACGGAAAAGACTTCATAATCTCCGGATCCAAGATCTGGACGAGCACGGCCCACATGGCGCAGATGATGTTCGCCCTGGTCCGCACGGAGCCCAAGGCCGCCAAGCACGAGGGCATCTCCTACGTCCTGATCCCGATGGATGCGCCCGGCGTCGAGGTCCGGCCGCTGAAGACCATGACGGGAGGGTCGGAGTTCAACGAGGTGTTCTTCACCGACGTCCGCGTGCCGCAGGACCAGGTGGTGGGCGGCCGCGGGCGCGGATGGTTCGTGGCCAACACGACGCTCAAGCACGAGCGCGGCATGCTGGGCGATCCGAACGCCACGGAAGCCCGCCTGGGCGCCCTGATCGAGCTGATGAAATCCGAGACGGTCGACGGCCAGCGGATCATCGACAACCCGGTCTTCCGCGACCGGCTGATGCAGCTCCAGGGCCGGGTGCTGGCCATGAAGTTCAACGGGCTGCGGCTGCTGACCGCCCAGCTCACCCAGGAGCCGGCGGGCCTGGCCGGGCTGATCGTCAAGCTGCAGGGCTGCGAGCTGAACCACCAGCTGGCGGCGCTGGCCATCGACGCCCTGGGCGAACTCGGCATCCTCTATACGGACGGGCCGCACCTGCGCGCCAAGGGCCGCTGGCAATGGAACTACATGTTCGACCTGGGCCTGATCATCGGCGGCGGGACGGCGCAGATCCAGAAGAACATCATCTCCGAGCGCGGCCTGGGCCTGCCGCGCGAACCCAAGCCGGCGGCGGCCTGAGGCGATGGATTTCGCCCTCACCCAGGACCAGCGGCTGATGCAGGAAGGCTTGGCCAGGACGCTTGAGCAGGCCAGCGGCCTGGAGCGCGTGCGCAAGTTCGCCGGCGACCTGAAGGACCGGGGCGGCGATATCTGGCAGGCGCTCGTCGAGTTCGGCCTGGCGGGGATCGTGGTCCCGGAAGAGCACGGCGGCCTCGGCCTGGCGATGCTCGACGCGGCCTTGGCGTCGGAAGCCCTGGGCGCGGCCATCGCGCCGGTGCCGTTCATGGGCGTCGTGCTCGGGCCCATCGCGCTGTTGCGCGGCGGTTCGGCGGAACAGCAGGCGCTCTGGCTGCCGAAGATGGCGTCCGGAGAGGTGATGGCGGCCGCGGCGATCTCGGAGCCGATCGCCGGCGCGCGGGACGGCGCGGGCGTCACGGTGGCGGGCGGCAAGCTCAGCGGCAAGGCGCTGTTCGTGCCGGGCGGCATGGCGGCGGGCCTGCTGATCGTCGCGGACACCGCCGGCGGCCTGCATCTGGTGAAGGGCGACGCCGCCGGGCTGACGCGCAGCCTGATGCCCGGCATCGATGAGACGCGCCGGCTCGCGGAACTCGGCTTCGACGACGTGGAGGCCGAAGCCTTGGCTGGCGGCCCCGAGCTGCTTGCCGCTCTGCGCGATGCGGGCTGGGTGCTGGTGGCCGCCGATAGCCTGGGCGCGGCCCAGGTCATGCTGGACAAGGCGGTGGCCTACGCCAAGGAGCGGCGGCAGTTCGACCGGGTGATCGGCTCGTTCCAGGCGGTGAAGCACATGTGCGCCGAGATGGCGGCCGAGCTGGAGCCCTGCCGCTCGCTGGTCTGGTACGCGGCCTACGCCTTCGACGCGGCGCCCCCAGGAGTCTCTGGCGAGACCTCGCTGATGGCCGCCCACGCCAAGGCGCTGACCTCGGAGGTCGGGCGCTTCGTGGCCCGCACCGCCACCGAGGTGCATGGCGGCATGGGCATCACCGACCTGCTCGGCCTGCACTTCTGGTTCAAGCGCCTGGGGCTCAACCGCCAACTGCTCGGCGGCCCGGAGCGCGTCCGCGAGATCGCCGCGCGGATCCAGGGACTGGCGGCCTGAGCGCGAAGTTGCTCCCCTTCGGGGGAGCTGTCAGCGAAGCTGACTGAGGGGCCCTCAGCGGCGTCTGAGCGGACCTCCTCCGGCGCTTCGCGCCACTTCCCCGGAGGGGAGGAACTCTAAACGCGCACCGGCGGGATGCGCTGGGCCCAGGGGCTGGCGGCTTCCAGCTCGTAGGCCAGCTCGAACAGCATGCGCTCATTGCCGGCGCGGGCGGCGAACATGGTCCCGATCGGCAGGCCGGCCTCGGTCCAGTAGAGCGGCACGCTCATGGCCGGCGCCCCGGCCAGGTTGTGGATCGGGGTGTAGCCCACGTACTCGGTGAGGCGTCCGATCAGGCTGTCGAACGGAACCAGCGGCCCCACCTCGCCGAGCCGGGGTGGGCCGGACGACAGCACCGGCGACAGGACCACGTCGAACTGGTGCGCCGGGAACCAGGTGTCGTAGGCAAGCGCATTGGCGCCCAGGCGCTGCAGCGCCGCGCCGAACGCCTGGGGGCCGGCCCTGCGCGCCATCTCGACGAGGCCGAGGCTGAAGGCCTCGAGGTCGCGGGCGTCCGGGGCGCGGCCCAGGACCGGGGCCAGCCGGTTGGCGAAGCCCAGGGCGCCGTTGGCCCAGAGCAGCAGGAAGTCCTGGATGAACTGGCCGCCGTCGTAGGGCAGGTGGGTGTAGTCGATCCGGTGGCCCAGGCCGGCGACCAGCTTCGTCGCGTGGTCGGTGGCCGCCACCACCTCCGGCGTCGGGCTGTGGCCCAGGCCGTTCTCCAGCAGGACCCCGACGCGCAGGCGACGCTTCGCGGGGCCGCTCACCAGCCCGACCGGCGGGAAGCTGGCCCGAAGCGCGGTGTCCTCGGTGAGCGCGAACAGGGCGGCCGAGTCGCGCACGGTGCGCGAGACGACGTGTTCGACGCCAACGTCGGTGATCCCGGCCTTGCCCTCGAAGTCGACGATCCGCCCGCGCGACGGCTTCAGGCCGAAGAGCCCGCAGTGCGAGGCCGGGATGCGGATCGAGCCGCCGCCGTCGGTCGCGTGGGCGACCGGCACGATGCCCGCGGCGACTGCCACCGACGACCCGCCCGAGGAGCCGCCCGAGGAACGCGTCAGGTCCCACGGATTGCGGGTCACGCCTGTGGCCACCGGCTCGGTGGTCGGCAGAAAGCCGAACTCCGGCGTCGCCGACTTGCCCAGGGTGACGAAGCCGGCACGGTCGAAGGCGTCGCAATTCGGCGCCTGGTTGGTGGCGATCGGGGCGTAGCGGCCCGATTGCGAGCCGCTGCGGGTCGGCAGGCCGCGGTAGTCGACCAGGTCCTTGACCAGGAACGGCACGCCGCCAAACGGCCCGGCCGGCGTCCCGGCGCGGGCCTTGGCGAGTGCGCGGTCGAAGTCCGAGTTGACGATGACGTTGAGCGTGCCCTGCAACGCCTCGGCGCGGGCGATGGCTGCCTCGACGACCTCGGCGGCGGACACCTCGCCGCGGCGGACGCGGGCGGCGGTCTCGGTGGCGTCGGGCCAGGGCGAGACGGGCGCCGGGGCGACCGGCGGCGGCTTGGGCGCTGCGACCGCGCGCGTGGCGGCCAGGGCCAGGGGGACGGCGGCCAGCGCGCGGCGGGTGATGCGAGTCATCCCCCGAGCTTGAGCGCCACGACGTGGGCGCGCAATGCCCGGCGGTCGCCTAGGCCGGCCGATGGTCCCCCTTCCTAGTCATGGGAAGGGAGATTGATCTACCGGCCCTTGGCCACGTGCTCGGGTTTTCCCTTGCGCTTGGTGTGGGCCATCTTCTCCAGCTCGGCCTCGCTCATCGACATCATCGACCTGGACGCGCCCTGAAGCTTGGATTTGGGCGTGTCGCCGCGCTTGGCGGAGAGCGCGGCGCCGGCGGCCTTCTGCTGGGCGGCGGACTTGGCGGGCATGGGGACCTCCCTTGGGTGTGGTCCCCGTTCAACTCGGAGCCCTGGCGGCGGTTTCCCTATTTGCCAGGACGCGGGCGGAAATCCTGGTCGGGATAGGCGTTCGCCGCGGGTGACTTGATCACCACCTCGGGGTGGGCGTTGCTCTGGTGGCAGGCGTTGCAGCCCTTGGTGACCTTGCCGTAGGCCATCGCGAAGGCTGCGGCGTTGCGCGCCTTGATCGCCGCGTCGAGGGCGTCCAGCGGCGCCTTCATGTTCTGCTGGGCGGCGCCGGCGATGTCGTTGTCGCGGTAGACCGGGATGGTCTTGGCGACGCGGTCGAAGGCATGCCGCAGCTCGCTCGATTCATAGGCCGCGTAGGTCCAGTTGTGGGCCTGGCCGGCCAGGCCGAGTTTGGTGTGGCGCGGCTGCACCGCCATGGTCATCAGGTCGCCCATGCTGGGGTGATAGTCGGGCTGGGGCGGGGCCGCCGCGGCCGCGCCGGCGGCGATGGCGAAGAGCAGGATCAGGGCGAGCGTCTGTTTCATGGCGCCCTCGATACCGGCCGTGGATTGCGGCGCGATTGCAGGCTTGACCGTTGCCAGGGGCTGGGCCACGGGCCGGCGGAACCCTCAGGCCGTCAGGCTGCGGCGCCAGACGTTCTCGCCGACCGGCTCGAAGCCGTTGTCGCGGTAGAGGTTTCGCACCGGCGTGTTGCGCGAGGTCTCGACGATCCGCGCGGTCAGCGCCGCGCGATCCGGGCTGAGGGCTTGCACGACGTGCTGCAGGAACCGGTGCTCCACGCCGAGGCCGAGCACCCGGCAGCTCAGGGCGAAGGCGGTGATCTCGTCGCCTTCGATCACCGCGGCGCCGACCAGCCCGTGGTCGCCGAAGCGGTCGGAGACCTGGATGGCGAACACCTCGGCGTCGGCCCGGCGGATGAGGGCGTCCAGGTTGGCCTGGGAGAACTTCGCGCCGGTGGCGTTGAACTGGGTGGTGCGCTGGAACAACTCCTCGATGCGGTCCAGGCGTGCGCCGGGCTCCAGCCGGACGATCTCGGTCCGCACGTCGAGCGAGGCGACGAACGCCTGCTCGTCGGCGGCGTCGGCCCGGGTGCGCTGGCGGCTGAGCTGGGCCTGGGTGAGCGCGGTGCGCTGGGCCGACTCCTCGCTGACCCGCGGGGCCTGGAGGCGGGGATCGTTGAGCAGGCGGCGGCGCAGGCTGAAGAGTTCGTCGCCCCAGACCTCGACCTCGGGCAGCCGCTGGCGGACGTTTTCGCGCTCCACCGGATTGTCGTCGATGAACAGGAAGGCTTCCGCCGCGAAGCCGAGCTCGTCGGCGATCGAGCGGATGTTGTCGACCTTGTTGTCCCAGTTGACCCGCCAGGTGACGAAATCGTCGGGGGTCAGCAGCCGCTCGCGCGGATAATGGTCCTCGTACTTCCAGAGTTCGCGGACGGTGGCTTCGTCGTTCTTGCTGACGCAGGCCAGCAGGATCCCGCGCTGCTTGAGGCTGAGCAGGGCTTCGTGCAGGCCGAAGAACAGCCCGATGTAGGAGAACGGCCCGCTGACCTCCGGCGACCAGGCGAAGGGGGCGCCCGTCTCGGCCAGGACGCCCGGCCACAGCACCCCGTCCAGATCGACGATGACGCACTTCTTCCGGTCCAGGCCGGTGACGACCTGCAGGGCGTCCACATGGGCCTTGGCCATCGCCGCCTCGCGGCCGTAGGGGTCGCCGCCGACGGCCTGGGCCAAGGGCGCGACGTCGGGGAAGATCCCGTGGACGGCGGCCATCTCGTCGGGCGTCCGCTGCAGCATCCAGCCCGGCGATCCGAAGTGGGTGTAGCCGACCTGGCCGTCGTCCAGCAGGCGCTCGGCGCCGATCCCGCCCAGGGTCGCGGCGACGTCGACGACGTGCACGTCCGGGTAATTCTCGGCGAGGTCCGACAGCAGGATGTTGGCCAGGCGGAAGCGGTTGCGATGGCTGTAGCCGCCGCGGTCCGCCATGCCCAAGGGCTGGACCGTAGGCTCGGGCAGGTTATCCAGCAGGATCGGCGCGGCGGTGTGGGCGCGCAGGCCCTCGATGATCCCGCGGGCCTCGGCGATGTAGGGCGCGCAGGGCGGTGCGGAGTCGTCGGGCCGCAGGGGATCGGTGATCGCATGGCGCGCGGCGAGCGCGCCGATGATGATCGCGTCGTGCTTGCGCTCGGCCGCGAGGCGATGGTCGTCGGGGAAGGTCGCGGCGACCCGCAGGTCGAGGCCGCGTCCGGCGGCCTCGCGGCGCAGGAAGTCGGCCTCCATCTGGATGTCGCAGTCGCCGAACAGCAGCACGTCCAGCCGCCGGGCGCCCGGCTGCAGGTCCGCCGCGCTCAGCGCCGCGCCCGCCGACCAATAGGCCTCGCCGCCCTCCTTCGCCCCGCGCCGCAGCCGGTCGAGCGCCTCGACCGGATCGCGCCCGTAATAGGCGCCCAGCTCGCCGGTGAGCTCCGCCAGCTCCTCCTGCGGCGTCTTGTCGGTCAGGATCTGGCGCTCGATCAACGCCGTGAAGGACCCGACGTCGGCCTCGGGGCCCAGGTCGCGCGGCTCGCGGAAGAACGCGATCATCTCGGCCAGCTCGCGGTCGACGACCAGCCGCATCTGGCTCGCGGCATGGATCACCAGCACCCGCCCGTCGGCCACCGGCAGCAGGTGTGCGAATTGCGAAAGGCGCAGGATCATCGGGGGCGGTTCCGGGCGGGCGGGGCGGCGGTCCGAAGATCGGCGCCGTTGGTTACCGATCGCCTAGCGAGTCTGAAGTAATCCGCACCCCGCGCCAACGGCGTCCGGTAGCCTTCGGCGCCCCGGCCCTTTCGCTTCACGCCTGCGAGCCCTAAGTCTGGGGCATGGCCGTCGCCTTCACCCGCGAGGAAGACTACGAGGCCCAGGCGGCGAACCTGCCGGACCGGCCGGTCTCGACGCATCCGAACCTGGTGACCGCCAGCGGCCTGGCCGCCATCGACGCCGATCTGGCGAGCGCACGGGCGGCCTATGCGGCGGCCCAGGCCGAGGGCGGCATCAGCGCCGACCGCACCGCCATGGCCCGGGCCACCCGCGACCTGCGCTACTGGTCGGCGCGCCGCGCCAGCGCCCAACTGACCGAGCCGGAGCCGCAGGCGGGCAGGGTGCAGTTCGGGGGAACGGTGGAGATCGAGCGCGAGGACGGCCGGCGCCAGGCCTTCCGCATCGTCGGCGAGGACGAGGCCGACCCGGCCAAGGGCAGCGTCTCCTACGTCTCGCCCCTGGCGCGGGCCCTGCTGGGCAAGGCGCCCGGCGATACCGTCGCCGTCAACGGCGCCGAGGTCGAGGTGGTGGCCGTCCGCTGAACGGGCGGCTCGCCAGCCCTCTTTGCGATTGATAGTCTGACCTGCCTAGACGCCGGCATGGGCGCGGGGCCGGGAGGGAAGACTATGAATCGCACGATCGGATCGACACTGCTTGCGGGGCTCGCCGGCCTCGCCGCGCTCTGCGCCGCCGGCTCCGCCAGCGCCAAGGATATGCTGGGCGTGGCCTGCAAGAGCCCGCCGCCGGCGCACTGCTCGGGCGACGCCTGCCAGGCGCTGCTGGCCGACCCCGGCAACGCCACCGACCCCAAGACCGGCCGCAAGTTCTGGCTCGACTACCCCTGCGACCTGAAGCCCGGGGACAAGGTCGTCTTCATCCTCAACATCCACGGGGCCGGCTCGATCGGCGAGTGGCAGCGCCACTACTTCCCGGCCATGGACTACAAGGACAAGTACAAGCTGGTGGTGGCGACGCCGACCGCGGCGACCTCGCCGGCGCGCGTTCCGGGCCAACCCGGCGTGCGGGTCTGGGTGGCGGACGCCGACGACGCCCACCTGCAGAACATCACCAACCTGGTCTTCGACGCCTTCGGCAGGCAGAACATCAAGGCCTTCTGGCTGGCCGGCCACAGCCAGGGCGGGATGACCTCGCATCGCATCGTCTGCTCCGACTTCTTCAAGGACAAGGTCGACGGCCTCCTGAGCCTCTCCGGCGGCCGCGTCGGACGCGCCGAGATCAACCCGCGCTTCGGCCCGCCGAAGCCGGACGGCTCGCCGCCCGATCCGCGTCCGCCGGGCGGCGGCCTGCTGGGCGGGGCGAACCTGCCCGCCTGCCAGTTCAGCCACATCTTCGAGACCGGCGAGCATGAGATCGTCAGCCTGCCGGCCACCTCGCCCCTGGCCGACCAGTGGGCCTGCGCCGCCCGCGTCGAGGAAAAGGACGTGGTGGACGACCAGCCGGGCTATGTCTGGGACTACGCCCGCCAGGGCTATCCGGTCTGGGGGATGAAGGCGCGGCCGGGCACGGCCCACGTCTGGGTCTATCCCAAGTGCCAGGGCGGCCGCGTGGTCGCCGACGTCGAGCGCCTCGACAAGGGCCATACCGAGGGCCTGGAGCCGCACGTCACCGAGGCGATCATCAAGCTGATGGTGGCCGCGCCCGGCGGCAAGGTCGCCAAGGGCGGGTAGGCGCGTCCGGGTCCGTGCGCGGCTTGGCGAGCGGACCCGAAGCGTCGCAAGGTGGCGCCATGTTTCCGCGTCACCGCCTCGACAGCCTGACCGACGGGGTCTTCGCCGTGGCCATGACCCTGCTGGTGCTGGAGGTCCGGTTGCCGGAAGGGGCGGACCCGCAAACCGCCCAGGCGCTGATCGACCAGCTCTATGGCCTCTCGCCCAAGTTCTGGCCCTATGTGCTGAGCTTCGCGGTCCTGGGCGTGCGGTGGCGCGAGCTGATCAAGGGGCGGTCGAGCCACGGGGAGGTCAGCCGCCGCGTGGTGAACTGGGGCCTGGCCTATCTGCTGCTGGTCACCCTGGTGCCGTTCTCCACCATGGTCCTGGGCCGCTACGCCTCGCTGCCGCCGAGCATCTGGCTCTATACGGCCAACCTCACAGGCATGGCGATCTGCGCCTGGCGGCTTTCCGCCTCCCTGCCGCGGGCCGAGCGGGCGCAACTCGGCGACGGGTCGGTGAGCCTGGCGGTGTTCCTCGTGTCGGCCGCCCTGGTGGTGGGCCTGAGCTTCCTGCACACCGCCTGGGCCTGCCTGGCTTTCGCGCTCAACGGCGTCACCCCGGCCGCCGAACGGCTGTTCCGCAGCCGCGCGGCAAAGCCCGCCTAGGCCTGAACGGAGACCGAAGGGGCGGCGGCCGCGGGGGGCGCGACGGCCTGGCCCGCGGCGGAATAGCCGGCCGTCGCGTCGTTCGCGCCCAGCGCCTTTTCCGCATCGCGGATCGCCTGTTCAGCGGCGCTCATCTTGTTCTGGTCGTCCTGCAGCTCGGCGGGACTGGCATGCTGCAGCTTCGCCTTGGCGATGGCGGCCTTGAGGATCGCCTTGGCCTGGGCCGCCAGTCGCTTGGCCTCTTCGATGACCGGGTCGGGGCCCGAGGGGCGCGCTCCGGCGGATGCGGGCGTGTCGGCTGTCTTCGCGGGCGAGGCGGGATCGGCCTTGGCCGGGTCGGGGGATGTCGCGCCCGACGCTGAAGGGGAGGCCGCTGTCGGACGCGACGCCGCCAACGGCGCGACAGCCGGCGCATCGCCGGCAGAGGCCGTCGCGGGAGCCGCGGCGTTCTGTCCGCCGTCCACCGCCGCAGCGGCGCTGGCCGTCGCCTGGTTCGACGCGGCGGAGGCGTCGGCGGCGGCCGAGGTGGCCGCGGGCTGCGCGTCGGAGCCGCCGCCCATGACGTCGGCATAGTCCTTGGCCGCCTGCCCGATCTCCTTGGCGATCTGGGCCGCTTCCTTGGCGACCTCCTTGGGATCGCCGCCGAACATCATCAGCGTCTTCAGGCGCTGTTTCAGGGCGTCGAGCTTCTGCTTGGCCATGTCCGCCGACGCGGCGTTGGAGGCGGAGCGAAGGCCCTTCAGGATCGTGAGCGCGCTCTCGGCCTGCTGCAGCTTGTCGGCCTGCCGCGCCTGGTAAGCCTTCGACGTGTCGGTGCTCGCCGTGGCGCCGGCGTTCGACGCAGCCGCCGTCGTCAGGACCTGCGCCCCGGCGGCAAGGGATGGCTTGGCCGAGGCGATCACGCGGCCATCCTGCAGGGCACAGGTTAAGGGGGTGTGGTGGCCCGGCGAAGACGGTCTAGCGGCGTTCTTCGGGCCATGGTCTAGTCTGCGCTCGCCGCGGAGAGCCTGAGTGACCGACACCACCCTGAAGCCCGCTTCGCTGAAGCCGGCCAAGCCCGCCTTCCGGCCGTTCATTCCGGCCAGCGCCAACCTTCCCGAGCTGACCGTCCTGCACGTGGTCACCGGCGCCATCCTGGGGGTGATCTTCGGGGCCTCGTCGCTCTACCTGGTCCTGAAGGTGGGCCTGACGGTCTCGGCCTCGATTCCGGTGGCGGTGATCTCGATCACGCTGTTCCGCCTGCTGCAGCGGCTGGGCATCGCCAAGGCCTCGATCCTGCAGAACAACATCGTGCAGACCGCCGGGTCGGCGGGCGAGTCCATCGCCTTCGGCCTCGGCGTCACCATGCCGGCGATCATGATCCTGGGCTTCGACATGGAGATCGCCCACGTGATGCTGGTGGCGGTGCTGGGCGGCCTCCTGGGCATCCTGATGATGATCCCGCTGCGCCGCGCCCTGATCGTCGAGCAGCATGGGATCCTGAAATATCCCGAAGGCACCGCCTGCGCCGAGGTGCTGAAGGCCGGCGCCACCCGCGAAGAGCACGAGATGGGCATGGAGGCCAGCCAGGCGCAGACCGAGGCGGAGGTCTCCGCCGGCGCGCGGACCATCGTCGCGGGCTTCGGCCTGGGCCTGGTCTACAAGCTGGCCGAGGGCGTCTTCAAACTCTGGAAGGATACGCCTGAGCACATCTTCGGCGCGCCGCTCGCCAAGGCCTCGATCGCCGCGGAGATTTCGCCGGAGCTGCTGGGCGTGGGCTACATCATCGGCCCGCGGATCGCCGCCACCATGGCGGCCGGCGGGGTGCTGGCCTACATGGTGCTGATCCCGGCGATCCAGTTCTTCGGCGCGGCCGCGACGGGGATCATTCCGCCGGGCAAGACCCTGATCAGCGCCATGTCGCCGGGCGACATCCGCAGCGCCTACATCCTCTACATCGGCGCGGGCGCGGTGACCGCGGGCGGGCTGATCAGCCTGGCGCGGGCCATGCCCACCATCTGGCGCAGCCTGAAGGCGGGCCTGAGCGACTTCGGCATTCGCCCCGACCCGGCGGCGGGCGCGGTCGCCGTCCCCCGCACCGACCAGGACCTGTCGCTGAAGTGGGTGGCGCTGGGCATCGTGGTGCTGATCGCGGCCATCCTGATGGCGCACTCGCTGCGGATGAACATCGCCGGCGCCCTCCTGATCGTGCTGTTCGGCTTCCTGTTCGTGACGGTGTCCTCGCGGCTCACCGGCGAGCTCGGCTCCTCGTCCAACCCGATCAGCGGCATGACGGTGGCGACGCTGCTGCTTACCTGCCTGATCTTCCTCCTGCTGGGCTGGACGGGCCCGACCTACTACGTCACCGCGCTTTCGGTGGGCGGCATCGTCTGCATCGCGGCCTCCAACGGCGGGTCGACGTCGCAGGACCTGAAGACCGGCTTCCTGGTGGGCTCCACGCCGCGCGCGCAGCAGATCGCGATCATGATCGGCGCGCTCGCCTCGGCCATCGCGCTGGGGCCCATCCTGCTGTCGCTCAACCAGGCGGCCACCGTCTATGTGCCGCAGCCGGCCGGCCCGGCCGTCGTGCCGCCCGCGGCCGTCGCCAGCCTGCCGGCCGAGGCCCTGATCGGTCCGCAGCACGTCCAGGACGGCCAGACCTACCATGTCTGGCAGAAGGCCGATCCGTCCGGCGGGGCGGCCACGCGCTACTTGGTGCGGGCCGACGGCACGGCGGCCTATCTGGTCGACCCCGGCATCAACGGCCACGTGAAGGTGCGCCCCGACGGCACCACGGTGACCAAGTTCGACGCGCCGAAGGCCACCCTGATGAGCTACATCATCAAGGGTATCCTGAACCGCCAATTGCCCTGGGCGCTGGTGCTGCTGGGGGTGATGATCGCCGTGGTGCTGGAGATGTGCGCCATCCCGTCGCTGGCCTTCGCGGTCGGCGTCTACCTGCCGGTCTCCTCGTCCTTGCCGATCTTCGTGGGCGGGGCCGTGCGCTGGCTGGTGGACCGCCGCAGCCGTGGCCTGGCGCACGCCGAGACCCTGTCCGAGGCCGAGCTCCTGGCCCAGTCCGACCGCAGCCCCGGCGTGCTGATGGCCTCCGGCTACATCGCCGGCGGGGCCATCGCCGGCATCGGCATCGCCTTCTCGGCCGGGGTGCTCGGGAACTTCGACCGCGACATCACCAAGCTGATGGAGGGGATCAATCCGGTGTTCAACGGCCCCTGGTCGGACCTGCTCTCCTGCCTCCCGTTCCTGGGCCTGCTGGCGCTGCTGTTCCGGGCCGGGGCGGTGAAGAAGGTTTAGGGGCCAGAATCAATTGGGTCCTAAAGAAATCAATAGCTTGCCTCAATTCACATCCGCTCATCCCCGCGAAAGCGGGGACCCAGGTTTTTTCCGTATTGTGGGCGGCCGGAGGGATTTCTGCGGTTCAGGCTCGGCGACCCAAAACGCCTGGGTCCCCGCTTTCGCGGGGATGAGCGGTATTGAGTAGGGACCCTAGGGATCCGCCGCCGTTCACCAGGCCAGCAGATCAAGGCCCGGAATGTCCTGGAAGCCCGCCGGGTTCTGGGTGACGAGCGTGGCGCGGTGAACGAGCGCCTGGGCGGCGATCATCCGGTCCAGGAGCTTGCGCCGCGAATAGCCGGCGGCCTCGACGATCGCCCGGTAGGCATCGGCGTCTGCGTCGCCGAACGCGAGGACAGGCATCCGCTCGAGAATCTCATCGAGCCTGAGGCGTCGCGCGAGCGCGTCCGCCGGATCGCGGTGAGCGCCGCCTTCGAGTTCGATACGGGTTACGATCGAAAGGACCGCCGAGGTCGACAGGGCCGCGACGCGGTCTTCGATCTCCGCCTCGCCGTCGCGAAGACGGATCACGATGTTGGTGTCCAGCAGGTAGGCCAAGAGTCAGAGGCCCGGGCGTTCAGGCAATTCCTCTTCGTCGCGCACTTCGATGCTGCTGGGTTTCGGAAGCGCCCGGAGACGGTCGATGAGCTCGCGCATCGGCGGCTTCTTCGGATAGATCGTCAGCACGTCGCCGGAACGCACCACGGTCACCTCGACATCGCGGCCAAAGGCCACCTCCTTCGGCAACCGGACGGCCTCGCTGTTGCCGCTGCGAAAGGTCCTGCTGTCGACAACAGTCATCGGAGCCTCCGTGTCATCACGTGTATATACACGCTGCGAGGAGTCGAGGACAAGACTCGGCGCGTGAGCTGATCGTTCAACCCGCAAGCCGGCTCATAGAGGTTTGGCGCCTGTCAGCGGCAGGGGCGTGAATTCGGTATTGTGTCCCAAGACCGCCCCACCTCCCGCCGCTTCGCAGGGGAGGTAGGGCGGGCGGCCCCGCCTAGCTCAGTTGATCACCTTCTCCGCGAACCGCTCCATCTCCTCGTACTGCGGGCTCATCTGCAGCAGCAGCAGGTCCAACCCCGCGGCTTCGTAGGCGGCGACGCGTTCCTTGATCTGCTCGGCCGTGCCGATCAGGCCCGGGCGCAGGCCGCGGTTGGAGACGGAGTACTCCGCGATCTTCATCTCGCGCTCCAGCTGGGTGCCGGAGAGCCACTGGTCGTAGTTGCCGAAGCCGGGGGCGTTGGGGTCCAGGGTGGTGATCCGGGCGACCTCGGCCTTGGCCTCCGCCTCGGTGTCGCGGACGATGGCGTAGGCGGCCATGCCGAAGGTCATGGGCGGCTTTCCGGTGGCGGCGCGGCGAGCGCGCATGTCGGCGATCTTCTCGGCGATCACGTCCACGGTATCGCCGTGCATGACATAGGCGTCGCACTGGTTGGCGATCAGGGTCTTGGCCGCCTCGGACTCGCCGCCGGCGTAGACCACGGGCTTGCGGACCGGCTTCGGCTCGCAGATGGCGTCCTTGAGCTGATAACGGGCGCCGTCGTGGGTGAACTTGGGCTCGCGCCACAGGCCGTCGACCACGTCCAGCCACTCCGACGTGCGGCCATAGCGGTCGTCGTGCTGGTCGAACTGCAGGCCGTAGCTGGTGGCCTCTTCCGCCCACCAGGAGGAGACCACGTTCAGCGCCAGACGGCCGTTCGAGATGTTGTCGATATTGGCCGCCTGCTTGGCCAGCAGGGCGGGGTGGTGGAAATTCGGGCGGACCGCCACCATCAGCTCAAGGGTGTCGGTGACGGCGGCCAGCGCCGCGGCCGTCGACCAGGCGTCCAGCGCCGGCTGGTCGGTCCCCTTGATGTCGTTGAGGTTGAGCTCGGCGACCAGGGTCAGGTCGTAGCCGATCTTCTCGGCCCGCTGGCAGAGGCGCTTTGTGTAGTCCCAGGTCGCGGCCATGTGCTCGTCGGGGACATTGCGCAGCCAGCCGCCGAAGACCGGGGTCCAAAACCCATACCTCATCAAGCGGCAGCCTTCTGTTGTGCGGCGATCAAGGGGAGCAGCCAGTCCACCAGCCGGTCATGTGGGTCCCAGCCCAGCACCTCCAGCGGCTTGGCCACGAAGTTGGACATGGCGTTGAGGTCGTAGAACCTCGCCCGCCCGTCGCGGTCGTCGATCATGTATTCGATGCCGCCCACGTCGAGGCCGCTCATCACCGCCACGCGCTCGACGGCGCGTACGATGTCGGCGGGCGGCTGGAAGGCGCTGATGGTGATGGTGGGCTTGTCGACCATGCAGACGTCCGCCGGACAGAGGTCGAAGGTCGAGCCCGCGCCGTCCAGCGCCAGCGCATAGAGCAGCTTGCCGTCCAGCATCTCGCAGCGGATGACGCGAGCGTCGCGGGCCGGGACGTAGGCCTGGATCAGGGCCACGCCGTCGACGCCGACCGGGGTCAGGTTGTCCGCCACGGCGGCGGCCAGCTCGTCCTCGCTGTCGTAGCGGATCATGCCCGTGCCTGAGCCGCCGACGTTGACCTTGACCATCACCGGATAGCCCACCTCCGCCGCCAGCCGCACCACGTCCTCGCGGCGGTGGGCGACGCGGGTGGCGGGGATGTCGAGGCCCGCCTTGCGGAAGAGGCTGAGCTGGCGGGCCTTGTTGGTGTCGTAGGCCAGGACGCCGGGGCCGTTGATCACGCGGGCGCCCAGCGTCTGCCAGTGGTCCAGCGCCGCCAGGCTGTAGAACAGGGCGTGCTCCTCCTGGCGCAGGAAGGAGGACATGGCGAGCCGGTTCAGGATCACCGGCGCCGGCAGGGCCGTGTCGGCCGGGTCGAAGGTGTGGGTCTGGATCGGCACGGCGGTCCAGTCCACGCCCCGGCGGTCCAGGGTGGCGAACAGGGCTTCGAACCACTGCGGGTGCTCGTAGAAGACGGCGAGGTCGGCCAAGGCGAAGGACTCCGGAACGCTCCTGCGCGGCGCTCACGCCGCGTCAGGCGACCAGATAGTTCACCGCGCGGCGTTTGGCATCCCCGCTTTGCGCCCGACGAAGCCGGCCGTGTAAGAAGGCCAGGGGTCGCCGAGCCGGCGGGGCTCGAACTGCGGAGGGCCGGTGGCCGAGACGTTCGACTACATCATCGTCGGCGGTGGCTCGGCCGGCTGCGTGCTCGCCAACCGGCTGTCGGCCGATCCGCGCCGGCGCGTGCTGCTGCTGGAGGCCGGCGGGCGCGACGACTGGATCTGGTTCCACATTCCGGTCGGCTACCTCTTCACCATCGGCAATCCGCGTTCGGACTGGATGTACCAGACGGACCCGATCCCGGGCCTGGGCGGCCGCACGCTGCACTATGCGCGCGGCAAGGTGATCGGCGGCTCCTCGGCGATCAACGCCATGATCTACATGCGCGGCCAGGCCGCCGACTACGACGGCTGGCGCCAGCTTGGCCTGACCGGCTGGGGCTGGGACGACATGCTGCCGCTGTTCCTGGCCCAGGAGGACCACATCGCGCCGGGGCCGCTGCACGCGGCGGGCGGCGAGTGGCGGGTGGAGCATCCGCGCATGCGCTGGGCCGTGCTCGACGCTTTCGCCGACGCCGCCGCCCTGGCCGGCATCCCCAAGGTCGACGACTTCAACACCGGCGACAACGCCGGAACCGGCTACTTCCAGGTGAACCAGCGCGCCGGCGTGCGTTGGAGCGCGGCGACGGGCTTCCTGAAGCCAGTGCTGCGGCGCCCCAACTTGAAGCTGGAGACGGGGGCCCAGGTTGGCCGCGTCCTGGTGGAGGCCGGCCGCGCGGTGGGGGTGACCTGGACCCGCGACGGCCAGGCCTTCGAGGCGCGCGCCAACGCCGAGGTCGTGCTGGCCGCCGGCGCAGTCGCCACGCCCCAGCTTTTGGAGCTTTCCGGAATCGGCGACGGGGCGCGGCTTTCGGCGCTGGGCGTCGAGACGGTGAAGCACCTGCCGGGCGTGGGCGAGAACCTGCAGGACCACCTGCAGGTGCGCCCCTACTATGGGGTCAGCGGCGTGCCGACCATGAACGCCCTCTACGCCTCCTGGTGGCGCAGGCCGCTGATGGCGCTGGAATACGCGGCGCTTCGGCGCGGGCCGATGTCGATGGCCCCGTCGCAGCTCGGCGCCTTCGCCCGCTCGTCGGACGACCAGGCGACCCCCAACCTGCAGTTCCACGTCCAGCCGCTGTCGCTGGAGAAGTTCGGCGCGGCGCTGCATCCCTTCCCGGCGATCACCGTCAGCGTCTGCAACCTGCGCCCGACCAGCCGCGGGTCGATCCATGCCGCCTCGCCGGACCCGGCCCAGGCCCCGCGGATCCAGCCCAACTACCTGTCGACGCGCGAGGACGAGCGGGTGGCCGTGGACGCCCTGCGCCTGACCCGCCGCATCATGGCGCAGCCGCCGATGCAGCGCTTCTCGCCGCAGGAGAAGCGCCCGGGCGAGGCCGCCCGGTCCGACGCCGACCTGCTGCAGGCCGCCCGCGAGCTCGGCACGACCATCTTCCATCCGGTGGGCACGGCGAAGATGGGCCTGGCGTCGGATCCGATGGCGGTGGCGGACGAGCGGCTGCGCGTCTTCGGGGTCGGGGGCCTGCGCATCGCCGACGCCTCGGTGATGCCGGCGATCACGTCGGGCAACACCAACTCGCCCACCATGGCTATCGCCGAGAAGGCCGCCCGGATGATCGCAGGCGGCTGAGGCCCGCGGCCGGCTTCAGGACGGGGCCGCCTCGCCCGAGGTCCGCAGCTTCTCCGCCATCAGCACCAGGTCGACGACGGATGCGGCTTCCATCTTCTTCATCAGGCTGCCGCGGTGGACCTTCACCGTGATCTCGCTGACGCCGATATCGCCGGCGATCTGCTTGTTGAGGCGCCCGGCGACCACCAGCGCCATCACCTCGCGCTCGCGTTGCGTCAGCGAGCTGAAGCGGTCGCGAAGCCGTGCGATCGCTTCGTCCTTCTGGCGATGGCTGCGGTCCCGTTCGAGGCCCGACTGGATCGCGTCGAGCAGGTCCTGGTCGCGAAAGGGCTTGGTCAGGAACTCGATGGCGCCGCCCTTCATCGCCTGGACCGACATCTGAATGTCTCCGTGGCCGGTTATGAACACGATGGGCAGGTAGATGCCCCCGTTGGTGAGCTCGCGCTGGAAATCGAGGCCACCCTGGCCGGGCAACCGCACGTCGAGCACCAGGCAGCTTGGGCCGTCCGGCCGCCCCGCCGCCAGGAACTCCGACACCGAGCCGTGCAGGCTCGTCTGCAGGCCCACCGAGCGCAGCAGGCTGCCCAGCGCCTCCCGCAGGCCGACGTCGTCGTCGATGACGATCACCGTCGCGGGCGCGTCATCCATGGCGCGGGATCCCGGCGGCGGGCAGGCGGCCGCCAATCCCATCGACGCCGCGGTCGGCGCCTGATCGTTCGAGCAATTGAAAGCGCTCCATTGGACCGTCCCGAGGGGAACCCGATCAGACTCGAATATTCCCTGAAACCTGCGGACAATACAGGGCCTCCGCGCCGGAAAATGCGGGGTCGATCCCGCCTTGCCCGGCGGCGGCCGAGGCGAGGCCGGCAAAGGCCCCCAACCGCAGCGGCGCCGGGCGGCTTGCGATCTATCGTCCATGATCTCAGTATGGTGTTCCGATCCCTCGTCCGGGATCAGCGAAGCGGCCATGGCGGGCCGGACAGTGGATAGGCGGACGAGATCTTGAATCTCAGCATCGGCGGGCGCGGTCGGCTTCGCGGCGCTGACACGGAAAGGTCTGCTTAGGATGGCGGGCGCTCCGGCCACGGGCAGGCGCACGGGCGCAGAGCTCTTCTTCGGCGGAATCGCGCTCGCCTTGCTGAGCGTCATCTGTTTCCAGGTCGGCGCCGGGGTCGCGCCGACGGCCTTCGTCTATCTGGCCGTCATCGTGCTGGTCTCCCTGCGCGGAAACCTCATTTCAGCGGTCATCCTCTCGATCGCCGCTGTAATCTGCTTGGCGTTTTTCGTCGCATTTCCAGTCTTCAATTTCGAGAATTACGTTCCCGAAGACATCATTGTCATCAGTGTTTTCTTGCTGACCTCGCTGATTGTAACCCGGCTCGTCAATAACATAAAGAAGCGCTCGGACGCGCTATTGGAAAGTGAAGAGCACTGGAAAGAAGTCTTCGAGCAGAACCCGAACATGTATTTCATGGTCGACGCGACAGGGAAGGTTCTCTCCGTGAACTCCTTCGGCGCCATACAGCTTGGCTGCGCGGCTGGAGATCTGGTCGGCCAGCCCGTACTCGACGTGTTCTGCGGCGATGACCGGGAATTTGTTCAAAAAAATCTTGATATATGCCTGGAAAATCTGGGTCAGACGCGGAGTTGGGAAGCCCGGAAGATGCGGAAAGATGGCACGCTGATCTGGGTGCGTGAGAACGCCAAGGCCGTGCGGTGGGCGAAGGACGAGCCGATCTTCCTCGTGTCCTGCGAAAACATCACCGAGCGCAAACACGCCGAAGAAAAGCTCCAGCAAAGCGAGGCCTTCCTCTCCGAGGCGCAGCGTCTCAGCCACACGGGCAGCTTCGCCTGGCACGTTCCGACCGGCGACATCTCATGGTCGGACGAGATGTTCCGCATCTATGAGCTCGATCCGTCGATCAAGCCCACCCTCGAGCTGATCCTGCAGCGGACCCATCCCGATGACCGGGCCCGACTCCAGGAGCGCTTCGTCGGGCGGCGAGAGATCTCGATCGGCGAGGACGAGGTGCGGTTGCTGATGCCGGACGGGCGGGTCAAGCACGTCCGGGCGCTGAGGGGCACGGCGGAGCCCGAGTACGCTCGCACCCTTACCCTGGTCGGTTCGGTCATCGACATCACCGAACGCAAGCAGGCCGAGGAGGCCTTGCGGCAGGCGCAGGCGGATCTCGCGCGGGTCGCCCGCGTGACCACCATGGGAGAGCTGACCGCCAACCTGGCGCACGAGGTGAGCCAGCCGATCACCGCGGCGGTCACCAACGCCAACGCCTGCCTGCGCTGGCTGGCGGCCGACACCCCCAATCTGGACGAGGCGCGGGCCGCCGCCGGGCGGATCGTGAACGACGGAACGCGGGCCGCGGAGATCATCAGCCGCACCCGGCAGCTCTTCGAGAAGGGCGCGCTGGACCGGGAGCCGGTCGACATCGACGACGTCATTCGGGAGACCATCACGCTCCTGAACGGCGAGGCCGCGCGTAACGCCGTGTCGGTCCGGCAGCTCCTGGCCGCCGGCTATCCCGAGGTGATGGGCGATCGCATCCAGTTGCAGCAGGTGGTCATGAACCTGATCATGAACAGCATCGACGCCCTGAAGGACGTCGAGGACGCCCGCGAACTGCTCATCAAGTCGCAGCGGACCGGCGACGACGAGGTCCTGGTCTCGATCAGCGACAGCGGGATCGGGCTGCCGCCGGAGCGGGCGGAGCAGCTCTTCGAAACCTTCTTCACGACCAAGCCCCATGGCACCGGCATGGGCCTGTCGATCAGTCGTTCGATCGTGGAGGCGCATGGCGGACGCCTGTGGGCCGAGCCCAACACGCCCCGCGGCGCGGTCTTCCGGTTCACCCTGCCGACGGAGGTCGCCTCGCCGCCGGCGTGAAGGCCTTGGCGCTCTTCAGGGCGGCAGCGGTCGGCGCGTACCCATCTGACAGGGTCTGCATGAAGGCGACGATCGCGTCTTCCTCCGCGTCCGTCAGGCCCAGGCGTCCCACGTGGCTGGTGTTCATATTCTGGGTGGTCTCCGGCGCCGGCCAGCAGGTCGTCCCCTCGCCGGGATCATGGGCCCCGCAGCGCGGCAGGGTGTCGCGCGTGTTGTAGAAGTGCACGATCGCCTTCAGGCTCGTGAAATAGCCGTTGTGGCCATAGGCTTTGACGAAGGCCGGGTAGGGCCGCTTGTCGACATTGCGCAGGGTGGGCGTCTGCACGCGGCCCTGGTTGGCCGCCGCCAGCTTGAGCCATCGCGCATCCACAGCGGAGGGCTGGCTCAGCAGGCGCCCGTTGTCGAGGAAGGTCCCGACGCCGCGATCGACGTAGCGGGGTCCATCCGGATTGGCGACGTAGCCCAGGCGGTCGGGCCGATCCTCGCGATAGAACGGAAGTCTCGGGTTGGCCGGGGTTCCGATATTGGCGGCCGTGAAGTCGGTGAACAGGGGGTCTTCGCCGGGGCCGCCGTCGCGGTGGCAGGCGTTGCACTGGCCCTTGCCCTTGAACAGGGCGTAGCCCAGCTCTTCCTGCGCCGTGAACTTCGCCTTGCCCGCCAGCATCGCGTCGTATTTCGAGGTGAAGTTCGTGTCTTCGGCGGAGGCCTCGTAGCCCGCGATGGATTGCGCCATCTGGTCGAAGGTGGCGTTGGCGCGGCCGCGATCGGCGGCGCTGAGACGCACCGGGAGCGGGTTGGCGGCGGGCGCCGGGCCGGGCCGGTTGCAGACGTTCTCCACATCCTTCGGCCACGCGATCGCGAAGGCCTGGGCGCCCCATAGCTTTTCGAACATGGCCCGGTAGGGCCGTTGCGAGGCGCGATAGACGGCGCAGGCGATGTCGGGCAGGCCCATCTCCACGGGGTTGGTGGGCGGCCCCTCCGCCTGCTCGGCGGCGGGGTTGCCCAGCCGGCGGCCGGTGGCGCGCATATCCCAGAAATTGCCGCCCACGAGGTCGCCCTGCCCGGGATTGTAGTGCAGGACCGGCGAGAGGGCGGCGTAGGCGTGCGATTGCGGCTTGCGGCTGCTGAAGCGGGTGCGCACGGATCCCGGATAGGCGCCGGTCGTCCGGTTCAGCTCCGACACGCCGCCGGCGAAGCCCGCCTCGGGCGTGTGGCAGAAGGCGCAGGCCTCGTTGCGGTTCACCGAGAGCTGCTTGTCGAACATCAGCAGCTTGCCGAGCAATTCGGTCTGCTGGACCTGGTTGTCCGGCGGGGCGGCGAGCCGTGTCAGGGCCTGCGCCTCGGTGCGGTCGATCTCGGCCTCGATCTGGGTGATTTCCTTCTGCGCCTGAGGCGACAGCGAGCCGCCGTCCTGCCCCGGGCTCGGCGCCTCGGCGCCCAGGGCGGCGCCGATGACGACCGCCGCCGCCGCCGCCAGCCATTGGGCGCGCGGGGCCCTCACCTTGGGCCAGCCTTGCCCGGGCGCGGCCTTGCAGGCGCAATGACGAGGCTGTCGATGACCGGCCTCCTCAATTGGGTCGTGCGCCGCGCGGGTCTTGACGCCAGGCGCCCGGGGCCGCGCGGCCGGCTCGGAGACTGGGGACCCTCAGCCGTCCATACCTTCGTAATCGTTGTCGCTTTCCCACCCATCGTCAATCTCCGGATTGGTCGGCGCCGCGAGCGCGACGCTAGGCGCGGCTGGCCGCCGGGTCCTTGGGCCCGCGCTGAGATTTCCTGAGGCGCCCCGCGCCGATCGTGTCCCCGCGGCCCGGCGGCGGGCGGGACGGCCTCTTGTTCCGGCCGAAGGCGGCGGAACCCCAGGCGGGGAGGCGGCCTATACGCAGGTATAGGTGTCGCACAGCCGAACGACAGGCGATCCTTCCGAAAAGCTGAGTGAAATGCACCCCCCGTGCAATGGCCAGCGGCCACCGTGTTGAGCGAGTATCCTCGCCTAAGTGAGAGTGAGCCCTTGGCAAAGAACATTCCGATTTCGATCGTCGACGACGACGAGTCGGTTCGCGACGCTATGGCGGGTCTGATGAAATCGTACGGCTATCTCGTTGAGACGTTCGATTCGGGCGCGAGCTTCCTGAACTCCGACCGCCGCACGCGCACCGATTGCCTTATCGCCGACGTGCAGATGCCGGGGATGAGCGGGTTCGAACTCCACAGTCAGCTCGTCGCAGCCGGCGAACCCATTCCGACAATCCTGATCACGGCGCACCCCGACGAAAGGGCGCGCGCCCGGGCGATAGAGGCTGGCGTGCTTTGCTACCTGGCCAAGCCGTTCAGCGAGGACGACCTGCTCAAGTGCATCCGCAGGGCCGTCGAGCAGCAGGGGGCGAATGGGAGACGAATATGACCTTGGCTGAAGCTGCCGCATCGGCGCCTGCCGCGGCAGGCGGCGTTCATCTGGACCCCTTTCATCGGCCGCAGGCGATGAGTGCGGAAGACCTCCCGGAGAGCCGGGGCCTGGGCCAACTGGTGTCCATGGACGCGGCGCGGTTGAACGGTTCGGGCGCGCGGGCGCTCCTGTTCGGCCGGTTCCGCCTGGTTCTACGGAGCCGCGAACTGCTCGCCGACGGCGTCCCCGTCGCCATCGGAAATCGCGCGCTCGACGTTCTCATCGCCCTGATCGAGGCCTGCGGCGAGTTGGTCACCAAGGACGAACTGCTGACTCGCGTCTGGCCGGACACCACCGTCGAGGAGAACAACCTCCAGTTCCAGATCTCGACCCTTCGCAAGGCGTTGGGGGCGGATCGCGACTTCATCCGCACGGTCTCCGGGCGCGGCTACCGGTTCGTCGCCGAGCTCGCCGTCGAGCGGCGCGCAACCCGCCCGGACGGCGGGGCCGGCGCCTGGGATCAATCCCCGGCGAATGTGGTCCAGTTCGTCGATTCGCCGCCGCCCGGGGCCCTGCCGGCGGCGAGGTCCGAACTCGTCGGGCGCGCGGCCCAGCTCTCGGATGTCGCCGCGCTCGTGGCGGCCAACCGGCTGGTCACCCTGGTCGGCGCCGGCGGCATCGGCAAGACGCGCCTCACCCTGGAGCTCGCGCGGCGTCTGGCGCCGAGCTTCGAGGACGGCGTGAGGATCGCCGAGCTCGGTCCCCTGTCGGATCCGGGGCTTGTCCTGCCGACCATCGCCGCGGCCCTGGAGCTGGGCGGCGCGGCCGCCGGGCCGGAGCGTCTCGCGGCCGCCCTCGGCCCACGCCGCCCGCTGCTCGTGCTTGACAACTGCGAGCATGTCATCGACGAGGCGGCGGCCGTCGCCGAGGCGCTGCTGCATGCCAACCCCTCGCTGCAGATCATCGCGACCAGCCGGGAGCCGCTGCGGGCGGAGGGCGAGTGGGTCTATCGCGTCCCCCCGCTCGACGTGCCGCCGGAGGGTGAGGAGGCCTTCGAGGAGGTGCTGCAGCACAGCGCCGCCCAGTTGTTCATGGCGCGCATCAGCGCCGCCCAGCCCGCGACCTCGCCCGACCGGCGCGTCGGCGCGGCCGTGGCGAAGATCTGCCGCCAGCTCGACGGCGTGCCCTTGGCCCTCGAACTCGCCGCGGCGAGCGCGGCGGCGCTCGGCATAGAAGGTCTCGCGTCGCGGCTCGACGACCGCCTGAGCCTGCTGACCGAGGGCCGTCGCACGGCGCCCACGCGCCAACAGACGCTGCGGGCGACCCTCGACTGGAGCTATGAGCTGCTGTCCGAACCGGAACGCGCGGTCATGCGGCGCCTCGCCGTCTTCGCCGACGACTTCACGATGGAAGCCGCAAGCGCCGTCGCGGCGGGCGAGGACGTGGCGGCCGCCGATGTCGTCCGTTGCTTGGCGGGCCTGGTCACGAAATCGCTGGTCGCCTCCGATGTCGGGGGGCCGGTGCCGTACTATCGGCTGCTCGAGACCATGCGGGCCTACGCGATGGAGCGGCTCGCCGAGAGCGGCGAACTCGAAGCCGTGGCGGCGCGTCATGCCGCCGTCGATTTCGATCCTTTCCAATGCGTGGAGGCGCCCTGACCGGGTGCTGCGATCTCCGGCGCGGCCGCGCGGGCCTGCAGCGCGGACCCGACCGGATCGCCCTGTCGGCATAGGCCGTTTTCCCGGTCGAGTCCGCACGCGGATCAGGCGGCTGCGCGCGCCGGCGGCGCCATGAATTCCGGCCCGACCGGCTCGGCGATCGTCGCGGCCAGGATGCGGTCGACCTCGGCCTTGTCGGCGGCGTCGAGCCGCCATCCGGCGATCTGGCCGATGGGCTGCAACTGGCGAGGCTGGCGCGCCCCCCACAGAGCCGTGTCGACACCCTGGTCCAGCATCCAGCGCACCGCCAAATGGATCGCGCGCTTGCCGAACCGCCGCTGCGCGAGGCGGTCGAGCAGCTCCACGGCGGCGAGATATTGCGCGAAGCGCGGCGGCTGGAACTTCGGATCGGTGCGGCGCAGGTCGTCGCCATCGAACCTGGTGTCCGCCCGCATGCGGCCCGAGAGCAGGCCCCGGCACAGGGCGCCGTATCCCAGGGTGGCGATCCGGTTTTCGCGGCAATAGGGCAGGACCTCGGCGTCGATCTCGCGCTCGAAGAGATTGTAGGGCGACTGCAGCACGTGCAGCGGCGCGACGCTGCGGAAGCGCTCCATCTGCGCCACCGAGAAGTTGCTGACGCCGATCGCGCGGATCTTGCCCTGCTCGAACAGGGCCCGCATCGCCTCGGCGGTCTCTTCCATCTCGACCTGGGGGTCCGGCCAATGGACCTGATAGATGTCGATGTAGTCGGTCCGAAGCCGGCGCAGGGAGTCTTCCACTTCCTGCAGGATCCGCGCGCGGCTGGCGTTGCGGAACACGCTCCCGTCCTTCCACTCCAGGCCGACCTTGGTGGCGATGAGCACGCGCGACCGCAGCTTGCCCTCGGCGATCGCCTTGCCGACGACCTCTTCCGAACGGCCGAAGCCGTAGGCCGGGGCCGTGTCGATGACATTGACGCCATGCTCGACCGCCGCGCGGATCGTGGCGATCGATTGGGCGTCGTCGGTTCCGCCCCACATCCATCCGCCCATCGCCCAGGTGCCCAGCGCGACGCGCGACGCCTTGAGCGATGTCCCGGGAATGTCGGCGAACTCCATGTCCGCCGAAGGCGCCTCGGATTGCTGAACCATGATCGTATTTCCTTGTTGGGGCGGTCTCGGCCTGTCGCCGCCGCGGGACTCAGCCGACCGTGAGCGGAGGAACGAGATAGAGGCCCGCCTCCTCGGCCGCGATGAGGCCGAGCGCGCTCCAGTCGAGATCGGCGTAGCCGCGGGAGAGCCCGGTGATCAGCCGGTCCCGCACGACGCCGACCGAGGGCATGGGCGAGCCGGCGCATTCGGCTTCGGCAAGCGCCAGGCGGACATCCTTGAGCACCAGCGGGAGCACGAAGCCGGGCGCGTAGGACTGGCTGGCGATCTTGTCGCCATAGATCCTGTGCGCCCGGCCGCCGAACATCGTGTTGGTCATGACGTCGATGAAGAGCTGCGGATCGAGCCCGCGCTTGAGGAACACGGCGACGGCCTCGGACATCATCTCCAGGGCGGTCGCGCTCATCATGTTGCCGAGCAGCTTGATGAGGTTTGCGTGCCAGGGATGGTCGCCGACCACGAAAGTCCGTTGCGAGAGGCTGTCCAGGATCGGCTGGCAGCAGTCGATGTCGGCGGGGTCGCCGGCGGCGATGACGAACAGTTGGCGCGCCTGGGCGGCCTGCGGATTTCCGAACACCGGCGCGGCGACGTAGCCCTGCCCGAGACGGGCATGCTCGCCCGCCAGGCGGGAGGCGGCGGCCGTGCTGATCGTGCTCATGGAAAGGTGGATTGCGCCCGGCTGCAGGCCTGTGCCAAGTCCGCGGACGCCGTCACCGCCAAACACAACGTTGCCGACCGCGGCGTCGTCCGGCAGCATGCTGATGACGACCCTGCAGCCGAACAGGTCGGCGATGTTCGTCGTGGGCCTGATGCCGAGGGTGGCGAGCTTTTCCATCTGCTCCGGCGCGCGGACGTAGGCCACCACCCGCCCGCCGTCGGCGGCCAGGTTCGCGGCCATGGCCGCGCCCATGCGGCCAAGGCCGACAAAGCCGATTTCACCTTGCGCGGCCAGGCGGACGCCGGACGCGGCGGAGCCGGTCCGCTCGCTCGGCGCGCCGCCGACGGTTTCGCGAACCTCCGCCGCGGGGCGGTCACGGACGGAGCCTGGGTCGGCGGCGTGTCTTGCGTGTCCGGGCATCGTCGACTGTCCACCTTGCCGCGACCTTGGAAAGGGTGCGGCCGGCCCCGGGGGGGAGGGGGGCCGGCCGCTTATGCGGCCATGGGGCTGGGGGCAAACTGGCCGCATACGGACCCGATCGGGGCGGGCCGGGTCCGATTGCGGGCAAGACTAAGGCCGGCGCCGGGCCGAAATCCCTGGGGCGGCGCTGAGTTCTCTTGAGAAGACCTGAGGGCGGGCGCCGCGCTCCCGGAGCGCCGCGCGATGCGGCCTTGGTCCACGGCGCTCAGGCCTTCTTAAAAGACCTCAGTTTTCCGCCAAGGACGCCGACGGCCGCCCGCCCGTAGTCTGCAGCATCTGCAAGGCGGTGTCCTGCGGGGTCTGCGCGGCGAGTTCACGCCGCGCGAGGTCCCCGGAAATCGGCTCCGCGCTCGCACCGCTCATCCCTTGAGCGCGCGGCCGCCGCGCCCACCATCCCGGACTGGAAGTGGACTGAAATGATCTGGATCGTTCGCGTCGCGCTGCAGCGGCCCTACACCTTTATCGTTCTTGCGCTGTTGATCCTGATCGCCGGTCCGCTGGCGGCGATGAAGACGCCCACCGACATCTTCCCCAACATCGGGGTGCCGGTGATCGGGGTGGCCTGGACCTACACCGGCTTGCCGCCGGACGACATGGCCGGCCGGATCATCACGCCCTACGAGCGTTCCCTGCCGCTCACGGTCGGGAACATCGAACACATCGAGAGCGAGTCGCTGGCGGGAATGGGTGTGGTCAAGATCTACTTCCAGCCCGGCGCCGACATGCGAACCGCCACCGCGCAGGTCACGTCCGTCTCGCAGTCCGTCTTGAAGCAGCTGCCCCCCGGCGCAACGCCGCCGCTCATTCTGAACTACAACGCCTCGACCGTGCCGATCCTGCAATTGGCCACGTCCAGCCTCCGGCAGTCCGAGCAGCAGGTGCTCGACCTGACCATGAACACCATCCGGCCGCTGCTCAGCTCGGTCCCGGGCGCGGCCATTCCCTATCCCTATGGCGGCAAGGTTCGCGAGGTGGAGATCGATCTCGATCCGCGCGCGCTGCAAGCCAAGGGGTTGTCGGCGCAGGACGTCGAGACCGCGATCGCCGCCCAGGACCAGATCCTGCCGGCCGGTACGGCCAAGATCGGCTCGCTGCAATATACGGTGAAGCTCAACGACTCGCCTGAGACGATCGAAGAGCTGAACGATCTGCCGGTCAAATCGGTGGGCGGCGCAACCATCCTCGTCCGCGACGTCGGCCATGTGCTGGACGGCGCGCCGCCCCAGCAAAGCATCGTCCACGTCGACGGCTCGCGCGCCGTGCTGACCACCATCCTTAAGGCGGGTTCGGCCTCGACCCTGTCGGTCGTGCAGGGGATCAAGGACGACCTGCCGCGGGTGAAGGCGTTGATGCCGGCGGACTTCCGGATCGTCGCGCTGAACGACCAGTCGGTGTTCGTGAAGGCCGCGGTTTCGGGGGTGGTGCGGGAAGGGGTGATCGCCGCCGCCCTGACCAGCCTGATGATCCTGTTGTTCCTCGGCAGCTGGCGGTCGACCGCGATCATCGCGACCTCGATCCCGCTGGCGATCCTATGCGCGCTGATCGGCCTGTCGGTGACGGGTCAGACCCTGAACATCATGACGCTGGGCGGACTGGCGCTGGCCGTCGGCCTTCTGGTCGACGACGCGACGGTGACTATCGAGAACATCAACTGGCACCTGGAGCAGGGCAAGGACGTCAAGACCGCCATCCTCGATGGCGCGGCCCAGATCGTCACCCCGGCCTTCGTCAGCCTGCTCTGCATCTGCATCGTCTTCGTGCCGATGTTCACCCTGCAGGGCGTCGCCGGTTTCCTGTTCGTGCCGATGGCCGAGGCGGTGGTGTTCGCCATGATCGGCTCGTTCGTGCTGTCGCGGACCCTGGTCCCGACCATGGCGATGTATCTCCTGAAGCCGCATGACCATGCCGCAGCGAGCGCGGCGGCGACGTCGCGCAACCCACTCGCGCGCTTCCAGCACGCTTTCGCCACCGGCTTCGACGGAATCCGCGACACCTACAGCCGTCTGCTCGACCTGGCGCTCGAGCACCGGCGGATCTTCGTCGTAGGCTTTCTCGCGGTCGTGGTCGCCTCGTTCGGCCTGGCCCCGTTCCTCGGCGCGAACTTCTTCCCGTCGGCGGATTCCGGCCAGATCACGCTGCACGTGCGTCCCCAGGTCGGCACGCGGATCGAGGACGCCTCGGCGATGTTCGGGGACATCGAAAAGGAGATCCGCAAGGTCATCCCGCCCACGGAGCTGACCACGATCGTCGACAACATCGGCATGCCGATCAGCGCGGTGAACACGGTCTACAGCAACACCGGCATGATCGGTTACCAGGACGGCGACATATTCATCAGCCTGAACGCGAAGCACCATCCGACGGCCGACTATGTACGCACCTTGCGCGAGCGACTGCCGGCCGCCTTCCCCGGCGCGACCTTCTCGTTCCCCCCCGCCGACATCATCAGCCAGATCCTGAATTTCGGCTCGCCAGCGCCGCTGGACCTGCAGATCGCCGGCCCGGACCTGAAGAAGAACCAGGCCTACGCCCTGGAGCTGCTGCGCCGGATGCGGACCGTCCGGGGGATCGCCGATGCCCGGATCCAGCAATCGATGGATAACCCGGAGCTGCGCGTCGACGTCAACCGCACCCGGATGGCCCAGCTGGGCCTGACCGAACTCAACGTGACCAACAGTGTCACCACGTCCCTGGCGGGCAGCTCGCAGACCGCGCCGGTCTTCTGGCTGAACCCCGCCAACGGGGTCTCCTACCCGGTCGTCGCCCAGACGCCCGAGTACAGCGTCAACACCCTGCCGGCTCTGGAAAACCTGCCGGTGACCAGCGCCACGCCAACCAGCGGACTGCAGATCCTCGGCGGACTGGGCAAGATCACCCGCGATCAGTCGAACGCGGTGGTCAGCCACTACGACATTCAGCCGGTGATCGACATCTACGCGACGACGCAGGGGCGTGACCTGGCCGGGGTCGCCCGCGATGTGCAGGCCCTGATCAAAGCCACCGCCAAGGACGCGCCGAAGGGCGCCCTCGTCAACCTGCGCGGCCAGGTCACCACGATGAACACGGCGTTCTCGGGCCTGTTCCTCGGACTGCTCGGCGCGATCGTGCTGATCTACCTGCTGATCGTCGTGAACTTCCAGTCGTGGCTGGACCCGTTCGTGATCATCACCGCCCTGCCGGCGGCGCTGGCCGGGATCGTCTGGATGCTGTTCGCCACCGGCACGACGCTTTCGGTGCCTGCGCTGACCGGGGCGATCATGTGCATGGGTGTGGCCACCGCTAACTCCATCCTGGTCGTGAGCTTCGCCCGGGAGCGTCTGCAGGCGACCGGCGATGCAGTCCTCGCCGCCACCGAGGCCGGCTTCACCCGCTTCCGCCCGGTGCTGATGACCGCGCTGGCCATGATCATCGGCATGGGGCCGATGGCTCTCGGCCTAGGCGAAGGCGGCGAGCAGAACGCCCCGCTGGGCCGCGCGGTGATCGGCGGGCTGATCTGCGCGACCTTCGCCACCCTGATGTTCGTGCCGGTGGTGTTCAGCCTCGTTCACGGCCGCAAGGCGGCCCAGCCCTCCGGCGCCGAGCCAAACACGGCGCTGCACACTGGAGACTCCTATGCCTGACCAGCCCGATACGTCCCGGCGGTTATCGCCCCGGCGCCTGAAGATCGCGGGCGCCGCGGCGGCCGGCCTTGCGGTCGTCGTCGTCGCAGTCGGCGTCGTCACCCGCGTCAACGCCGACCAGAAGGTCGGAACCTGGACCAACGCCCAGGCCGTCCCGACGGTCAAGGTGATCAGCCTGGCGGACCCCACCGGGTCCCAGACGCTGATCCTGCCGGGCGATGTGCAGGCCTTCAACACCGCGCCGAGCTACGCCCGGGTGTCGGGCTACCTGAAGCGCTGGTATGTCGACATCGGAACCCCGGTGAAGGCCGGCCAGGTGCTGGCCGACATCGACACGCCCGACCTCGACCAGCAGCTCGTGCAGGCCAAGGCCGACCTGCAGACGGCGATCGCCAACCAGCACCTGTCCGACACCACCGCCCACCGCTGGGCCGGCCTGCTTTCGCAGGACGCCGTGTCCCAGCAGGACGCCGACACGAAGAACGGCGATCTGGCCGCCAAGAACGCCCTTGTGGCGTCGTCGCGCGCCAATGTCGCGCGGCTGGAGGCCCTGGAGTCGTTCAAGCGCATCACTGCGCCGTTCGACGGGGTGGTCACCACCCGCGCCACCGATATCGGGGACCTGATCAGCGTCGGTGGCCCCGCGGCGACGCCGCTGTTCACCGTCTCCGACGAAACCAAGCTGCGGATCTATGTGCGGGCGCCGCAGAACTATTCGGCCGCCATCCAGCCGGGCATGACCGCCACCTTCACCGTGCCGGAGTATCCGGGCCGCACCTTCACCGCCAAGCTCGCCGCCAGCGCCGACGCCATCGCGACCACGAGCGGCACCCTGCTGGTGCAGTTGCAGATCGACAACACCGACCGCGCGCTGAAGCCCGGCGGCTACGCCCAGGTCCGCTTCAGCCTGCCGGCCAACCGCGGGGCCATCCAGGTTCCGGCCACGGCCCTGATGTTCCGCGACAGCGGCATGTCGGTGGCGACGGTCGGCCCCGGAAACAAGGTCGCGATGAAGCCGGTGACCGTCGTGCAGGACCTGGGAACCACCGTCGAGGTGGCCGGCGGCATCACCTCCGCCGACCGCGTGATCGACAGTCCGCCGGACTCCCTGCGGGCCGGCGATGTGGTGCGGATAGCGGCCTCGAGCGCGCCGCCTGCCGGAGGGAGCGCGCATGCCGCGGGTTAAGCTTTTCGGCCTCGCCGGGACCGCGCTCGCGCTCACCGGCTGTTCCCTCGCGCCGCCCTATACGCCGCCTCAGATGACCGTGCCGCCAGCCTACAAGGAGACCGGCCCGTGGACGCCGGCGAGCCCAGCGGACGCCGCGCCGCGCGGCGCCTGGTGGACGGTCTATGGCGACGAGACCTTGAACGGCCTCGAACAGAAGATCGAGACCGGCAACCCGAACCTGGCCATGGCGCTCGCGCGCTACGACGAAGCCCAGGCCAACCTGGCGCAGGCGCGCGCCTCGCTGGTTCCCGAACTGGACGTGGGCGGCAGCGCGACGGGCAATCGGCAGTCGGCCAATCGCCCCCTGCGCGTGGGCGGGCCGAGCTACTACCAGAACAACACCGTCGGCGCGACGATCTCCTACGAATTCGACCTCTGGGGCCGCGTCCGCAACATGGTCGCCGCGGGCAAGGCCGAGGCGCAGGCCAGCGCCGCCGACGTCGCCTCGGTGCGGCTCAGCCTGGAGGCCCAGGTCGCCGACGCCTACATGAACCTGCGGGGCCTGGACGCCCAGGCCGCGCTCCTGGATCAAACGACCGCCGCCTACGCCAAGGCGTTGAACCTGACCCAGGTCCTGCATACCGGCGGCGCCGTGGCGGGCCTCGATGTGGGCCGGGCCGAAACCCAACTGCAGACGGCCCAGGCTCAGAGGACCGACGTCGGCGCCCAGCGCGCCCTCTATGAGCATGCGATCGCCGCCCTGGTCGGCGAACCGGCCTCGGTGTTTTCGATCGCGCCCGACGCCAAGCTGCCGCCCCCGCCGCGGACGCCGGTGTCGGCGCCCTCGCTGCTCCTCCAGCGGCGGCCGGACATCGCGGCGGCCGAACGGCGGGCGGCCGCGGCCAACGCCCAGATCGGCGTCGCGCGGGCGGCCCTCTTCCCGACCCTGACACTTGACGCGACCGGCGGCTTCCAGACCGCCGGCGCGGGGAACCTCTTGAGCCTCGCCAATAGCTGGTGGACGCTCGGCCCCTCGCTTGCGATGGCCCTGTTCGACGGTGGCCGGCGCAAGGCGGTCGTCCGGGCGAGCCACGATCAGTTCGACGAGGCCAGCGCCACCTATCGCGCCACCGTGCTGACCGCGTTCCAACAGGTCGAGGACAACCTCGCGCTCTGCAACAGGCTGGCCAGCGAGGCGCGCCAGCAGAGCGGCGCGGTCTCGGCCGCCGAGCGGACCGAGGCCCTGGCGCTTGTGCAGTACCGCATGGGCGCCATCACCTACCTCGAAGTGGTGATCGCCCAGACCGCCGACCTCCAGGCCCAGCAGATGGAGCTGAGCGTCGAGACCCGGCGCCTGCTGGCCAGCGTCGACCTAGTGCGTGCGCTCGGCGGCGGCTGGACCCCGACCACGGCGGCGGCGGCGACCACGACGACGGCCCCGGCGGCTCCGGCCAACTGAGCGGGTCACCCGCCCAGGATCGCGGTCGTCCCGGCGGACCCGTCCCGCGAAGGGAAGGGTGCGCGCTTCGACAGTCGGCGCTCAATGTGACTTGAGAAAAAAAAGAGGCCGGCGCCCCGAAGGTGCGCCGGCCTCGTGTGTCCAGCCCTGCCGGTCGGCGGGGCGTCGGTCAGGCGACTACCGCCACCAGCCGTGGCCCCAGGGACCCCAATCGAACCGGCCCCAGTTCCAGTTGTCCTGGTAGGTCATGGCGGTCATCTGCTGCTCGTCGACGATCTTCTTGGTCAGGACATCCTGCCGATAGGCGCCGTAGGCCTTCTGATCGCCGATGTAGAGGCAGTCGCACACGACCGGGTCGGCATAGACGTATTGCATCGTGTCGCCCGTGGTCTTCGGCACGAACTTGTTCGGCGGGAGCTGGCTCAGTTCAGCCTGGCGCTCGGGTGTGTTCGCCGGCAGCACCGTGAAGCCGGCGGCGGCGAGGGTGTCCTCCTTGGAGCCGATCCGCTGCGCCGTCGTCTCGCAGGCGGCGAGGGCGAGGGCGGTTGCTGAGACCGCAGCGAGGGTTGCGAATGTCTTCATGGCCTGTCGGCTCCTGACCTTGATGGTTCCGAAATGCGCCCAGGACGTTTCGGGTCTCGGGGCGCGTCTATCGTCGAATACTTTGAGAAGCCGGGCTGAGATCCAGCATCGGCATCCTTCCGCATTGATAGGAATGATAACGATTGGGCCGCGCAAAAGTTGTTGGCGCGCCCCTGAGTTGACCTGAGAACATCTGAGTGGAGCACGGTCGGCGCGCGAGGGCCCGGCTGCTGGGGCGATCCTCCGCATGTCTGTAGATTGCAGCCGAGATATTCTCAGCTCTTCTTGCAACAACTCAGACGCGGCGCCGGGATTTCCGCGCGATTTTGCCGGAATGTCTGCAAGATTCGAGCTGAATCGAAGCGCATTCCAGGCAATGACCATGACGCGCCTGTTCGACGATCCGCCGACCCCGGACGGCGCCCTGCGGGCGTCCGGAGGGGCCGTCGCCTGGGCCCGCGCAATCCACCGCAAGTCCCTGGCAAGGAGGACTCCATGGCGAAGCAACCGATCGTGATCCAAGACGCCCGCCGCCTCGGCCGGCGCCATCGCGACACCACGCTCCTGCAGGCCGCCCAGGCCTGCGCCAATTGCGCGCTGAGAGACGGCGTGGCCTGCGCCGACTGCATCTCGCACGCCCTGAGCGGCCACGGGTTCGTCTATCGAACGCCCATCGTGCGGCACTGACCGCCCGCCGCCGGCCCGATCGGGGTCGGCGGCCTTGGCCTCGTCGTCACCGTCGCCGCGGCTGCTCGAGCAGATGGCCCCGCGGCGTCCCTCCGCTCAGGGCTGGCAACTCGCGCGCACACCCCAAACCCCTCCCGCAAGCGGGAGGGGAGCCAGGCAGCCGCCGGCCTCCGTTGAATGTCGATTCAGTCTCGGGCGCGCCGGACGGGTGAACCGGTTTCCGCCTCACCCTGACGCGCGCTAGCGGTGGCCGCCGCCCCCGCCGCCGCCCGTGTGTCCGCCGCCGCCGATGTGCCCACCGCCACCCATGTGGCCGCCGAAATGGCCGCCGCCGCCCATGTGGCCGGGCGCGCCGCCGAAGTGGCCGCCGCCATGGTCGCCTCCGCCGAAGTGGCCGCCGCCAGGGCCGTGATGGTCGCCGCCGGCAAAGCCATGATGGTCGCCGCCGTGGCCGTGGCCGTCGCTGCGCCAGCCGTGCCAGCCGCGCGGGCCGCCCCAGCCCAGGCCATCGCGCCACGCGTAGCCGCACCAGTACCAGCCCGGACCGCGCCACCCGCCGGCGTACCAGCAGTACTGCCGGCCGCCGAACAGGTAGGATCCGAGACTGACGGGGGTGAGCACGGCGCCTTGCAGGTCCACGGGGGCCGCCCGCGCGGCGCTCCCGACCGACAGGCCGCCGGCGAGCGCCGCCGCGAACACGGCCGCTCCGAGCAGTGGTTGTTTCATCCGGTGTCTCCGGGCCATCCGCGGCGCTCCGATGACGGGGCCTGCGCCGGCCGTATGAAGTCCCGCTTCGAAAAAAATGGCGCGGCCGGCCCACGGGACTGGGATCAAGGACCGGCCGCGCCGCGGCCGCCGAAATACGCCGGACCGACCGCACTCGAACCCGACGGGAGGTAACGGGTTCGCCATCACAATCCCGCAGGCCAGCGGCCGCGTCCTTGGCGAGGCCCTGAAGAAACGTGAGATGATCTGAGGCCACCGCCGCGGCCGTTGCATGTAAGCTGAGCCTCGCCCCCGGGACCGCCGCCGAACCGAGCCCAGAATGACCCCTCGCTTGACCCATCCCGCCTCATCCCTGCCGGTCAGCCGCCGGGCGCCCGTCATGCGCATGGGCCGTGACGGCGGCGCGCCGGACCACCGCGAGGTCCCGGAGGAGACGCCGGTGGCCCTGGTGCACGACGGCTCGACCACCGCAGTGATGATGGCCACGCCGTCGGACCTCGAGGACTTCGCCCTGGGCTTCAGCCTGACCGAGGGGATTGTCGCCGACGCGCGCGAGATCGAAAGCCTCGAGGTTGTCGAGACCGAGCTCGGCGTCGAGGTGCGGATGTGGCTGTCGCGCCCGCGCTCGGAGACGCTCGCCGGCCGGCGGCGCTATCTGGCGGGGCCGACGGGGTGCGGGCTTTGCGGCATCGACAGCCTGGGCGAGGCCATGCGCGCCAGCCCCAAGGCCGCGGAAGGCCTCCGCATCTCGCCCGCCGAGATCGCCGCCGCGCTCGAGGCCCTGCCGGAGCGCCAAACGCTGGGCGCCGCAACGCGGGCGGTGCATGCGGCGGGGTGGTGGGCGCTGTCCGGCGACTTTGCCTGCCTGCGCGAGGACGTGGGCCGCCACAACGCCCTGGACAAGCTGGTGGGCGCCCTGGCGGCGGCAAAGACGCCCCGGCCGGACGGCGCCTTGTTCCTGACCAGCCGCATCTCGGTGGAGATGGTCCAGAAGGCCGCGGTCCTGGGCGCCCAGGTGCTGGTCGCGGTGTCGGCCCCGACGGCGCTCGCGATCCGCACGGCGGAGCAGGCGGCGATCACCCTGGTGGGCGTCGCCCGGCGCGACGGCTTCGAGGTCTTCACGCGACCGGACCGGATTTCCTGAGGCCCGCCGTCAGTCGGGCGCGGCGGGGCCGGCCAGCAGGCGCCGGCGTTCTTCGGGCGTGTTGGCCCCCTTCAGCCTGGGCCTCGCGCCGTCGCCGCACGGCAGGATGGCCAGCCCCGCGATCTCAACGAGCCGCTTGAGCGGCCACTGCGCTTCGGTGGCGGCCGGAACGGCGGCGAGGCCGATCACCATCGGCAACGGCAGGCCCTCGTAGGCCGCGCCAGGGTCGCCGGCCTCCAGGAGCGGACGGATGTCGGCCGCGATGATGGTCGGCGCATCGACCGCCAGGATCAGCGCCCGCGCGTAGCCCTCGGCCCGTAGCCGCTGGGCCGCAGCCAGGACGCCGCCGCACGGGCCCTCTCCCGGGCGGGCGTCGAGCACGGCGGGCAGGCCATGGTCCGCGCCTGCCGTCAGCACCATCCGGATTCCCAGATCGTGCGAGAGGGCCGCCAGGCGGTCGATCGCCGAAACGCCGTGCCAGTCGAGGCGCGCCTTGTCCGCGCCCATACGGGACGACGCGCCGCCGCAGAGGATGACAGTGGCCAGGCGTTCCAAGGCTCGTCTCCGGATTTCCTCCGCGCCATTGCGGCCCGAGACGCGCTCGCGCGCAAGGCCTCGCGCGCCGTTCGGCAGTCCCGGCGTGGCGGCTCAGAAATACTCAAGACTCTTCAGAGCTTCGCCAAGGATTTCGGCTCGGCGGGTCGAATAATTGCTGAGGAATATCGAGGCGGTCCTTGCCGTCGTGACGGCTCTTTGGGCGTCGGCCTCTGGAACGATGGATCCCGCTACGCGGCAAGGTCTGCGCGGGCGACTGGAACATGGAGACTGGAATGCGCGAACTCTCCCGGCGCAACTTGTTGGCGGCCACGACGGTCGTGGGCGCCACGACGGCGTTCTCCGCCGCGGCGAGCACCGTGCAACTGGGCAATCCCGATCGGCCGCCCGAGGGCGCGGTCAATGTGAGCAACCCCCAGGCGCTGACCGAGCCCGGGCCTCAGAACCGCATTCTGGCGGACCAGATCCCCGCCGCCGGCAATCCGCCCGCCACCGACGTCAACGGCATGCCCATGTTCTGGTCGTCGTTCAACCTGGCGCACAAGCGCATCCAGGACGGCGGGTGGGCGCGGCAGGTCACCCAGTCCGACTTCCAGATTTCCGAGGATGTTTCGGGCGTGAACATGCGGCTTGGTCCCGGCGGCGTGCGCGAGCTGCACTGGCACCAGCAGGCCGAGTGGGCGGTCATGGTCGACGGCAAGTGCCGCGTCACCGTGCTGGACGCCGAGGGGCGGCCCGCCGTACGGGACGTGACGGCCGGCGACCTCTGGTACTTCCCCGCCGGGCTTCCGCACTCGCTGCAGGGCCTGGGACCCAGCGGGGCGGAGTTCGTCCTGGTCTTCGACAACGGCAGGGCCTCCGAATACAACACCCTGCTGCTGAGCGACTGGATGATCCATACCCCGCCCGAGGTGCTGGCGGAGAACTTCAACCTCCCGGTCAGCGCCTTCCAGAACATGTCCCTCGACGCGCGCTGGATCTACCAGGGCGCGGAGCCGCCGCCCCTCGCCGAGGTCCAGCGCCAGGTGGCCTCGCCCCTGGGCGAGCCGGAGCTCGAGTTCGTCTTCTCGACCAGCAAGATGGCCCCGACCAAGCAGACGCGCAGCGGATCGGTGAAGATCGTGGACACCCGGAACTTCCCCGTCTCCACCACCATCGCGGCGGGCATCGTCACCATCAAGCCGGGCGGCCTGCGGGAGCTCCACTGGCACCCCAACGCCGACGAATGGCAATACTGGGTCCAGGGGACCGGCCGCATGACCGTGTTCAACACCGGCCCCGCCGCAGTGACCATGGACTTCCACGCCGGCGACATCGGCTATGTGAAGAAGGGCCTCGGCCACTACATCCAGAACACCGGCTCCACCGACATCATCATGGTGGAGACCTTCAAGGACAAGCAGTTCGCCGAGGTCACCCTCTCGCAGTGGCTCGCCAATTCGCCCCGGCAGATGGTGGCCGAGACCCTGAAGATGGATCCGCGCCTCATCGAGCAGATCTCCAAGAGCCGGCCCGACGTCGTCCCCGGCTAGACGCCCCGCCTGACCGCAACGTCAGCAACCCAGGGTCCCGAACATGCCGCCGCCCTCCGACATCGCCTTCGTCGACTTGCAGGGGAATGTCGGCGGCCCCGTCGGCGTTGCGGCGGCCACGCGCGCCCGCTTCGCGCCGAAGCGGTGGCTGCGCCTTCGGTTTCCGGCGGCGGCCGCCCTGCTGGTCGGCCCCGGCGCCCTGGCGATGCTGGGCGAGAACGACGGGCCCAGCATGTTGTCCTACGCGACCAGCGGGGCCACCTACGGCCTTGGTTTCCTGCTGCCCTTCATCATCGCGACCTTCGCCGCCGCCTATGTGGTCCAGGAGATGGCCATGCGGCTGGGCGCGGTGACCGGTCGCGGCTACGGAGAACTGGTCTTCCAGCGGTTCGGCCGCGTCTGGGGCTGGGCCTCGGCCGTCGACCTGGCCATCACCAACCTGATCACCCTGGTGACCGAGGTCATCGCCATCCGGCTGGGCATGGGCTTCTTCGGCGTGCCGCCCTGGGCGGCGGTGGCTTGCGCCGTCCTGCTGGTGGCGATGGGATCCTGGGGCGGACGGTACGCGACCTGGGAGCGCCTCGCTGCGGGCCTGGCCGTGTTCAACCTGCTTTTCGTCGCGGTCGCGGTCTTCGCGCGCCCCTCCGCCGACCAGATCCTGCACGCCGTCGCGACCTGGGGCCCGACGCCCAAGACCACCCTGCAGGCGTTCCTGTTGATCCTGGCGTCCAACATCGGGGCCACCGTCACGCCGTGGATGCTGTTCTTCCAGCAGAGCGCCTCGGTGGACAAGGGCATGGGCCGGCGCGACATCCGCCGCGGGCGCCAGAACACGGCGATCGGGGCGGTCATCGCCGCGGTGACGGGCTGCGCCGCCATGGTGGCCGCCGCGCCGCTGTTCACCCATCACGTGGACATGTCCCACTACCAGGGCGGCGCCGGCTTCGCGGAGGCCCTGCGCCCGATCATCGGCGCGCCAGGCGCGGCGCTGTTCGCCCTCGGGCTTGTCGAGGCCGGTGCGGTGGCCATGCTGACCATCTCGGCCAGCACCGCCTATTCGATCGCCGAGATGATCTCGGGCGCCGGCCGGAGCTTCAACGCCTCGCCCCGCCAGGCGCCGCTGTTCCACGCGACCAATATCGGGATCGCGATCCTGGCCGGCGCGGTCGTCCTGATCCCCGGCGCGCCGCTCCTGACCCTGTCGCTCAACGCCAACCTGCTGGCGACCATTCTGATGCCGGCGGCTCTGGTCTTCCTGCTCATGATGAGCGGCGACCGGCAGATCATGGGCGCCGACGCCAACAGCCGGACCGTGACGGCGCTGGGGGTCGCGATCGCCGTGCTGGTGGCCGTCGCGGGCTCTGCCTACGCGGTGGTGGGGTTCCTCGGCGCCCTCGGAATTCACTGGTTCTAGGAGACGAAGCCATGACCCATCTCGATCGCCACCCCGACCGACGCCCCCGCGCGCTGGCGGCTCCGGCTCCCTTCCCGCCGATGCCGTTGGGCCGCGGGACCCAGGCGGCCCTGATCGGCCTTCGCATGTTCATCTGCCTGACCACCGCCATGGCCATCTTCACGATCGTACATGGCTAGGCGCGTCGCGAGCGCGAGCGGCTACCCCGTCAGCACGAGGGGATTGGGCGCGTGCCGCGACCAGCCGGCCTCGGCGACCAGGACGTCCAGTCCCAGCGAGGCGAGGTCGTCTGCCACGGGATCGACCTTCATGTCCTGCGGCTGGTAGAGCATCTTGGCGTAGCTGCGGCAGTCGCCACAGACCTCGGCCCGGACCGCGCCGGACTCGCCCTCGACGCTCATCAGCGATAGCGCCCCCGACTTGCCGCAGGTGATGCAGACCGCCCGCACGTGGTTCCAGGCCGCGGAGCAGAGCGAGCAGTGCAGGTAGCGCGTTCCAGGCGCCCGCCCGGACGCTGTCACCACGCCCGACACGGGCAATGAGCCGCAGCAGGGACAAAGGCCGCGCTCCGGCAGCAGCCGCAGGTCCTCGGCGGGCAACTGCCCCGCGAGGCGGGTGAAATAGACCTGCAGCGCCGCCGCCACATAGAGCGTCGCGCCGGTTTCGGCGGGGGCCACGCCGCCGCTCAGGAAGTCGTCCGCCAGCTTTTCCTGCGCCGCGGCGCCCCGCGCGCGCAGGCTGCGCATCACCGTGCGCGCGTCCGCGGGGATCGTGCCGGCGAAGCGCCCGTTCTCGGAGCTGTCGAGCAGGGCGGCCAGGCCCTCGCGCCACAGCGGATGGCGGCGATGGCCGTCGGCGGCGAGCGGCGGCATGCGCGCCTCCACCGCCTGCCGCACCAGGGTTGCGTCGGGGCCGGCGAGGGGGCCCAGGGCCGCTAGGGCGTCATGCTGGGCCTGCGCAAGGCCGGCCATGAAGCGCAGCCAGTCGGCCATCGCGTGGCCGTCCGCCAAGACCTCCAGCCGCGCCGCGGTGGCGGCGAAGCGCGCGGCGGGATCGGGCAGGATCAGCGGATCGGGGGCGTCGACGCCGCCCTGCGGATTGCCGATCCAAGGCCCGTTGGGGGCGACCTCGCCCTGTCTCACGGAACCCCCTCAGGGCGTGACGTCGGGCCAGGCGACCTGGCGCCGGTCAGGCCGCGCAGCCATTTGCGGTGATGCCGCCACGCCCAGCCCGGCGTCACATAGCCCCGGGTCATCGCCTGCATCGACCCGCGGACCCAGATCCCCGCATAGACGTGAACGATCCAGACCAGGATGGCCGCGATCGCCGCGAGCGAATGGAGCAGGACGGCGATCCTCTGCACGACCAGCGGCGTGAAGGCGGAGAAATAGACCTCCCAGATCACCAGGCCGGTGAAGAGCAGCACCGGGATCAGCAGGGCCATGGCCCAGAAGACGAATTTCTGGCCGGCGTTGAACTGCCCGACCTCGGGAACGCCTTCCTCTTCGTTGACCAGGATGAGGTCGAACTTGCGCACCCAGGCGGTGTCGTCCGGGGTCCAGAAGTTGTCGCGCCAGAACTGGTACACGAGGCCCGCGTAGCTGAGCGCCAGGACGATCCCGATCCAGGGATGCACGGCGCGGGTCCATTGGCCGCCGCCGAACAGCGCCGAGAGGAAGAAGAAGATCGGGTGGAACATCGAAAGGCCGGACAGGGTGAGCAACACGAAGCAGATCGCCGTGATCCAGTGGTTGACCCGGGTCACGGTCGCGTAGCGGAGCACGGTTCCCTCGGGATAGATCATCTCGCGTCGTCCTCGCGATCGACCAGGCGCCGCCCTCGCGCCTCGTCTTCCGGCTGCACCTCGTTCGGGCCTGCGACCACCGAGTGGAAGAAGCCGGCGATCGCGGCCAGCGCGATGCCGGCCACGGCGAGGGGTTTCACCCCGCCTTTCCAGAGCTCGACGAAGGGGCTGATGGCCGGGTGATTGGGCAGGCCCGCATAGATCGACGGCTTGTCGGCGTGGTGCAGCACGTACATCACATGCGTGCCGCCGACGCCCGCCGGGTCGTAGAGGCCGGCGTTGGCGAAGCCTCGGGACTTCAGCTCCGCGACCCGCTCGCCGGCCCAGGCCTTCATGTCCGACTTCGACCCGAACATGATCGCGCCGGTCGGGCAGGACTTGACGCAGGCGGGCTCCAGCCCGACCGAGACGCGGTCGGAGCAGAGGGTGCACTTGTAGGACTTGTGGTCCGTCGGATTGACGCGGGGGATGTCGAACGGGCAGCCCTTCACGCAATAGCCGCAGCCGATGCAGGCGTCGCTGTTGAAGTCGACGATTCCATTGGCGTACTGCACGATCGCGCCGGGCGCGGGGCAGGCCTTCAGGCAGCCGGGATCCTCGCAGTGCATGCAGCCGTCCTTGCGGATCAGCCACTCCAGGTCGCCCTTGTCGTTCTCCCATTCGGTGAACCGCATCAGGGTCCAGGTATTGGGGTCCAGGTCATGGGGATTGTCGTAGGACCCCCGGAAATGCCCGACCTCGCCGCGCAGGTCGTTCCATTCCATGCAGGCGGACTGGCAGGCCTTGCAGCCGATGCAGCGGCTGACGTCGATCAGCTTGGCCACCTCCAGCTCGTGGCGGCGGGCCGAGGGCGGCGTCAGGGTCGACGCCGAGCGCCTGATGTAGTCCTGTGACTGCAGACCGGACATGGACGACTCCTCGAACCCGCGGCGGCGTCAGGCCGCGGGCCCACTCGCTTTCTCGATGTTGACCAGGAACGCCTTGAACTCCGGCGTCTGGGAATTGGCGTCACCCACCGACGGGGTCAGGGTGTTGGCGCCGAAGCCCTTGCGGGCCTGTCCGGTGAAGCCCCAATGGATCGGAACGCCGATCACGTGCGTGGGCTTGCCGTCCACCTGCATCGGCTTGATGCGCTTGGTCACATAGGCCTTGCAGACGACGAACCCGCGCTTCGAGGACACCCGAACCCAGCCGCCCTGCGTGATCCCCTTTTCCTTGGCCAGGGCCTCGCCGATCTCGATGAATTCCTCAGGCTGCAGGATCGCGTTGATCAGCGCGTGCTTGGTCCAGAAGTGGAATTGCTCGGTCAGGCGATAGGTGGTGGCGACATAGGGGAAGTCCGCGCCGGTTCCGAAGTTGGCCCTGTCGTCGGGGAACACCCGCGCGGCGGGATTTGATTTCACCTTCGGATGCAGCAGGTTCGGCGTCGGGGATTCGAAGGGCTCGTAGTGCTCTGGGAACGGGCCTTCCGCCATCTGGTCGCGGGCGAACAGCCGCCCGGCGCCTTCGGCGTTCATGATGAAGGGGCCGACGGAATCCTCGGGCTTGGTGGTCGGCACGTAGTCGGGCACGTCGATGCCCACCCACTTGGTCCCGTTCCACTCGATGACCGGCTTCTGCGGATTCCACGCCTTGCCGGCAGGGTCGGCGCTGGCGCGGTTGTAGAGGATCCGCCGGTTGGCCGGCCAGGACCAGGCCCAGTTCGGCGCGAGGCCCTGCTCGCGCGGATCGGTCGCGTCGCGCCGGGCCATCATGTTGCCCTTCTCGGTGAAGCTGCCGGTGAAGATCCAGCAGCCCGAGGTGGTCGTGCCGTCGTCGCGCAACTGCCCGAAACTGTCGAGCAATTGGCCGGCGTGCACGGTGACCGCGCCGGTGGGGTCCGTGATGTCCGCCAGGGCCCGGCCGTTCATCTCCTTGGCCAGCTCCTCCGGACCTGGATCGACGGGATCGGTGTAGTTCCAGGTGAGGTTGAGGATCGGATCGGGGAAGGCGCCGCCTTCCTTGCGGTACATCTCCCGCATGCGGTGGAAGATGCCGGCCATGATCCAGATGTCGGTCTGCGCCTCGCCCGGCGGGTTGGCCGCCTTCCAGTGCCACTGCATCCAGCGGGACGAATTGACCAGGGAGCCGTCCTCTTCCGCGAAGCAGGTGGTCGGCAACTGGAAGACCTCAGTCTGGATCTTGGACGGATCCGACGGGTTCTGCGGGCCGTGGTTCTCCCAGAACCGGGAGGTCTCGGTGTCCAGCGGGTCCATCACCACCAGATATTTCAGCTTGCCCAGGCCCTTGCGGATCTTGCCCCGGTCCGGGAAGGCCTGCATCGGGTTGAAGCCCTGGCAGATGTAGCCGTTCATCTGGCCGTTGTTCATCATCTCGAAGGCGCGGATGATGTCGTAGCCGCCGCCATCGTACTTGGGCAGCCAGTCATAGGCCCAATCGTTGCCGTCGGTGGCGGCCGCGCCGTAGATCGACTTCTGGAAGCTGACGAAGAACTTCCCGTAGTTCTGCCAATAGCTGGTCTGTCCGGGGCGCAGCGGCTTGTACTGCCGCGTCGACATATATTGCGCGTAGGTAGGTTCGGTCTCCTTCGGCAGCAGGAGGTAGCCCGGCATCGAGGTCGACAGCAGGCCGACGTCGGTCAGGCCCTGGATGTTGGAATGGCCGCGGAGCGCGTTCATCCCGCCGCCGGCCACCCCGATGTTGCCCAGCAGCAACTGGACCATCGCCATGGCGCGGACGTTCTGGGCGCCGACCGAATGCTGGGTCCAGCCCAGGGCGAACAGGCTGGTCATCGCCTTGTCGGGCGCCGAGGTGCTGGCGAACAGCCCGCAGATTTCCAGGAACTTGTCCTGGGGCGTGCCGCAGATGCGCGAGACCATCTCCGGCGTGTAGCGATCGACGTGCTTCTTCAGCAGGTTGATCACGCAGCGCGGATCCTGCCAGCTGTCGTCGACCTTGGCGTAGCCCTGGCCGTCGAGCTCGTAGTCCCAGCTCGTCTTGTCGTAGCTGTGGGTGTCTTCCTTGTAGCCGGTGAACAGCCCGTCCTCGAAGCCGAAGCCGTCCTTCACGATCAGGCTGGCGTTGGTATAGGCCCGCACATAGTCGTGCTGGATGAGGTCTTTCTCGAGCAGGTAGCGGATCACGCCATTCAGGAAGGCGATGTCGGTTCCGGGCCGGATCGGGGCGTAGACGTCGGCCACCGAGGCGGTGCGCGTGAAGCGCGGATCGACCACGACCAGCTTGGCGTGGTTCTCGATCTTGGCGTGGACGACCCACTTGAAGCCGCACGGATGGGCCTCAGCGGCGTTGCCGCCCATGACCACCACCACATTGGCGTTCTTGATATCCTGCCATGTGTTGGTCATTGCCCCTCGACCGAATGTTGGAGCCAGACTGGCCACCGTCGGTCCGTGTCAAACGCGCGCCTGATTGTCGAAGACCAGCATCCCGAACGAACGGGCGACCTTCCAGGTCAGGTAGGAGGTTTCGCTGGACGAGGCCGACGCCGCCAGCATGCCTGTGCTGACCCAGCGATTGACCGTGGTCCCGGCGGCGTTCTTGGCGAGGAAGTTCGCGTCGCGATCCTTCTTCATCAGGGTGGCGATGCGGTCCAGCGCGAAGTCCCAGGAGACCTCCTTGAACTCGCTGGAGCCCGCGGCGCGGTATTTGGGGACCTTCAGGCGGGTGGGCGCATGCACGATGTCGAGCAGGGCCGCGCCCTTCGGGCAGAGCGTGCCGCGGTTCACCGGGTGGTCGGGATCGCCCTCGATGTGGATGATGTTGGAGGTGGCGTTGATGGCCTTGTCGCCAAGGCTATAGATCAGGATGCCGCAGGCGACGGAACAGTAGGTGCAGGTGTTCCGCGTCTCGGTGGCGTGGGTGAGCTTGAAGGGCCGCACGGAGTCGGCCAGCGCCGGGCCCGCGGCGGCGAAGCCGAGGGCGCCCAAGCTCGACGCGGCCAGACCGGCCCCGGTAAGCTTGATGAAGCCCCGTCGACTGAGAGCCATTGTCATGGGCGGGCCACGCGCTCCTGCGAACCGACCTAACGTCAACGCGTCATTAAAGACACGATCCACGTCGGAGATCGATTCAAAAACACCCGGTCCGACCGCATAACTCGCCGAATCATCGGTTGGTTTCAAGCGAATTCCGAACCGTTCATGACGGTGCAATTTCCTCGATTTTCAGCCGCAGCCCACGCCGGTCGAAGAAGTCCGCATGCTTCAACAGGGAGCGGTCGCCCTCGAGGTGGCGCAGAAGCGATTGCAGACGGTGGCGCGCCACCGGATCGCGCACCAGTCCGGCGCGATCGGCCTGGTAGAAGGCCGCCCCATCCCAGGCCGCGCCGGCGCCCGCGAACATCTCGAGGATCTCAGGCCAGCGGGTCTCGTCGCCGATGATGTGCAGATAGGACGAACGCAACAGCCCGACCGTCGTCTCGCCGATCTCCACCAACACGATCAGAGAGGTGAAGGGGCCGACCCGGGTGAAGGTCTCGACCAGCCACTCGTCGAAATCCGTCGCGTAATCCGCAACCATCAGGATCTGCTCCGGGGCGGGGATGGCGGAAGAGAATGGGAGTCGAACCCACCTGGGACAGGCTCGCTGCCCCACTCGGATTTGAAGTCCGAACGCCCCACCAGGGACGACTCTCCTCCATCCGCATCGACCGATGAAACCACGACCGGGCCGAAGAGGTCCAGCCGATGCGGGTTCATTCGGCGCAGATCGCCCTTGCGCAGGGTGACGCCGTGCCGGTCGAAGAACTCGAGAATCTGGATGGCGACCTTGCGGCCGTTGTCGACGCGGTCGCGGAATTGCGCGGCGGTGAAGGCGCCGCCCTGCGCCCGGCCGGCCTCCTCCACGCCGATCGCGACCATCTCCCGCACGGTCGGGCGCAGGAAGAAGTGATCCTGCGCGATCTCGTCCGCCCAACCCAGTCGTCCCGCGAGCTTGAGCAGCCGGCGGATGTCGCGCTCCGGGCGGCCGGTCGTCTCGGCGAGGTCGCGCACCCGCGGCGGCCGGAACCGCTCCGCCCCGCCCAGGCGCGGCGCGACCAGGGCCCAGGCCGCCTCGTCCGCCGGCGCCAGCCGCACCGTGTGGCCGGCTAGGCGCACGAAGGCGCCGTCCAGGACCACCTCGCCGGCCCCGGCTAGCCGCTGGAGGGCGGCGACGAACACCGGCGGGGTCAGCCGCGGCTGCAGTTGCAGGCGCAGCTTTTCCCGGCCCAGGCCCTGCAGGTCGGGGTTCTCGGCGTGATAGGCGCCGAGCTGGCTGGCCAGGTCGCCCGCGAAGCCGCGCCAGCGCTCCGGCGAAATGGCGACGCCGGCGGCGCCGGCCTGCAACTGGACCACCCCCGATTGCGCGGCCAGCCGCTCGGCCTGGGCCGCCGACAGGGCATGGTCGCGGGCGAAGGCCGCCAGGTCCCAGGCGAACGGCGGGGCGTCCAGCAGGGCCGCGAAGGCGGCGGCGGGCTCGGGCAGGGCGAGGGCGGCGAGCTGCCGGCGCCGCTCGGGCGTGCGCCGCCGCCGGGCCGGGCCGCGCAGGTCGATGAAGCGGCCGCCGCCGATCGTGCGCCGGGCCGAGACGTCGCGCAGCACGAAGCGGTCCTGCAACGCCGCGGCGATGGGCCGCTCGAGCACGAGTTGGACGTCGCCTTCCTGGCCGGGCTCAAGGGGCGCGTCACCCAGGGGGACGATGCGGGCGCCGACCTCGGTGGCGGCGTGATGCAGCCGGACCGGGAACCACTGGCCGATGGGTTTGGCCTCGCCGCCCAGGACGCGCAGCCGCGCGTCGATCCGGTCGGCCGGCGCATGCAGGGCGGGATCGAGCACGATGTCGCCCCGGCCCACCGCCTCTTTCGACACCCCCGGGCCGGTCAGGTTGAGCGCGCAACGGTCGCCGGCCCGCCCGGTCTCAGCCGGCCGGTTCTGCGCGTGCAGCGAACGCACCCGCACCGGCAGGCCGGACGGGCTGACCAGCAACTGATCGCCGACATGCACCGCGCCCGACAGCACCGTGCCGGTGACCACGACGCCCACGCCTTGCAGGGTGAAGGCGCGGTCCACGGCCAGGCGAAACCGGGTCTCGGCCGAGCGCTGCGCCAGGGCCGCGGCGGCTGCGGTCAGGTGGCCGCGCAAAGCCTCGAGCCCCTGGCCGGTCACCGCGGACACCGGCAGGGCGTCGTTCGCCGCCAGCACGGTTCCGGCGATGGCCGGCCGGAGCTGGGCGGACACCTCGGCGAGCCGTTCGGGCGTCGCCAGATCGGCCTTGCTCAGGACCACCAGCCCCTGTCCGACGCCAAGCAGGTCGACGATCGCCAGATGCTCCAGGGTCTGCGGCTTGACGCCCTCGTCAGCGGCGACCACCAGCAGGGCGAAGTCGATGCCCGTGGCGCCGGCCAGCATGGTGCGCACGAAGCGCTCGTGCCCCGGCACGTCGACGAAGCCGAGCACCTGGCCGCCGGCGGTCGGCAGGTAGGCGAAGCCCAGGTCGATGGTGACGCCGCGGGCCTTCTCCTCCTTGAGCCGGTCGCCGTCCACGCCGGTCAGCGCCTTCACGAGGGCGGTCTTGCCATGATCGACGTGACCCGCCGTGCCGACGATCATGGCGCCGGCCCCGCAGGGCGCCGCGCCGCCGGGCGCTCACGCCAGGGCATCGCTGTCCAGGCCCGAGAGGGACGCGAGGAACGCCGCTTCATCGGTGAGGCAGCGCAGATCGAGCACCAGCCCGCCGTCCTCGATCCGCCCGATCACCGGCCAGTCGAGGCCGCGCAGCGCCGCCGCCAGGGCCTCCAGCGCGCGCGCGCCCCGATCCGACCTTATGACGAGCCCGGCGCTGGCCAGGGTGTCCAGCGGCAGGGCGCCGGAGCCGATCTGGCTGCGGCAGTCGCAGGGGACCACGGTGAAGGCCGCGCCGACCGCCTGGGCCACGGCCGGCGCCAGCCGCCGCGCCTGGGCGGCGATCTCGGCCTTGGGCCGGGCCAGCAGGCGCAAGGTGGGCAGGCGCTCGGCCAGCCGGTCGGGGTCGCCGTAGAGCCGCAGCGTCGCGGCGATCGCCGCCAGCCGGATCTTGTCCACCCGAAGGGCCCGTTTCATCGGGTTGCGGTTGATCGCGGCGACCAGGGCCTTGTCGCCGACGATGAAGCCCGCCTGTGGCCCGCCCAACAGCTTGTCGCCGGAGAAGGTCACGATCCCGGCCCCATGCGCCACCGCCTCGCGCACGGTGGGCTCGCGCTGCAGCCCGTAGCGCGAGAGGTCTGCCAGCGTTCCGGAGCCCAGGTCGTGCATCAGCGGCACCCCGGCGTCGGCGGCGATCACCGCCAGCTCCGCGGCGCCGACCTCGGCGGTGAAGCCCTGGATCCGGTAGTTGGAGGTATGGACCTTCAGGATCACCCCGGTCTCGGGAGTCACGGCGGCGCGGTAGTCCTTGGCGTGGGTGCGGTTGGTGGTGCCGATTTCCACCAGCCGCGCGCCGGCCCGCTGCATGATGTCCGGCATGCGGAATGCGCCGCCGATCTCGATCAGCTCGCCGCGCGAGACGATGGCCTCGCGGCCGCCGGCCAGGGTGGCGAGAGCGAGCAGCACGGCGCCGGCGTTGTTGTTGACCACGGTGGCGTCCTCCGCGCCGGTCAGGTCGCAGAGCAGTCCGCGCACATGGTCGTCACGCTCGCCGCGGCGGCCGGACCTTAGGTCATATTCCAGGGCCATCGGCTCGCGCATGGCCGCCACCGCGGCCTCGATCGCCGCCTCGGCCAGCACGGCGCGGCCCAGGTTGGTGTGCAGCACCGTGCCCGTGAGGTTGAACAGCGGCCGCAGGTCCGAGCGCGCCTGCGCCTCCAGCCGGGCCAGCGCCGCCAGGGTCAGGTCTTCGGCGGTCGGGGCCGAAGGCGCACCGGCCCGCACGGCCTGCCGCGCCTCGTCCAGGACGGCGCGGATGGCGGCGGTCGCGGCCTGGCGGCCGAAGCGGTCGAGGAGCGTGGCCGCGAGGTCGGTGTTGAGGACGGCGCTGACCGACGCCAGATCGCGCAGCCGCGCGCGGGGCGGCTGTTCCATCGGCGGCTCCAGCGCCGCGCCGAGCGACAAAGATCGGTCCGACATGGTTTCCAACCTCGGCCGGCGCGGGAGGCTCCGACCGCTGCACGATGATCTGGCGCCCCCAGCATCGCATGGATCGCCCCCATTTGGACCCGCAGACGGACAGGGTCTAGGTCGCGGCCGTCTGAAACCGCTCGAGCACGTTGCGGGTGATGCGCTCGACGAACGGGTCGCCGGCGCCCAGGCCGTGCGCCCATTCGGTGGTCCCGGCGTTGAACACCTCGCCCTTGCCGCGTCGGAAGCTGGCCATCACCGCGTGGCCGCGCAGGACCCGGGCCTGGGCCTGCGGGCCGTCATCGCCGAACGCGATCTGGGCGACCACATCGAGCTGTTCCGGCGGGATCAGGGGGCGATAGGGGCTGGGCGACTCCGCGAAAGCCGCCGGCGCCATGGCTGCGATCTCCAGGCCGGCCGGCACGCCAAGGCCGGGCCGCGGCGCGGGCAGGCCGTCGTCGCCGAAGGCGATCGGGCAGCCGTCGTTCTCGTAGCCCAGCAGGGGGACCTGATCGCCGAACACGTCGCCCCAATAGAGGTCGGCGCCGGCCAGCGCCCAATGGTCCGGCCGGTAGACCGTATAGCCGCCCGCGCCGCGCGCCGCGCACAGTCCGAGTCGGTGATAGCCCCCGAAGATGAAGCTGAGGCCGGTGATCGCCGCTTCCGGCCGCGCGAACATCGGATGCGACCACAGGTGGGTGGCGTCGGCCGCATCGACCTCTTCCGCCGTCTCGCCCTTCCATTTGTGGCAGACCAGGGTGCGGCCCGCGTCCTCCCAGCGCACCTTCCAGAAGGCGGTGTTGCCGGAAAAGATCGCCAGCCGGCCGCCCCCGTCGACCCAGGCCTCGATCCGGTCGCGCTGGGGCCCCGACCAGTACTCGCTGTGGCCGACCAGCAGGGCCACGTCGTAGGGCGCGAGCGCCTCGGGATCGGCGTCGAGGTCGTAGTCGGTGAGGTAGTCGAAGTCGTAGCCCGCGGTCTCGGCCCAGCAGACGAAGACGTGCTCCCATTTGTTCAGATAGCCGGCGGAGCCGTCGTAGGGCGACTGGCCGTGGGCGCGCGACCAGGCCGGATCGGCGCCGGCCCAGGGCCGCTGCTCGAAGCCGCGCTTCTCCAGGTTGACCAGCCGCGGCATGTCCTGCGGCGCCGCCAGCAGCAGGGGCGGGAAGGGCCGCTGGGTGGAGAGCACGCCGATCGCCCCGGCCATGGCCTCGGCCAGGCCCGCCCGGCGCGACATCAAGGCCTCGACGTCGCAATAGGCGCTGGCCCCGCCCCAGTAGTTGTAGGCGTGCAGGGTGTTGGTGGTCAGGACGAGCACCATGCGACGGCGGTTCGCCGGCGCCGCCTTCACGCAGACGAAGTGGCGCGCCGTCTCGCCGGCGGCGTTGGTCAGCGCCAGGTCGTAGTAGCCGCTGCGCCAGTCCGCCCCGATCTCGACCTGCGCCGCGGCAGGCCAGCCGCAGCCGTTCCGGTCGGCGTCGTTCGGCGTGGGATGGGCGCCGACGGCGATGCCCTCGCGAACCAGCACCGTCTCGCGCGCCGCCCCGATCCGGGCCACCTCGAGACGGCAGGGGCCGGCGTCGGTGGAGGCGTGGAGCGAGAACCCCTCGCCGGGCTGCAGCGAGGTGCGGTCCGTGTAGCAGGCGATCACGACGCCCGCGCCGGCTCGCGCCACATGGACCAGCAGACCGGCGCGTCGGGCGCGGGCCGGTACTCGGAGACGATCTCGTAGCCGTGCCTTTGGTAGAGCGGCACGTTGCGCGGCGTGGCGGTCTCCAGGAAGCTGGCGCGTCCGCGGGCGTCGAGCTGGGCGGTCTGGGCGGCCAGCAGCCGCGAGCCCAGGCCGTGCCCCTGCGCGTCGGGCCTCACGCCCAGGAACCACAGGTAGTCGTGCGGGCGCTCCATCGGGTGGTGGCCGTCCATGGCCTTGCGCAGGGTCAGCAGCCGTCCGAACCGCGACAGGCCGGTGGCGTTCAGCAGCATCGGCAGGCCGCGCAGCTCGCGGTGGACCGGCTGCGGCCCGAGGTTCTCGGAATCGATCCAGACCGCGGCGGCCGCACCGCTGGCCGGCCGCTGGATGCGCCCGTCCGGGAAGGCGACTTCCCTCAGGATGACCTTGAAGAACCGCTCGCGCGCGGCGTGCCGGCCGGCGTCCCCGCGCATGAACCAGTTGAAGAGGGGATCGTCGACGAAGGCGGCCGCGAGATCGTGCGCCGCATCGTCGAGCTGCGCCCGCGTCGCAGTGACCGGAGCCTGGGCTTCGCGCCGCAGCGTCTCAATATCCATGACCCTCTTCCATCCTGCAGGCCTTTCGACCAAGAGGGCTTCATCGACCCGGAAGGCGGCGCCTCGCCGACAGCCTTGCCGCTTTTACGGCGCGCGACAAGTCCGGGCCGAGGGCTGGTTCGCGCTTGCGCCCATGACGGGCAGGGCGGAGGCGGCGCCCGCATCTGCGACAGGGGCCCTCGACACGTCGACGGGACCGCCTCGCAAGTTGCGGACGCCAACCTCGGACTCTCCGGTCCCGTCATCACCGGGTTCGATCCCTGATCCAACCCGGCGACCTTCGCCGCCGGACGTCCGTTGAAGCTATTGCAGAGCCTTGGCGCCAGAGATCGCGGCGCCGAGGGACGACCTTGCCTCGCTCGCGGCGGACCTGACGCAATGGCCGCCGTCGAGGGTCGGGTTCATGAAGTCGTCGGTTTGAGCGCGCAGCTCCGCGCAATCCTTCTGCGCCACGGTCTGGATCTGCCGATCGATGGCCTTGACGTCCGCCGGGTTGGCCAGGTTCAGGCCGGCGTAGCTTATCGGCCGCGACACGGTCATCTCCTCGATCGGCGCGCCGATCGAGGTGCGCCCGACGATTTCGCGTTGCACGACGGGCGCCGCCGACGTCGCCATGCCGGCGTCCGCGGTCGCGGGTTGCGGCGGGGCGGCGAGGGCGGCCGACCCCAGCATCAGGCCGGCGGCGAGGGCCGCGGGGGCAATCAGGTTACGCATGAGAGAGGGTTCCTTCTGGTTTGCGCCGGCTCAGACCGGCGCCATCAGATGGGCTGGACGCCTCTCATCGGCCCCGTCGCGAGCCTAACATCCTTGCAAGGCGACGGGCTGGCTTGAATTCAAGTCAGCCGGGAAAAGACAGGGGCGTCGCCTATACTCACCTGGAGACCTTCCCACCCAGGTTGATCCAACCTGGGTGGGAAGGTCTCTAGCGCTGCGCGGAGGTCAAGGTGACGGGCTCGGAGGTCCAGGGTCTGGGATCGGCGGGCCAATATTCGCTCGGCGCATAGGTGAGCGCCGCGGTGTCGAAGGTCCAGCCGTCGCGCTCGACGATCCCCGAGGGTTCGGAGAACAGCGCGTCCGCCGATCGCGGGTCCCCGGGGAAGTTCTGCCAGAAGAGCTTCTTGCACTCGATGGCGTCGGCTTCCTTCGGCCAGTGATGCTGGGTCGGGTGTTGGACTATGGTGCCGGGATTGGCCCAGAGCCCTCGCGCCAGCTCGGCGGGATAGTCGCGGTCGACATATTCGAGGTCCGGCGTCGTCACCGTCACGCCGTGCGCGGCCAGGGCCGCGGACAGGGCCAGCTCGTCGCACAGGTCGCCCGGCCAGCGGACGAAGTCGTCGGGCTCCAGGTCGCCCAGGCCCCAATCCTCGATGATCGCGATCCAGGTGTCGATCCAGGGAAGGCAGCTCTCGTCGGCCATCACCGTGCCGGAGTTGTACCGGATCCAGAATTTCTGGGCGGGGTGGCGCATGGAGACCAATGGCGCGCGCCAGGATGGCGGCAGGGGCTTGAGCAGGCGGCACTCGACATCCAGGAACAGGATATGGCCGAACTCGAGGACGCCCCGGCGTATGATGTGCGGGTGGTTGCACCAGGCCTTCATCAGCGAGAGGTAGTGGGCGTCGACCTCGTAGAGATGGTGCCGGTAGCCCAGGCGCGCGCAGTCCTCGCGCAGGCCCCGGGCAAGGTGGGCGTAGTTTTCCGTGGCCCAGCTGATGCAGGTGGGAGCGCCGGCCATGGAGGGGCTCAGGCGTAGGCCTTCAGGGCATCGGCGGTGGGCGGCGCGTCATCCTTGGGCCGCCACCGGCCCGAGGCGAGCGCGTCGGCGATCACCAGGCGCAGCCCCTGGCGCAGGGGCACCTTGGGCGACCACCCCAGCCGCAGGGCGTTCTCGATGCTGGGCCTGCGGTGGACCGCGTCGTCGTAGGCCGCGCCGTAGTAGGCCGATCCGGCGAGCTCGTGCATCACCGCGTCTCCCGACAGGCCGGAGAACCCCGGGAACGCGGACAGCTCCTCGATCATGATGGTGGCCATCTCGCGGATCGAGACGCAGTTGTCGGGGTTGCCGAGGTTGAAGATGGCGCGGTCGGCGAGGCCGTCCGGATTCTGCAGGATGCGCATCAGCCCGTCGATGCCGTCGTCGACATAGGTGAATGAACGCTGCTGCGCGCCGCCGTTGACCAGCGGAATAGGCTCCCCGCGCAGGAGGTGCCCGAGGAACTGGGTCGTGACCCGTGCGCTGCCCGGGGCCGACTGGCGGATGTCGTCCAGGCTGGGCCCGAACCAGTTGAAGGGCCTGAAGAGGGTGAAGTTGAGGCCCTGGGCGCCCATGGCCCAGATCACGCGGTCGAGGAGCTGCTTCGAGCAGGCGTAGATCCATCGCTCCTTGGCGATCGGGCCCAGCACCAGCCGGCTGGTGTCCTCGTCGAACAGGCTGTCCTCGCACATCCCGTAAACCTCGGATGTCGAGGGGAAGATGAGCCGGGCCCCGGCCTCGGCGACCCGCCGCACGATCCGCAGGTTTTCCTCGAAATCGAGCTCGAAGGTGCCGAGGGGGTCCTTGATGTAGCTCGCCGGCAGGGCGTAGGCGGCCAGCGGAAGCACGACGTCGCAGGCGGGGATCAGGCTGTCGATCAGCCCGCGATCCTGCGTCAGATCGGCCTTCAGGAACCTCATCCGCGGGTGGTCCAAGGCCGTCGCCAGCCGGAAGTCGTGGAGGTCGACCCCGCAGACGGACCAGGTGGTGTCGCTGAGGATCCGGCGCGTGAGCGCGCTGCCGATGAAGCCGTTGACGCCCAGGATCAGGACCTTCACCGCGCGACCTCCGCATGCCGCCGGTTTTCGGCCGGCGACGCCGGATCGATCCGGTTGGCGTCCAGCACCCGGATGAGCGCCTGGACGACGTCGCGCTGATCCTGGTCCGCCAAGCCGGGATAGAGGGGTAGTGACAGGATCTCGGCCGCGGCGGCGGTGGCGTTGGGCAGGGGCGGGCCGTCGCCGCGGCGCCGGCGGTAGTGGGCCTGCTGGTGCAGCGCCGCAAAGTGCAGGCCCACGCCGATGTTCTCTCGAGCCAGGGCGGCTATCACTTCGTCCCGATCGACGCGCAGGGCGGCGAGGTCGAGCCTGACCACATAGAGGTGCCAGGCATGCTCGCAGGGGTAGGTGGGCCGGCCGATGGCGGCCACCTGCGCAACCCCGGCCAGCAGTTCGTCGTAGCGGCCCGCCAGCCTGCGCCGTTCGGCGTTGAAGCGGTCCAGCTTGGGAAGCTGCCGCAGGCCGAGGGCGGCCTGGATGTCCATCATGTTGTACTTGTAGCCGGGCTCGACGACCTCGTAGCTGGGCGCGGCCCCGCGGCCATGCCGTGTCCAGGCGTCCTTGGCGACGCCGTGGAACCGGAGCAGCCGGATCCGCGCCGCCAGGGCGTCGTCCGCGCAGATCACCATGCCGCCCTCGCCGGTCGTGATGTTCTTGGTCGGGTGGAAGCTGAAGACCGCCACGGCGCTGTCGGATCCGATCTCATGGCCGGCGAAGGCGGCGCCCAGGGCATGGGCGGCGTCCTCGACAATCGCCACGGGACGCCCGCGGACCGCCTGGCGGACACCCTCCAGGTCGACGGGCGCGCCCGCGAAATGGACCGGGATCACCGCCTTGGTGCGCGGGCTCAGACGCCGGCGGACCTCGGCCGGGTCGAGTTGCAGGGTATCGGGGTCGACGTCGGCCAGCACCGCGCGGGCGCCGAGGAGCTCGACCACGTTCGCCGTCGAAACCCAGGTGAGGGAAGGCACGATGACTTCGTCGCCGCGCCCGACTCCGAGAGCGTGCAGGGCGAGATGAAGGCCTGCGGTGGCGGAGCTGACGGCGATGGCGTGGGGCGCAGCCAGCCGCTCGCGGAACATCTGCTCGAACTGCGCCACGCGGGGGCCTGAGGCCAGCCAGCCCGACCGGAGGCAGGCGGTGACCTCGGCGATCTCATCGTCCTCGATCATGGGACGGGAGAAGGGCAGGAATTCCTCGCGGCGGGGCGGCGACGCCAAGCCTGATCCAATCATCGATGACGCCCCCGCGGCACTTGCGGGTCTGCGCCCGTCCGCTTAGGAAAACATGATCATCCTATAGTAGCAACGCTGGAAAATACTCCCCACGAGAGTCCTGGCCCTGGAGCCGCGCCCCGGAGTCCGATCATGAACCCGCCTCCACCGCCGCCTTCGAGCCTGGCCGGGCTTGTCCGGGCGTGGCTGGTTCACGGGCTGACCGCCAGCGGCGCCGTCCTGGCGTTCCTGGCCTTGCTCGCCGTGGAGAAGGGAGCCTGGGGCGCGGCGCTCGCCTGGCTGACGGTCGCCCTGATGATCGATGGGATCGACGGTCCGCTGGCGCGCTGGTCGCGGGTCGACCGCGTCACCCCGACGATTTCCGGGGCCACGCTCGATCTCGTCGTCGACTACCTGACCTTCGTCTTCGTGCCGGCGCTGTTCATCTATCGCGCCGGGCTGGTGCCCGCCCCGCTCGCCCTGGCGGCGACGATCCTGATCCTGGTCTCGTCGCTCTATCACTACGCCCGCAGCGACCTGAAGACCGAGGACAACTACTTCAGAGGTTTCCCGGCGCTCTGGAACCTGGTCGCCTTCTACCTCTTCGCCTGCCGGGCGCCTCAGGCGGTGGGATTTGCGGTCGTCTGCCTGTGCGCGGCCCTGACCTTCCTGCCGGTTCTCTTCGTTCATCCCGTCCGCGTACGGGAGCATCGTCGGTGGCTGGCGGCGATCACCGGCCTTTGGGTCGTGAGCAGCGTGCTGCTGCTGGCGATCTCCGCCCAGGACGCGGGCGCCGCGGGGTGGCGGATCGCCGCGGTCGCCGGCTCGACAGGCTCGCTTGCCGCCCTGCTGGTCTTCGGGGGTCTGCGAACCATCCGTGGCCCGCGCGCGGGGTTGGCCTGACGATGCCGGGCGCTCCGACGCTTCCTTGCACCCCCATGGCGCTGGGCGCCTTCCGGGTCAGCGCGGGAGCGCAGGCCGAGCGTTCACGCCGTCGCCGGATCCTTCTCGCCCATCCGGAAATCCGCCAGCTCTTCGGCCCCGCGCGGTCCTCGGCGATCCTGGTCGTCCTCCTGGTCGCCGCGCACCTGACCCTGGCGGCGGCGCTGAGCGCGGTGAGCCTCTGGATCGTCGCGGCGGCGGTCGTCTGCCCCGGCGCCCTCCTGGCCGCGAACCTCACGGCGATGATCCACGAGGCCCAGCACGGCCTGATCTTCCGCGGCCCAAAGGCCAATCGAGCCATCGCCCTGGTCGCCAATCTCGGCCTGGTGACCCCTTCGGCGATGGCCTTCTTCCACTATCACGGGTGGCACCACGCCGCGATGGGCGACTACGAGATGGACGTCGGCATCCCCACGCAGGCCGAGGCGCGCTGGGTGGGCGACAGCGCCTGGCGCAAGGCGCTCTGGCTGGCCGCGTTCCCGGTGTTTCAGGGGCTTCGAACCGCCAAGTTTCGCGGCCGCGAGCCGTTCTGGACCGGCTGGATGATCGCCAACACCGCGATCCAGATCGCCGCCGGCATCGGCGTCCTGGATTTCTGGGGGCCCAGGGCGCTCGCCTATCTGGCGCTCAGCTACGCCCTGTCGATCGGCTTCCATCCCCTGGGCACGCGCGTCATCCAGGAGCACTTCGTGGTCGCCGAGGGCCAGGAGACCGGCAACTACGTGGGCTGGGCAAGCCTGCTCGAATGCAACTTCGGCCACCACGCCGAGCACCACGACTTTCCCCGGATCGCCTGGAGCCGGCTTCCGCGGGTCTCCAGGATGGCGCCGGAATTCTATCGGGACACGCCGGTGTTCCGGTCGCGGATCGCCCTCATGGTCAGCTTCATCCTCGACCGGAGATGGCACCTCTATCGCCACGCGGTCAGGGCCTCGTCTTCGTGAGCCAACCCTTGCGCCTGGCCGTTGTCGGCGCGGGCCGTATGGCGCGGCGGCGGCTCGAGGCGCTTGCCGCCACCGGAGGCGTCGCCGTGTGCGGCGTCGCGGCCAGGCGCCGGTCCAGCGCCGAGGCCCTGGCCAGCGACTTCGGCGGCGCCCCGGCCTTCGATGACTATCGGGAGCTGGCCGTCACCCGCCCGCAGGCCGTCCTCGTCGAGACGCCCCACCATGTCCAGGACGAGATCGCGCTCTGGGCGGTCGACCACGGCTGGCATCTTCTCCTCGGCGGCCCGCTCGCCTTGACGTCCGGAGCGGGGCGCAGGCTCGCGCGCGCGGCGTCGCGACGCGGCGTGGTGGTCGAGGCCGGGTTCGAGGCCCGCTACAAGGCGGTGTGGGAAACCGCCCGGACCCTGATCGCCTCCGGGCGGCTGGGCCGCGTCCTGGCGGTGAACGCAGTGGCGCTTTGGGACTGCGATCCGGCGAGCTGGTACAGCAACGAGGCGCTCAGCGGCGGCATGCCGCTCAGCCACATGACCTACTGCTTCCTAAATCCGCTTCGCTGGATGCTGGGCGAGCCCGTGGTGGTCGCGGCGGCCGCCAACCGGCTGGTGCACGGAGGCGACCTCCACGTGCGCGAGGAGACCTGCTGCGCCCTGCTTCGGTTTCCGGGCGACATCCTGGCCAGCCTGACCGCCGGCTATGTCCGTTCCGCCGAGGAGGGGACTTGGCGCGTAATGCTGTTCGGAGAGCGGGCGAGCCTGGATATCGCGCCGGGCGAGGACGGCCCCGGGCGATTGCGCCTTCTGAGCGGCGGCGAGGCCGAGGAATTCGCGTTTCCGCCGCACGAGGACGGCTTCCGGCAGCAGGCCGAGGCCTTCGTGGAGGCGGTGCGCGGCGGGCGGCCTGGACGCAACCGCCCGCAGGACTGCCTGGGCGACCTGCAGGCCGTGGCGGCGATCCGCCGGGCGGCCTCCAGCCGGCGTGGACCGCGATCTGACGCCAGGGACATCTATAGGTAGTGTTGTGGAATATTATATCCTGTGGTGGAGTGCGCAGCCGTCGACGCGGCGGCGGACTGACAGGGGCTGGCGATGGAAAAGGACTATGGCGCCCGGATACTGGCGGGCGGCCTGCTGACCGCGCCCGCCAACGCCGCCTATAATTTCGGGACCGGCGACTTCACCGTCACCGCCCTCTTCGAGACCACCCAGCCCGGCACGCTGGCGGCCCGCAAGTCGACGGCCGGCGGCGGCGGGGATGGCGGCTGGCTGGTGGTGCTGGAGCCCAACGGCCGCATCAAGTTCGCCACCGACAACGGGTTCGGCTTCTATCAGGTGATGTCGGACCCCACCGACGCCCTGGACGGCACATGGCACAGCGTCGCCGCCGTCAGGCGGAACGGGGCGATGACGATCTATTTCGACGCCAAGCCGGTGCCCGTCCAGGCCTCGTCGAGCACGCCCACGCCCACGAACGTCTCCAATTCGCAGCGCCTGACCATCGGCGGGTGCGACCAGGTGGAGGAGCCCTACCGTCAGTTCGTCGGCATCCTCGAGGACGTCTCGCTCTGGAACCGCGCGCTCGGCGCACAGGATATCTGGCGGACCATGTTCAACAAGGTCACGCCCCAGGACCCGGGCCTGGTGGGCCTGTGGGAAATGAACCAGTCGCCGGCCGACAGTTCGCTCACCCGCAACAACGCCAGCGCCTCAGGGCCCGTGGGTTGGGCGCCGGTCATGCATTGCCTCTGGGCGGAGGCGGCCAACACCTATTCCTACCTCGCGATCGACATGCACGAGACGGCCGCCGAGGACTACGGCGCGCAGATCGCCGCCGGGGGCCTGATCGCGATCCCGTCAAACCCGGCCTATCAGTTCGGGCTCGGCGATTTCTCGATCACCTGCCTCTTCAAGACCTCGGCGGGCGGGGGCCTGGTCACCAGCAAGGCGCCGCAGGGCGGCTCTCCGGCCTATGCCGGCTGGCTGCTGGCGTTGAACGCCGACAGCACCTTCACCCTCGCGACCGACAATGGCTACAGCTACTACCTGATCAACTCCGTGCCGACCGCCGCGCTCGACGGCCAGTGGCATTCTATCGCCGCTGTACGCGCCGCGGGCGTCATCACCCTGTGGTTCGACGGCGTCGCGATCCGCGGGACGCCGATGTCCACGGCGCCGTCCCCGCTCAATGTCTCGAGCAATCGGCGCGTCGTCATCGGCCAGCTCGACCAGGCGCCGCTCCAGTTCACGGGCGTCATCGAAGACGTCACGATCTGGAACCGGGCGATCGGCGCCGACCTCGTCCAGGCCGCGCGCTTCAACGCCATCGATCCGACCAGCCCGGGGTTGGTCGGCTACTGGAAGATGGACCGGGATTTCGTCGACGCCTCGCCCACCCACAATACCGGCGCGGCCGTCGGCGCCGTCACCTTCGTGCCGGTCGCCCATCTGGCGCGGCGCCGTCAGAAGCTGAACGTCGCCGCGGGGACCGCCTACCTCTATGGCGGGGTCCTGGACCAGAGCCAGGTCACGGTGGCCTTTCCCCGGGACGTCGTTGTCGCCGTCACCCGGCCCGACGGCACGGTCCTGAACCAGTCGGTCAGCACGCCTCAGCTCGCGGTGCAGATGAACGGCGCCTCGGTGTGGGCCTTTGTGGTCAAGGACCCGATGGCCGGCGACTGGACGTTCCAGGTCGATGCGCCCACCGGCTCGGCCGTCCTGCTCAGCGTCCAGACGACGCCCAGTCAGGACATCGCCGGCACCATCGAGACCGCCTTGACCCCGCTCTATTCCGGCGGGGACAGCACGCGCCGGAGTCTGCGGCGGGCGGCGGCCGAGGCCGAGGTTCTGGCGGTCGACTGGACGTGGGCCGATGTGGCCGCCTTTGCGGGCATGACCATGACGACCGTGGCGGCGGTCATCGTGGGCGGCGCAGTGGCCACCGGCGCCGTTCTGTCCGCGCCTGTCGTGCTGACTTGCGCCGTCGCCGTCGGCGTCGGCAGCCTGGTCGCCAATCTCGGCCTCGCCGCCCAGGTGGAGCAGGGCGCCTACCAGGTCGCCTCCGGGATCGGCCTGCCCGTTCCCGCCCTTGGCGGCTCGGCCCAGGGGAGCGTCGCCCTCCAGCTCGATGGCCGCGACTACTTCCCGGCCCTGCGCGACCTGCTGTTGGCGGTTCAATACGGCCACTACGATCCGGCCGGGATTTCGGTGCCGAACGGGCCGACGGTGCAGAAGATCCTGACCAACATCGGGGGGGCGGGGAAGCAGGTCTCGTTTCTGCTTTGGGACACCAACGATGCCGAGCACCTAGCTCAGAACAACTACTATATCTCGACCTATCTGCGCACCCGCGTGGTGCCGAACTGGGACAAAAACGTCGCGACGCGAGCGGCGTTCGCAGGCGTGGCCAACGTCGATGTGAGGCTTGAATCCTACCACGTCTACGCGTCCCAGCGCTGGTTCAACTCGCAGCACCAGAAGATCGCCATCGTCCGCGTGAACGGCGTGAAGTGCGCGCTGGTCGGCGGGTTCAACCTGCTATGGAGCTACTGGGACACGGTCACCCATCCGACCGTCGGGGGCGCCTCATGGCATGACGCGGCGGTGGTGGTTTCGGGACCTGTGGTGGACGTGATCGAGGCGGAATTCGATCGGCGCTGGGCCAAGGTCGGCGGCGCGGTTTCCGGTCCGGGCGACTACGCCAAGCTGGCCTTCTGGGCGGCCGCCCACGACATGTGCCTGGATGACCCGGTCACCTGCAGCACCGGCGGCCCGACCACCATCCCCTATGCCAATCGGCTGATCGGCGGCCCGCAGTATCCCGTCGATGTGCTGATCACCAACGCCGAGTTCGCGCGCCGGGTCACCCAGGTGCGCGACAAGATGATCGAAAAGATCAATGCGGCGACGTCCTGGGCCTATCTCGAGAACTTCACCTTCCACGACCCGGCCGTTGTTCGCGCCCTGATCGCGAAGCTGGCGGCTGCGCCGGCCTTCAACGTGGTCGTGCTGATTCCCCACCCGCTCAACACCAACGGCCTCCTCAACGCGGGCGAGATTTCCCTGTCCCGGGCGGCGCTCGCCGCGATCATGCTCGCCGGCAGCGAGTGGGTTCAGATGACCTACGACCTTGGCGCCGGGCCGGTCACCGTGACCCTGGCGGCGTGCCGCGGCGCACCGGTCGTGAACCTTCCGGACGGCGTTCCGATCGAGCTTGGCACGTTCAGCTATGTCCTGGCGCTCGACGGCTCCCAACACACCGTCGGCCTGCTCAAGATCACGGATATCGTCCAGACGTCCACGGCGCGGACAATCGCCGCGTCGCCGGCCCGCTATGTGTCCAGCCCGCCGCTGCCGCCATCGCGGCAACTTCCCGGCCTCGCGCCCGGCTTCCGAGGTGTCTATGTCCACTCCAAGCTGGCGCTGTTCGACGCCAACTACGCCATCGTGGGCAGCGCCAACCTGAATTCCCGAAGCCTGGCTTCCGACGGCGAGTGCAGCATCGGGGTGAGCGATCCGACCACGGTCGCCCAGATCCGCCAGTCGGTGCAGGGCCACTGGGGCGTGGACCCCGCCACGCAGAACTGGAAGGCGGCCATGGCCGCCTTCGTCGCCAGCCCCACCGATCGGCTGGGCGTGGTGCCGCTGACCATCTCCGCCATGGCGGGCGCCCAGCCATCCGGCGACCTCTGGTCGGCGATCACCTTCTTCGTCGATCCGTCATTCATCCTTTGATCGCTGGGAGCGCCGACACATGAGCGTGCAGATCACCGGCGGAAGCGCCGACCAGCAGGGCCTCATCCGCCAGGCCCATACCCAGGCCATTTCCTTGGCGACCGCGGCGCAGGCCGCCGCGCAGGCCGGCGGCGCGACCTTCACGCTGTGGTTCGGCGCGGGTTCGACATCGACGGTCGCGGCCAATTTCGGCCAGATCCTCGCCGCCCTCAACAGCTACGCCTGGACCTACGACCTCGGGACCATGACCGACAGCCCGGTTGTGGAATCGGTGTTCGTCAGCCCCAAGACGGTCGACGCGACGGCCGGGGCCGTGACCTCGATCATCTGGAAAGGCCTCTTCATGCAGGCCACGACCGCTGCGGCGCAACGCATGGCCGCCCTGTCGATCGTCCATGTCTGCGCCGAGGTCCGTGAAGGTTGGAGCAACATGATCTTCGTCGAAACCGCCGCAGACGCCCAATGCTACGCGACGCTCGATCCGGCCGGGGCCGCGACGTCGCCGCGCAACTATATGGAATACGCCGGCGCCGTGACGCCCTGAGCCCTGGGCCCGAGAGCCGGAGGCTAAGGTGTCGCTCCGGGCCCGCCCTGGCGGCCCTCCCGGCCTGCGCGCCGCGTGCGACAGCCTGTCGAAAGGCCGCGAAAAACCCCGTGTCTTGGCGTAGAAGCACAGTCGTGCGCCTCGCCACGGGCCGCTGAAGCTACGAGAAAAGTGCAGAAACATCAGTCTTATAGGCTTTCCGTCGCCCCCATGATGGACTGGACGGACCGGCATTGCCGGAGCCTGCACCGGACGCTGACGTCGCGGGCCATGCTCTATACCGAGATGCTGACGACGGGCGCGATCCTGCATGGCGACCGGGCGCGGCTGCTGGCCTTCGACACGGGCGAGCATCCGGTGGCGCTGCAGCTCGGCGGGTCGGAGCCGGCGGACCTGGCGGAGGCCGCCAGCATCGGCGAGGCGGAGGGCTATGACGAGATCAACCTGAACGTCGGCTGCCCCTCGGACCGGGTGCAGTCGGGCCGCTTCGGCGCCTGCCTGATGCGCGAGCCGGAGCTGGTGGCGGAAGGCATGGCCGCCATGGCCGCGGCGGTGAAGGTCCCGGTGACCGTGAAGTGCCGCATCGGCGTCGACGACCAGGACCCGGAGGAGAGCCTGTTCCGCCTGGTCGACCTCTGCGCCGCCGCCGGCGTGCGCCACTTCGTGGTCCATGCCCGCAAGGCGCTGCTGAAGGGCCTGTCGCCCAAGGAAAACCGCGACGTGCCCCCGCTCGACTATCCGTTGGTCTATCGGCTGAAGGCCGAGCGGCCGGAGCTGACCATCGCGATCAACGGCGGGATCGGTTCGCTGGACGAGGCCCAGGCACACCTGGCCCATGTGGACGGGGTGATGCTGGGCCGCGCGGCCTACCACACGCCGGGCCTGCTGGGCGAAGCCGACGCGCGGCTGTTCGGCGCGGGCGAGACGGTGACGCCGGCGCAGGCTGTCGAGCGCTACCGGCCCTACATGGCGCGCGAGCTGGCGGCGGGGACGCACCTGGCGGCCATGACGCGGCACATGCTGGGCCTGTTCCACGGGGCGCCGGGGGCCCGGACCTGGCGGCGGATCCTGACGGTGGAGAGCGTGAAGCCGGGGGCTGGGCTCGAGGTCGTGGACGCGGCCCTGGCGGCCGTATCAGGGCCGCAGGATCAGCGCCTCGCGCGTCGCCTGGAAGCTGGCGAGGCGGCCTAGGTAGCTCATTCCGAGCAGGGAAGCGTCGAGGCCTTTCTCGATCACCAACGCGTCGACGTTCTCCAGCCGCGCCCCGGCGACGGTGACTTCGGCCAGCTTGACCGCCGCGGCGCGGGTCTCGCCCGCCGCGGTGACGACCCGGTAGGTGAACTTCAGGTCGGCCAGGTTGAAGCCCAGCCGCTCGGCGTCGGCGGAGGTCAGGGCCACCGCCGTGGAGCCGGTGTCCACCAGGAAGCGGATGTGCGAGCCGTTCACCAGCCCCTCGGCCCAGTAGTGGCCGTCGCTGGCCTTGGCGATCGACAGGGGCGCGGCCGCCGGGTCGGCCGACGCAGGGGCGGCCGGCGCGGCCTGGGCGTTGGCGGCGCGCAGCGGCGGCAGGCGGTTGGACACCGTCACGATGGTCTGGGCGCTGACCACGGCCGAAAGGCCGGCAAGCGCCGCGACGGCTGCAAATTTCAGGGCGTCCGACACGCGCAGGGTTACCTCGCCTCGATATCCCGGGGGCCGGGATGAGCGGGCGGAGATTAGGCGCGGGGGGTTTTGAAGGCGTGAACGGGCAGGCTTAACCGAACATGGCCAGCTTTTCCGGCCGGATGCGGCTGCGGCGGCCGGGCAGTTCGCCCATGATCCGGCCGCGGTCCTCGTCGCTCAGTGCGGCCCAGCCGGCGACCTCGGAGAGCTGGCGGTAGCAGCCCATGCAGAGTCCTGTCTCGCCGTCCACCACGCAGACCTTCACGCACGGGGTGGCGATGGCCCTGGGCGGGCCGCCGGGCGGGGGAGGCGCAGGCTGGCTCATTGCGGGATAGCGTAGGTGACCGTCGCCTGCGCCGCCAGCCGGTCGGGGCTCTCGGTCCACAGGCGCACGTCGCAGACGGCGTTGCGGCGGCCAAGGCGCAGCATCTCGGCGCTGGCGTGGAGGTCGCCCGGCGCGCAGCCGCGCAGGAAGTTCATGGTCAGCGACGAGGTCACCGCCATCAACTGGTCGCCGATGTGGGCCAGCACAAGGGCGTAGGCCGCGGTGTCGGACAGCGACATCAGGGTCGGGCCGGAGATCACCCCGCCCGGCCTGAGCAGGCCCTCGCGGTAGGGAGCCGTCACCTCGACCCGCCCCGGCGAGACCGCGGTCACGGTCGGGAAGGCGGCCGGCGTGGCGTCGGGGAAGGCCTTGCGCAGCAGGGCGTTGACGCCGGCGGCGTCCAGCACAGGGGTCGGCGGGGGCATGGGCCTTCATGCAAGCTGAACAGCATCTGGACAAGCAAATTATAGTCATAAGTAATTCTAGTGTATCGGTAACATGTGACGAACATTAAATACTGTTCATTGCCTCCAATTAATTTGAGATTTTCCCTCAAATAGATCAAATTGGCCTCGGGGACTGTTATGAGGGAGAAACAACGATGAGGTCGACCGCAGTTCTTCTCGCAGCCCTGAGCCTGGCTATCGCCGGTCAAGCCGGCGCCGCGACGGCTTCAGCGCACCTGACCGACGTCGACTACCTGAAGGCCAACCGCTGCCGCGGCCTGGCCGAGGGCTTCGGCGTCACCGACGCGAGTAGCCTCGACGCCCTGATCAAGACCGAGGGCCGCAGCCGCGTCGAGCCGGTCTACGAGAAGGGCCAGCAGGAACAGGTCCGCGGCAAGCGCGACGCCGCCAAGACCGACGGCAAGGACCGCTTCCAGGCCGAGCTCAACGGCTACTGCACCGCCTTCCTGGGCGGCAAGGACACCGCCTCGGCCCGCTAGCTCGCCCCGATATTGCCCCAACTCGGCTGAGTTCAGCCGGCGCGTCGCCTCCCCGGCCGGCGCGCTTTTTCTTGAGCCGCGCGGGTCCTTGAAGTCCCGCCGGCGGGAACCCTAACTTGACCGCGCGTCTTTGGCCCTGGAACAGAGGGCGGGGCGGTGGGCGAGCAAGGGATCCGTGACGACTTGAATTCCCCGTTGCTCAAGCCGGGCGAGACCTGCTGGCGCGTGGCGCGGGCGGACCGCGCGGCGTTCCTGGTGGACACCGAGGCCTATTTCACCGCGGCCTTCGACGCCCTGCAGAAGGCGCGACGTTCGGTGCTGCTGCTGGGCTGGGGGTTCGATCCGCGCACGCGGCTGTTCCCCGACGGCTACGACGGCCCCGACGACCCGGACGAGGTCGGCCGCATCCTGGTGGAACTGGCCCGGGCGCGGCCGGAGCTCGACGTGCGCCTGCTGATCTGGCGCTCGGCCTTCGCCATCGCCGCCCAGCAGGAGTTCTTCCCGCACCGGGCGCGGGCCTTCTTCAGGAACACCCCGGTGAAGTTCAGGCTCGACGACAGCGTGCCCTTCGGCGCCTGCCATCACCAGAAGGTGCTGGTGATCGACGACCGCGTGGCCTTCTGCGGCGGCGGCGACATCTCGGTGGACCGCTGGGACACCCCCGGCCACCGCGACGACGATCCGCGCCGGATCATGCCCGACCAGGAATGCCACGCCCCGCGCCACGAGGTGGTGATGGCCGTCGACGGGCCGGCGGCCAAGGCGCTGGGCGACCTGGTCCGCGCCCGCTGGGCCAACGCCACCGGCGAGGTCCTGCCGGAGCCCGAGGACGCCGGCGGCGATCCCTGGCCGGAGCACGTCCCGCCGGCCATGACCGGTGTCGAGGTCGCCATCGCCCGCACGGTCCCCAAGTGGAAGCGCCAGGCGGAGGTGGACGAGATCCGCCGGCTCAGCCTGGCCTCGATCGCCCAGGCCAGGGAGATCATCTATCTGGAGAACCAGTACTTCACCTCGCCGCTGATCACCGAGGCCCTGGCCGCGCGCCTGGCCGAGCCGGAGGGGCCGGAGGTGGTGCTGATCTCCACCGGCCACGCGCCCAGTTGGTTCGACCACCTGACCATGGACCGGGCGCGCGGCGCGATGATCTGGCGATTGCGCGCCGCGGACGTCTTCGGACGCTTCCGGGCCTTCTGGCCGGCGACCACGAACGGCGAGACGATCATCGTCCATTCCAAGACCAGCGTCTTCGACGACACCCTGGTGCGCGTGGGCTCGGCCAACCTCAACAACCGCTCCGGCGGCTTCGACACCGAGAGCGAGCTGGCGGTGCAGAGCCACGAGCCGGAGACGCGCGCGGCGATCGGCGCCTTCCGCGACCGGCTGGTGGGCCACTTCATGGGCGTGACCGGCGACGCCGTGGCCAAGGCGCGGGCCGACTACGGGGGCCTCGGGCCCGCCATCGACGCCCTGAACCGCGACGGGCGCCTGCGGCCCATCGAGCCGCCCAAGGTCTCGGCCTTCGGCGAGTTCGTCGCCAAGTACCACCTGGGCGACCCGCAGGATCCGAAGGATTCCTGGAATCCCGGCCGCCGCCGCGACCGGCTCTACGAGGCTGTGCGCCAGATGCAGGTGCTGGGTGGGCCGGCGGCGATTGAATCGCTGGATGACTAAAGCCTTCCCCGTCGAGGGGAAGGGAAGCAGCTAACTCACCACCTCGAAGTCCATCACCAGGGGCAGGTGGTCCGACGCCACGCGGGTCTTGGGCGAGAAGGGGGCGAAGACGTCGGTGACCCGGATCTCGGGGCTGACGAACAGGTGGTCGATCCGCAGCACGGGCAGGGGCGAGGGGAAGGTCGCGGTCGGCGTCTTCGTCTTGGCCAGGCTGCGGGCCGGCGACAGGCCCTGCAGGAAGGTGCGGTAGACCACCGAGGTGGCGGTGGCGTTGAAGTCGCCCAACAGGATCTTCGGGCCTTGGCATTGGGGATGCTGCAGCCAGGCGGGCCCGGCCAGGTGCGCGGCCTGGATCTGCTGCTCGCGCGGCACGAGGCCCAGGTGGGTGTTGATGACCTGCACCGGCGCGCCGTCGATCTCCACCTCGACCCACAGGGCGCCGCGGGGTTCGAGCTGGGGGATCGGGCCGTAGCCGGGCAGGGGACCCACCTTCACCACCCGCTCGGGGAAACAGGTCAGGATCGCGTCGCCGTACTGCTCCTCCTCGACGGTGAGCGCGGCGTTGAAGTGGCAAGCCATGTCGAGGCGCCGGGCGATCTCGTGGGCCTGGTCCACGTGGCCGGTGCGCGCGCGGCCCACGTCCAGCTCCTGCATCGCCACGATGTCCGGCTCCAGCGCCGCCAGCACGTCGGCGATGCGGCCCACGTCCAGCCGCCGGTCGTTCCCGACGCAGCGGTGGACGTTGTAGGTGACGATGCGGGGCATGGATCAGGCGTGCACGGCTTCTGCGACGGCGGCAAGGCTGGCGGAACGGCCGAAGCGGCAGGGAGGTTCGTCGTCCCCGTTTTGTATTACGTTGACGTAAGCGTCATCTTCCCAGGCCTGGGGCTTCTGGCCTATGGTCGCCGCCGAGCGGATACGCCGTAAATCGGCGGGTCCGGAGACGGCCCAGGGAGCGCGCCATGAACCTTGATTTCTCACCCGAAGAGAACGCTTTCCGCGCGGAAGTCCGGGCCTTTATCGCGCAAAACTATCCGGCAGAGCTGCGCGCCGCGCAGGACGCCGGCCGGCCCCTGACCAAGGAGGAGTACCTGTCCTGGCACAAGGTGCTGGCCAAGAAGGGCTGGGTCGCGCCGTCGTGGCCGGTGGAGTTCGGCGGCACGGGCTGGACGCCCACGCAGAAGTACATCTGGTCCGAGGAGCTGGCCCGCGCCGACGCCCTGCCGGTGCTGCCGTTCGGCGTCTCCATGCTGGCCCCGGTGGTCTACACCTTCGGGACAGAGGAGCAGAAGAAGCGGTTCCTGCCGGGCATCTACAACGGCGAGGTCTGGTGGTGCCAGGGCTACTCCGAGCCGGGCGCGGGCTCGGACCTGGCCAGCCTGAAGACCAAGGCCGAGAAGATCACCGCCGACGACGGCAAGGAGTACTACATCGTCAACGGCCAGAAGACCTGGACGACGCTCGGCCAGTTCGCCGACTGGGGCTTCTTCCTGGTCCGCACCGACCCCGACGCCAAGCCGCAGGCCGGCATCTCCTTCCTGCTGATCGACATGAAGAGCCCGGGGATTTCGGTCCGGCCGATCATCACCCTGGAGGGCGGCCACGAGGTCAACGACGTCTTCCTCGACAATGTGAAGGTGCCCGTCGAGAACCGCATCTTCCACGAGAACCAGGGCTGGACCTGCGCCAAGGCCCTGCTGGCGCATGAGCGCAGCGGCATCGCGGGTGTCGCGCGCTCCAAGCGCAACCTCGAAAAGCTGCGCGAGATCGCCGCGACCGAGCGGTCGGACGCCGGCGGCCCGCTGCTGGGCGACGCCTTTTTCCGCCGCAAGGTCGCCGAGCTGGAGATCGACCTGACGGCGCTGGAGTTCACCGAACTGCGCACGCTGGCCGGCGAGAGCAGCGGCAAGGGGCCGGGCCCGGAAAGCTCGATCCTGAAGATCAAGGGCACCGAGATCCAGCAGCGGCTGCAGGAGCTGGCCCTGGAGGCCGTGGGCCACTACGGGGCCCCGTTCCTGCGCGACCTCGGCCACAACGCCGGCGTCGGGCCGGACTACGCCGTGGGCCTGGCCGGCGAGATGTTCAACGGCCGCAAGACCTCGATCTACGGCGGCTCCAACGAGATCCAGCGCAACATCATCGCCAAGATGGTGCTGGGGCTCTGACGTTGACGCCAGAGAATTCCCCTGCTGCTCGCCGGCTCGTCGCGAAGGCCGCGCAAGCGGCGTCAGATACGAAAACCACCAAGAACACCAAGATCGCCAAGAGGCTGTGGCGGGTGGCGCCGCCGTGGTTCTCGGGACCTCTTGGTGTCCTTGGCGATCCTGGTGGTTAAATGAACAGCGCCTGCGGCGCGAGCTGAACTGATCGTTCAAATGCGATCCCTCCCCATGAACGGGAGGGCAATCCGACGGAGCCGACCGAGAGATGGACTTCAACTTCACCGATGAGCAGTCGATGCTGCGCGACACGGTCGCGAGCTATCTGGCGGATCACTATTCCTTCGATCAGCGCCGCGCGATGCTGGCCAAAGAGCCCCATTGGAGCCCCGCGATCTGGAAGGCCTTCGCCGAGGAGCTGGGCATCCTGGGGGCGCCGTTTTCCGAGGAACTGGGCGGCCTGGGCGGCGGGCCGGTCGAGAACCTGATCGTCATGCAGGAGATGGGCAAGGCGCTGGTGGTCGAGCCCTACCTGGGCACGGTGGTGATCGGCGGCGGGTTCCTGAAGCACTCCGGCTACGCCGGCGCCGAGGCCCTGATCGGCCGGATCATCGCCGGCGAGGCGATCTTCGCCTTCGCCTACGCCGAGCCGCAGGGCCGCTACAATCTCGCCGACCTGAAGACCACGGCGAAGAAGGAGGGCGGCGCCTGGGTGCTGAACGGCCAGAAGGCCGTGGTCATCGGCGCGCCCTACGCGACCCACCTGATCGTCACGGCCCGCACCGGCGGCGGCCAGCGCGACGCGCAGGGGGTCAGCGTCTTCATCGTGCCGAAGGGCGCGGCCGGGGTCACGACCCGCGACTATCCGACCGTCGACGGCTTCCGCGCCTCCGAGGTGATCCTGGAGAACGTGAAGGCGGGCGCCGACGCGCTGGTGGGCCCCGAAGGCCACGCCCTGCCGCTGATCGAGAAGGTGGTGGACGAGGCGATCGTGGCGACCTGCGCCGAGGCCTGCGGCGTGCTGACCCGGCTGCACGAGGGCACGCTCGAATATACCCGCCAGCGCAAGCAGTTCGGCCAGCCGATCTCGGCCTTCCAGGTGCTGCAGCACCGCATGGTCGACATGTTCATCCAGGTCGAGCAGTCGGTCTCGATGACCTACATGGCCACCGTCAAGCTGTCGGAGGATGACCAGCGGTCCAAGGCCGCCGCCGCGGCCAAGGTGCAGATCGGCAAGGCGTGCAAGTTCGTCGGCCAGAACGCCATCCAGCTTCACGGCGGCATGGGGATGACCGACGAGATGGCCATCGGCCACTACTTCAAGCGAGCCACCATGATCGAGAGCGCCTTCGGCTCCACCGACCACCACTTGGCCCGCTACGAGTTCCTGAGCCTCGGCCAGGCCGCTTAGACCCCCATCCGCTCATCCCCGCGAACGCGGGGACCCAGGTGTTTTTTGTGTTTCTGAGCCTGCGGCGACACAGGCGGTGTATGGCTGTCCGCTGAAACAGAAAAAGCCTGGATCCCCGCCCCCGCGGGGACGCGCGGAGATTTGAATGGCCTTTGTCAGCACCAAGAGTCGGATGGACAAGATCGGGGTGAAGGACGGCATGCGCGTCGCCGTCATGGGCGTGAAGGATCCGACGCTCAGCGCCGAGCTGGCCGGCCAGGGCGCGATCCCGGTGACCGAACTCGCCAACCTCGACCTCCTGTTCTACGCCGCCGACAGCGCCGAGGCCCTGGCCCACCTCGACGCTCTCGCCCCGATGCTGGCGGAGAAGGGCGCTCTGTGGGTCGTCTCCACCAAGGGCAAGGCCGCCACCGTCCAGCACGCCGACGTCATCGGGGCGGCGAAGGCCCACGGCCTGATCGACAACAAGGTCGTCGCCTTCTCCGACACCCAGACCTCTCTGCGCTTCACCCGCGCCAAGGTTGCGGCGCCGGCCGAAGTTGTTGCTGAGCCTGGCCTCTAATTTCACCCCGCTCATCCCGGCGAAGGCCGGGATCCAGATGGAATGGCTCGGAAGTGGGCTCGAAACGCTCAGAGGTCGACCAGCCCAAATCGACGCCTGGCGATCTGGATCCCGGCCTTCGCCGGGACGAGCGGGAATTGTATGGAGGTCCGGATTTAGTCGGGCCGGGCCGTGTTCTACACCTATATCGTCGCCAGTAAGCGGAATGGGACGCTCTACACGGGTTCGACGGAAAGCATCGTCAAACGCGCCTATGAGCATCGCGAGAAGCTCCGCACGGGCTTCACAGCCAAGTACGGCGTTTCGCTTCTGGTCTGGTTCGAAGCACACGATACGAGGGAAGGTGCGTTCCGCCGGGAACGCCAGATCAAGGAGTGGCGACGGGTCTGGAAGTTGCGTCTGATTGAAGAGAGCAACCCGACGTGGCGCGATCTCTATGAGGACCTGTTCTAATTCATGCCCCTGAGCCTCCCATGCCCCTGAGCCTTATCGAGGCGCCCAGCCCCAACTTCGACGCCCGCACGGCGCCGCCGGACATCCTGGTGCTGCACTACACCGGGATGAAGACCGGCCCGGAGGCCCTCGACCGCCTGCGCGACCCGGAGGCGAAGGTCAGCTCGCACTACATGGTCGAGGAGGACGGGCGCATCTTCCGCCTGGTGCCGGAGGAACGGCGCGCCTGGCACGCGGGCGCCTCCTACTGGAAGGGCGCGCGCAACATCAACGGCGTCTCGATTGGCGTGGAGATCGTCAATCCGGGCCACGAGTGGGGCTATCGCCCGTTCCCCGACGCCCAGATCGGCGCGGTGATCGATCTGGTCGGCGACATCCGCAGCCGCTGGACGATCGGCGACGACCGCATCGTCGGCCACTCCGATGTGGCCCCAGGCCGCAAGGACGATCCCGGGGAGCTGTTCCCCTGGAAGCGGATCGCGCAGGCCGGCCACGGCCTGTGGATCGACGCCCCGCCCGCGCCCGGCCTGCCGCTGGCCGAGGGCGAGGAGAGCGCGGCGGTCTTCGCCCTCCAGGCCGGCTTCACGCGACTGGGCTATGACCTGCCGCCGACCGGCCAGTTCGACGCTGCCACCAAGGCCGTGGTCACCGCCTTCCAGCAGCATTGGCGGCAGGACAAGGTAGACGGGATCGCCGATGGCGCGACGCGCGCCCAGCTCATCGCCCTCCTGCGGCTGGCCGGCTGATGCATCCCGCGACCATGTTCCGCGAGGGCGAGGTCGAGCCGCTGCTGGCCCATCTCGCCGCACATCCCTTCGTGACCCTGGCCGCCGCGCCGGAGGGACGGCTTTTCGTCGCCCATGCGCCGGTGGTGGTCCGGCGGCTGGAGGGCGGCGTGGCGCTGGACTTCCACCTGGCGCGCAGCAATGCGCTCGCGCCGGGCCTCGATCAGGGTTTCCGCGCCATCGCCGTCAGCCTGGCGGCGGACGCCTATGTCAGCCCCGACTGGTACGAGAGCGCCGAGCAGGTCCCGACCTGGAACTACGTCAGCGTCGAGGCGGAGGGGCCGGTGGCCGCGCTCGACGAGGCGGGCCTTCTGACCCTGCTGGACGACCTTTCGGCGCAGGAGGAGGCGCGGCTGGCGCCCAAGCCGCCCTGGACCAGGGCCAAGCTGACGGACCGCCGCTTCGAGGCGCTCAGCCGCGCCATCATCGGCGCCCGCCTGAGCATCGAGCGGCTGGAGGGCACGACCAAGCTCGGCCAGAACAAGGACGTGGCCGACCGGACCGGCGTCATCGCCGCGCTGGGCGACCATCCGATGGCGGCCCTGATGCGCGCCACAATTCCGCCCGGAGCCTGAACGGCGGGCGAAGCGCGATCTCAGAGGCCGTTCAACGGCTGAGGTCCAGTCTCACGACACTTGGCGCCGGTCCTCCGACGCGCAAGCGGCTTAGAGACAAAGGGAACCCCGTCATGAACTTCAAACGCACCGTCCTCGTCCTGACCATGGGCGTCGTCGGCTTCGGCGCCCTGGCCGCCACGGCCGACGCCCAGCCCCTGCAACCGGCCAAGCGCGAGGTCCTGGCCCGCGTCCACAACCAGAAGCAGGAAATCCGCGCCGAACAGCGCGCCGGCAAGATCGGCCCGATGAAGGCCCATCGCCTTCTGGCCGCCGACCGCCGCATCGCCCGCGAAGCGCGCGCGCCGGGCCACCTGACCCGCGTCGAGGCCAAGCGGCTGAACCACCAGGAGAACCGCATCCACCGCCACCTCAAGAGCTGATGCGCTCCCGCGGTGTCATCCCGGAAAGCTCCGGCGAGACCGGGATGACACTGGCGTGGGAAAACTTGACCCATGGCCGCCCGTCCCTCAGGTTCCGCCCCGGACCAGACGGCCGGGCGATCGCGGCTCCCGCAAGGGGGTCGAGGAAAGTCCGGGCTCCACCACGACATGGCGGCGGGTAACGCCCGCCGGGGGCGACCCCAGGGATAGCGCCACAGAAAGCAAACCGCCCTTCATTCGAGGGGTAAGGGTGAAAGGGTGGGGTAAGAGCCCACCGCGTGCCTGGTGACAGGGACGGCATGGCAAGCCCCGCCAGGAGCAAGACCGAATAGGGACCGTGCGCCCTCCGCAAGGAGGGCAGGGCTGTCGTAGGCCTGGGCGGTCCGGGTAGGTCGCGAGAACCGTCCCGCAAGGGGCGGTCCAGAGGAATGATCGTCGCGTCCCGGGCTTCGGCCCGGGGCGGCACAGAACCCGGCTTACAGGCCGTCTGGTCCATCTTGCGCCGCAGGCGCGTCTTTCAACCACCAAGAGCACCAAGAGCGCCAAGAGGTCGTGGCCGAGTCCCTGGCGTCGCAGCGTCCCGGGCCGCCTTGGTGTTCCTGGTGGTTTGCATAGGCGCCGGCGCGCCGTTCGAATTGGGACGGAATGACTCCGTCCACAGGCCTACAGCCCAGTTCGTTAACGGTTGTGGCGAAAGTTCGCGGTATGTTCTGTGGATAACAATATCGGATTAACCATACTTGGCTGTGAAGCCTTGGTTTCTCTAGCAAATAGTCAATTGGAGTCATTTACTCCCAATTCATCCCATGATACCCCATTCGTACTTCGCTAACCAAACCGCGCAGTTGGGGCGGCGGCCGGGTGAGCGAGGCAGAGGGCGGCTGGTGGGGCCGCTTAGTGTTGGGGCGTGGCGGTGTTTCTCTCGACCTTCGAGAAACAACTGGATGGAAAGCGGCGCATCGTCGTGCCGCAGGATTTCCGCGCCCAGACCGCGGGGCCGTTCGACGGCGTCTTCTGCTTCCCCTCCATCGAGGCCGACTGCATCGAAGGCGGCGGCAAGCCCCTGTTCGACCGCTACGTGGGCGTGATCGAGGAGCTGGAGTTCGGCGACCCGATCCGCAGCGCGCTGGAGGTCTCGGTGCTGGGCGGCATGGCCCAGCTCTCCTATGACACCGCGGGGCGCATCACCCTGCCGGAGGTGCTCTGCGACCAGTTCGGCCTGACCGACTGGGTGGTGGTCGTGGGCCTCGGCGATCGTTTCCAGATCTGGAGCCGCGAGGCGTTCCAGGCCCACCGCGCCGCCCAGCGGGACGTGGCCCGCGAGGGCCTCGCCACGATGCGCGCCCAGCAGCGCGCTGCGAAGCTGAGTGCGGCCCTATGACCGCACCGCACATTCCCGTCCTGCTGAACGAGGTCGTGGACGCGATGCAGCCCGCGGCGGGCAAGACCCTGGTGGACGGGACCTTCGGCGCCGGCGGCTACAGTCGCGCCCTGCTGGCGCGCGGCCCCTCGATCATCGCCTTCGACCGCGACCCCAGCGCCCGGCGCTTCGCCGAGGGCCTGCCCGCCGACCGCTTCCGCCTGGTCGAGGGCCGTTTCTCCGAGCTCGACGCCGAGACGGGCGAAGGCGCGGTGGACGGCGTGGTGCTGGACATCGGCGTCTCGTCCATGCAGCTCGACGAGGCCGAGCGCGGCTTTTCGTTCATGCGCGACGGGCCGCTGGACATGCGCATGGCCGCCGACGGTCCCACCGCCGCCGATCTGGTCAACGAGGCCGAGCCCGCCGAGATCGCCCGCATCCTCTATGTCTACGGCGAGGAGCGCGAGAGCCGCCGCATCGCGCGCGCCATCGCCCGGCGGCGCGAGGAGCAGCCCTTCAGTCGCACCCTCGAACTGGCGGAGTTCATCGAGAAGACCCTGGGCGGCCGCAGGGGCGCCAAGGTGCATCCGGCCACGCGCTCGTTCCAGGCGATCCGCATCGCCGTCAACGAGGAGCTGGCGGAGCTGGAGGCGGGCCTGGCGGCGGCCGAGCGGGCGCTGAAGACGGACGGGCGGCTCTGCGTCGTCACGTTCCATTCGCTCGAGGACAGAATCGTGAAGACCTTCATGGCGGTGCGGGCGGGCAAGACCCCGGGTGGATCGCGCCATGCGCCGCCGGCTCATGCCGCCGCGGCGCCGAGCTTCCGGCTGCTGTTCAACGGCGCGCAAGGGCCGTCGGAGGCCGAGCTGGCGGCGAACCCCCGGGCCCGATCCGCGAAACTGCGGGCGGCGGTGCGCACGGACGCGCCGGTGTGGAGGGCGGCGGCATGAATTGGCTCAATCGCCGGGTGCGCGGGTTCCGGCTGGTGGACCTGGTGGCGCTGGGCCTGCTGGTGATGCTGATCCTGGGCGTCTATCTGGCCAAGACCGTGGCCGGGGGCGAGCGCGCCAAGATCGCCGCGGTCGAGCGGCAGATCGTCGCCGAGAAGGCCCGCATCCGCCTGCTGCAGGCCGAGGTCAGCCACCTGGAGCAGCCGGCGCGCATCGAGCGCCTGTCAGAGACCTATCTGGGCCTCGCGCCGGTCAGCGAGAAGCGCGTCGCCGATTTCAACCAGCTTCCCGAACTGGCCCGCAAGCCCTTGGCCTTGCCCGCCAAGGCGGTGGAGGCCACGCCCGACCCGCTGGCCATCGCCCCGTCGCAGCCCGCCGCGCCGCTGGCCGCGCCGACCCAGGTCGCCGAGGTCACGCCGCGATGAGCCTGGGCCAGATCTCCTTCGGACCCTCCTGGTTCTCCCGGCGCGTCTCGGGCCTGGTCTGGCGGCTGGAGCACGCCTTCGAGCGGGCGCGCGCTTCCGGCCGGGCGGAGGACGACACCCGCATCCGCATCTTCTTCGTGCTCGCCCTGTTCAGCGCGGGCTTCCTGATCCTGGCGCTCGGCGCCACCCACGCGGCCCTGTTCTCCCGGGCCGGGGACACCGACACCTACGCCCCGCCGCAGGGCGCGGCGCGCGCCGACCTGGTGGACCGCAACGGCCAGATGCTGGCCGCGGACCTGCTGCACTACGGCCTCTACATCGACCCGCGCGAGATCTGGGACACCGGCGAGACCCGCCGGGCGCTCACCGCCAACCTGCCGGACCTGACGCCCGAGCGGCTCGAGCGGGCGCTGCGCGCCGGCCGCCGCACCTTCGTGATCGGCGGCCTGACGCCGGAGGTCCGCGCCCAGATCCACGACATGGGCCTGCCCGGCGTCAGCTTCGAGCCCGAGGAGAAGCGGGTCTATCCGCTGGGCTACACCGCCGCCCATCTGGTGGGTTTCGCAGACACGGGCGGCGAGGGCCTGGCCGGCGCCGAGGCCGCGCTGAACGACGACATCCGCACGGCCGCGGCCAGCCACGGCGCGGTGCCCCTCTCCATCGATCTGCGTATCCAGGCCGCGCTGGAGGACGAGCTCTACAAGGCCACCGCCCAGTTCCACCCCAAGGGCGCGGCTGGCGTGGTGATCAACGTCCACACCGGCGAGATCCTGGGCCTCGCCAGCTATCCCACCTTCGACCCCAACAAGCCGGGCGCCGCCAGCCTCGACGCACGCCTCAACCGCGCGGCGGGCGCGATCTATGAGATGGGCTCGACCTTCAAGGGCTTCACCGTCGCCACCGGCCTCGACACCGGGGTCGCCACGCCGTCATCGACCTTCGACGCCACCCACCCGTTCCAGCTCGGCTACCGGACGATCCACGACTATCACGCGACCCACGCCGTGCTCACACTGGTGGAGGTGTTCCAGCATTCCTCAAACATCGGCACCGCGCGGCTGGGCGAGGCGATCGGGCCCGAGCGGCTGCACGCCTACTTCGACCGCTTCGGCCTGACCCAGACGGCCAAGACAGAACTGATCGAAAGCGCCCGGCCGCTGACCCCCAGGGTGTGGAACGACGACGCCATCGCCTCGACCTCCTTCGGCCACGGGATCAACGTCACCCCGCTGGCGGTGGCGCGCGCCTATTCGGGCCTGATGAACGGTGGCGAGCTGCTGCCGCTGACCATCAGGAAGTTGCCGGCGGGAACCGTGGTGCACGGTCCGCGGATGATTCAGGAAAGCACCGCGCTGACGCTGCTGCAGATCATGCGCTCGAACGTCTCCTGCACCTGCGGCTCCGGGAAGTCGGCCAACATTCCGGGCCTGAATGTCGGTGGGAAAACCGGCACCGGCGACAAGTGGGACGCCGCGGCGCGGCGCTATTCCACCACCAAGCAGGTCTCGTCCTTCGCCGCGGTCTTCCCCACCGACGGAGCGCTGAACGCGCCGCGCTATTTCGTGCTGGTCCTTCTCGACGAGCCGCAGCGTGACAAGACGGGGGCCGACCCCACCGGCGGCATCGCTGCGGCGCCTGCCGCCGGCCGCATCATCGAGCGGATCGCGCCGTTCCTGGGCGTCCAGAAGCGAGCCGAGACCAATCCCTTCACCCCGGCCGATCCCAACGCCTCCGCGGCAGAGGAGCATTGACGCGCATGCGCCTCTCCGACCTCGTCAAACGCGACCTCTCCTTCGATCCGCAGATCGAGGGCGTCACCGCCGACAGCCGCAAGGTGAAGCCCGGCTGGCTGTTCGCGGCCCTGCCGGGCGCCAAGGTCGACGGCCGCAGCTTCGCCCCGCGCGCGGTGGAGCAGGGCGCCGTGGCGGTCCTGGCCGGCCGCGAGATCGAGGGCCTGCCGGCGCCGACCGTGATCGCGTCGGACCCCCGCCGCGTCTATGCGCTGGCCGCCGCCGCCTTCTGGGGCCAGCAGCCGGCCACCTGCGTGGCGGTCACCGGCACCAACGGCAAGACCTCGGTGGCGGGCTTCTGCCGCCAGATGTTCGCTCACGCCGGCTTCAAGGCCGCCAGCATGGGCACCCTGGGCGTGCGGGTCAGCGCCCCCGGCTCCCCTGACCAGCAGGTCACTCCGCCGGGCCTCACCACGCCGGACGCCTCCGACGTCGCCGAACTCCTGGCCCGCGTCGCCCAGATGGGCGTCACGCACCTGGCGCTGGAAGCCTCGTCGCATGGCATCGATCAACGCCGCCTGGACGGTGTGAAGCTGAGCGCCGCCGGCTTCCTGAATCTCACCCAGGACCATCTGGACTACCACGGCACCATGGGGGTCTATCGCGCCGCCAAGCTGCGCCTGTTCGAGACCCTGCTGAGCCGCGGCAAGACCGCGGTGCTGAACGCCGACAGCGACGCCTATCCGGCCTTCGCCGCGACAGCGGTCAGCGCTGGCCAGACCCTGATGAGCGTCGGCGAAGCCGGCCAGGGCCTGAAGCTGATCGGGCGCGCCCTGCTGGCGGACGGCCAGGCGCTGAAGATCGCCTATGGCGGCAGGACCTATGACCTGCGCCTGCCGTTGGCGGGCGCCTTCCAGGCCTCCAACGCCCTGGTGGCCGCGGGCCTGTGCATCGCCGCGGGCCTTACGATCGAGCAGGCGCTGGCCGGCCTTGAGAACATCGAAGGCGCGCCCGGCCGCCTGCAGCGGGTCGGCCAGGGGCCGCGCGGCGGCGAGGCCTATGTGGACTACGCCCACACGCCGGACGGGCTGGAGACGGTGCTGAAGGCCCTGCGCCCCCACGTGCGGGGCAAGCTGATCGTGGTGTTCGGCGCCGGGGGCGACCGCGACCGCACCAAGCGCCCGCTGATGGGCCGCATCGCCGCCGAGCTGGCCGACCTGGCCATCGTCACCGACGACAATCCGCGCAGCGAGAATCCCGCCGCCATCCGCGCCGAGATCCTGACCGGGGCGAGAGGCGCGAAGGAAATCGGCGATCGGCGTGAGGCGATCCGGGCCGCTGCCGGGTTGCTATCCGAGGGCGACATCCTGGTGGTCGCCGGCAAGGGACACGAGCAGGGGCAGACCGTGGGCGACGTAGTCCATCCCTTCGACGACGTGGCCGAAACCGCCCAGGCTTTGGGGGGAGACGCCCTCGATGGCTGAGCCGCTCTGGACCTCGGCGGAGATCGAGGCGGCCACGGGCGGCAAGCTCAGCGGCGAGGCCTTCGTCGCCACCGGCGTCTCCATCGACACCCGCACCCTGGAGCCCGGCGACCTGTTCGTGGCCCTGGGCGGCGTCCGTGACGGCCATGAGTTCGTAGATCAAGCTAGGGACAAGGGCGCGGCCGGCGCGCTGGCGTCCCGGCCGGTGCTGGGATCGGCGGTGATGGTCGACGACACGCTGAAGGGATTGGAGCGTCTGGGGGAAGCGGCTCGCGAGCGCACGCCCGCGGCCAGGCGCGGGGCCGTGACCGGCTCTGTGGGCAAGACCAGCGTCACCCAGGCGATCATGGCGGGCCTGACCCTGGCCGGCCGGGCGCACTCGTCGGTGAAGTCCTACAACAACCACATCGGCGTGCCGCTGACCCTGGCGCGCATGCCCCGCGACACCGAGCGCGCGGTGTTCGAGATCGGCATGAACCACGCTGAGGAGATCCGCCCGCTGACCCGCATGGTCCGCCCGCACGCCGCGGTGGTCACCACCGTAGGGCCGGTGCACACCGAGAACTTCCCCGACGGCGAGGCCGGCGTGGCCCGGGCCAAGGCCGAGGTCTTCGAGGGCCTGCAGAAGGGCGGCGTCGCGGTGCTCAACGCCGACGACCGCTGGTTCGATCTGCTCAGGGCCGAGGCCGAGGCGGCGGGCGCGCGGGTGCGCACCTTCGGCCGGGCCGGCGGCTGCGATGCGCGGCTGATCGACTTCCAGGGCGCGGGTAGTCACGCGGTGGTGCAGGCGCGTTTCCACGGCAAGGGCCTGGATTTCCCGATCCTGCAGACCGGCATGCACTGGGGCCTCAATTCCATGGCCGTGCTGCTGATGCTGGAAGCGCTGGACGTCGACCTGGGCGACAGCCTGGCCGCGCTCGGCTCGTTCGAGCCGCTGGCGGGCCGCGGCGCCGAGACGGCGGTGCGCCTGGCCGGCGGCGCCTTCACCCTGATCGACGAGAGCTACAACGCCAACCCGATCTCCATGGCCTCGGCGATCGCCACCCTCGGCGCCCGCAAGACGTCGGGCCGCAAGGTCGTGGCGCTGACCGACATGCTGGAATTGGGCGCGGAAGCGCCGGGCTATCATGCGGCCCTGGCCGAGCCCCTGGCCGACGCCAAGGTCGACCTGGTGTTTGCCGCTGGCCCCCTGATGAAATCCCTCTGGGACGCCCTTCCGCCGACTCGGCGCGGCGGCTACGCCGAGAAGGCGGCCGACCTGGCCGCTGAAGTCGCCCGGGCCGCAGAGCCTGGCGATGTGGTGATGGTGAAGGGCTCGAACGGGTCGAAGGCCGGGCTGATCGCCCAGGCCTTGGCGCGCCTCGACGTCCGGCCAGGGGAGGCCGGCTGATGTTCTATTGGCTCTACGAGCACTTCTCCAACGGCGGCCACGGCCACGTCTCGATCCTGAACCTCGTCAGGTACCTGACCTTCCGCACCGCCATGTCGATCTTCACGGCCCAGATCATCGTGGTCGCCATGGGCTCGCGCTTCATCCGCTGGATGCAGGCCAAGCAGGGCAAGGGCCAGCCGATCCGCGCCGAGGGTATCCAGCGCCACATCACCGAGAAGGCCGGCACCCCGACCATGGGCGGGGTGATGATCCTGGCCGGGCTGATCATCGGCACGCTGCTGTGGGCGGACCTTTCCAACGTCTACATCTGGGCCGTGCTGCTGGTCACCGCCGGCTACGGCCTTCTGGGCTTCCTTGACGACTATTCCAAGGTCACCAAACAGACCACCGACGGCATCTCCGGCAAGACGCGCCTGCTGCTCGAGGCGCTGATCGCCATGGCGGCGATCAGCCTGATCATCCTCTTCGCCGCCAAGCCGCCGGAAGACCCGTCGCTGCTGACCTCGGTGACCTTCCCGGTCTTCAAGGGCGCGGTGCTGAACCTCTCCTGGTTCTACCTGCTGTTCGGGGCCTTCGTGATCGTCGGCGGCGCCAATGCCGTGAACTTCACCGACGGCCTCGACGGCCTGGCCACGGTGCCGGCGATGATCGCGGCGGCGGCCTACGGCCTGATCGCCTACCTGGTCGGCAACTTCGTCTTCGCCAACTACCTGCAGCTCCACTTCGTGCCCGGGGTCGGCGAGATCGCCATCTACTGCGGGGCGATGATCGGCGCCGGCCTGGGGTTCCTCTGGTACAACGCCCCGCCGGCCCGGATCTTCATGGGCGACACCGGCGCGCTGGCCCTGGGCGGCGGCATCGGGGCGGTGGCCGTCGCGACCCGCCAGGAGATCGTGCTGGGCGTCATCGGCGGCCTGTTCGTGGCCGAGACGCTGTCGGTGGTCATCCAGGTGGCCTGGTTCAAGCGGACCGGCCGGCGGATCTTCCTGATGGCTCCGATCCACCATCACTTCGAGAAGCTCGGTTGGTCGGAATCGACCGTCGTGATCCGCTTCTGGATCGTCTCGATCATGCTGGCCCTCCTGGGGCTGGCCACGCTCAAGCTGCGGTAGGGAGGGACAGCGCCAGCCATGATCCCGGTCCGCGGCTTCGAGGGGAAGACGGTCGCCGTGTTCGGCCTGGCCCGCACGGGCCTCGCGGCGGCGCGCGCCCTGATCGCCGGCGGCGCCGAGGTGGCGCTGTGGGACGAGAACGCCGAGCGCCGCGCGGCCGCCGAGGCCGAGGGCCTGCCGCTGGTCGACCTGGCCGCCGCCGACTGGAGCCGGTTCGCCGCCCTGATGCTTTCGCCCGGCGTGCCGCTGACCCATCCGGCGCCGCACTGGACGGTTGAGAAGGCCCACGCCGCCGGCGTCGAGATCGTCGGCGACATCGAACTCTTCGCGCGCACCGTGAACGCCGCGCCGGAGCACAGGAAGCCGAAGATCGTCGCCATCACCGGCACCAACGGCAAGTCGACCACCACCGCCCTGATCGGCCACGTCTGCGCCCAGGCCGGCCGCGACGTGCGCATCGGCGGCAACATCGGGATCGGCGTCCTGGACCTCGAGGATATGCACGGCGGGGCCGTCTACGTGCTGGAGATGAGCTCCTATCAGCTCGACCTGACCTCCAGCCTGCACGCCGACGTCACGGTGATCCTGAACCTCTCGCCGGACCACCTGGAGCGGCACGGCTCGATGGAGGGCTACGTCGCCGCCAAGCGGCGCATCCTCGCCAACCAGGGCAAGGGCGACACCGCCGTGATCGGCGTCGACGATCCCTGGGGCCAGCAGATCTGCACCGAGATCACCGCCGCCAACCGCCGCACCATCGTGCCGATTTCGGCCAACAAGGCCATGGGCCGGGGCGTCTATGTGCTGAACGGCCTGCTCTATGACGCCACCGGCGAGCGGGCCCAGGAAGTGGCCGACCTCAACCGCGCCCGTTCGCTGCCCGGCCGGCACAACTGGCAGAACGCCGCGGCCGCCTACGCCGCCGCCAAGGGCCTGGGCATCGCGCCCGACGAGGCGGCCGAGCACCTGCTGACCTTCCCGGGCCTGGCGCACCGCATGGAGACGGTGGCGACGCTCGGCCGCGTGCGCTTCGTCAACGACTCGAAGGCCACCAACGCCGACGCCGCGCGCCAGGCGCTGTCCAGCTATCCCAGGTCCTACTGGATCGCCGGCGGGCGGGCGAAGACCGACGGGATCGAGGCGCTGGAAGACCTCTTCCCGCGCGTCGCCAAGGCCTATCTGATCGGCGAGGCGGCGCCCGCCTTCGCCAAGACGCTCAAGGGCAAGGCCCCGGCCGTCGAGTGCGGGACCCTGGACGTGGCGGTGGCCCAGGCCTACGCCGACGCCGCGGCCGGCGGCCAGGACGCGGTGGTGCTGCTGTCGCCCGCCTGCGCCTCCTTCGACCAGTACGCCGACTTCGAAGAACGTGGCGAAGCCTTCCGGTCCGCCGTCCAGCGCCTCGCCCATGCGGCGAAAGGCGCCGCGTGACGGCGTTCCGACTCAAGCTAGCGTCGCCCTCTGCATGACCGCCGCGACGCCTCAGGCGACCCACGCCTTCGCCCGCTCCGACCGCAGCGCCATCGGCGTCTGGTGGTGGACGGTGGACCGCTGGATGCTGGGCGTGGTGGCGCTGCTGATCGCCGTGGGCGTGGTCATCGCCTTCGCCGCCAGCCCGGCCGCCGCGGCGCGCATGAACATCGGCGATCCGTTCCACTTCGCGGTGCGCCAGTGCGTCTTCGCCGCCGCCGCCGCGGTGATCCTGGTGGTCACATCGATGTTCGACGTCCGCACGGTCAAGCGGAGCGCCTTCTTCATCTGGCTGATCGCCATCGCGATCATGGTCGCCTTGCCGTTCCTGGGTCACAACGCCAAGGGCGCGACGCGCTGGGTGGAGCTCGGCGGCTTCTCCCTGCAGCCCTCGGAATTCATGAAGCCGGCCCTGATCGTCCTGGTCGCCTGGATGTTCTCGGAAGGCCAGAAGGGGCAGGGCGTGCCCGGCGTCTCCATCGCCTTCGGCCTCTACCTGATCCCGGTCGCGCTGCTGCTGATGCAGCCGGACGTGGGCCAGACGGTGCTGATCACTGCGACCTTCGGGGCCGTCTTCTGGATGGCCGGGGTGCCATTGTCCTGGGTGATGGGACTGGGCGTCGTCGCCGTGGCGGGGCTCGGCTCGACCTATTTCCTGCTGCCGCACGTGGCGTCCCGCGTGGACAAGTTCCTGCAGCCCGACAAGGCCGACACCCACCAGGTGGACGCCGCGCGCGTCGCCCAGGCGGCCGGCGGCCTGTTCGGCCGCGGCCCCGGCGAGGGCGTGCTGAAGCGCTCGATCCCCGACGCCCACACCGACTTCGCCCTGTCCGTCGGGGCCGAGGAGTTCGGCCTGGTGTTCCTGGTGCTGGTGGTGACGCTCTTCACGATCATCGTGGTGCGGGGCCTCTACCGGGCGATGAAGCTCAGCGACCCCTTCGAACAGGTGGCCGCCGCCGGCCTCTTCGTGCTGGTGGGCTTGCAGGCGATCATCAACGTCGCGGTCAACCTCGACATGATCCCGACCAAGGGCATGACCCTGCCGTTCATCAGCTACGGCGGCTCCTCGATGCTCGCCATGGGGCTGACGCTGGGCCTGGCTCTGGCGCTGACCCGGCGCAGGCCCGGCGCCTATGCGGTCGGGGAAGGCCTCGCCAAGGCCGGCTCGTTCGCCTAAGCGCAAGCGATCATGCGCAAAATCGCGGTTCTCGCCGCCGGGGGCACCGGCGGGCATCTGTTCCCCGCCCAGGCGCTGGCCGAGGCGCTGATCGCGCGCGGCTGGTCGATCGTGCTGGCGGCGGACGAGCGGGTGGCGGGCCTGTCGCAGGACTTCCCGGCCGAGCGCCGCATCGGCCTGTCGGCGGCCACCTACCGGCGCGGCAATCCGCTCAGCGTGGCGACTGCGGGCCTGGCGGTGCTGCGCGGGGCGAGCCAGGCGCGCGCCCTCTACCGCGAGATCGGCCCGCGGATCGTGGTGGGTTTCGGCGGCTACCCGTCGGCCCCGGCCCTGGTGGGCGCGATCTTCGACAGGCGCCGCACGGTGATCCATGAGCAGAACGCGGTGATGGGCCGGGCCAACCGCATGCTGGCTGCCCGCGTGACCCGCGTCGCCTGTGCTTTCCCGACCCTGCTGAAGGCGCCGCCCCAGGTGGCGGAGAAAGCGACCGTGGTGGGCAATCCCGTGCGTCCGGCGATCCGGGCCCTGGCCGACCTGCCCTATACGCCGCCCGTCGCGGACGGCCCGATCCGTATCCTGGTCACCGGCGGCAGCCAGGGCGCGCGGCTGCTGTCGGAACTGGTGCCTGAGGCGATCGCCGCCCTGCCGGACGGCCTGCGCCAGCGGTTGGTGGTCCAGCAGCAGACCCGCCCGGAATCCATGGAGGCGGCGCGCCGCACCTACCGCAACGCCGTAGTCGACGCCGAGATCGCCCCCTTCTTCCGCGACCTCGCCGGGCGGCTGGGCGCAGCGCACCTGGTGATCGGCCGCTCGGGCGCGGGCAGCGTCTGCGAGTTCGCGGTCGCCGGGAAGCCTTCGATCCTGGTGCCGCTGGCCGTCGCGCTGGACGACGACCAGGGCCAGAACGCCAAGCTGTTGGCCGACGTGGGCGGCGCCGAGGTGGCCCGCGAAAGCCAACTCACCGTCGAGAGCCTGTCCGGCGCGCTGGAGAAGCTGCTCAGCAACCCGGCGCGGCTGGCGCGCATGGCCGCGGCCGCCCGCAGCGTGGCGATCCCCGACGCCGCGGAGCGCCTGGCCGACGTGGTCGAAGAGACCGCCGGGATCTAGACGGCGACCAGGGCCCGGCGCCGGCGCAAGGCCGCGCCCATCAGGCCGAGGCCGGTGATCATCAGCGCCCAGGCGGAGGGTTCCGGAACCCCGATGTTGTAGCCGATCGCCTGCAGGGCGAGCACCTCAGGCGAGGTCAGGTCGAGGCCGATCTGCGGCTTGCCCGGGCACCCCTGCCAGTCCTGCACGAACTGGGGACCGCCGCAGTTCGTGACCCAGTCGGCGTAGTCGCCGTTCGGGCCCTGGTTGAAGCCGCGAATGTTGGTGACGCCCCCGTCGTAGGAGAAATAGGACGTCGCGTTCGGGTCGGTGGTGAAGCTCGCGGTGTGGGCGCCCGAATAGCGATAGAGATCCTCTGCCCCCATGTAGAGCGGACCGAAGGGCTGGTTGACCAGGCTGCCCGGGCCGCCGACGCCGAGCACCTCGTCGATCTCGTGCTGGATCACCGGATTGGCGGGATAGAGGCTCGGATCCACCGTGTCGGTGAAGTTCATGATGCTGGCGTTGAGCGTGATGACGCCGTCGAAGGTGCCGTCGACCGCGCCGGGCGCGCCGCTGTAGCCTAGAGCCCTGAAATCCGCGCTCGTCGCCGCGATGTCGGGCTTCACATTGCCAAACGGCAGGTTGGCGACCGCCGTCTGCAGGACGGTGTTCTGGGGGTTGGCCAATGCGTCGAGGGCCAGCGCGCCCGTGTAGTTTGCGTAAGTGTCGCCATAGAGGCTGGTGGTGCTGCCGCCCAGGCCGCCGCCGAGCTTGAACTTGATGGCGACCGTCACCGGGTTGGTGAAGGTGTTGTCGTAGAACTGCATCGCCGAATTGATGGCGGCCTCGATCTGGGCGGCGTTGGCCGCGCCGGTGACCGTGCTGTCGAAGGTGCCGACGATCGTCAGGGCGTGGCCCTGCGACGCCGCGGCCAGGGCGACAGCCCCCGCCAACCCGCCCAGCAGACGGCGCTTCATCGATCCGGAATGCCTAGCCATGACGTTTTCCCCCGCTCACCCCGGCCGGTGGCGAACCACCCCCGTCGGCCAAGATGGCCGATTTTTGCAGGCGACGGCTAAGGATCGCGCCAACGATTCAAAGGCTTGCCGCCCACCACCGCCGATAACTCCACTCGCCTGTAACGATTTGTCAATCAAGTAACCCTGAGAGGCGAATTCTTCGCCTGGACGGGGCATGCGCAGCCACAATAGCGGGCAGGCGATGCGGCCGCGGCCGGCGGAGGGCGCCGCAGGCGGGAGTTTCGCGTCCAGCGCGATTGCGCTAGCACCTGCCCATGACCCGCCGCCCCGTGCCCTTCGATATCGGCCCCGTTCACTTTATCGGCATCGGCGGCATCGGCATGAGCGGCATCGCCGAGATCATGCTGCGCATCGGCTATGCCGTGCAGGGGTCCGACGCCAAGGCGAGCGCCAACACCGAGCGGCTGGAGAAGCTGGGGGCCAAGGTGTTCATCGGCCATGACGCGAGCCACGTGGAGGGCGCCTCGGCCATCGTCTATTCCACGGCGGTCAAGCCGGACAATGCGGAGATGGCCGCCGCGCGCGAACGGCGCCTGCCCCTGGTGCGCCGCGCCGAGATGCTGGCCGAGCTGATGAGGTTGCAGTTCTCGGTGGCCGTGGGCGGCACGCACGGCAAGACCACCACCACTTCGATGGTCGCCGCCATCCTCGACGCGGCCGGCTTTGATCCCACCGTGGTCAAC
>NZ_DATMNA010000021.1:0-20346 GCF_035569475.1 Phenylobacterium sp.
GGCCCAGGCCGGTGCCCTTGCCGATGCCCTTGGTCGTGTAGAAGGGCTCGGTGGCGCGGGCCAGCGTTTGCTCGTCCATGCCGACGCCCTCGTCGGTCACCGTGAGGCGGACATAGTGGCCGGCGGGCAGGCCCAGTTCTCCGTCGTCGTCGACGGCCTCCTCGCTGCCCTCGATGGTGATCGCCCCGCCGTTCGGCATGGCGTCGCGGGCGTTGACCGCCAGGTTGAGCAGCGCCGTCTCCAACTGGTTGGCGTCGGTGAAGGCGGGGGCGAGGGGACCGTTGAACCGGACGCGGAGCTGTACGGAAGGGCCGATGGAGCGTTCGATCAGCCCCGCCATGCCGCGCACCAGCGCCGGGATGTCGACGCTTTCCGGGTTCAGGTCCTGCTTGCGGGCGAAGGCCAGCATGCGCTGGGTGAGGCTCGCGCCACGCTGGGCGCCCTGCATGGCGTTCTCCAGCAGGACGACGGCCTTGGGGTCGGGCGGCAGGCGCTTGCGCAGGAGCTCCAGGCTGCCCATGACCGCCATCAGCAGGTTGTTGAAGTCGTGGGCGATGCCGCCGGTGAGCTGGCCGAGGGCGTCCAGCTTCTGCGCCTGGAACAGCGCATGCCGCGCCTGCTCCAGCGATCGCTGGGTGTGCAGGCGCTCGGTGATGTCGCGGGTGATCTTGGCGAAGCCGATCACCTCGCCGAACTCGCCGCGGATCGGGTCGATGATTACATGGGCCCAGAAGCGGGTGCCGTCCTTGCGGACCCGCCAGCCCTCCTTTTCGAAGCGCCCCTCGCTGGCCGCGGTCCGCAGCGCCTTCTCCGGCTCGCCGGTCGCTCGGTCGGCGTCGGTGTAGAACCGCGAGAAGTGCTCGCCCATGATCTCGCCGGGCGCATAGCCCTTGATCCGCTCGGCGCCGGCGTTCCAGCTCGAAACCCGGCCCGTCGGGTCGAGCATGTAGATGGCGTAGTCGGTCACGCCCTGCACCAGCAGCCGGAACTGTTCCTCGCTGCGCTTCAGGGTTTCATCGGCAAGCCGACGCTCTGTGAGGTCGCGGGTCACCTTGGCGAAGCCGATCAGCTCGCCGGCGGGGGTGCGGATCGGGTCGATCAGGACATGGGCCCAGAACCGCGTGCCGTCCTTGCGCACGCGCCAGCCTTCCTTCTCGAACCGGCCCTCCTGCTCGGCGGTCCGCAGGGCGGCTGCCGGCGTCCCCGCCGCGCGGTCCTCTTCGGTATAGAAGCGCGAGAAATGCTGGCCGATGATCTCGTGGGCTTCATAGCCCTTGAACCTCTGGGCGCCGGCGTTCCAGCTCGCCACCCGCCCGTCGATGTCGAGCATATAGATGGCGTAGTCGGTGATCGCGTCGACCAGCAACCTGTAGCGCTGGTCCTCATTCACCGGCATGTTTTCCTTGTCGCCCCGAGCCATCCTACCCATCGCGGGCGCACCACCCCAGCCGTACGGTCCCCTTGGGGGAACACGTTCGGTGTAGCAAGGTTCCCCGGAAGATGGGGACCCTACCGCCCCTGGAACGCCGGCGCTCGCTTTTCCACGAAGGCCTGGGCGGCCTCGCGGTGGTCGGCGGTGGCGGCGCTATGGACGTGGTGGGTGGCCTCGATGTCCAGGCAGTCGTCGACCTCGCCGGCCAGGGCGCGGTTGAGGTTCTCCTTCATGTAGCGGAAACAGACCTGCGGGCCCTGGGCCAGGCGCAAGGCGATCTCGCGGGTCCTGGCCGCCAGTTCTTCCGGCGGGACCACCCAGTTGGCGAGGCCCAGCCGCAAGGCCTCCTCGGCGCTCACCCGGTCGGACAGGAAATAGAGCTCGCGCGCCTTGGCCGTGCCGACGAGCTGGGTGAGGAAGTAGGTCCCGCCATAGTCCCCGGCCAGGCCCACCTTGGCGAAGGCGGTGGTCAGGAAGGCGTTGGCCGCCATGATCCGCAGGTCGCAGGCCAGCGCCAGCGACAGGCCCGCGCCGGCCGCCGCGCCGGGCAGGGCGGCCAGGGTCGGCTTGGGCATCTTGAAGAGCTTGCCGGCGGTGGCCCGCTGGTTGACCCGCTGGGCGTGGATCGCCTCGTCCAGGGTGACGGACCGGCCGCCGCCTGCGTTGCGCTCGTTCATGCCCTTCACGTCGCCGCCGGCGCAGAAGCCCTGGCCGGCGCCGGTCAGCACCACGCACTTCACCGCCGGATCCAGCTCGGCGGCGGCGAGCTGGCGGCCCAGGGCCTGGTTCATGGCCTCGCTCATGGCGTTGCGCGCCTGCGGCCGGTTGAGCGTCAGCGTCAGGACCCCTTCGTCCAGATCGGCCAGCAGGTCTTCGGTCCCGGTGTCGAGCGCGGCCATGGTCGTTCCTCCCGTATGTCGTGGCGCAAATCCTAGGCCGTCAGGCGCCTCGAACGGAAGCCCGGCTTGACGCGCCGCTGCGGCGGGCGGCTAGGGTCGCGCCAACATCAGCGGGGAGCTACGCCCATGCGCCTTCGACAGATCGCCCTGGTGGGCCGCGACCTCGCCGCGGCCGAGGCCGACATCCGCGCCGTGCTCGGCCTCGACTACGCCTACGATGACCCGGGCGTCGGCAAGTTCGGCCTGAAGAACGCGGTCTTCCCGGTAGGCGAGACCTTCCTGGAGGTGGTCTCGCCGAAGCAGGAGGGCACGACGGCCGGCCGCCTCCTGGAAAAGCGCAGCGGCGACGGCGGCTACATGGTCATCCTGCAGGTGCGCGACATCGCGGAAGCCCGCGCCCGCATCGCTGCGGCCAAGGCCCGCGTCGTGGAGCAGGCCGATCTGCACGAGGGGGCGGTGGCCATGAGCCATCTGCATCCCAAGGACATCGGCGGGGCGATCCTGTCGCTGGACTACATGGATCCGTGGGAGCGCTGGGAGTGGGGCGGCCCGGGCTGGCGCGACCACGTGCGAACCGACGTCTCGGCGGGGCTTGTCGGCGCCGAACTGCAGGGCCACGACCCCGCCGCCATGGCCGCCCGCTGGGGCGAGGTCGTGGGCCGCGCGCCGGTGCGGGTCGGCGAGGCCTGGCGGATCGGCCTCGACGACGGCGGCGAGCTCCGCTTCGTCGCCGCCCGCGACGGCCGCGGCGAGGGCCTGGGCGCCTTCGACGTGGCGGTCCGCGACCCGGCCGCCGTCCGCACCGCCGCCGAAGCCCGCGGCCTCACCGACGCCGAGGGCGAGGTCGTCCTGTCCGGAACGCGGGTGCGCCTGGTGCAGGGCTGAGTTGGCGACTCGATCCGGGCGTCTTCCTTCTTGAATCGTCATTCCCAGCCTTGTGCCGGGAACCCATGAATCCCGTGGGGGTCCAGAAGCCGCGGCGACGCCCGTGGTAGCCCGGCTGCGCCTGCGATCATGGGTTTCCGGGACGAGCCGGGGAATGACGATCAAGAAGGAAGAGGGCCTGATTGAGTCCTCGCCTAAGGCTTCACGCCCTTGGGCAGGGCCGCCGCCTCCGCCGGGGTCAGCTTGACCAGCTCATCGATCAGGCAGCGGGTGGAGAGGCCTCCCCCGCCGGCCAGGGTGGCGCGGACGTCCAGGTCGTCGGCTTCGCAGATGCTGCCCGAGCCGCCGCGCGCGTTCAGCTCGATGGGGTCGGTGGAGGAGATGCCGCCCAGGCAAACGTTGCGCATGGTCGCGCGATAGACCGACTTGCCTCCGACGCTGAGGTAGAGGGTGTGGCTGTCGCCGACCGTGTGATTGCCGATGTCCTGGACGCGGAAACACTGTTTGGCCGGGGCCGCCTTGGGCGCGGCGAGGGCGGGTGTCGCGGCGGCGAGGATCGCGACCGCGACCGGCACGAGAGCAGACTTCATGGTGTTTTCTCCGACTGTTTTGGCGGCACTTTAGTAGCGCTGCCGTAACGGTCCAGAGCCTGCGTCGAGCCGTTCCGGAGGCCGGCGAACCGATCTTCCTAGAGGCTGGATCGCTTCGGGGCCGGCGTCTTCTCGATCAGGGGCATGCCGCACTCCGGGCAGGTCCCCGGCGCGGGGAACTCCTTGCCGTCCGCCGCGCAGCCGCAGGGCGGGCAGACATAGACGGCCCGCGGCTTCTCCGCCTCCGCCGCCAGGGCTGCCCCGGCCAGGCCCGCGGCGCCGACCGCGAGCACGGAGAGCCGCAGGAAATGACGCCGATCCGAATTGCACATGGGTTCGCTCCTCTGGCGACGATCGACCTTGAGCAGACGCCCAACCGCCCCCGGCCACAAGCGACGGAACCTGCCGACCCTCCGCCGAAAGCGGACATTCAGGCGTCGGCGGGCCTTTCCCTTCCGCGGCTTCGGGCCTAACGTCGGCCTTACCTCGGGGGGCCGCGCCCAGCGGCTGAGAGGCGGGTGATCCCGCGACCCGTCGAACCTGATCCGGGTCATGCCGGCGAAGGGAAGGACCTGCGGCGGAAGCTGCTTCGATCTCCCCGTCCGGCGTCCCGCCAAGCGCGAGGCCGCACGCCATGAACAAACCCACCGGAAACCTCGAGCCCGCGCCCAAGGGCGAAAAAGTCCCCACCGGCGAGCGCCCGGGGTCGAAGAAGGTCTATCAGCCCGGGGTGCTGTGGCCGGACATCCGCGTGCCGTTCCGCGAGGTGGCGGTGCATCCGTCGGCCAACGAGCCGGCGTTGACGCTCTACGACCCGTCGGGGCCCTATACCGACCCCGCCGCGGCCATCGACATCGAGCGGGGCCTGTCGAAGACCCGCGAGCCGTGGGTGGTCTCGCGCGGCGACGTCGAGATCGTGGAAAATCCCCGTGAGGTGAAGCCGGAGGACAACGGCTTCGCCAAGGGCGAGCACCTGGCGCCGCAGTTCTCCGCGCCGCGCCGCGTCTACCGCGCCCGGCCCGGCAAGACCGTGACCCAGATGGAATATGCCCGCCGGGGGCTGATCACCCCTGAAATGGAATATGTCGCCCTGCGCGAGAACCTGCGCCGCCAGGCGGGCGACCCCGCGATCCGCGACGGCGAGCCCTACGGCGCCGAGATCCCCGACCACTGCACGCCCGAGTTCGTCCGCGACGAGGTGGCGCGCGGCCGCGCCATCATCCCGGCCAACATCAACCACACCGAGCTCGAGCCGATGGCGATCGGGCGTAACTTCCTGGTCAAGATCAACGCCAACATCGGCAACTCCGCGGTCCTCTCCACCGTCGCCGACGAGGTGGACAAGATGGTCTGGGCGATCCGCTGGGGCGGCGACACGGTCATGGACCTCTCCACCGGCCGCAACATCCACAACATCCGCGACTGGATCGTGCGCAACAGCCCCGTGCCGATCGGCACCGTGCCGATCTACCAGGCGCTGGAGAAGGTGAACGGCATCGCCGAGGACCTCAACTGGGAGGTGTTCCGCGACACCCTGATCGAGCAGGCCGAGCAGGGGGTGGACTATTTCACCATCCACGCCGGCGTGCGGCTGCCGTTCATTCCGCTGACCGCCAAGCGGGTCACCGGCATCGTCAGCCGAGGCGGCTCGATCATGGCCAAGTGGTGCCTGGCCCACCACCGCGAGAACTTCCTCTACGAGCGGTTCGAGGAGATCTGCGAGATCATGGCCGCCTATGACGTGTCGTTCTCGCTGGGCGACGGCCTGCGGCCCGGCTCGATCGCCGACGCCAACGACGAGGCCCAGTTCGCCGAACTGCGCACCCTCGGCGAGCTGACCAAGATCGCCTGGAAGCACAATGTCCAGACCATGATCGAAGGCCCCGGCCACGTGCCGATGCACAAGATCAAGGCCAACATGGACGAGCAGCTCAAGCACTGCCACGAGGCGCCGTTCTACACGCTGGGCCCGCTGACCACCGACGTCGCGCCGGGGTACGACCACATCACCAGCGCCATCGGCGCGGCGATGATCGGCTGGTTCGGCACCGCCATGCTTTGCTACGTGACGCCGAAGGAGCACCTGGGCCTGCCCGACCGCGAGGACGTCAAGCAGGGGGTGATCGCCTACAAGATCGCCGCCCACGCCGCCGACCTGGCGAAGGGCCATCCCACCGCCCGGGCCTGGGACGACGCGCTCTCCCGCAGCCGCTTCGAGTTCCGCTGGGAGGACCAGTTCAACCTCGGCCTGGACCCGGAGACGGCCCGCGAATACCACGACGAGAGCCTGCCCAAGGAGGCCTTCAAGACCGCCCACTTCTGCTCCATGTGCGGGCCGAAGTTCTGTTCCATGAAAATCAGCCAGGACATCCGCGACGCCGCCCGCAAGCAGAACGAGGTCGACGCCGGGATGGAGCAGATGGCCGAGAAGTTCCGCGAGTCCGGCGGCGAAATCCTGGTGCCGGTGAAGGGCTAGGCGGGCGCCGATTTCCCGATCGCGGCCTCTATGGGTGGGGCCTTAACGGCACACCCGCACCGGCCGCCAGACGTACTCGCCGTACCAGTTGTGATAGCCGCGGCGCTCGATGAAGCAGCGCGGGCCATAGCCCCAGCCGTAGCCACGGTGCTCCCAGGCTTCGTGCTCGCGCCATTCGTGGCGGCGGCCTTCGTCGCGGTCGCGCCAGCCTTCGTGATAGCCGCGGTCATGGTCCCAGGGGTCGGCCAGGGCCACCGCCGGGGCGGCCAGCGACAGGGCGGTGACGCCCGCCAGGACGATCGATTTCAGGGTCATGGCTCCACTCCGTTCCGCGGGGCCAGCGGTCTGGCCCGATAAGCGGAGAGGATGCCGGCGGCGAACTGAACGGGCTTCGAGCGCGCCGGTTATCGCCCGTTCAGCTAGATGAACGGGCAGGCGGAGGGGGGCCGGTTGGCCCCCCTCCGGTCCCGATCAGTAGAACTTGGCCGCCAGCGAGACCGTGACGGTCCGCGGCGCGCCGTAGAAGGCGTCGATGGAGTTGGCGAACAGGGCGCCCGGGAAGCTGTAGCCGCCGATCTTGTAGCGCTTGTCGCCCAGGTTCTTGCCATGCAGGCCGACCTGGTAGCGGCCGTCGGCGGAGGTCCACACCGCATCGGCGTCGTAGAGCGTGTAGGCCGGCTGGTCGATCAGCGGGGTCGCCGTCTCGAACTGCTGGGTGAAGCTGCGGTAGGACAGCGCCGGGGTAATGGTGATCCGGCCGCGGTCGCCGAAGTCGTGGCTGTAGGTTCCCGACAGCGAACCCGTCCACCGGGGCGTGTTCTGCAGCTTGCGCTGGTTCGACACGTCCACCAGCCCCGTGCCCGGGATGAAGGCCAGATACCTGTCGAACTTTGTGTCGATGTAGCTGGCCGTCGCATTGACCGAGAAGGCCGGCACGATGCGCCACGAGCCCTCGACCTCGGCGCCGCGCAGGGTGCTGGAGCCGACGTTGTCCACCACGCTGGCGATGCCGCCGGTGGTGTTCGGGTACTGGGTGGTGATCTGCTGGTTGTGGTAGGCGCTGTCGAAGACGTCGGTGGCGAAGTTCAGCGTGTGGTCGAGGACGCTTCCCTTCAGGCCGATTTCGTAGGTGCTGACCGTCTCCGGCGCATAGCCCTTCACCGTCGCCGGATAGGCCACCGCGTCGCCGCGCATGTCGAAGCCGCCGGATTTGAAGCCCTGGCCGTAGGAGGCGTAGGTCGTGAGGTCCGGCGTGAGCTTGTAGCTGACGCTGACCCGCGGCGTGAATTTGTCGAAGGTTCGGGTGGCCGTGTAGTTGGTGTTCGGCGGCCCCAGCTTGACCGCCGTGGCGTTGCCGAAGGCGGGGCTGCGCGTGCCGAGATACTGCTGGCGCAGCACCTGGCCGGTCTTCTCGTCCGAAGTGTAGCGGCCCCCCACCGAGACCTGGAGCTGGTCGGTGAAATCGTAGCTCGCGTCGGCGTAGGCCGAGGTGCTCCTTGTACGGACGTAGCCCCCGTCGAAGATCGTGTAGCCGGTGGCTGGCGAGGCGTTGTTTAGCACCGTGTCGAAGGCGCCGGACGCCAGGGCGTCGAGGTAGAACAGGCCGGCCACCCCGTGCAGCTTGCCGTAGCTGAACAGGCCCTGCAGCTCCTGGGTGAACTGGTGGTCGCGGTACTTGGCCGGGATGTCCAGGAACGGCTGCGGCGTCTCGTCGAAGTCGATCTCGCCGTTGGTGTAGCCAGACCGGAAGGCGGTGATCGACTTCAGGGTCAGGTTCGGGTTCATCGTCCACTGGCCGAGCAGGGATCCGCCCTCGGCCACGACGTGGTTCCCATCGCCGGCCCCGGCCAGGGTGTCATAGACGTTCGGCAGCACGCCGTAGGTCACGCCGGCGGCGCTGGTGTAGGGCGCTTCGCGGTGGCCATGCCTGGCGTTGGAGTTGTCCACCGTCCGGTCGCCGGACAGGCGGAAGAACAGGTCCGAGGTCGGGGTCCACTCCGCGCTGGCGCGCATCGCCAGCACGTCCTTGTTGTAGGTGTCGTTGCCGGTCGTCAGGTTCTTGCCGTAGCCGTCATGGTCGAACTTCGCGAAGGCGGCCGAGATGCCGAGCGTGGACGTCACCGGCAGTTTCAGCGAGGCGATCTCGTCGTGCTCGCCGTAGGAGCCGAACTGCGCCTTGAGATCCACCTCGGGGATGGAGCCGATGTTCTGCGTCACATATTTGATCGCCCCGCCGATGGTGTTGCGGCCGTAGAGCGTGCCTTGCGGCCCACGCAGGATCTCGATCCGCTGGACGTCGAACACGTCCAGCACCGCGGCCTGCGGGCGCGCCACATAGACGTCGTCGATATACAGCCCGACGCCAGGGTCGAAGCCCCACAGCGGGTCCTGCTGGCCGACGCCGCGGATGAAGGCGATCAGCGTGGAGTTGGAGCCGCGGGCGGGCTGCAGGGTCAGCGAAGGCGTGGACTTCTGCAGGTCGGTGATGTCGCGCACCCCGTTCCGGTCCAGGGCCGCGGCGGTGTAGGCGCTGACCGCGATCGGCACGTCCTTCAGCGTCTCTTCGCGCCGCCGCGCGGTGACCACCAGCTCGTCGATGTTGGTCGATGCGGCGGCGGCCGGCGCGGCCTTGGCTGCGGCTTGGGCGGCCGCCGTGACCGGGGCCAGCGAAATCGCGCAGGCGCTCATCAGGAGCGCCGTCCTCAGGTTCAGGCTCATCTTGGTTCCCTCCCATGTGCGCGGGCGGCGCTCGGCCGTTCCGCGTCCGCCCCGCGGCGGATTTGGGGGAAATAAGCGGCGCCCTGGGGAACCGGGGAAGCGCTTTTTCATCAATTGCTGAATTCGGTTCAGCGAATGATGAATATTATTCACGCCTATTGCATTTCCGCAACAGAAACGTCGCAATTCAAAAGCTTACGTAAGGGAAGCCGATGTTGCCTCGCCCTGGGACCGGACCAGGGACAGGAAGCCCGCGGCGCAATAGCCGGTCAGCCGGTGGCGAATCGCCTCCAGGTCGCTGGAGTGGCAGGCGCCGTTGGAGAGCAGGTCGATGCGGCCGGTTTCCGACAGGCACAGCGTCATGGCGCCCGTCAGGAACTGATAGCCCCAGTAGAGCTCCTTCTCGTCCGCGTCCGGCAGGGCCAGGCCCAGGACGTCGATCAGCCGGTGCACCACCGGATCGAAGAAGCGGGTCATGGTCGCCCCGCCCCAGGCGGGCGTGTTGTTCACCTGGGCCACCAGGGAGAAGTAGCTCTTCCACCCCGGCCCGCCGCTCAGCGAGGCGTCGATCAGCGGATGCACGAAGGCGGCGATCGCCCCCTCGGCGGTCAGGGCGCCCGCGTGGTCGCGCTCGTAGGCGTCCAGCGAGGCCAGCCGCGCGGCGTTGAGGATCTCCGCCCGGCGCAGGAAGACCGCGTCGAACAGGCCGCGCTTGGTGCCGAAATAGTAGTGCACGAGGGCGACGTCGACGCCCGCCTCGTCGGCGACCTGGCGGGTCGACACCCCATAGAACCCGTGCTGCGCGAAGAGCCCCTCCGCGCCGTCGAGGATCAGCTCCTTGTAGTTGGGCTGGTCCTTGGAGCGCGAGGGCCGTCCGCGGCCGGCGCCCTTCTTGGCCGTTTGGGTCTTCCGCACGCCGCCGCCTCGCTGCTCCCGACGGCCGCTAGGCTGGCCGAGTTGCGCCGATCTTCCAAGGCCGTTCGCGCGAGGCCATACTGCCGCGCCCTCATGTCAGATCCGAACCCCGACCTCGAACCCGGCGGCGCCTATGAGGGCCTGGACCTCTCCGCCTATGACTTCGCCGAGCGCGACCTTGCCGACATCAAGCTGACCGGTTGCGTCCTCACCGACGTCCAGCTTTCCGCCGTCATCCTGCCGGGCGCGCGGTTCAGCGAGTGCCGGTTCGTCCGCTGCCGCTTCGCCCACGCCGACCTGCGCGAGGCGGTGTTCGTCCGCTGCAGTTTCGCCGACCCGGACAGCCATTCCGGCGTGCAGATCGCCTTTTCCCAGCTCGACCAGGCGCGCTTCGAGGCCTGCGACCTGTCCTTCGCCGACATCGAGCGGACCAGCGCCTGGTCGGTCGTGTTCAAGGACTCGAACCTGCGCGGCGCGCGGTTCCACCGCGCCGACTTCACCCGCGCGCTCAGCCCCAGGACCGCGCACACGGCCGCCGCCTTCCAGCGGTGCAACCTGGAACTCGCCGACCTGTCCGACGCGGTCCTCAAGGGCTGCGATCTCGCGGGCTCGTCGCTGCGCGAGGCCGACCTCACCGACGCCGACCTGGAGGGCGCGGACCTCTCGGGCTGCGACCTGTTCCAGGCGCTCACGGGCGGCGCGAAACTGGCCGGCGCCGACCTGCGCGGCGCGCTGGTCTCCGGCCTCGACCTGACGGCCCTCGGCAGTCGCGACGGAATCAAGATCACCCTCTCCCAGCAGCAGGACCTGCTGAGCGCGATGGGGCTCGATATTCATGCGGACTAGCCTGGGCGCGTGGCTGGCGGCGGCGGTCGTGACGCACCTGGCGGCGGACTCGGCGATCCAACTCGCTCCCCTTCCACAGGCCCTGCAATTCTACGGGCCTATCGTGTTCTACGCGGTTCCCGCCGCCCTCGGCCTGGCCGCCACGGGGCGTCTGACGCCGTGGAGGGCCGCCGCCTGGGCGGTGCTCGTGGGCGCGGCTCATAGCGCGGCGGTCTTCGTCACCTTCAAGGCGACACCGGGCTTCAAAGAACCGCTGTGGATGTTGGGGCCGGCCGGCGGCCTGGGCGGACTGATCGGCGCCGCCCCGACGCTGCTGGGACTGGTCGCGCTCGGCGGGGCCAAGCTCTCGCCGCGGACGCTCCTGCGCGTGGTCGGGGCCTCACTGACCCTGGCCGTGCTGGGCGGATGCCTTTGCCTGGCCCTGTTCGTGGGGGGCGTCGACCTGCTGCACGGGTTCGCCTTGCCCGTCGTGCTCTACCTGCCTTGGCAGGTGGTCTTCAGCCTGGCCGTGGCCAGGCTGTCTTCGCCGCTGGAGTCGTCGCGCTAGTCGCGCGCCCGCTGGCCCTGGGCCTTGGCCTTCCGCGGGGACGGCCAGACGCGGACGCCGACCGCCAGCGTGACGGAGCCGAGAACGGCGCAGACCGCGCCGGCCCATTGCACCGCGCTCATGCCCTCGGCCGCGTAGTGGCCCGCGAGCGCGCCGGAGACGACCACCATGAAGGCGGTCGTCCACTCGCCCAGCTCCGTCCAATTGATCATCTGTCGTCCTCGGTGTTCATGGATATCCGCGCTACCAATCCCACCTGCTGTTTACCGAAAGGCTTAGGTCCGCCGCGATGCGGCATTGGGGCGCACGAGCGCCTGGGTTAGGACATCGGCCTATCCGCGCTTGAGTGAGAGTTCGCCCATGGACGCCAAGGCCCTCAACGACTTCACCGCCGACATCTGGGACCGCGAGATCACCCCGGCCCTGGTCGACTACATCCGCATCCCGGCCAAGTCGCCGGCCTTCGACCCGGACTGGGCCAGGTCGGGCTTCATCGACCAGGCCGTCGAGCACATGGCCGGCTGGGCGCGCGCGAAGATCAAGGCCCTGCCGGGCGCGACGCTGGAGGTGGTCCGCCTGGAAGGCCGCACGCCCGTCATCCTCATCGAGAGCCCAGGCGAGGTGGACGACACCGTCCTGCTCTACGGCCACCTGGACAAGCAGCCGGAAATGACCGGCTGGTCCGAGGGGCTGGGCCCCTGGGAGCCGGTGATCAAGGACGACAAGCTCTACGGCCGCGGCGGCGCCGACGACGGCTACGCGATCTACGCCTCGGTGACCGCGCTCCTGGCGCTGCAGGCGCAGGGCGTCAAACGCGCCCGCTGCGTGGTGCTGATCGAGGCCTGCGAGGAGAGCGGCTCCTACGACCTGCCGTTCTACGTCGACCATCTGGCCGAGCGCATCGGCAGCCCCTCGCTGGTGATCTGCCTGGACTCCGGCTGCGGCAACTACGACCAGCTATGGCTGACCACTTCGCTGCGCGGGCTGGCCGGCGGCCTGCTCACCGTCGAGGTGCTGACCGAGGGCGTCCATTCCGGCGACGCCTCGGGCGTCGTGCCCGATAGCTTCCGCCTCGCCCGCGCGATCCTCTCGCGGGTCGAGGACGAGGCCACCGGCCAGGTCCGGCCCAAGGCCTTCAACGTCGAGATCCCGGCCGAACGGAAGACCCAGGCCAAGGTCGCCGCTCAGGCCCTGGGGGAGACCGTATGGAAGAAGTTCCCTTTCGCCGGCGACACCGCCCCGCTCACCCGCGACACGCCGGAGCTGATCCTCAACCGCACCTGGCGCCCGGCGCTCACTGTCATCGGGGCCGACGGCCTGCCGCCGCCCGGCAGCGCCGGCAATGTGCTGCGCCCGAAGACGGCGCTGGCGCTCAGCGTCCGCCTGCCGCCCACCGCCGACCCGGACGCCTGCGCCCAGGCGCTGGTTGAGACGCTCACTGCCGACCCGCCGCAAGGCGCCAAGGTCAGCTTCCAGACGGTCCAGGCCAGCCCCGGCTGGAACGCCCCGCCGCTGGAGCCCTGGCTGGAGGCCGCCGTGCAGCGCGCCTCCCAGGCGACGTTCGGGCGCGAGGCGGCGATGATGGGCGAGGGCGGCACCATCCCCTTCATCGGCATGCTGGGGGAGAAGTTCCCGCAAGCCCAGTTCCTGATCACCGGCGTTCTCGGGCCCGCCTCCAACGCCCACGGCCCCAACGAATTCATCCACCTGCCCACGGGCCGCAGGGTCACCGCCGCCGCCGCCCTGATCCTGGCCGAGCACGCCGGCCGGCCCCGCTAGGTCGGTGACGCAGGCCGGCCTCTAAGCGGGCTGGTCGCGGCCCGGCGCGAACGCCGGACCGCGGTGCGCCGTCGTCGGCTGCAGCGGCCCCCACCGCCCGCCGACGACAACGACCTCCCAGGCGGACGCTGGACCGTCGCCGCCTGAGCCCCGGCGGATCGAAGCCAGCGTTTCCCTCCCGCTGAACCCGACGCTAGACGGTCTCCAGGCGCACGCTAACCAGAGCCGCCGCTCGTGGCATGGCTCAAATTCACCATGCGGCGGTGGGTCGCGGCGCCGCTACGTCAAGCTCGTGCCGCGGACGAAATGCGTTGGCGGAGGCCGAGTCCTACCTGGCCTTGGGGTCCAGCATGACGTTCAGCACCTTGTCGTCGCTCCCGGCGAGCGACGCGCAGGTGAGTTGGGCCGGCGCCGTCGCCGAGGCGTTGCGGAAATAATGCACCACCACCTGCGGCGGCTCGTAGGTCACCGACCCCAACGGCGCGCGCGTCTCCGGCGCGTCGCCGATCCGCGTCAGAAAATCACCGGCGGTGACGAAGCAGATCACCGGCACGGTGTGCTTGTGCTCCGGCATCGCCTGGCCCGGCGCGAAGTCCACCCGCGTCGTCTCCACCCGCGACACCGCCTTGCCGGGCGAGACCGCAATCACCGCCATCGGCGTCCGGCTGGGGATCGCCGGTTGGGCGAGGGCGGCGGATGACGCGGCCACGGCCGCCAGGCCAAGCGCGGCAGCGAAACGCAACGACATGGAAGGCCCTCCGAGCATGGGGCGAGCCTAGAGCCGTCGAGGCGAGGCCGCCAATACCGCGAGCGTTGGGGCTGAATTCTGCAAGCGGACCGGCGGGAACCCGGGGGCATGGATTTCAGGGCGCGGAGCGGGCACCTTCGTCCGCAAATCGCGTCATCGCCCGGAGCCGCCCGTGACCCTGCGCCCCCTCGTCCTCGCCCTGATCGTCGCCGCCGCGCCCATGGCCGCCTTCGCCCAGGCGCCGGGGGACGCCGCCTCGGCGCCCGCCCACCGCAGCGCCAAGGGCGTGGGCGTGGTCACCGAGATCGACGCCAGGCAGCAGGTCCTCACCCTCAAGCACGAACCGATCCCGGCGCTGGGCTGGCCGTCCATGACCATGCCGTTCCATGTGGCCTCGCCCGCGCTGCTCATGGGCCTCAAGGTCGGACAGAAAATCGCCTTCGACACCCAGGAAGCCGAGGGGCTTCCGGAGATCACCGCGATCCGCAAGCCCTGAGGGCGCACGCGAAAGGGCCGCCCCTTGCGGAGCGGCCCTTCCTTTGTCCCCAACGGCAAGGGCCTAGGTTTGCGGAACCGCGGTCGGCGGCGAGGTGGTCGCCGGGGGCGCCGCCTGGGTGGTGGGCGGCGAGACCGTGGCCGGCGCGGGCGCCGGAGCGGTCTGCGGCAGGTTCAGGACCAGCGGCGGCGCGGCCGCGGCGGCCGGCGGCGCCGCGGGCGCGGCGCGTTGCAGCGGGGGCGTCACCGGCGCGGTGGTGCTGGCGTCGGCGGCCGTCTCAGAGACGCTGGCGGCCCGATGGGCGCGGGCCACGGTCGTGGCGCGGTGGGTCACGGCGCCGCCGGAACTGCGAGCCGTCGTGGTGGTGGTGACGGCCTTGGCGGCCGGCGGCGCGGCGGCGGCAGCGGGCAGGGGCTCGTTCTGGGCCACCGCCGTGGTGGAGGCGTCCGGCGTCGTGGTGGTGGTCGTGGTCGTGGCCGCGCCCGGGGTCAGCTCGGCGACACCCGGAGCGCCGTGCGGCTGCATCGCATACCACCCGACGGCGCCGATGCCGCCCAGCACGATCAGTCCGGCCACGATGGCGATCGGCACATTGCTGGAGGCCGACTTGCGCGTGCGGTCGGCGAAGGTCGGGCCTGCTGCGAAATTGACGTCGGTGGGGTCGACGCCGCCCATGGCGTCGATCGCCGGGGCGGACTCGAAGCTGCGCGGCTCGGCCGCGCGGCCGCCGCCGAAGCCGCGGCGCTTGTTGTTGCGCTCCCACGCCGGGACCGGCGCGAACATCGGGCTGTCGGTGGATGCGTTGGTCGGACTGTTGTCCGGAGTAGCGCTGATTTCGGTGGTCATCTGAACTCCCTTCCAGGGATGGTCGCTGGATGACCCAAACGGGAGGCCGGCGGGGCGGTTCCAGCTCTGAAACAGGCAAGCTGGGCCTTGGCGCCGTCGCGCAGGCCACCTTCCGGGCCCGCTCCCGGACAAAAATACTGACAACACAATGATTTATGGAGTGGGGCGGATGACCCCTCCGCGACCGGCGCCCCGGCCTTCGCGCCCGCCCCGGCGCCAAATGACCTTAATTCGTTCCGTCAGGAAGTCCTTGACAGACGATCCCCGTCAGGAAATACCTGACAGTCAGGATTGACCTGACAAGGAGGTCGCCATGGGCGGGCCCAAACCCAAGCGCACCCCGGAAGAGATCAAGGCCCGCCGCAAGCTCGAACGCGCCACCGGTCACAGGCTGCCCAAGGCGCTGCATTGCTCGTTCTGCGGCAAGTCTCAGCAGGAGGTGGCCAAGCTGATCGCCGGCCCCTTCGTGTTCATCTGCGACGAGTGCGTGGAGATGTGTAACGACGTGGTCGCTGGCCGCCCGATCCCCGACAAGGGCTACACCAAGCCGTTGGAGCGCTCCACCGACCAGCTCATGTCGCTGATGGGCTCGGTGAACTTCGCCGCCGACGCCAGCCGCGACTTCCTGCAGCAGATCGTCGACACCCTGCGTGGCCGCGAGGTCAGTTGGGCGGACATCGGGGCGGCCCTGGGCGTTTCGCGCCAGTCGGCCTGGGAAAGATTCTCTTAATCATTTGTGGCCTCGGCGCCGCGTTTCGGCGCGGGCCGGAGCTGGGCCGTGGCGGCGCGGCCGCAAGTCCTTGACCCGATGCGCGCGGCATCCGCAAGCTGGCGCCGTAGTCGGAGGTGGGAATGGCGCTCAAGGCCAGGTTGCAGCGCGAGTGGCGCTTTGTGCGCGGCCTCAACCGGACGCTCAAGCGCGTCAAGTCGATCGCGCCGGACAGCCCCAACCTGATCTGCGACGACATCCAGGCCGCGGTCGACCAGTGGCGCGACCGCACCGCCATGACCTTCGAGGGCAGGACGATCAGCTATGGCGAACTCGACGCCATCGCCAACCGCTTCGCCCATTGGGGCAAGGGCGCGAACCTGCGGCGCGGGCAGACAGTGGCGCTGTTCATGCCCAACCGGCTGGAATATTTCGCCATCTGGTACGGGTTGTCGAAGATCGGCGTGGTCACCGCCCTGATCAACAACCAGCTCTCCGGGCTGGCCCTCGCCCACTGCCTGAGCATCTCCCAGGCCGCCTGCATCATCGTGGACGCCGAAACCTCGCCGGTCTTCGAGGCCGCCAAGCCGTTGCTGGAAAGGCCCCTGGCGCAGTGGGTGATGGGCCCCGCCCACGGCGACCAGCGCGACCTGGTCCAGGCGCTGAAGAGCTGCAGCCAGCTCCCGCCGGACAAGGTCGTGCGCGAGGACATCCGCGCCCGCGATACGGCGCTGCTGATCTTCACCTCGGGCACCACGGGCATGCCCAAGGCCGCGCGGATCACCCACGTCCGCGCCCAGCTCTACATGCGCGGCTTCGCCGGCTCGACGGGGGCCAAGGCGTCCGACCGCATCTATGTGGCGCTGCCGCTCTACCACGCCACCGGCGGGCTCTGCGCGCTGGGCGCGGCGCTGCTGAACGGCGGCTCGGTGTTCCTGCGGCGCAAGTTCTCGGCTTCGCACTTCTGGGGCGAGGCGATCGACGAGGGCTGCACCATGTTCGTCTACATCGGCGAGCTCTGCCGCTATCTGGTGAACCAGCCGCCGAGCGAGGACGAGACGCGCCACAAGATCCGCATGGCGTTCGGCAACGGGCTGCGGCCCGACATCTGGCCGGTGATGAAGCAGCGCTTCCGCATCCCAGAGATCCTCGAGTTCTACGGTTCGACCGAGGGCAATGTCTCGATGTTCAACTTCGATGGCCGCGAGGGGGCCATCGGCCGCGCCCCCAAGTGGCTTCGCAAGCAGTTCAATGTTCGCCTGATTCAGTTCGACGTGGAGACCGAGGAGCCGATCCGCGGGGTCAACGGCCTGTGCATCGAGTGCGGTCCGGGCCAGATCGGCGAGTGCATCGGCCAGATCGGCGGCGACGCGCGCACCGAATATTCCGGCTACGTCGACAAGGCCGCGTCGGAGAAGAAGATCCTGCACGACGTCTTCGAAAAGGGCGACCGCTGGTTCGCCACCGGCGACCTGATGAAGACCGACGCCGACGGCTATTTCTACTTCATCGACCGGATCGGCGACACCTACCGCTGGAAGGGCGAGAACGTCTCCACCAACGAGGTGGCCGAGCGCCTGCTGGGCGTCCCCGGTGTCAAGGAAGCCAACGTTTACGGCGTCGCCGTCGAGGGCGCCGAGGGGCGCGGCGGCATGGCGGCCCTGGTGGTCGGCCCGGAGTTCGACATCAAGGCGTTCGGCGACGAGGTGGCCCGCGAGCTGCCGGCCTACGCTCAGCCGGTGTTCGTCCGCATCCTGCCGTCGCTGGACACCACCGGCACCTTCAAGACCCGCAAGATGGACCTGATCGCCGACGGCTACGATCCCGGCAAGATCAAGGGCCCGCTCTATTTCCACGACGCCAAGAAGGGCTACGTGAAGGTCACCAAGAGCGTCTTCGAAAAGATCGGCGCCGGCGCGGTGAAGCTCTAGGCGCGGCGCAAAAATAACGGGCGTCCGCGGCGCACAAAGCTAAGGTGCTGCTCTTCAGAGTCTGGGGGTTAGCCGCATGAAATCCGTCCTTCGATCCGTCCTGTTGGCCGGCGCCGCGGCGCTGTTGGCCGGCCAGGCTCACGCCGCCGCCAAGCCCGACGTGGCCAAGCAGAAGGCCGAGATCGACGCAGGCCTGGACAAGGCCTACCCCCACCTCGACGCCCTCTACAAGGACATCCACGAGCACCCCGAGCTGGGCTTCCAGGAGACCGCCACCGCCGCCAAGCTGGCCAAGGAGATGCGCGCGCTGGGCTTCGAGGTGACGGAGCACGTCGGCAAGACCGGCATCGTCGCGATCTACCGGAACGGCAAGGGCCCGACCGTCATGGTCCGCACCGAGCTCGACGCCCTGCCGATGGAGGAGAAGACCGGCCTGCCCTACGCCAGCCACGCGGTCACCACCTGGCAGGGCAAGCCGACGCCGGTGGCGCATAGCTGCGGCCACGACATCCACATGGCCGCCTGGGTCGGCGCGGCCCAGCAACTGGTGACCATGAAGAGCCAGTGGCATGGCACGCTGATGTTCATCGGCCAGCCCAGCGAAGAGACGGTGGGCGGCGCACGCGCGATGATCGCCGATGGCCTCTTCACCCGCTTCCCGAAGCCCGACATCGGCTTCGCCCAGCATGTGGGGCCGGGCCCGACCGGCGGGGTCACCTACAAGGCCGGCGTCCAGTCCTCCAGCGCAGACGGCTTCGAGATCCTGTTCCAGGGCCGCGGCGCCCACGGCTCGCGGCCCCAGCTCAGCATCGACCCGGTGATGGAAGCCGCGCGCTTCACGGTCGAGGTGCAGACCATCGTCAGCCGCGAGAAGGACCCGGCGGCGTTCGGCGTCCTGGGCGTGGGCTCGATCGTCTCCGGCAGCGCCGGCAACATCATTCCCGACCAGGCGCTGCTGCGCGGCACGATCCGCAGCTACGACGACCAGACCCGCACCCTGCTGAAGGAAGGCCTGGCGCGCACAGCCAAGGCCGTGGCCGAGATGGCCCGCGCCCCGGCCCCCACCGTCACCTTCGACCAGGGCGCGTCTGCGGTGGTCAATGACGCCGCGATCGCCGCGCGCACCGCCCCGGTGTTCAAGGCCGCTTTCGGCGCCCGCGCGGTGGAAGCGACCAGCCCGGGCTCGGCCAGCGAGGACTATTCGGAATACATCATCGCCGGCGTCCCTTCGCTGTTCTGGGGCCTGGGCGGGATCGATCCCAAGGTGATCGCCGACTACCGCGCCAAGGGGCAGGAGCCTCCCGGCAACCACACCCCCCAGTTCGCACCGGTCCCGGAGCCCACCATCCGCACCGGCGTCGAGGCCATGACGCTGGCGGTCCTGAACGTGATGGGGTGAAGGCGCCAGACCTCCTCTCCCCACGCGAAGCGTAGAGGGAGAGGTCGGGAGAGGGCGGTGCGGCCTCTCAGTCTCGCCCGCCGGCAAGGCGAGGGGCCTCGGGCCACCATCGGCGGATCACCTTTTCACCAGCCGCCCTCTCCCTTCCCTCTCCCTCTCGGCTGTGCCGGGGGAGAGGAGAGCCCCTGCGTTGTCCGGCTGACTCACCTATATTCGCCCGATGCCCAGCGACGTCGCCACACCGCCCCTGAAGGGCGCCGCGCTCATCAAGGACGAGGTGACCCGCCTCCCGGACCGGCCGGGCGTCTACCGCATGGTCGGCGACGACGGCGAGGTGCTCTACGTCGGCAAGGCGCGGAGCCTGAAGAAGCGCGTCATCCAGTACGCGCAGGGCCGCTTCCACACCAACCGCATTGCCCACATGGTCGACCTGACGCGCTCCATGGAGTTCGTCACCACCCGCACCGAGACCGACGCCCTGCTGCTCGAGATCAACCTGATCAAGCAGCTGAAGCCGCGGTTCAACGTCCTGTTGCGCGATGACAAGAGCTTCCCGGAGATCCTGATCCGCCGCGACCACGCCGCCCCGCAGCTGAAGAAACACCGCGGCGCCCACTCGATCCCCGGCGACTACTACGGCCCCTTCGCCTCGGCCTGGGCGGTGAACCGGACGCTGAACACCCTGCAGAAGGCCTTCCTGCTCAGGTCCTGCACCGACAGCGTCTACGAGACCCGCTCGCGGCCCTGCATGCTGCACCAGATCCGCCGCTGCTCGGCGCCCTGCACGGGGCTCGTCAGCCTGCAGGACTACCAGGGCCTCGTCGACCAGGCGGAGCTGTTCCTGCGCGGCAAGAGCCGGGCGGTGATGGGCCAGATGAGCCAGGAGATGCAGGCCGCCGCCGACGACCTGGAGTTCGAGCGCGCCGCGCGCCTGCGTGACCGCATCCGGGCGCTGGCCTCCATCGCCCAGGAGACCCAGGTCAATCCGGAGACGGTGGACGAGGCCGACGTCTTCGCCCTGTTCGCCGAGGGCGGCCAGGCCTGCGTGCAGGTGTTCTTCTTCCGCGCCGGCCAGAACTGGGGCAACCGCGCCTACTTCCCCCGCATCGACAAATCCGACGAGGACCCGG
>NZ_DATMNA010000022.1:0-70102 GCF_035569475.1 Phenylobacterium sp.
TCGTCGAGCGTGGTGGCGCCGACGCAGTGCAGCTCGCCGCGGGCGAGCGCGGGCTTCAGCAGGTTGGAGGCGTCCATGGCGCCGTCCGACTTCCCGGCGCCGACCAGGGTGTGCATCTCGTCGATGAACAGGATGATCGAGCCCTCGGCCTGGGTGACCTCGTTGAGCACGGCCTTCAGGCGCTCCTCGAACTCGCCGCGGTACTTCGCACCGGCGATCAGGCTGCCCATGTCGAGCGCCATGAGCTTCTTGTCCTTCAGGCCCTCGGGCACGTCGCCGTTGACGATGCGCAGCGCCAGGCCCTCGACGATGGCAGTCTTGCCGACGCCGGGCTCGCCGATCAGGACGGGGTTGTTCTTGGTGCGGCGCGACAGGACCTGGATGGTGCGGCGGATCTCGTCGTCGCGGCCGATCACCGGGTCGAGCTTGCCGTCGCGGGCCGCCTGGGTCAGGTCGCGGGCGTAGCGTTTGAGCGCGTCATAGCCTTCTTCGGCGGAGGCTGAGTCGGCGGTCTTGCCCTTGCGCAAGGCGACGGCGGCCTGCTCCAGGGCCTTGGCCGAGACGCCGGCGTCCTTCAGCGCCTTGCCGGCGTCGCCGCCTTCCTTGGCGATGGCGATCAGCAGGCGCTCGGTGGTGACAAAGGCGTCGCCCGCGGCCTTGGCCCCGGCCTCGGCGTCGGCGAAGACCCGGGCGGCCTCCGGCTTCATGTAGAGCTGGCCCGAGCCGCCTTCGACCTTGGGCAGCTTGCCCAGCGCCAGGTCGATGGCCGTATCGGCCTCGTCGGGCCGCCCGCCGGCGCTCTGGATCAGCGCGCGCGACAGCCCGTCCTTTTCCTCGAGCAGAACCTTCAGCAGGTGCTCCGGCGCGAACTGCTGGTGGCCGCGGGCCAGGGCCAGGCTCTGCGCCGACTGGATCGCCTGTTTGGCGCGGTCGGAATAGACGTCGATGTTCATCAGGTCCCCTTGGATAGGCGAATTGACCCAGCGGCCGCCTCATCAAGCACGGTCCGGGCCACTGTCGATGTAGTGTGGCGGAAAGGCCACACAACCCCGAACAGCCACAGATTGCCGGCCGCGCCCCTGCAAGCCGCGGCTGCGGCCCCTATTTGCGGCGAGGGGGCGCCTGATTTGTGTCGACAGGAGCCGCAAAATGAAACTCATCCGTATCCTTGCTTCATCCGGCGTGGCGGCCCTGGCGACGGCCTCGGCGGCCCACGCCGCCGGCTTCTATCTGCAGGAACAGTCCGTACGCGGCACGGGCCGCGCCTATTCCGGCGAGGTCGCCGACCAGGGCGTCGAGTCCCTGTGGTGGAACCCCGCGGCCATCGCCCGCTCGCCCCGCGAAGGCTATGTGGGCGCGAACGGCATCTTCGTCTCGGGCAAGGTGGCCGACCGCGGCTCGACCGTCACCTATCCCGGCGGCGCCACCGCCCCGGTGAGCGGCCAGCCCTCCGCCTACAATCCGATCCAGGCGGGCGTGGCGCCCAACTTCGCCATCGCCACGCCGGTGGGCGACCGCTTCGCCATCGGCGTCTCCGTGGCGGCGCCCTTCAACTTCACCACAAAGTACCCGCGGACCGCCTGGACGAGATATGACGCCCTCTTGTCGCGGCTGAACACGGCCGACCTGCAGCTCACCGGCGCCATGCGGGTCACCGACTGGCTGGACATCGGCGTCGGCGCCGACGCCCAGCACACCGAAGCCAAGCTCTCGCAGGCGTCTCCCAACCTGTCGCCCCTCCTGCCGGATGGCGTCTCGCAGCTCTCCGGCCGCGGCTGGAACTACGGCTGGACCGCCGGCGCCCAGGCGCATCTGGACAGGCTCACCTTCGGCGGGAGCTACCGCTCCGCCATGGACCACGACCTCAACGGGCGGATCTTCGTGGGCGGCCTGTTGGGCCCGCTCGCCGCCGGCAATGTGGACGCCTCCGGCTCGGCCAGCTTCACGACGCCGTGGATCGCCACCCTGGGCGCGCGGTGGCAGGTCACCGACCGGCTGACGCTGGACGCCCAGGCCCAGCGCTTCGGCTGGAGCGAGTTCGACGCCATCCGCGTCAGCACCGCGGCCGGCACCCAGGCCATCGCCCAGAACTATCGCGACACGACCTCCGGCGGCGTCGGCGCCGACTTCGCGGTCAATCCGAAGCTCACCCTTCGCGCCGGCGTGCAGTACGACCCGACGCCCACGCCCAGCAGCCTGCGCACCGCCCGGGTGCCGGACGGCAACCGCTGGCTGTTCGGCCTCGGCGCCACCGGCCAAGCGACCCGGAACCTGAAGATCGACGTGGCGGCGGCCTACATCGACTTCCAGGACAGCACCGTGAACCACGACACGACCTTCTACGCCGGCACGCCGGCGGCCACGACGACCCAGCTCCGCGGATCGGTGAAGGGCGAGGGCTATGTGCTCTCGGTGGGCTTGAGGTCGGGGTTCTAGGACAACTCAGGTCGGCGGATCATCAAGCCCTTTCCTGAAGCAAAGACTTCGGGGGAGGAGCGATCAGTTGAGCTCGGTCTTCTTGCGCGGTTCGGGCGGCATGGGGGCGATGGGCACGCCGTCCTCGACCAGGTCGCGGACCTCCTGGGAGGTCGCCTGGCCATAGATGCCGCGGTCCTCCGAGCGACCCTCGTGGATGGCGCGGGCCTCGGTGGCGAAAGCGTCGCCGACGTCGTCGAAATTCTCTTCCACGTGGCGGCGGATGCGGCTCATGGCCTCCATCATCACGGCCTGGTTCTGGGCCGGCGGCAGGTCCTGCGAGCGGGTCTTCGTGCCGGCCACCGCGGGGGCCATGATCGCCTTGCGCACCGCCTTGGAGCCGCAGGCTGGGCATTCCAGCAGGCCGCGCGCCTGCTGGTCGTCGAAGTCGGCCGAGGCGCCGAACCAGCCCTCGAACTCATGCTCATGCTCGCAGATGAGGGCGTAGCGGATCATGCGAGGGCCCGCGGCTCGGCGAAGGGCCGGGCGTTGACCAGGTTGGGGATCGCCGCGCGGGCCTTGGCGGCGGCGGCGAGGTCCAGGTCGGCGATCAGCACGCCGGGCTCGTCGTGGTCGAGTTGCGCAATCACCTCGCCCCAGGGGGCCACCACCAGGGAATGGCCCCAGGTGCCGCGGCCGTCCTCGTGCCGGCCGCCCTGGGCCGGCGCCAGGACGAAGGCGCCGGTCTCGATGGCTCGAGCCCGCATCAGCACCTCCCAGTGCGCCGCGCCGGTAGGCCGGGTGAAGGCGGCGGGGATGGTCATCACCTCCGCGCCCGCCAGCGCCAGAGCGCGGTAGAGGGCCGGGAAGCGCAGGTCGTAGCAGACCGTCATGCCGAGCTTCAGCTCACCCGCCCGGGCGGTGACGGCCCGGTCGCCGGGCTCGTAGGTGGCGGACTCCCGCGCGGTCTCGCCGGTGGGCAGGTCGACGTCGAACATGTGCAGCTTGTCGTAGGTGGCCACGATCGCGCCCTCGGGCGAGATCAGGGCCGAGCGGTTGGCGGCCTTGCCGTCCTCACGTTTCACCAGGGCCGAGCCCAACAGGATCCAGACGCCAAGCTCCTGGGCCGCGGCGCGCAGGCCTGAGACGACGACGTCTTCCTCCAGGCCCACCAGCATGGGCAGCAGGGCCTCGCGGTCCTTCTGCAGGACGTTGGTCCCTTCCGGCGTGGCGATGAACCTCGCGCCGGCCGCGGCGGCCTCACGCACCATCGGCAGCACATGCGCCAGGGCGGCGGCCTGCGTGGCCGGCGTGCGGGTCTGGATCAGGGCGATCTTCATGGGGTGAGGATATAGCAAAATCTTCCTTTCCCACTCGTGGGAAAGGGGGACCACGGCCGGAAGAGGGCGTGGTGGAAAGGGAAAGCCGCAAGCTCGGCGCTCCGTCCCTCACCCTCACCACCATTCCCTCTACGGGAAACGATCCCCTCTCCCGCTGCGCGGGAAAGGAGGTCAGGCCGCCCGCAACAGGGGGTCGAGTTTGCCGTCGCGGTCGAGGGCCATCATCTCGTCGCAGCCGCCGATGTGCCGGTCGCCGACGAAGATCTGCGGGAAGGTCGCCCGGCCGCCGGCGCGCTGCACCATCTCCTGGCGCTTGGCCGGATCGAAGGCGGCCTCGATCTCGGTGAACGCGACGCCCTTCTTTTCAAGCAGCATCACCGCGCGGACGCAGTAGGGGCAGTACGGCTTGGTGTAGATGGTGACCTGAGACATGACGCTCTTGCGGGACATGGGACTCTAACGACGTAACCGTCGCCGAAGCTTCATATAGCGAGTCCGGACATTTCTTTAACCCGGGCCACCACTGCGACATCCACCCGCACGGCGCCGGCGGCCTTCAGCGCCCGCGCGCAGCCCTCGGCGGTCGAGCCGGTGGTCATGACGTCGTCGATCAGCAGGATCCGCCGGCCCCGCACCTGATGGGCGCGGCGGTCGGGGACCTCGAAGGCGCCGGCGACGTTGCGTTTGCGCCCGGTCCCGGACTTGCCGCCCTGCGTCTCCGTCGCTCGGCGGCGGATGAGGGCGTCGGGCAGGTAGGCGAGGCCGGTCATCCGCGCCAGCGGCCGGGCGATCTCGGCGGCCTGGTTGTAGCGGCGGCTGAGCAGGCGCGAGGGGTGCAGCGGGACCGGGGCTATGGCGTCGGCCTCGTCGATCAGCGGCCGGGCGGCGCGCGAGAGCCAGCGGGCGAACAGCGGCGCCAGGTCCGTGCGGTCGGCGTGCTTCAGCTTCAGGATCGGCTCGCGGGAGGTCTCGTCGTAGAGGCAGGCGGCGCGGGCGGCGTCGAAGGCCCGCGGCTTGGCGAGGCACGCGGCGCACCGCGAGCCGATGTCGAACTCGAAGGGCGCGCCGCAACCGTCGCACACCGGGCCGTCGACGAACTGGATCCGGCTCCAGGCCGCCGCCGAGAGGCCACCGGCCAGGGCGGCCCCGCCGTCGATGGCCTGCGGCGGGAAGATCAGGTCGAGCGCCCCACGCAGGGCGCCGCGCACGCGCGGCCCCGGTTTCAATCGCAACAGGAAGAGGCCATCTTCCGCGCTCATGTCCGCCCCCCTGCTCTTCGACCGCACCCTGCACAGGAAGCGCCTGGACCGCGCCGCGAGCGGCTTTGCGGCGGCCGATTTCCTGCAACGCCGGGCCGCCCTCGACCTGGTCGAGCGCCTGGAGGCGATCATGCGGGACTTCCCCGTGGCCGTCGACCTCTCGGCGCGCCGGGGCGCGCTGCGCGAAGCCCTGGCCGACAGCCCGGCGGCGCAGCGCGTCGGGGTGCTGATCGAGGCGGACCTGTCGGCGGCCATGCTGGCCGGCCGCGACGGCCCCCGCCTGGTGGCCGACGAGGAGCGCCTGCCCTTCGCCGCGGGCAGCCTGGACCTGGTGGTCTCGACGCTCGGCCTGCACTGGACCAACGACGTGGTGGGCGCCCTGATCCAGATCCGCCGCGCGTTGAAGCCCGACGGCCTGTTCCTCGGCGCCTTTCTGGGCGGATCGACGCTCACCGAACTGCGCCAGGCCCTGACCGACGCCGAGGGCGAGATCCTGGGCGGGGCCGGCAGCCGCGTCTCGCCTTTCGCCGACAGCCGCGACGCGGCGGGCCTCCTGCAACGGGCGGGATTCGCCCTGCCCGTCGCCGACGTGGACCGGGTGAACGTCAGCTACGAGCACCCCCTGAGGCTGCTCGCCGACCTGCGGGCCATGGGCGAGACCAATGTGCTGGCGGATCGCCATCCGCACGCGCTCACCCGCACCCTGCTGGCCCGCGCCGGCGAGATCTACGCCGAGCGGTTCGCGGGGCCGGACGGGCGGGTCGCGGCGACCTTCGAGATCGTCACCCTGACCGGCTGGGCGCCGCACGAGAGCCAGCCGCAGCCGCTCCAGCCGGGCTCGGCCAAGATGCGCCTGGCCGATGCGCTCGGGACCGTCGAGCACCCCCTGCCGCGGGGCGAATAGGCCGCCGCGAACGCCTTGCGCGGTAACCGCTCGGTAAGCCTCTGTCGCGACAACTGGCCACGGCGGCGCTTGCTGGGTCCTCACCTAGGGTAGCGCTTCGGGGGGCTCCTGGGTGTCGGGGGTCGACAGTGACGAAGTTCTTCAATTACGCCAGCGTGGCCGCGGCCGCCTGCGCCATGATCCTGGCCGGCTGCGCGACTCAGCCGGAGCCGCCGCGGATGGCCGGCCGTTCGCCGGCGCCGCCGCCCGCCACGCGCCACGATGCGCCCGAGCCCGCCGGCCTCGCCGTCCAGGCCAGCGCCTTCGAGGCCTTCGTGCGCCACGCCCGGCGGATCGACCCCGCCTTCTCCGGCCCGGCGGACGTCTCCCAGGCCCTGAAGACCGGGGCGGCGCACGAGCCGCACGAGCTGGAGGCCGGCATGATCGCCTATGCCGCCCTGGCCGCCCTGCAGGAGCCGCGCTTCGTGGCCGCCGTGCGCGCCGACCGCGGCGACCTCGCCCGCCGCATCGCCGCCGATCCCCAGGCCGCGCTCGTCCTGCCGGGGGCCGCCGAGGCCGAGGCCCGCGCCCGCGGGGCGCTCTACGCCGAGGGCGAGGCGCTCAGCGGCGAAGGCGAGAAGGTCAAGCACGCCGCCTACTCCGTCCAGCGCCAGGCCTGGGCCAAGGCCAAGGTCCCCGACGCGGCCGGCCGGCTGAGCCGGGTCAAGCGCCTGTCAACGGAAAGCTACCAGCCGTCGCGCGAGGACGCCGCCGAACTGCAGATGTCGCTGGCCGGCGCCGCACGACGCGGCGGCGGGGCGAGCCCCGTCGTGGCGCGCAGCGTGGCGCTGGCGGCGCTGACGGTGCTGGGCGACACCCGCGAGGCGCGGGGCCTGATGAGCGAGCCGCACACGGCGTCCTGCCTGCACATGGCCAAGCTCAACCTCTACCAGTGCCTGGCCAGCGCCGGTCCCCACTACGAGGACATCTACTGCCTGGGCCAGCACGCGATGATCGACCCGGGCCAGTGCGTGGTCGAGGCGACCGAGGCCCGCGGCGCGGCACCCCGGCAGGTGGCCATGAGCCGGGCGGCCTACAGGCGGTGACCGGCCGGCCGGAACAGCCCCGCCCGCGACCCGTTTGGAAGCCTCGCACAAGGAGACTTCCCATGACCCAGCAGCCGCCCTCTCGCCCCGCGCCGGACAAGCACCCCGGCATGATGGGTGACGGCACGGAGGAGCAGAACCTCAACCAGAAGGGCGACCCCGGCGCGCGGATCACCGAAGCCGAGGTGAAGGAGGCGTTCGGCGAGAAGGCGCCCGCGCCGCCCAAGCCGTAGGCTGGCTCAATTTGAGGTCAATATATTCAATAACTTATTGATATGGACCGCTCATCCCCTCAGATCAGGTCCCGCAGCCAGGCGACCAGCGGGGCGTCCGCGGGCGGCATGGGATAGTCGCCGAGCTTCGAGGGCTTCACCCAGGCGATCTGCGGGTGCTCGCGGGCCACGATCCGGCCTTCCCAGCGGCGCACCAGATAGAGCGGCATCAGCAGGTGGAAGCTCTCATAGGCGTGGCTGGCGAAGACGAAGGGCGCGAGACAGGCGTGGGTGACCTTGATCGCCAGCTCCTCCTCCAGCTCGCGGATCAGGCAGGCCTCCGGCGTCTCGCCCGCCTCGACCTTGCCGCCGGGGAATTCCCACAGGCCGGCGAGTTGCTTGCCCTGCGGCCGCTGGCAGATCAGCACCCGGCCGTCGGCGTCGATCAGGGCCGCGGCGGCCACCAGGAGGAGGGACTTTTCGCTCATCCCTGCTTCCTTCCCCGGCTGAGTCATAAAGGCAACAGCCCGCGGCCAATGCTCCGCCGTGGGTTGACTTCGCACCTGCGAAGGACGATGTGCGGCCTGCGTCACGAACTATGACGCTATCCGCGCTCCAGCCGCGTGGGGTCTCTCTTCGAGGCCCAGCCTGTCGAGCGCAGAGAATTCTCATAGATCGCCCATCACGCGGGGCGCTTCCCCAAAGACCCGCGACCTCCGCGCCCTGGATGCGATCCATCGGGCGCGCTTGGCGCATACGTGAAAGTCAGTTCTTGACCCAGTTTACCGATTTCGGCCTCGCCGCTCCGCTTCTCAAGGCGCTGGCCGGCGAAGGCTACACCACCCCGACCCCGATCCAGGCCCAGGCGATCCCCGGCGTCATGGCCGGCCGCGACCTGCAGGGCATCGCCCAGACGGGCACCGGCAAGACCGCCGCCTTCGCCCTGCCGATCCTCCACCGCCTTGCCGCCGACAAGCGCCAGCCCGAGCGCAAGGGCGCCCGCGTCCTGGTGCTGTCTCCCACCCGCGAACTCGCCAGCCAGATCGGCGAGAGCTTCCGCACCTACGGCAAGCACATGGGCGTCACCGTCGCGGTGATCTTCGGCGGCGTGAAGTACGGCGCCCAGCACAAGGCCATGGCCAACGGCGTCGACGTGCTGGTGGCCACGCCTGGCCGCCTGCTCGACCACCTGCAGGAAAAGACCATCACCCTTCGCGGCGTGGAGATCTTCGTCCTCGACGAGGCCGACCAGATGCTCGACCTGGGCTTCGTGCTGCCAATCCGCAAGATCGTGGCGCACATGCCCAAGCAGCGTCAGAACCTGTTCTTCTCGGCCACCATGCCCACCGAGATCGGCAAGCTCGCCAGCGAGCTGCTGAACGATCCCCTGCGCGTGTCGGTGACCCCGCAAGCGACCACCGTCGAGAAGGTGAACCAGCGCGTGCTGTTCGTGGAACAGGGGCGCAAGCGCGCCCTGCTTTCCGAGCTGTTCGATGATCAGGGCTTCAAGCGCGTCATCGTCTTCACCCGCACCAAGCGCGGCGCCGACCGCGTGGCCCGGGGCCTGGAGCAGGTGGGCGTCGAGGCCGCCTCGATCCACGGCGACAAGAGCCAGGGCCAGCGCGAACGCGCGCTCGCCGACTTCAAGGCCGGCAAGGTCCGCGCCCTGGTCGCCACCGACATCGCCGCACGCGGCATCGACATCGACGCGGTGACCCATGTGGTGCAGTACGAACTGCCCAACGTGCCGGAAAGCTACGTCCACCGGATCGGCCGCACGGCCCGCGCCGGCGCCGACGGCTCGGCCGTGGCCTTCTGCTCGGACGACGAGCGCACCCTGCTGCGCGACATCCAGAAGGTGACGCGCCAGACCATCCCGTCCTTCGACCGCCGCAACGACAAGCAGCTCGGCGCGGCCACCGCGGCCATGCCGGAACCGGCCGGCAAGCCTGACCGGGCCGATACCCGCGGTGCGGGCGGCGGCCGAGGCAACCACCAGCCGAAGCGCAACCGCAATCACGGCGGCGGCGGCAATAGCGGCCATCGTCACGAGGGCGCTCCGGCGCGCAGCGGGGGTCATGGCGGCGGCGGCGACAAGCCCGCCCAGCAACGCCCGGCCTTCAAGGGCCCGCAACGCGGCGGGGACAAGTCGTCCTCCGGCCGCACCGGCGTCTGGTCGAACCGCTAGGCCCTGTCCCGGCTGACGTGAACCACGTGAGCCGGGACCAAGCAGGGCCGTCGGCGACATCCGGCGCCCGTCTCGTCCGCTCAGGTCGATCCAACCTGACCGGGAAGGCCCAGCTAGTTCGCCGGGTCGTGCTGCTCGACGAAGGCCACCACGGCCTTCAGCATGGCCAGCCGCGTCGGCGCGTTGGAGAGCCAGTGATCCTCGCCGTCCATCAGGACGAAGTCCGCGGGCTTGCCCGCCGAGGCAAGCGCCTTCTGCATCGCGCGGCTCTGCTCGATCGGCACGACGCTGTCGTTCTCGCCGTGGATGAGCAGGATCGGCGCGTCCGCCCTGGCCGCCGCCTTCAGGGGTGAAACGGCGTCCATATCCGACGTCTGGGCTCCCGTGAGGCCGCGCCAGAAATCCTGGGCGCGCGTATCGCGGGCGTCGCCCCGCTCGCGCGTCCAGATCAGCATCCGACCCATGTCGCTCACGCCGGCGACGGAGACGGCGCAACGGTAGAGGCCGTGTTGCAGTGTGACGCCGGCCAGCGCCGCGTAGCCCCCGTAGCTGGCGCCCACGATACAGGCCCGCTTGGGATCGACGATCCCAGCCTGAGCCAGGGCCGCCAGGCCGTCGGAGATGTCGGTCTGCATCTTGCGGCCGTACTGGCCCTCGGCGGCGTGGCGAAAGGCTTCGCCGTAGCCGAGCGTGCCACGGTAGTTCGGCTGGAAGACCGCGTACCCTCGGGACGCCAGCGCCTGGGCCCACCAATCGAACCCGACGCGGTCGCCGACGACGATGGGCCCGCCGTGCGGCATCACCACGACCGGCAGGTTCTTGGCTTCTCGCCCCGGCGGCAGGGTCAGCACGCCCTCCATGCCCAGACCGTCGGCGGCCTTGTAGGCGAACATTCGCGTCGGGCCGACCTCGGCGGGAGGCAGGTCGGGGCGCACCTCGCCCAGCGGGATGGCGCTGCGCCCCACAGCGTCGACCAGCCAGTAGCGCCCCGCGTCATGCGGCCCTTCCGTCAGGAAGATCATCTGGGCGAAGTCGTGGGAAAAGGACACCAGCTCTGCCTTCTCCCCCGCGAAGGCGGCGCGCGAGTCGTCGATGCGTTTCTGCAGCATCGGATCGAGCAGCTTCGGGCCGGACAGGTTGCTCATCCCCACCAGCCTGTGGCTCTCACGGTCCACCAGCGCGCCCGCCGCGTTGTCGCCCGAGATGAGCACGACGCCCTCGCCGCCTCCGCCAAGGGGAATTTCGCGGCCCTCGATCGAATTCTCGGTGCGCTCGACCACGACCACCGTCCCGGGGGTCCGGCCGGGGCTGAGTAGGCTGAGCGCGTCGTCGCCGGTGCGCTGGAGCACGGGATGCTCCATGCCGGCGCCCGGATAGACCGTGTATTGGCGGCGGCCCGGATCATAGACGGAGTTCGCCAGCACCGCGCCATCGGCCCCGATCATCCAGTCGCGGCTGCGCTGCGCCGAGGTGGCGACCCTCTCGGCGCGGCCGGTGTCGAGATCGATGCGGTAGAGATCGGGATAGATCACCCCGCCGTCAGAGTGGGGCGCAACCGCCTCCCAGGTGACGCCGCCCACATAGGCGTACCATTTGCCGCCCACCTGTCGCACGCCATGGAAGCCCAGGACGGCGTCCACGTACTGGTTGCTCTTGGCGAAGATCATGTAGCTGGCGCGGGTCTTCACATTGAAGTCGATGATCCCTTCCATCTCGGTGGTGCGCAGGCCGATCACCGGGCGGGACACCGTCGCGGTTTCCGTGATCAGCACATGGTCTTCGCCGGCGAAGGTGACCGCGCGGATCTTCGCCGTTCCGAAGGCCACGCCACCCAGCATCTCGCCGTCGGATTTGCGCACCACGACCTTGCGGCCGTCCTTGTCAGCCACGACGACGGCGAAGCGTCCGCCCGAGGGCGAGAGGCTCGCGTCCTCGATGGCCGGCAGGCGTCCGTAGGCCTCCAGCGGCGGGAGCGCGGCGGCGGCGAGCGAAGGTAGGGCCCCGGCCAGGGCTGCGGCGACAGCAAGCCAGATACGCAAGACGTAACCCCCCGGATACAACTTCGCTGGGGGAACCTAGCCCGAGGACGCCCAGATCCTCAACTCTTGAGTGTGACCCCGCACGGCCAACTACTTCCCGTCCACCGAGAACGCCATCAGGAGGTTGCGCCCGCCGGGGCCCATCATCACGCCCGGATAGCCGGAATGCTGGAACAGCATTCCGTTCACGATCACCGGGCCGGTGGCGTCGAGCGCCCCACCCCTGGCGGCCTTGACGCCGTTGACGGTGTCGTAGCTGGCGTCGGCGGTGTCGAAGTCCCAGACGATCTTGCCGGTCCGGGCGTCGTAGGCCCGCAGGTGGCCGTCGAGGGCGCCGGAGAAGGCGATCCCCGGGATGGCGCTCACCGGCGCGGACTGGGACAGGACGCAGCGCTTGCCGGCGGGACAGGGCAGCTCCGGCGTCGGCGTCTTCCAGAGCACCGCGCCGGTCGCCAGGTTCACGGCGTTGAGCCCCGGCGTCCCGCGGCTGCCGTCGGCGATGGCCACGTACGCCGTCGCGCGGTCGGCGGCCATGCCCCATTCCACGCCGCCCGCCGCGCCGCCGCGGCCCAGCTTGACCTGCCACAGGGTCTTGCCGCCGTGGTCGGGGTCGAGGCCATAGACCACGCCCGACTTCTGGCCGGCGATCAGGATGTCGTGGCCGTTCGGCAAGGTGCGCAGCATGACCGAGGAGCCGAAGTCCACGTCCGGCCCCAACGGGCTCGGGCAGTTGATGGGCGCCTTCGGGCCGGGCGGGCAACCGACCATGAAGTTGTCCTTGGCGGTCACCTGGTTGCGCCACTTCACCTGGCCGGTCTTCAGGTCGATGGCCATGACCGCGTCGGCGCCGTCGGTGTCGACGTCGGTGTAGCTGTCGCCGGTGGCCGCGTAGAGCAGGCCCCGCTTCGGATCGATCGTCGGCGAGGACCAGATCGCCCCGCCCGCCGGCCCGGTCAGCGACCGGCCCTGGGCGACGCGGTAGGCCTTCGGCTCCTGGTCCACCGAGTAGGTCTTCCAGATCACCTTGCCGCTGTCGGCCGCCAGGGCCGCGACGGCGCCGCGGAAGCTGCAGCAGACATAGTCCGGATCGTTGGTGGCGATCTCCTCGCTGGACGACACGGGCACGTAGAGGACGCCGTCATGCAGCTTCGACGCCCCCGTCAGCATCGAGCGCGGGTGCTGCTCCAGCTTGGTCGACCAGATGAGCTTGCCGGTCATGGCGTCCAGCGCGAACTCGGTGGCCCGGTCGTCGCCCATGAACACGGCGAAGCCGCTGGGCGAGGCCGCCAGCCGCGCCACGACCGGCGCGGTTCGCACCCCGCCCTTGGCGTCGTAGCGCCAATAGGCGCAACCGGTGCGGGCGTTCAGCGAATAGACCTTGCCGGCATTGCTGCCGAGGAACAGGCGGTCGCCCACGACGCTGACCTGGGCGTTCTTCGATCCCACATAGGCGAAGGTCCACTTGACCTTCAGCCGCGGCACGTCGGCGGCGGCGAGGCCGGGCCTGGGCTGAAAGCGGGTGTTGGCCGCGTCCGGGCTCCAGCCGTTCCAGCCCTCGCCGCCGAGCTTGATGGGGTCGGCGTGGGCGCAAGGGTCGGGCTCGGGCCCCTCGGCCACCTTCGGCAGCGGGGCCTTGCCGGTGAGATAGACGGCCACGGCCTCGATGTCGGCGTCGCTCATTCCCGAAGCCATGGGTCGCATGACCCCGCGCGTCAGGGCGTCGATCACGGGATCTGGGCCCATGGCGCTGAGCGCGTCCTTGCGCGGCGCGCGATCGGAGCCGCCGTCGTGGCAAGAGGCGCAGCGGGCGGCGTAAAGGTCGTGCCCCTGGGTGCGGTCGCCCAGCACCAGCTTCGGGGGCGGCACGTCCTCGGCCAGGGCGAACCCGGCGCCAAGCGCCATCATCCCCGCCGCCGCCATGGCGACGACGCCAATCCAAGACCTCACGAGCGCCTCCCGACTTTTCTTGTTGCAGCAGCTATCCGGGCCGGACTCGTTGCGGTCAAGGCTGACGCCAGGACAGCGGTCTAAGACTTCTACTCAATGACGCTCATCCCTGCGAAAGCGGGGGATCAGCGGATTGCGGGATACGGCCTTCGGACACGGCGACCTTGGCGCTAGCTCCGATAGTCGCCGTTGATCTCGACGTAGCGTTTGGTGAGGTCGCAGGTCCACATGCTGGCGGCGCCGCGGCCCACGCCCACATCGACGCTGACCTCCAGCTCCTTCTTCTTCATGTAGGCGCTCATCTTGGCCTCGTCGTAGGTGGGTGAGACCAGGCCGTCCTGGGCGGCCACCAGGGGGCCGAACTTCACGCTCATGGAATCGCGGTCCACCGGCTCGTCGGCGCGGCCCACGGCCATGACGATGCGGCCCCAGTTGGCGTCTTCGCCGGCGAAGGCGGTCTTGACCAGCGGGCTTTCGCAGATGGTGCGGGCGATCTTCCTGGCCGAGGCGTGGCTTTCGGCGCCCGTTACCGTCACCTTGATGAACTTGGTGGCGCCCTCGCCGTCGCGGACCAACTGGTGGGCCAGGTCCAACAACACCTGCTCCAGCTTGTCGCGGAAGTCGGCCAGCCGCCGGTCGCCGGCGCGGCTGATCTTCGGGGCCCCGGACTTGCCGGTGGCGAACAGCAGGAGCGTGTCGTTGGTCGAGCGGTCGCCGTCCACCGTCACCGCGTTGAAGGTGTTGCGGGTGTAGAGACTGCAGAGGTTCTGCAGCGCGGCGGGCGAGATCGCCGCGTCGGTGACGACGAAGGCCAGCATGGTGGCCATGTCCGGCGCGATCATGCCGGAGCCCTTGCAGATGCCGCTGATCTTGACCTTCACCCCGTCGATCTCGGCCACCGCGTGGGCGCCCTTCGGGAAGGTGTCGGTGGTCATGATCGCGCGGGCGGCGCCCGTCCAGCCGTTCTCGGCCAGGCGGTGCTCGATGTCGGGCAGTCGGTGGGCGATCTTGGTGTCGTCGAGCAACACGCCGATCACGCCGGTGGAGGCCACCATGACGTCGCGCTGGCGGCAGTCGAAGCGCTTGCCCGCCGCCGAGCAGACCCGGCGTACGGCGTCCGCGCCCGGGCGGCCGGTGAAGGAGTTGGCGCAGCCGGCGTTGACCACCAGGGCGCGCACGCCCTCGCCCTTGGTCATCTCGAGGTGCCGCTTGCACCAGTCGACCGGCGCCGAGCCCACCCCGTGGCGGGTGAAGACCCCGGCGCAGCTCGCGCCGTCGGGGAAGCTCATCACCAGCAGGTCGTCGCGCTCGTGCTTGTAGAAGCCGGCCCGGGCGGTCGCCATCTGCACGCCGGCGATGGGCGGCATCTTCGGGAACTTCACCGCCAGCGGGGAGACCGGCAGGGCGGCTTTGGCGGCCTTGGCGGCCGGCGCCTTGGGGGCCGGCGTGGAGAACTGCTGCGCCTGTTTGGCGGCCTGTTTGAAGGCGCGCTCGAGGCTGTGGCCGACGGCCTCCACGGGCCGCGAGGCGGCCTCCAGGGCCTTGGCGGCCTTCGAAACGGGGGTGGGTTTCTTGGTCATTTCTTGGCCCCCTTGGCCAGCGGCGGCGCGACGGGCGGGACGACGGCGGGCGACACGGCGGACTTCGGCGCATCGGCCGGCGGGACGACCTGGTTGGGCGTGTCGGTCTTGACCATCACCTGGACCTTCGCGCGGCCGCGCAGCTTCTCCAAGAGGTCGCGGATCTGATCGTAGGTCAGGAAGCGCACGATCTGCGGCCGCGCGGCCTCGAGCGTGATCGGCTGCTCCACGCGGCGGTCCTCGACCTTCACCAGGGCGAAGCCGCCCTCGACGGCGAAGGGCCCGACGATCTGTCCGGGCTTGGCCGCCTTCAGAGCCGCGTCATAGGCCTCGGGCATGACGTCGATGGTGAAATAGCCCAGGTCCCCGCCGTTGAACCGCGTCGCCGCGTCGGTCGACTTCTCCATGGCCAGCGCCTCGAACGAGGCGCCGGCGGCCAACAGCTTTCGCACCGCCTCGGCCTCGGCGGCGTTGGGCAGCACGATCTGGCGGGCGTGGATCTCCTCCGAGCGCTTGGCGAGCTTGAGCTGCTCCTGGTAGAGGCCGCGTACGGCGTTGTCGTTGACGGCGTCGGAGACCACGCTTTCCACCAGCATGTCGCCCAGCACCCGGTCGCGGGCCGCGGCCATGCGGCGCTGGGCCACCGGGTCCTTGTCGAGCTTGCGGCGCACCGCCTCGCCGGCCAGCAGCCGCTGGTCGACCACCTCGTCCAGCACCCGGCGGAACAGGTCGGAGGAGACCTCCAGCGGCTCGCCCTCGCCGAGCAGGCCCTGGGCCACCGCCTCGCGCTTGACGTCGGAGGACCAGACCGTCTGGCCGTCGACCTTGGCCACGGCCTGGTCGCCGCGCTCGGGCGCATGCTCGGCGCCGCCGCCCTTGCCGCAGGCCGACAGGCTCAGCGCCAGGACCAGCGCCAGCCCAATCCCGGCGGCGGTGCGGTAGGCGCGGTCGGCGGCCATGCGGATCCCCCTCGAAAATGGACGGCTGGCGCGCCTTGAAGACGCCGCCCGTCCCTAGCCATTTACATCCCGGGATGCAAAGGTTGCCCCGACCCCGCGCGCCCCCGGACCCCAGGCGGCGCCAAGCGGCCAATATTTTGGGAGGATCATTTAAAATGCGCGAAGCCGTCATTGTGTCCTACGCCCGCACCGGCCTGGCCAAGTCCGCCCGCGGCGGATTCAACATCACCCCCACCGTTTCGATCGCCGCCCACTCGGTGAAGCACGCGGTCGCCAAGGCGGGCATCGAAGGCGCCGCCGTCGAGGACGTGTTCATGGGCAATGTGGCCCACGGCGGCGGCAACATGGCGCGCCAGGCGAGCCTGCTGGCCGGGCTGCCGATCACCACCTCCGGCGTGACGGTCAACCGCTTCTGCTCGTCGGGCCTGCAGACCATCGGCATGGCCGCCAACTTCGTGCGCAACGACGGCGCCGACGTGGTCGTGGCCGGGGGTGTGGAGACCATCTCCATGCCCAACATGGGCACGGGCAAGGACAACAACGATCCGCGCCTGACCGAGATGTATCCGGCGATCTTCATGCCGATGATCGACACCGCCGACATCGTGGCCGAGCGCTACAAGGTCAGCCGCGAGGCGCAGGACGAATATTCGCTGGAGAGCCAGCGCCGCATGGCCGCCGCCCAGCAGGCCAACAAGTTCGCCGACGAGATCGTCCCGATGAAGACCAAGATGAAGCTGGTCAACAAGGAGACGAAGGAAGAGACGATCGTCGACTACGAGGTCAACAAGGACGAGTGCAACCGGCCGGACACCTCCGCCGAGGGCCTGGCCAAGCTCGAGCCGGTCCGCGGGCCCGGCAAGTACATCACCGCCGGCAACGCCTCCCAGCTCTCCGACGGCTCGGCCGCCGTGGTGATCATGGAAGCCAAGGAGGCCCAGCGCCGCGGGCTGAACCCCATGGGCGTGTTCAAGGGCTGGGCCGTGGCCGGCTGCGAGCCCGACGAGATGGGCATCGGCCCCGTGTTCGCGATCCCGCGCCTGCTGGAGCGCCACGGCCTGAAGATCGACGACATCGACCTCTGGGAGCTGAACGAGGCCTTCGCCAGCCAGTGCCTCTACAGCCGCGACAAGCTGGGCATCGACCCGGAGAAGTACAACGTCAACGGCGGCTCCATCGCCATCGGCCACCCCTTCGGCATGACCGGCGCGCGCCTGGCCGGCCACGTCCTGCAGGAAGGCAAGCGCCGCGGGGCCAAGAACGTGGTGGTCTCGATGTGCATCGGCGGCGGCATGGGCGCCGCAGGACTTTTTGAGGTCTGCTGAGGCCCTCATCCCTCCTCTTTAGGGGAGGGACAGGCCGCGTGAGCGGCCAGGGTGGGGAAGTCGCGTTCAAGCTCGGACTTCGGAGCCCTGGCCCATAGACTCCCATCCGTCCGGGGTGGAGTTTATCCTCGCGCCCGCGTTCGCGGGCCCCGGGGGCCTCGTCCACCCTCCCCTAAAGAGGAGGGATCGGGTTCCTGCGTCGCGTTGACTTGGGCGGGGTCGCTGCTTAAGTCTCGCGCGCCCTTGAAAGAGCAAGTTTTCCCGGCAGGCGACGGGCTATGGCCGCGCCCACCGCATCAACCGGACCTTCCCCTTGAGCATCTTCCAGCAGTTCTTCGGCTCCTCCAACGACCGCAAGGTCAAGGCGATGACGGCGCGGGTCGCCAAGATCAACGCCCTGGAACCCGCGATGCAGGCGCTGTCGGACGCCGAGCTGCGGGCCAAGACCGCCGAGTTCCGCGACCGCCTGGCCAAGGGCGCGACCCTGGACACCCTGATGGAAGAGGCCTTCGCCGTGGTGCGCGAGGCCTCGCGCCGCACCCTGGGCCAGCGCCACTACGACGTGCAGCTCGTGGGCGGCATGGTGCTGCACCAGGGCGGCATCGCCGAGATGCGGACCGGTGAAGGCAAGACGCTGGTCGCCACCGCGCCGGTCTATCTGAACGCGCTCGCCTCCAAGGGCGTGCACCTGATCACCGTCAACGACTACCTGGCGCAACGCGACGCCGAATGGATGGGCCAAGTCTACCGCTTCCTGGGCATGGAGGTGGGCGTCATCGTCCACGGGCTCAGCCAGGGCCAGCGCCAGGCGGCCTACAACGCCGACATCACCTACGGCACCAACAACGAGTTCGGCTTCGACTACCTGCGCGACAACCTGGTCTACGAGGCGGGCGAGATGGTCCAGCGGGGCCACAACTTCGCGATCGTCGACGAGGTGGACTCCATCCTGATCGACGAGGCGCGCACGCCGCTGATCATCTCCGGCCCCACCGAGGACCGCAGCGAATTCTACAAGACCATCGACCTGCTCGTGAAAGAGTTGATCAAGGACCCGACCACCTACGACTTCGACGAGAAGCAGCGGCAGGTGATCCTGACGGAAGACGGGTCCGAGAAGATCGAAGAGATGCTGATGGAAGGCGGCCACCTGGCCGAGGATTCCGCCGGCCTCTATGACGCGGCCAACGTCTCGGCGGTGCACCACGTCAACCAGGCGCTCCGCGCCAACGTCCTCTACCAGCTCGACAAGGACTACATCGTCCGCGCCGGCGAGGTGATCCTGATCGACGAGTTCACCGGCCGCATGATGCATGGCCGCCGCCTGTCGGAGGGCCTGCACCAGGCGATCGAGGCCAAGGAAGGCGCGGTGATCCAGCCGGAGAACCAGACGCTGGCGTCGGTCACCATCCAGAACTACTTCCGGCTCTATTCGAAGCTGTCGGGCATGACCGGGACGGCCTCCACCGAGGCGCAGGAATTCCTCGACATCTACAAGATGGACGTGGCCGAGATCCCGACCAACCGGCCGGTGGTCCGCATCGACGACGACGACGAGGTCTACCGCACCTCCGCCGAGAAGCACGTGGCGATCATCGGCCTGATCGAGGACTGCTACCGCCGCGGCCAGCCGATCCTGGTGGGCACGGTCTCCATCGAGAAGTCGGAGCAGCTGTCCGACATGCTCAAGGCCCACAAGTTCGAGATCGACGGCAAGAAGCAGACCGGCGTCCCGCACAGCGTGCTGAACGCCCGCTACCACGAGCAGGAAGCCCTGATCGTCGCCGACGCCGGCGTGCCCGGCGCGGTGACCATCGCCACCAACATGGCCGGCCGCGGCACCGACATCCAGCTCGGCGGCAACGTCGACATGAAGGTCATGGCCTGGCGCGACGAGCAACGCGCCCAGGGCGTCGAGGTGACCCCGGAGATGGCGCTGGAGCACAAGGCCCGGATCGAGGGCGAGATCGCCGCGCTGAAGGCCCAGGCCCTGGCCGCCGGCGGCCTCTTCGTGCTGGGCACCGAGCGCCACGAGAGCCGGCGCATCGACAACCAGTTGCGCGGCCGCACCGGCCGCCAGGGCGACCCGGGCCACTCCAAGTTCTTCCTGTCCTGCGAGGACGACCTCCTGCGGATCTTCGCCGGCGAGCGCCTGGATTCGATCATGCGCACCTTCGGCGTCCAGGAAGGCGAGGCGATCACCCACAAGTGGCTGAACTCCGCCATCGCCACCGCCCAGAAGCGCGTCGAGCAACGCAACTACGAGATCCGCAAGAACCTCTTGAAATACGACGACGTGGTGAACGACCAGCGCAAGGCGGTGTTCGAGCAGCGCGCCGAGTTCATGGCGGCCGCCGACATCTCCGACGTGGTCGCCGAGATGCGCAACGACACCATCGAGGACTTCGTCACCCGCTTCCTGCCGCCCAAGGCCTATGCCGAGCAGTGGGACATCGACGGGCTCGACGAGCACGTGCGCGGGTTCCTGGGCCTGGAGCTGCCGCTGAAGGAATGGGCGGCCGAGGACGGCATCGCCAACGAAGAGATCGAGCAGCGGATCGTCAAGGCGGCCGACGCCCGCGCCGCCGAGCGGAACGTCCAGGTGGGCGACCACATGCGCACGGTGGAGAAGAGCTTCGTCCTGCAGATGATCGACCTGCAGTGGCGCGAGCACCTGATGCACCTCGACCACCTGAGGAACGTCATCGGCCTGCGCGGCTACGGCCAGCGCGACCCGCTGAACGAGTACAAGACCGAGGCCTTCAGCCTGTTCGAGACCCTGCTGACCGACCTGCGCCAGAACGTCACCCGCTGGCTGATGACGGTGGAATTCCAGTTCGAGGCCCCGCCGCAGCCGCCGCCGGGCCGCTTCCAGGAAGTCCACCTCGATCCCCTGACCGGCGAGAACGCCGCCCAGATGGGCGCCCTGCCCGACGGGCTGAACGCCGAACAGCGCCAGGCCCTGCCGGTCACCGCCCTGCCGGAAGGCTGGGAGAACACCGGCCGCAACGCCGCCTGCCCCTGCGGCTCAGGCAAGAAGTTCAAGCACTGCCACGGGGCGCTGGTCTGACCGGCCAGCGGCCTAACGCGGGCGCTTAAGCCGTTTCTGCGCGGCCTTGGCTGACGCCACCGCGAGCGCCTTGCGGGCCCAGGCCGTCGCGTCGTCCGGATCGTCCAGCGCGGCCTCGGGCAGGCGCCAGTAGGAGGTGTTCTCCATCGGCTCCGGGCGGCCGCGGTAGACCCAGCTCACCGAGCCTTCGGCCGCAAGCTCCGCCTTCAGCGCCTCGTCGGCCTTGAGGTAGATGGTCTCGTCGTCGATCAGGCCGAACATCACCTCGCCGGCATAGACGCCCGCGCCGCCGAACATGCGCCTGATGCGCACCGGGCCCAGGCCCGCGAACAGTTCTTCGACGAAGGCGTGGAAGTCGCTCATGCCGGGCAAGGTTCTACGCCGGATGAAATCCTGCGGCCAACCGGCGCCATGCAACCGTTAGCGGCGACGCTCGTTTTCCAGGCTCAACCTTGGGGGTTCCGCCCATGACCACCTACCGAGCCTATCGCCTGGACGACCGCCGCCGGATCCTCAACGGCCAGTGGATCGAAGCGCCCGACGACGCGGGGGCCGTCGACCAGGCCGAGGAGCTCTGCGACGAGGCCGCCCCGACCATCGAACTCTGGCAGGCGACCCGCCTGGTGGATGAGATCGAGTGCGGCGACGACGACTAGAAGCCCAGCGGCAGCGGCGCGGCGCGGGTGACCCCTAGGCCCGGCCACAGGTCCGGCAGCGGCGCTAGCGCATGGTAGCGCAGGCGCAGGCGATAGGGCGCCAGGGCCGCCGAGACCGCCCAATCGCCGGTCAGTCCGTCGTCGCCGCGCCACTGGAGGCGGCCCTCGCGAAGCGTCAGGCGCGCGGCGACCGGGATCTCCAGCGCCTCGCCCGGCGTCAGCGTCCGGACGTCGGCGGCATGCGCAACCCGCCCCAGGTTCGCGCCCCCGGACATCGCCTCAGCGCGCCCGGAGGCGTCCACCAGTTCCGGAAGCATCGAGGCCACAGTGACGAACGCCAGGGGGCGAGCGGTGCGGTTGACGATCCGCAGCGACGCCTGGAGCCGCGAGCCCTGGGCGGTCACCGGCGAGGGCTGCACGGGCGGCGAGGCGAACCGCGCCTCGAAAGCGACACGGTCCGCATCCGCCTCCGCCACGCCGGTCAGGCCCCAGCCCGCGAGGGCGGCGGCCGCGCCTCGTCGCGTCCAGCCACGGCGCCCGGTGGGTTTTCCGCCGCCCAAGGCCGGATCATCCCTGCGCCATGACGGTCTCGCGCCGGCGGCGGACCAGGGCCCCGACGACGCCGAAGCCGAGGATCATCATGGCCCAGGCGGCCGGCTCGGGCAGGGCTTCCCGGGTCGCGCCGAAACGCGTCTGCCATCCCCATTCGACGCCGTCATAGACCGTCAGGTTGCCCTCGCCGTCGTCCGAGACGAGATAGAGGTCGGCGGTCCAGTTGATGACCGGATTGGCCGCGTTCGGCTCTGGCCGCTGCGAGAAGTCCTCGAAGTGCGGCGGGTCGGTGTTGAAGTTGTTGGGCGGCGGCTGGGCCTTGGACGCGTCGTCGTAGTAGGGCGAGGCCACCCCGGGCGCGTCGACGACGTTCTCCGGCTGGCCCCGCCCGGTCGGGGCGCTGAGGTTGTTTCCGTTGACGCCGGTGATGTTCCAATTGTCCGTGACGATCTGAATCCAGTGCAAGTTTTCCGGCGGCGTAAAGCCGCGCTGGCCGGTGTAGTCGACCTCCAATTGTCCGCCGCCGGACGTACCGTCGTTCACCGCCAGATAGTCGGTGATGACGAAATTGATGTCGAGCTTGGCGCCGTAGTTGGTGATGCCGTAGCCCGGCTTCTGGGCGGTGAGGTCATCGCTGAGCACGGTGGTGTTGGCGGCTGTCATCGCCCCCAGATCGACGACCTGCGCCGGCATCAGCCGCGTCTGGCAGAAGCCGCCGGCGCAAGCGACGACGCCGCTGTCCGGTCTGTAGGCCGCGCCGGTCGCCTGAACGATGGTGAACGCGGCTTGCGCCGACCCGGCCGACAGCGCGACCGCCACGGGCAGTCCGATCGTCGCCAGGATTTTCAGGTGGGTCTTCATTGCGCTTCAGCCCCTTTCCATGCGGCCTTGGGGCCGGCATCGGACGGGCGGGTGCACCCAAAGCGACAGTGGAGGAAACGCGGAAGCGCGCGGGCCCCGCCCTTCGAATACCCGTGCTATCTGACCTTAGCCCTGCCCGGGCGCCGCGCAATCGAATGCGCCTGAGAGGTGAAAAACACCCGCAGGGCTCCCCTGGCGGACCGCTCCGGTTGTGGCCAGGGCTTTAGAAGCTGACCCAGTTGCCGTGGAAACCGAACGGCACGCGGCGCGGCATCTGCGCCGTGGCGATCGGGCCCTTGGCGACGTCGAGCGCGTCGAACACCAAAAGGTCGCTGCGGTCCTCGCCTGCGCGGTAGACGACCGCGGTCAGCCAGCCGTCGCCCTCGTCGGCCGTGGCGGCGCGCGGTGTGAACACCGGCTCCGAGGTGCGGTCGCCGCCGTCGAGCTCGTAGACCTGCCGCCGGCCGGTCATCAGGTCGAGGTGGGCGATGGCGTTCAGGCTCACGGTCTTCGAGCCGGTCGGATCGGCGGCGTACCAGCCGTGGCGATGCTTGCGGGTCTCGACGCGCGGGTCGACGCGGGGGAACTCGCCGTCGAGGTCGTCGAGCGCCTCTTCCCTGATGGCGTCGGACGTCCCGGCCAGGTCGAAGGTCCAGCGCACCAGGCGCGCGGCGGCCTTGTCGCCCGGCGAGCCGTCGGCCTTGGGGAACAGCGGAGCTACGTCATAGCGCATGACGTCGCAGAAGATCTTGTCGCCCTCTTCCCAACTGTTCAGCGGGTGGAAGACGTAGCAGGCCTCGGTGTTGAACCAGCGGATCGAACCCACGTCCCCATCGCGGCGCATCACGCCCACGTGGGAACCCTTGTCCGGCTCCCAGGCGAAGGGCGGCAGGCCGCTCATCACCCGCTGCAGGCTGCCGGTCAGGGGCAGGACCGGGAATAGGACGTGGTTCTCCGTGGTCATGAAGTCATGGACCATCGACGAGAACGGCGCCTGGAAGTCATCGCGGCGGACCACGGTCCCGTCGGCGGCGGTGACGCCATAGCTCATGCCCGCCGACAGCGGCATGTCGCCGACGCCGTAGGCGAACCAGACCATCTCGCCGGTCACCGGGTCGACCTTCGGGTGGGCGGTGACCCGGCCCTTGTAGGCGCGGACATAGCCTTCCGAGGCCAGGGTCTGCGCGTTCATCTCGAAGGGCTGATGAGCCTCCTCCAGCGCCATCAGCCGGCCGGCGTGCCAGACGATATTGGTGTTGGCGACGCCGCCCTCGTTGCCGGCGGTCAGCGGATCGCTGGTCAGCGGGTTGCCCATCGAGCCGAACAGCGCGCGGCCGTGCTGGTGCTCCAGCTCCCACTTGGGCGTGCGGACGTAGCGGTTGCGGTAGCGGACCTTGCCGTCCTCGACATAGAAGCCGTGGACCATGCCGTCGCCGCCGAACCAGTGGTGCTGCTCGGGGTCGCGGGGCTCGAACTGCGGATTGGGGCCGATGCGGAACAGCGCCCCGCGCAGGCCCGCCGGGATCTCGCCGCGCACCGTCAGGTCGAAATCGTCCTCGCTGCGGATCGGCGCGAAGTTGCCCGTCAGATAGGGGTTGAGACGCACATTTCCGTCCATCGCAGGGCTCCCTTATCGCTTACTTCGTAAATTTATTACGTAAAACGTAGCGCGTCGCAAGTCTTTTCGTGCAAGTTCGGAATCGCCCATGCCCCGCGTCCTGTCCGATACCGATGTCGCCGATTTCCGAGAGCGGCTTTGCGCGGCGGCCGAGCGGCTGTTCGCGGAGCGCGGCCCCGACGCGGTGACCATGCGCCAGCTCGCGGCCGAGCTCGGGGTGTCGCCGATGACGCCCTACCGCTACTTCGAGGACAAGGAAGACATCCTGGCCGCCGTCCGGGCCAACGGGCTCAGCCGCTTCGCCGAGGCGCTGGAGACGGCCCGAGCGACGGCGCAGGGCGCACGCGCCATCGGCTCGGCGGTGGGCGAGGCCTATGTGGACTTCGCCCTGTCCAACCCCCACGCCTACAAGCTGATGTTCGACGTCAACCAGCCCCACGTAGAGAAGTACCCCGAGCTGGTGGCGGCGGGGCAACGCGCCCAGAAGACCATGACCGGCTTTGTCGAGGACGCCCTGAAGGAAGGGCTGATGGCCGGCGATCCGCAGCAGATCGGCCTGATGTTCTGGGCGGCCATCCACGGCGCGGTGATCCTGGAGCTTGCCGGCATGCTGCCTCCGGGCGGGGCGCGGCAACTGCATCGGAGCCTCGAACCCGCCCTGATGCGCGGCGTGCGCCCGCAGGACTGAGCGGCCGCGGCTTGACCGCTCCGTCGCCCTGCCCGAAGTGTCCTCCCCGTCCGGGAGGCCCGCGATGCCGACGATTGTGCCATTCGAGGTGAGCTGGAGCGAGACCGCGGTCGCCGCCGTGCTGGACCGGGTGCGCGCCTATCCCTGGCCACCCACGCCGCAGGTCCCCGACGGCTGGGCCTATGGCTGCGACGGCGCCTGGCTTCGCGGGCTCTGCGAGCACTGGACCGGCGCCTATGACTGGCGCGCCGCCGTGGCCGACCTCAACCGCTTCCCCCAGTTCATGGCCCAGGTCGAGGACTTCGACCTGCACTTCCTGCACGTGGTGGGCGAGGCGGGCGGCAAGCGGCCGCTGATCGTCAGCCACGGCTGGCCGGGCTCGCACTACGAGTTCTGGGGCGCGATCGAGAAGCTGGCCTTCCCCAGCCGGTTCGGCGGCCAGGCGGAGGACGCCTTCGACCTGGTGGTTCCCTCCCTCCCCGGCTTCGGCTTCTCCTCGAAGCCCGCGCGCCCCATCGGCCAGCGGACCACCGCGCGCCTGTTCAACACCCTGATGACCGAGGTTCTGGGCTACGAGACCTATCTCGCCCAGGGCGGCGACTGGGGTGCGATGGTAACCTCCTGGCTCGGCCGCGACCACGGCGCCCACGCAAGGGCCATCCACCTCAACATGCTGGGCTTCCGCCCGCACGGCGGGCCCCAGGGCGAGGCGGAGGTCGCCTGGGCCCAGCGGCAGGCGGGGATGATGGACGTGATGGGCGCCTACTTCCGCCTGCAGGTTTCCAAGCCGCAGTCGATCGCCTGGATGGGCGCGGGCAATCCGGTGGGTCAGGCCGCCTGGATCTGCGAGCGGTTCCACGACTGGTCGGACTTGTCGCGCAAGAGCCTGGACCAGGCCTACGGCAAGGACGCGCTCCTCACCAACATCATGCTCTATGTGATGACCGACAGCTTCGCGACCGGAGCCTGGTACTACCGCGGCCTGGTGGAGGAAGGCGGCCTCGCCTTCGCGCCCGGCGAGCGCTGCGAGACCCCCACGGCCTTCGCCAACTTCCCCGGCGAGCCGCTGTACCAGGCGCCGCCGCGGTCCTTCGCCGAGCGCGCCTACAACATCGTGCGCTGGACCGACATGCCGCGCGGCGGCCACTTCGCGGCGATGGAAGAGCCGGATCTGTTTGTGGAAGAGGTCCGTAGCTGGGCCAGGGAGTTTTGATGAGCGTTCGATACGACTTCGCCTCCGACAACACCGCCGGGGCGACGCCGGAGGCCATGCAGGCGCTCGCCGCCGCCAACACGGGCTTCACGGCCGGCTATGGCGCCGACACGGTGAGCGCGCGGGCCGCAGACCTGGTCCGCGCCCTGCTGGACGCCGACGCCGAGGTGCGGTTCGTGGCCTCAGGCACGGCGGCCAACGCCATCTCCCTGGCGGCCCTGGCGCGGCCGTTCGAGGCGGTGCTGGCCCACGCCCACGCCCACATCACCACCGACGAGACGGGCGCGCCGGGCTTCTTCGGGCACGGCTCCCAGATCATCCCGCTGTCCGGCCCCTCCGCCCGTATCGACGAGGCCGCCCTGGCGGCCGCGCTCGACTTCGCCGACAGCGCCCACCACCAGTCGCCGGCGGCGCTGTCGCTGACCAACGCCACCGAATACGGCGCGGTCTACGCCACCCAGCACGCCGCCGCCCTGGCCAAGGCGGCGAAGGGCAAGGGCCTAGGCGTCCACCTCGATGGCGCCCGGCTGGCCAACGCCGCGGTCGACGGCTTCGACCTGAAGGCGATCGCCCGGATGGGCGTCGACATCCTGGTGCTGGGCGGGACCAAGGCGGGGATGCCGCCCACCGAGGCCCTGGTGGTCTTCGACCGCAAGCTCGCGCCGCGCTTGGACGCGCGCCTGAAGCAGAGCGGCCAGCTCCCCTCCAAGGGCCGGTTCTACGCCGCGCCCTTCATCGGCATGCTGGAGGACGGCGCCCTCCTGCGCCACGCCGGCCACGCCAACCTGATGGCCCAGCGCCTGGCCGAGCGGACGCCGTTTCCGGTGAACCACCCGGTGGAGGCCAACGGCGTCTTCATGGCCATGGATGAAGCCGCCCACGCCCGCCTGACGGCCACCGGCTGGCAGGTCTACCGGGTGCTCGACGGCTCCGTGCGCTTCATGTGCTCCTGGGCCACAACGCCTGAGACGGTGGATGAGCTGGCGGAGGCGCTGAAGGCGATCCGCTGAGTCGGCCCGCCCGATTCCCGCCACATTTTCGCCGCATCGCCCGCAACCTGGGCGCGGCAAGTCGCATCCTCCGGTGGAAATGTGGCAGCAAAACCGCACTTGCCGGTGAATTTGCTTCCATAGGTTGCGCGAAATGTGTCCGCGAGACGCTTTTCGTTGCGGATGCGACGGCCGCGTGACAGCCCTGTGTCATGCCGTAATTTTGCGCGGGCCGGGCATTCGACGCAGCTTTTTGCGGGAACGCCCCCTTCGCACCAGGACGGCGCCGTGCGCACGGCGAAACGGCTCGTGCGCGTCCACAAAAGCCAGGCCGGGGGGCCTCCGAATGAAAGCTGTAAACACGGGTTTGTTTCGATCGTTGCTGTTCGCGTCGGTGGCCACGGCCTCCTGTTTGACGGCGCCCAGCCTGGCCCTCGCCCAGCAGGCGTCGGCCAAGACCGCAGCCAAGGACGCCGACGTTTCAGAAGTGGTGGTGACCGGTTCTCGCATTCCGCGGGCCGACCTGACGTCCGTCCAGCCGATCCAGGTCATCAGCAGCGAGAACATGGACCGCCGCGGATTCGTCAACGTGGCCGACGCGCTCAATGACCTGCCCAGCGCCGGCGTGCCCGTCAGCCCGCTGGGCGATCAGGGCGGCTTCGGAACGGGCCGCAACTTCATCAATATTTTCAACCTGGGGTCCCAGCGGACCCTCGTGCTGGTGAACGGCCGGCGGTTCGTCGGCGGCAACCCTGCCTCGGTGTTCACCGGCGCTGCGGCCGGCGGGCAGGTCGACCTGAACTCCATCCCCACCGGCCTGGTCGACCGCATCGAGACCATCCAGGCGGGCGGCGGCGCGGTCTACGGCTCGGACGCGATCGCCGGCGTGATCAACATCATCACCAGGACCGATTTCGAAGGCGTCGAACTCGACGGCCAATACGGCCTCTCCAGCCGCAGCGACGCCCAGAACTGGCGCGCCCGGATCATTGCCGGCCACAAGTACCTGGACGACCGGCTGAGCCTGATGGGGAGCTACGAGTACAATCAGACCGACGCGCTCGCCTACACCGACCGGCCTGTCACGGCGCGCCAGATCGCCTTCGCCAACAACCCGGCCAACACCGGCCCTTCGGACAACATTCCGGGACAGATTCTGATCGTGAATCGGCGCATCGCCGAGCTGACCGCCGGCGGACTACCCTACCGCAACGGCGGCTCGACCCTCTCGAACCAGTTGACGATCGCCGACCCGAACAACCCGGCCGCCAGGGTGTTCGCCCAGTTCGCGCCCAACGGCACGCTCGTCCCCTACAACCAAGGGGTCTTCTACCAGCCGACCATCGAGTCCGGCGGTGACGGCCTGAACCTCGCGCAGCTGACCTCGCTGCAGTCGCCCGTGAAGCGGCACGTGGCCAACGGGTTCGCCAAGTACGATCTGACCCCGAACATCAAGTTGTCGGCGGAGCTCCTCTACGCCCACGCCGACTCCGTCGAACCGTTCAACCAACCGATCTTCAACGCCTCGCTGTTCGGCGGCACGTCGGGCGCCCTGCGCTTTTCCACCGCCAACCCGTTCCTGTCGGCGGCGACCCGCGCGCAGATCCTCAGCCAGCCGACGCCCCTGCCGGCGGACACGGCCTCGCCCGGCGACCAGATCTTCTTCCTGGACCGCGCCTCGGTGGACATCGGCAGCAACGAGACCTTCTCCACGGACGATACCTATCGCGGTGTGTTCGCCGTTGACGGCGACGGGGTCTACGCCGGCCACAAGTACTTCTGGAACGCCTCGGCCAACTTCGGCGAGAACAAGGGCCACTTCCAGTCGCCCAACATCGACCAGTCGAAATTCCTGCTGGCCATCGACGCCGTGAAGGACGCCAGCGGCGCCGTCGTCTGCCGTGATCCCGCCGCACGGGCCGCTGGCTGCGCCCCGCTCGACCTGTTCGGCCTCGGCGCCCCGAGCCAGGCGGCGCTGAACTACGTCGGCGTGACCCTGGCGACGAATTTCTCGAACAAGCAGACCGACTACCAGGCGAACTTCGGGGGCGATCTCTTCACCCTTCCGGCGGGGGCCTGGAGCGCCGCGGTGGGGCTTGAATACCGCAAGGAAGAAGCCGCCTTCACCCCGAACGACGCGGAACGCATCGGCATCGGCCGGACGGCGCCGATCACCGCCATCTCAGGCAGCTATCACACCAACGAGTGGTACGCCGAAACGACCTTGCCGGTGTTCGGCAAGGACTTCGGCTTCCCGCTGATGCGGCGCCTGGAGTTCGACGGGGCCTATCGCTCGGTCGACAACTCCTCAGCCGGCCACGACACGGCCTGGCAGTACGGGGTGCAGTGGTATCCGTTCAACGACCTGCTGATCCGCGGGCAGAAGAGCCACTCGTTCCGTGCTCCGGCGATCACCGAGACCTCGCTGCCTACGGCGACCATCTTCACCACCGCCACGGATCCCTGTGACAAGAACAACATCAACATCGGCCCGAACCCGACCGCACGGGCCGCCAACTGCGCCGCCGACTTCGCGGCCCTCGGGCTGCCAGCCAACTTCCAGCTAACGTCACGGGTGCAGGCGGCCACCGTTCAGGGCACCACCGCGGGCAATCCGGATCTGAAGAACGAAGAGGGCGCGCAGTGGACGGTCGGCTTCGTCTATCAGCCGCATCAGGTCCCAAGCCTGGAGCTCCACGCCGACTGGATCCACATCGACCTGACGAACGCCATCGCCAACTTCTCCCTGAGTTCGATCCTGCAGGTCTGCTACGACTCGCCCGGACGCTCGGCGGACGCCTGCAGCCGTTTCCAGCGGGGCGCCGCGGGCGGCGCCTTGGCCGGCCAGATCCTGGGCAACGGCGACCCGGGCGCCGGCGGCGTGTCGGCGGGGCCGCGCACCGGCTTCATCAACGCGGGCTACATCCACTTCGAGGGGCTCACGGCTGGCGCCAGCTACCGGCTCCAGTTCGCCGACTTCGGGGCCGAATGGTTCGACCATGACCCCGGGGCTCTCGACATGAAGCTCGACCTGTACCACGAGGCGCGGCGCAACACCTCCGTCACCGGCCTCGGCTTCGACCTCGTGCGGTCCGCCGGCACGATCGGCGATGCGAAGTACGCCTACAACGCCCAGTTCGAATACATCCGCCAGCCGTTCACGGCGACCTGGATCGTCAACTACATCTCGCGGTCCAGCTTCAACAACGACTTCACCTTGGAGACCCGCTACCCGCTGACGGTCGCGCCCTACTACCTGCACGACCTGGCCTTCACCTACGATCTGTCCTCATGGGCGGAGAAGGCACACATCGGCCTGACCGGGGCCAAGGCGCGTTTCATCGTGAAGAACGTGTTCGACACTGAGCCGCCGTACGGCACGACGGGGATCGGCGTCTATGACGTCATCGGCCGCTTCTACGAGGTCGGCCTCACCGGACGCTTCTAGAAGGCGACGACCGCCAGCGGCCGGTCTGCATGAGATGGCGAAGCCGCTGCCCCTCCGGGGCGGCGGCTTCTTCTTGCAGCCCTCAGGCCTCCGCCATCCGGCGGGCGCCGGCCATGCGGTCGAGGCGGGCGTGGATGATGTCCTCGGCTTCGCGGACGATGCGGTGGATCAGCTCGGAGCAGGTGGGGATGTCGTGGATCAGGCCCTGGACCTGGCCCGCCGACCAGATGCCGGCGTCGTTGTCGCCGACCTCGTAGACGCTGCGTCCGCGGGTCCCGGCCACCAGTTCGCGCACATCCTCGAACTTGGCCCCCTCGCGCTCCATGGCCACCACCTGGGTCGAGATGACGTTCTTCGCCACGCGCGAGGTGTTGTGCATGGTGCGGAAGATCAGCTCGGTGGCCCGCTCGTCGTTGGCGACGATCTGCTGCTTGATGTTCTCGTGGATGGGGCTCTCCACCGTCGCCATGAAGCGGGTGCCCATGTTGATGCCCTCGGCGCCCAGAGCGAGCGCCGCAACGAGACCCCGCGCGTCCCCGAAGCCGCCGGAGGCGATCATCGGGATCTTGATCTTGTCGGCGGCCGCCGGGATCAGGATCAGGCCCGGCACGTCGTCCTCGCCGGGATGGCCGGCGCATTCGAAGCCGTCGATGGAGATGGCGTCGACGCCCATCCGCTCGGCCGACAGGCCGTGGCGGACCGAGGTGCACTTATGGATCACCTTGATCCCGTGCTTCTTGAACTCCTCGACGTGCTCGATGGGCTTGTTGCCTGCCGTCTCGACGATCTTGATCCCGGCCTCGATGATCGCCTGGCGGTATTCGGCGTAGGGCGGCGGCTTGATCGCCGGCAGGATGGTCAGGTTCACCCCGAACGGCTTGTCGGTGAGGGTGCGGCAGCGCGCGATCTCCTCGGTCAGCTTCTCGGGCGTCGGCTGGGTCAGCGCGGTGATGAAGCCCAGGCCCCCGCCGTTGGCGACCGCGGCCACCAGCTCGGCGCGGCCGACCCACTGCATGCCGCCCTGGACGATGGGATGCTCGATCCCGAACAGCTCGGTGAACCGGGTCTTCAGCGCCATGGCCGCGTCCTTCCAAACATCTGTTTGGATGACAGTGAACAGGCAGACGCAGGGTCAGGCAAGCTCTCCCGCCGCTGCGGGGGACGTCGCTACTGCAGGCCCGCGCGGCCGATGGCGTAGAAGCGCTCGGCGCGCCGTTTGCGCAACTCGTCGGGCGTGAGCCCCTCCAACGCCTTCAGCTCTTCCTCGACGGCGTCGCCCACCGCCTTCAGCGCGGCTTCCGGGTCGGAGTGCGCGCCGCCCGGCGGCTCGGGGATGATCCGGTCGACGATCTTCATCCCGAGCAGGTCCTGGGCGGTGATCTTCAGCGCCTTGGCGGCCTCCTCCGGCGTGCGCGCGCCACGCCACAGGATCGAGTTGGCCCCTTCCGGCGGGATCACCGAATAGACCGCGTGCTCCAGGATCAGCACCCGCGAGCCGCAGGCGATGCCCAGCGCGCCGCCCGAGCCGCCCTCGCCGGTGACGATGGAGACCATGGGCACGCCGAGTAGCAGGCTTTTTTCGGTGGACCGCGCGATGGCCTCGGCGACGCCGCGCTCCTCCGACGCCACGCCCGGATAGGCCGCCGTGGTGTCCACGAAGCTGATCACCGGCAGGTTGAACCGTTCGGCCAACTCCATCAGCCGGATCGCCTTGCGGTAGCCCTCGGGCCGGGCGTAGCCGAAGTTGTGCTTCACCCGGGTGACGGTGTCGCGGCCCTTCTCGTTGCCCATGACCACCACGGGGCGCCCGCGGAACCGGCCGAGGCCGCCCATGATCGCCTGGTCGTCGGCGAACTTGCGGTCGCCCTTCATCTCCACGAACTCATCGATCAGGCCGGCGGCGTAGTCGACGAAGTGGGGCCGGTCCGGGTGGCGGGCGACCTGGGTCTTCTGCCAAGCGTCGAGCTTGGAATAGGTCTCGCGGCGCATCTCCTGGGTGCGCGCGCGCAGGGCCTCGATCTCGGCGTCGAAGGCGCCCGGGTTGGCGGTTTCCGAGAGCTTCGAAAGCTCCTCGATCTTGGCTTCGAGGTCGGCGATCGGGCGCTCGAACTCGAGGTAGTGGGCAGCCATCCGGGGACCTGATCCTTCATATCGAAGCGGGGCCGGAACCTATTCGCGATGCGGCCGCGTCACAAGAGCGCCAGGGTGTTGGCCCGGGTTCCTGGAACGCCGTTCGATGCAACCTCGCGCGGCCCCGGGGGTTGTTGCGGCCGAAGACGCGTCTCGGCCTGACACGCCCCGCGCCTTGGAGAGAAACGGAGAGACCCATGAAGAAATCGATCAATCTGGGAATGGCCTCGATCCTCGCGCTGGCCGCCGCCGCGCCTGCATTCGCCCAGTCCCCGCAATATCCGGCTCAGCAATATGAGCAGCAGCCGCAGTACCAGCAGCCCGGGCCATCCTATCAGCCGGCGCCGCAGTACCAGGAGCAACAGCAGCAATACCAGCAGGACCGCCGGGACTACGAGGTCCGCAAGGACGCCTATGACGCCCGCCGCCAATCCTATGACGAGCGGCGCGACAACTACGAGGCCAGCCGCGCGGGCTATGAACAGGCCAAGGCGGACTATGACCGCCGCCACGCCGCCTGGGAACGCGCGCGCGCCGACTATGACGCCCGCTACGGCTACGGCGCCTATGTGCGGGTCTACGGCCCCGCGCCGATCTGGGATCAGCAGCGTTGGGCGGTCTATGGCCCCGCGCCTGACGCGGGCTACTACGCCCGTCCGGCGGCCGCCTACGCGCCGACGACCACTTGCCGCAACGACCACAGCGCCGCCACCGCCGGCGCCGTCCTGGGCGCGCTGGCCGGCGCGGCCCTGGGCTCCAACATCGCCGCCAGCGGCCACCGCACCGACGGCTCGATCCTCGGCGGCGTCGTAGGGGCCGGCATCGGCGCCTCGGTCGGCAACGCGCACGACCGCTACCGCTGCGACACCCGCGGGCCCTACTACAGCTACGGCGACACCATCGCCTACCGCGAGGACCGCGACTACCGCAGCGGGCGCTATGACTACAGCTACTACAGCCGTATGCGCTGCCGCCTGGCCCCCGCGCCGGTCGACAGCTACGGCGAGGACGTCCGCTACGTCCGCGTCTGCCCCGACCGCAGCGGCCGCTACCGCATCACCGGCTAAGCCGCCGGGCGATCCGACCCGATGACTTCCAAGGCCGCTCCCTCGGGGGCGGCCTTTTTCCTGGGCTCAGCGCTTCTTCGCCAAGGGGTGCCTGGTCGCCACCACCTGCGCCAGGCGGTCGCCCGCCACGTGGGTGTAGATCTGGGTGGTGCCGATGTCGGCATGGCCCAGCAGGGTCTGGACGACCCGCAGGTCGGCGCCGCCCTCCAGCAGGTGGGTCGCGAAGGCGTGTCGCAGGACGTGCGGGCTCACCCGCGCCGGGTCGATTCCGGCGTGGGCGGCCGCCTCGTCCAGCAACTGGGCGAAACGGCGGGGCGTGAGGCGGCCTTCCTTGCCGCGCGAGGCGAAGAACCAGGGATTGGCCTTATCGCCCTTCGGCAGGAACCCGGGGCGAACCTCGAGATAGGCCTTCACGGCCGTCCGTGCGGCGGCGTTGAGCGGCGCGAGCCGCTCCTTGCCGCCCTTGCCCTTGACGATCAGATAGGCCGGGTCGCGGGCCAGGGCCGCCAACGTCAGGCCGGTGAGCTCGGAGATCCGCAGGCCGGAGGCGTAGGCCAGCTCGACCATGCAGGCGAGCCGCAGGCCCTGGGCGCCGTCCTTTGCGGCGGCGGCGGCGATCAGCCGGTCGACCTCGGCACGGCTCAAGACCTTGGGCAGGGCGCGCCTCTTTTTCGGCGCCTCGACGCGGCGCGAGGGGTCGTCGGCCCGCCAGGCCTCACCCAGCACGAAACGGTAGAACTGGCGCACCGCCGCACGCCGCCGCGAGGCCGTCGCCGGCGACAGGCCACGTTCGCTCAAGGCCACGAAATAGGCCTCCACGTCCTCGGCCGTCGCATCGGCCAGGTCGCGGCCCCGACCCGCCAGGAAGCCGGCGGCGTCGCCCAGGTCGCGGGAGTAGGCGGTGAGCGTGTTCCTGGCCGCCGCGCGCTCGACGGACATCATCTCCAGGAAGGCTTCGGCCCAGGAGGCGCCCTGCCCGGTCATTTCAGCGCCAGCAGGCCTTCCAGGGCGAAGGCGCGGGCGTCGGCCTCCAGGCCCACGAGGTGCAGGGCGCGGACGATCCGCACCCGGTCGCCGATCGCGGGCCCGGTCGCCCCGGCCTCGGCGCAGGTCCAGAGCGACAGCATCGCCGCCTCGCCCATCAGCCCGGCCTCGCCCGCGCTCTCAAGCCCCAGGTCGCGGCCCACCGGCGCCTTGCCCTCCGACAGGGTCAGGGCCGCCATCTGGCTGCGGCTCTCCGCCGTCAGGGGGCCTCCAAGCGCCAGACCCAGCAGCAGCGCCGCCTGCCCGCGGGCGCGGGTCTTGGGTTCGCTGGAACCGGCTGGCTCGGCCAGCGCATGGAGGACGGCGTCGCTGACGGCCTGGCCCCGCATCAAAGCGTCCACGAGCGGCGCCACGTCGGGGGCGGCCGCGGCCGTGTCGAAGCTGGGCTCCCCTGGATCGCCGCCGAACAGCGCCGCGGCCACTGCGGGCGAGGCCTTGGCGGCGCCGAGGTCGAGGCCCAGGCTGTGCGACAAGGCGTAGTCGAGGCCGTTCCTCAGCGACGCCGCGCCCGGATTGCCGGACCCGGCCAGCTTGGCGGTCATCAGCCGGGCGAAGACCGGGTCCTTGGCCTGGGCCTGGGCGAGGTCGAAGGTGAGTTGGGCCTGGTCGGCGTGGCCGCCGATCGCCTGGCAGTACGCCCGCAGGCGCAGCCAGTAGACGTCGTCGCGGCCCTCCGTCAGGCCCTCGGCCACGGCGCAGGCGCGCGCATCGTCGCCGGCCAGCAGCGCGCTCTCCGCCGCCGCGTGGGCCAGGGCCGGCGAACGGTCGGCGCCCGGCGCGCGAGCCAGGATGGCGGCGGCGGCCTTGGCGTCGCCCTGCCCCAGGAGCGCGGTGGCGCGCGCGCCGGTGAGCGCCGGATCGCTCGCCCCCGCCGGCCCCGGCGCACCGGTCGCCAGGACGCGGCGGGCGAGCGCGGCCGCCGCCGGGCTGAGCGGCTTGGCGGCGATCAGCGGCAGGACCGCCTGCGCCGTCTTCAGCGAGGCGCCGCGCCAGAGCGTGGCGGGCAGGCCGGTGTTGCGGCCAGGGGTGGTGAAGGCGTCCGGCGCGGCCAGGGTCTCGACCTGGACGCCACGGTCGGGCGGCGCAGGGGCGACAGCCGCCGGCGCGACGGCCGCCGCAGGCCCGCCGGGCGGCGGCGGCTCCTGCGCGGCGGCTCCCGTGGCCGAGGCTGCGAGAAGCGACAGGACGAGAAGACCGGGGGAACGCGACATAGTCGCGAGCATAGCCGCGGCACGAAGTTGGCGCGAGAGCGGCGGCTCGTGTAGACCTGGGCCTTCCATGGACCGCTATGCACCGTTGCGCCGCCGCACCATCGCCCTCGTGGGCCTGATGGGCGTGGGCAAGTCGAGCGTCGGGCGGCGGCTCGCCAACGCGCTCGAGCTGCCGTTCCGCGACACCGATTCGGAAGTCGAGGCGGCCGCCGGCTGCTCGATCTCCGACATTTTCGCCGACCTGGGCGAAGAGGCCTTCCGCGAGGGCGAGCGCCGGGTGATCGCGCGCCTCCTGGAGCAGGAGCCGCATGTGCTGGCCACCGGCGGCGGCGCCTTCATGAACGAGCAGACCCGCGCGCTGATCAAGTCCCAGGCGGTGTCGGTCTGGCTGAAGGCCGACCTGGACGTCCTGGCGCGTCGCGTCTCGCGCAAGGACACCCGGCCCCTGCTGGCCGGCAGGGACCCCCTGGAGGTGCTGCAGGCCCAGGCGGCCGTGCGCTACCCGGTCTATGGCGAGGCCGACGTGACGGTCGAGACCGGCGATGCGGCGCACCACGTCACCGTCGACCAGGTGATCCGCGCGCTCGGCGTCCACCTCGAGGCCTCCGAGCCCAAGGCCTCGCTGTCATGAGCCGTAGGATCGCGGTCGGGCTGGGCGCACGCAGCTATGAGGTCCTGGTGGGCCCGGGCCTGATCGACCGGGCCGGGGAGACCCTCGCCCCCTTCCTGAAGCGGCGCCGGACCGCCGTGGTCAGCGATGAGACCGTCTGGGGTCTGCACGGCGAGCGCCTCACCGCCGCGCTCGAGGCCGCCGGGATCGCCGTCTCGCCGGTGATCGTCCCGCCAGGCGAGCAGACCAAGAGTTTCGAGGGCCTGGCCGAGGTCAGCGACCGGCTGCTGGCGCTGGAGCTCGACCGCGGCGACGTCGTGACCGCCTTCGGCGGCGGCGTGGTGGGCGACCTCGCCGGCTTCGCCGCGGCGATCTACAAGCGCGGCATCGACTTCGTGCAGATCCCGACGACCCTGCTGGCCCAGGTGGACTCCTCGGTGGGCGGCAAGACCGCTATCGACACGCCGCGCGGCAAGAACCTGGTGGGCGCCTTCCACCAGCCCCGGCTGGTGCTGGCCGACCTCGACGTGCTGGCCACCCTGCCGGCGCGGGAGATGCGCTGCGGCTACGCCGAGGTGATCAAGTACGGCCTGCTGGGCGACTTCGCCTTCTTCGAATGGCTGGAGGCCAATTCGGCCGCCGTCCTGGCGCGCGAGCCGCAGGCCCTGGCCGAGGCCGTCGCGCGTTCCGTGGAGATGAAGGCTGAGATCGTGGCCGAGGACGAGACCGAGCAGGGCCGCCGCGCGCTGCTCAACCTCGGCCACACCTTCGGCCACGCCCTGGAAGCCGAGACCGGCTACGGCGAGGCCCTGCTGCATGGCGAGGCCGTGGCCGCGGGCATGGCGCTGGCCTTCCGCTTCTCGGCCGCCCAGGGCCTGTGCGAGGCGCAGGAGGCCAGACGCGCCTCCGCCGCCATCGCCGCCTCCGGCCTGCCGACCACCCTGGTCGAGGTCTCGGACCGGGCCTTCGACGCCACGCGGCTGGCCCGCCACATGGCGCAGGACAAGAAGGCGCAGGGCGGCCGGTTGACCTTCATCCTGGCCCGCAGGATCGGCGAGGCCTTCGTCGCCAAGGACGTGGACGCGGGCGCCGTCACCGCATTTCTCAGACAAGAAGGGGCGACCTGATGGCCGCCGTCATGGCTCTTGCGCCGATCCTGTTCCTGCTCCTGGGACTGTCGGCGCTGTTCTCCGCGGCCGAGACCGCGCTCACCGGCGCCAGCCGAGCGCGCATGCACCAATTGGAGCGCGACGGCGACGGCGGGGCCCGGCGGGTCAACCAGCTCCTCACCGACCGCGAGACGATGATCGGGGCGGTGCTGCTCGGCAACAGCCTGATCAATATCCTGGCGTCGGCCCTCACCACCCAGGTGATCACCCGCGCCATCCCCGGCGCCTGGGGCGTGGCCGCCGCCACCGGCATCATGACCGTCCTGATCCTGGTGTTCGCCGAGGTGTTGCCGAAAACGCTGGCCATCCTGCGCTCGGACGACGTGGCCCGGTTCCTGTCCGCGCCCACCCTGCTGGTGGTCAAGGTGTTCGGCCCGATCATCTACGCGATCCAGTACGTCGTCCGGAAAACCCTCGGCCTGCTGGGGGTTCACCTGGGTATGGAGATGGACGTGCTGGCCGCCCACGAGGAGATCCGCGGCGCGGTGGAGTACCACCACTCCGAGGGCCTGGTGGAGAGCCACGACCGCTGGATGCTGGGGGGGGTGCTGGACCTGGCGGAGATGGACGTCAGCGAAGTGATGGTCCACCGCAAGGAGATCGCCACCCTCGACGTCAGCCTGAGCCCGCGGGAGATCGTCGAGGACGTGCTGGAGAGCGGCCACAGCCGCGTGCCGCTCTACCGCAACGACCCGGAAAACATCGTCGGCATCCTGCACGCCAAGGACGTGCTGCAGGCGATCACCGACGCCGACGGCAAGATCGACACGATCGACGTCGCGGCCATCGTCCGCGAGCCGTGGTTCATCCCGGAGACCACCAGCCTGAAGGACCAGCTCGCCGCCTTCCTGAAGCGGCGCACCCACTTCGCCCTGGTGGTCGACGAATATGGCGCCCTGCAGGGCCTGGTCACGCTGGAGGACATCCTCGAGGAGATCGTCGGCGAGATCGAGGACGAGCACGACGAGGCGGTCAGCGGCGTGAAGCCGGCTGAGGACGGCTCGATCATGGTCGACGGCTCGGTGACCATCCGCGACCTCAACCGCGCGATGAACTGGGACCTGCCCGACGACGAGGCGGTTACCATCGCGGGCCTGCTGATCCACGAGGTGCGGCGCATCCCCGATCCGGGCCAGACGTTCACCTTCCACGGCCACCGGTTCGTGGTGCTGGAGCGTAAGGTCAACCGCATCACCCGGCTGCAGATCTGGCCGGCCGCGGAGCGCCAAGACGGGTGACCAAGAGTCGGCCCCCCGACACAACTGAAGATCGCACTTGATTAGACGCGGCAACGTCTGTTGCTCTCCGCCCACAACGCGCCTGCAGGCCCTGGAGCCCATGGAATGACCGACACCTCCCAACTCGCCGGCCTGAGGGTCCTGGTGGTGGAAGATGAGATGATGGTCTCGATGCTGATCGAGGACATGCTGACCGACCTGGGCTGCCAGGTCGTGGGTCCGGCCTCGCGCCTGGACGAGGCGATGGAGCTGGCGGCGAGCAGCGAGCTCGACTGCGCCGTGCTGGACGTGAACCTCGGAGGCCAGCCGATCTTCCCCCTGGCCGATGTGCTGCGCGAGCGCGGCCGCCCGTTCGCGTTCGCGACCGGCTATGGGGATGCGGGACTGAGAGAGGTGGACCGGGGCACGCCGGTCCTGCAGAAGCCGTTCCGCGAAGGCGACCTGGCCCGGGTGCTCGGCGAGCTGTGCGCCAAGGTCGGCTAGAGGTAGCTGAGCGCGCCCGCGCCCCAGCCGTTGAACAGCAGGGTCAAGGCGCCGGCGAGCGTCGCCAACGGCAAGATGAGTTTCACGTCCCGTCTCCTCGAAGTCTTGAAAGCTCTGCCTTCAAGACGCCTGAGATAGGTACGATGCGACATGGTAAAAGACGCCAATTCCGAACCGGTGTTTTGCGGATTCGGAAAAGGTCGCCTCGCCGGCGGGCCGGGATCGAGGTCGGGTCAGGCCCCCTTCGCCGCCAGGGCGGCCAGCAGCTTGTCGGGGGTGATCGGGTAGTCGCGCACCCGCACGCCGCAGGCGTTGTAGATGGCGTTGGCCACCGCCGCCCCGGCGCCTGAGATGCCCAGTTCGCCGACCCCCTTGATGCCCATCGGGTTGGCCTTGTCGTCGACCTCGTCGAGCATGATGGCGTCGAGCTCGCCGATGTCGGCCTGCACCGGCACCAGGTAGCTTGCCAGGTCCTGGTTGATCAGAGAGCCGTAGCGTGGGTCCACCGAATTGCCCTCGGTGAGGGCCGACCCGACGCCCCAGATCATGCCGCCGGTAAGCTGGCTGCGCGCGGTCTTCCAGTTGAGGATGCGGCCGGCGGCGAAAACGCCCAGCATGCGCCGGGTGCGCACCTCGCCGGTGACGGTGTCGACGCCGACCTCGACATAGTGCGCGCCGTAGGTGTGCGAACTCCACTTGGCAGCGTCGGCGGCTGGGCGGATCTCGCCCTCGACTGTCATGCCGTCGGGGCGGTTGCGCCGGATCAGGTCCGACAGCCGTTCCGAACGGTTGGCGATGGCGATGACGCCGTCCTGGAAGACGATGTCCTGCGACGGTCCGCCGAACAGCGGCGAGGCGGGGTCGGCGACGGCGATCTCGGCGATCGCCGCGCGCAGGTTCATGCCGGCGTCCAGCGCCGCCGAACCCGCCGTGGCCGCGCCGAACTGGCCGCCCGAGCCGGGGGCCGGCGGCAGCTCGGAGTCGCCGATCTCCACGCGGACGTCGCCCAGCGGCACGCCCAGGGTCTCAGCCGCGATCTGGGCCAGCACCGTGTAGGTGCCGGTGCCGATGTCGGTCATCCCCTGCCTGACGGTGATCACGCCCATGGCGTCGACCGTGAAGCTGGCCTTGGCGGGCAGCAGGAAGTTGCCGCGGATGGCGGCGGCCATGCCCACCCCGACCCGCCAGCGCCCGTCGCGAACCTGGCCGGGGATCGGGTTGCGGTTGTCCCAGCCGAAGATCTGAGCGCCTTCGCGCATGCAGCGCACGAGCTGGCGGATGGAGAACGGCTTGCCGGTCTCCGGGTCGGACTCCGGCTCGTTGAGGATGCGCAACTCGACCGGGTCGATACCGAGCTTTTCGGCCAGCTCGTCCATGGCGACTTCCAGGCTGAGCGTCCCCGACGCCTCGCCCGGCGCGCGCATGGCGCTGGCCACCGGCAGGTCCAGGCGCACCAGGCGGTGGCCGGTCAGCCGGTTCGGCGCGGCATAGAGGCTGCGGGCGAAGTTCGAGGCGTGCTCGGTGAAATTGCCGCGCCGGTCGCAGTGGGTGGTGGTCATCAGCGACATGGCCGTCAGCCGGCCGTCCGGCGTGGCGCCCAGCCGAACGCGCACGTCCGTCGCCGGGCGGTGCACCGTGCCGTGCATCATCTGCTGGCGGGAGAGCGCGATCTTCACCGGCCGGCCGAGCTCGCGCGCCGCCAGGGCGGCCAGCACCAGGTCCTCGTAGAACGACCCCTTGCCGCCGAAGCCGCCGCCCACATAGCGGGTGAGCAGGCGCACGTTCCGGTGCGGCACCATCAGGGTCTCGGCCAGCGAGTTCTGCGCGAACCGGACCATTTGCACCGAGGTGTGGACCGTCAGGTTGTCGCCCTCCCACCAGGCAGTGGTGGCGCAGGGCTCCATCTGGCAGTGGTTCTGCAAGGGGGTGCGCCAGACGTCGTCGACGGTCACCGGGGCCGCGGCGAAGGCCGCCTCGAAGTCGCCGATCTCGACGTCGGATTCACCGGGCGGCTGGACCGCCTCGTCGAAGTGGTCGTGGAAGATCACCGCCTGGGCGTCGTCCTCGAAGCCGAGCTTCACCAGGGCCGCGCCGGCCTGCGCGTTCTCCAGCGTGTCGGCGACCACCACGGCCACCTGCTGGCCGAAATAGTAGACCTGGTCCGACTCCAGCGCCGGCCGCGGCGAGGGCGTGAAGAAGTCGTAGCGCGCCGGGCGCGGGCCCTGGGCCGGCGCGTTCCTGTAGGTCCAGACCAGTCGGACTCCTGGGGAGGCCTCCGCGGCGGAGGTGTCGACCGCGGTGATCCGGCCCTTGGCGATGGGGGCGGAGATCAGCACGCCATAGGCCGGCGGAGACGGAGGCTCGACCTCATAGGCGTAGGGCGCGGTCCCGGTGACCTTCAGCGGGCCTTCGTAGCGGTCCACCGCCTTGCCGATGTTGCCGGCGCGGTTCTCCTTGACCGGATTGCTGGCGGCTTCCCAGTCGCTGACGGAGCTCATGCGCCCCTCCCTTGCTCGCGGGCTTCGGCGATGGCCGCCGGGACCAGGCGGCTGATGAGGTCGATCTTGAAGCCGTTGCGGCCGTTCTCGCTGGCGGCCTCCAGCTCGCGGCCGATGGCCTCGGCGGGCGAGGCGCCGGCCTTCAGCGCGGCCTCCGCGTCGGTGGCGCGCCACGGCTTGTGGGCCACGGCGCCCAGCGCCAGGTTCCCGCCCGCCACCGCGACGCTGACCAGGCCGCCGGCGTAGGAAGCCCGGTCGCGCACCTTGCGGTAGACCTGCCCGCCGGTGGGCGGCGGCGGCACGACAACGGCGGTGATCAGCTCGCCCGGGATCAGGTGGGTCTCGACGTCCGGCGTCTCGCCGGGCAGGCGGTGCAGCTCCAGGATCGGGAAGGCCCGCGCCCGGCCCGAGGGCGAGAGGGTCTCGACCGTGGCGCCGAGCGCGGTCAGGGCCACAGCCATGTCCGACGGGTGCGTGGCGATGCAGGCGTGGCTGGCGCCGAAGATCGCGGAGTTGCGGTTCAAGCCCTCCAGCGCGCCGCAGCCCGAGCCGGGCGCCCGCTTATTGCAGGGCTTGGTGGTGTCGTAGAAGTACGCGCAGCGGGTGCGTTGCAGCAGGTTGCCGCCGGTGGTGGCCTTGTTGCGGAGCTGGCCGGAGCCGCCCGACACGATGGCCTGGGTCAGCACCGGATAGCGGGCGCGCACCCGGGCGTCGGCGGCCACGTGGCTGTTGGTGGCCATGGCGCCGATGCGCAGGCCCCCCTCGGGCGTCTCCTCGATGTCCGCCAGCGGCAGGCGGCCCACGTCGATCAGGTGCGCCGGATGCTCGATCTCCAGCTTCATCAGGTCCAGCAGGTTAGTCCCGCCGGCGATGAACTTGGCGTTGGGGGTCCCGGCCGCCGACTTGACGGCGGACGCGGCGTCGGCCGCCCGCTCGTAGGTGAAGGGCCTCATGCGACCTCTCCCGCCACCGACCTGATGGCCGCCACGATCTGCGGATAGGCCGAGCAGCGGCAGATGTTTCCGCTCATCCGTTCGCGCAGTTCGTCGTCGGTCAGCTTGATCCGGCCGGTGAGGTCGGCGGTCTCCTGGCTGGGCCAGTTGTCGGCCACTTCGGCCAGCATGCCGAGCGCCGAGCAGATCTGGCCGGGCGTGCAGTAGCCGCACTGGAACGCGTCCTCGGCGAGGAAGGCAGTCTGGATGGGCGCGAGTTTGTCGACCGTGCCGACGCCCTCGATGGTGGTCACCTTGTCGCCGTCGTGCATCACCGCCAGCGACAGGCAGCTATTGATCCGCACGCCGTTCACCAGGACCGTGCAGGCGCCGCACTGGCCGTGGTCGCAGCCCTTCTTGCTGCCGGTGAGCCGCAGGTGCTCGCGCAGGGCGTCGAGCAGGGTGGTGCGGGGGTCGAGGTCGAGCGCCCTCGCCTGCCCGTTGACGGTGATGGTGGTCTTCAAGCCAGAGACTCCCCGTGCCGATATCGGCCGCACAGCCCACCGCAGAATGGGCGACAGCTCTTCAAACGCTTGTTTAGCCTAGCGTCCCAAACACCGCTCGGCCACAGGCTGAAAGGCGGTCTGGAACTATTCTTCGGCCGTTTCCCCGCGCCGCGCCAGATCCCCTCGGCCGGGAGCGGTCACCCCTCGCCCGGCGCCAGCGCCTTCACCGAAAGCGCATGCAGCCGGCCCGCCAGTTCGTCGGCGAGCGCGTGATAGACCATGCGCTGGCGGGCGACCTTGGCCGCGCCCTCGAAGGCGGCGGACTCGATCAGCACGTTGAAATGGCTCTCCCCGTCCGGGTGGGCGCCCGCATGGCCGGCGTGCCGGTCGGAGTCGTCGTGGATCTCCAGACGGGTCGGCGCGAACGCCGAGGTCAGCTTGGATTGGATGGCATCAAATATGGCGCCCATCGGCTGCATCTTCAATTCTTGAAAGGGATTATCTCGGCCCCATACTTGGCCCATGCCCGCTGCGTTTCAATACAAGCCGCGTTTCGTCGACATCCGGGTGCGCCCGCCCTCGCCGGAGGAGGATGCGCGCGCCGAGGACGTCACCGCGCTGAAGCCCGGCGAGCGGGCCTGCGACCACCCCGGCTGCATGAAAGCGGCCACCGCGCGGGCGCCCAAGTCGCGCGACATGCTGAACGAGCACTACTGGTTCTGTCAGCCGCACGCGGCCGAGTACAATCGCAACTGGAACTTCTTCGCCGGCCTCAGCGAGGCCGAGATCCGCCGTCGCCAGCAGGACGAGCTGTTCACCGGCGGGCGGCCCACCTGGGAAATGAAGGCCGGGCGGATGAGCCGCGAGGCCGCGGCCTTCTCCAATAGGTTCAAGAAGGGCGAGGGCTACCGCGACCCGTTCAACCTGTTCGGCAAGAACGGCGGCAAGCCGATGCCCGAGGCCGAGCCGCGCCACCTCGGCAAGATCGAACGCAACGCGCTGGCCGACCTCGACCTGGATGCGAACGCCGACGGGCCGAAGATCCGCACCCGCTACACCGAGCTGGTGCGCCGCCTGCACCCCGACGCCAACGGCGGCGATCGGGCCGGCGAGCATCGCCTGCAGCGGGTGATCAAGGCCTACCAGACCCTGCGCAAGGCGGGGATGGTCTGAGCGCCATGCGTGGCGGGGCGTTCCTTACGGGACTGGCCCTCGCCTTGGCGGCGCGCTGCGCCCTCGCCCAGCCGACGCCGACGCCCGCTCCGCCTTCCACGACCGTGGAAGGGATGACCGTGGTGGCGCCCAAGGCGGAGCAGGAAAAGCTGCCCGACCTGGTCGACAGGTTCGTCCAAGGGCATGGCGCCGCCAGCCGCATCGACCAGCTCTCGCGCTGGTCCGTTCCGCTCTGCCCGCAGACCGGCGGCCTGTCGGCGCCGTTCAACGCCTATGTCACGGCGCGGGTGAAGCTGGTGGCCGCGGCCGTGGGGGCGCCCCTCGAGCGTCATCCCAACCGCAACTTCCCCTGCAAGACCAACCTGCTGATCATCTTCACCACCACGCCGCAGGCGCTGATGGACGACGTCCGCAAGCATCACGCCGACGCGCTCGGCTTCCACTACGCGGCGCAGGCCGAGCGGCTGGCCCGGTTCGATCGGCCGTTCAAGGCCTGGTATGTGACCGGCACACAGCCGGAAGGCGGCCTGGTCCAGGAGGACAAGGAGTTCAGCCCAGTGCCGGGCGGCACGGCCGGGAGCCGCCTGACCCGGCGCCTGGCGAGCCGGTTCATCGGCATCCTGGTGGTCGTCGACGCCAACCAGATCGTCGGCCACCAGATCCGCGCCATCGCCGACGACGTGGCCATGCTGGGCCTGGCCCGCGCCGCCGACCTGAAGGGCTGCAGCGCCCTGCCGACGATCCTCGACTTCCTGAGCCCGGACTGCCCCGCGAGCGGCGACCCGGAGGGCCTGACGGCCTATGACGTGGCCTATCTGAGGGGCCTCTACTCCACTGACCCCGAACAGCTCCTCGCCGCCCAGCGCAGCGAGATCGGCAGCCGGATCCTGCGCGAGGTCCCGGCGCGCTGAGACCTGCTCAGCGCCGCTCGTGATACTCGTGATACTCGCCGCGGCCGGGGCGCCAGTCGGGGCGCCAGTAGGTGTTGTGGGTCCAGTACCAGTAGCGGTAGGGCCGGTAGACCCAGACGCCGCCTTCGAACAGCCACGGATTGTACCACTCCGGCGCATAGGCGACCGGCGGCGGTCCGTAGGGCGGTGGCGGGTAGTAGAAGCTGGGCGCGCCGGACCGCACATAGTAGCCCGGCGGGCAGTCGGCGGAGTTCGCCGAGTTGGAGCCGATGGCCCCGCCGGCCACGGCGCCAAGCGCCCCGCCGATGATCGAGCCGCCGGTCTTCGAGCCGCGGCCGGAGACGTTGGAGCCGACCACCGCGCCCAGGATGCCGCCGATGATGGCGCCGGCGGCGGTGTTGTTGTTGCGCCGGTCGACGCAGTACTGCTGGGCCCAGCGGGAATAGCGGTCCGCGTAGTCGCGGTCATAGCGCTGGGCGCGGTCGTCGTAGACGGCGCCGGGGCGCTCGTACCCCGGCGGCGGCGGCGCGTACTGGCCCGAAGGCGGGGCGATCGGCGGGGCGCCGGGCGGCCCGTAGGCGGGGGGCTCGCCGGCGCGCTGGTCGTAGGGCGGCGGCGGAGGCGGCTGGGCGGAGGCGGAGGCGGCCTCGAGCGTCAGGCCACAGACCAGGGTCAGGGCCAGGAGCTTGGCGGCCACGCGGGTGGGCTTGGTCTGCATCGCGATCTCCTCAAGCGCGGCGGATCAATCGGGTCCGCCCACGGCTAAGCCTGATTTGGGGCCGAGATATGGAATTCCTAGGACCCTTCTGTTTCAAAAGGCCCTGCCCAGGGTCAAGGCCAGGGCGTAAGCGCCTCGCGCCGGCAGAGCTCCGCATAGGAGCCGAGCGCGCCCATACGAGCCAGGTAGGCGGCGAGTTCGGGGTGCTCGCTGGCGGGCCGGGCCATGTTCCGTGACCAGCGCATCAGCATGGCCGCCAGGTAATCGGCCGCGCCGGGCGCGTCCCCGAACAGGAAGGGTCGGCCGTCCGACAGCGCGGCGGCCAGCCGGGGCCAGGCGCCCTCGATGCGGCTCCTCGCCAGCTCGCGCACGGCGTCCGCGCCGGCCGGGGCGCCGTCCTTGTCGGCGTAGAACCAGTCGCGCATGGCCGGCGACACGGTATTGGCGAGGAAGACCATGGTCTCCAGCCAGCGGGCGCGCTGCGGGTCGCCCGGCGGCGGCGCCAGGCCGGCGTCCGGATGGCGCTCGGCCAGCAGCATCACGAGCGCGGCGGATTCGCTGTAGGGCCGCCCGTCGATCACCAGGGTCGGCACCCGGCCGGACGGGTTGAGCCGCAGATAGGCCGGGTTGCGCTGCTCGGCGGCGTCGAAGTCGAGGCCGATCGCCTCGAACGGCACGCCGAGTTCGATCAGGGCCCAGTGGACCGCCATGCTGGCCGTCCCGGGCGAATAGTAGAGCGTGTAGGTCATGGCGCGGCTCAGGCGTCGGCTTCGGCGGGGGTGCGCTCGGTGTCGACGGTGGCCTGCATGAAGGCCGGGTAGCGCGAGCCGGTGACCGTGCGCGCGTTCACCGCGGCGTCGACGCGGGCGACCATGTCGGCGGACAGCGCGACGGCGGCCGCGGCGGCGTTCTCGCGCATGTGGTCGGGATTGGCCGTGCCGGGGATCGAGACCAGGGTCGGGTCCTTGGCCATCAGCCAGGCCAGGCAGAGCTGGGCCGGCGTGCAGGGGACCTCCGCCGCCAGGGCCTCGAAGCGGGCGAGCAGCTTCAGGTTGGCGGCCAGCGCCTCGCCCTGGAAGCGCGGCATGGCGGCGCGCATGTCGCCCTCGCCGAACTTCGACGGGTCGCTGACGCCGCCGGCCAGGAAGCCGCGGCCCACCGGCGAGAAGGCCACCAGGGTCACGCCCAGCTCATGGCAAGCGTCCAGGAGCGCGATCTCCGGATTGCGGGTCCAGGGCGAATATTCGTTCTGCACCGCGGCGATGGGGTGCACGGCGTGGGCGCGGCGCAGCGTCGGGCCGCTGATCTCGGAGAGGCCGATGGTGCGGATCTTGCCCTCGGCGACCAGATCGGCGAGCGCGCCGACGCTGTCCTCGATGGGCACGCGCCGGTCCCAGCGGTGCAGGTAGTAGAGGTCGATGACCTCGGTCTTCAGCCGCCGCAGGCTGCGCTCGCAGGTGTCCTTGATATTGGCCGGGCTGCCGTCGAGGCCGCGCTCGTCGCCCACCGTGAGGCCGCACTTGGACGCCAGCACGAACCGGTCGCGATGCGGCCCCAGCACCTCGCCCACCAGGGTCTCGTTGTGGCCCAGGCCATAAACCGCGGCGGTGTCGAAGAAGGTGTAGCCCGCGTCCAGCGCCCCCTTGAGCACCTGCTCCGCCCGCTCCCGCGGCGCGGCGGGGCCATAACCGTGTGAAAGCCCCATGCACCCCAGGCCGATGGCCGAAACCTCGAAGGGACCGATACTGCGCTGTTCCATGGGGACCTTTCGGCTGGAGTTTCGCCGCGCAGAAGCCGACTGGGCGGATCGGCGTCAAGGCCTTAGCTCCTCCCCGCACCGCAGAGTGCGGGGGAGGTGGATCGGCGCGGCGCGCGACGAGACGGAGGGGGGGCGTGGCAGGCTCCTTTTGAGGGCCTCAGAGATTGGTGGCCCGCGCGCGCGCCCTCCGTCGGCTTCGCCGACACCTCCCCCGAAGTCTTCGCTTCGGGGGAGGTGCGATGTTCCGCTCGTCCCTTCCCGCCCGCCGCTGGTCACGGGCGCGGCGCCGGATGGCCCGGTGGCGGCGCCGCTGGTCACTGGGCGGTGGCGGCGCGAGAGGGCAGGATGATCTTGCCGCCAGATCGTCCTTTGAGGGAGCAAGGCAGATGCGGAAGATCATGATGCTGGGCGCGGCCGCGGCGGCGCTGGCGGGCGGGGCGGCCCGGGCCGACGAGTGGGGCGCCTATGGGCGCGATCCGGGCGGCACGCGGTTCTCGCCCCTCACCCAGATCTCGGCGGCCAATGTGGCGGGGCTGAAGCCGGCGTGGACCTTCCACACGGGCGACATCTCCGACGGCAAGACCAAGGGCGGCGGCCCGCGCAGCGGGTTCGAGACCACGCCTCTGATGCTGGACGGCCGGCTCTATCTGACGACGCCGTTCAACCGGGTGATCGCCCTCGACCCGGCGACGGGCAAGCAGCTCTGGGCCTACGATCCCAAGCTCGACCGGGGCAAACCCTATGGCGACGGCCTGATCAACCGCGGCCTGGCCGCCTGGCGCGATCCGAAGGCGGGCAAGACAGGCGCCTGCGCCCTGCGGCTCTACGAGGCGACGCTGGACGCGCGGCTGGTGTCGGTGGACGCCGCCACCGGCCAGGTCTGCGAGGGCTTTGGCCAGGCCGGCGAGGTCTCCCTTCGCGAGGTCGCCCGCTATACCCCCGGCCAGTACCACATGACCTCGCCGCCGGTCGTGGTGGACGGGGTGGTCGTCGTGGGCTCGGCGATCGACGACAACGCCCGCGCCGACATGCCCGATGGCGTGGTCCGGGGCTTCGACGCGCGAACCGGCAAGCTGATCTGGTCCTGGGAGCCGATCCCCAAGCCGGCGAACGTGGCCGACAAGGACTGGAAGACCGGCGCCGGCAACGCCTGGTCGGTGCTGAGCGCCGACCCCAGGCGCCACCTGGTCTATGTGCCCACCGGCAGCGCCAGCCCCGACTACTGGGGGGGCCTGCGCCCCGGCGACAACCGCTGGGCCAATTCGGTGGTGGCGCTGGACGTGCGCACGGGCAAGCTCTCCTGGGGCTTCCAGCTCGTGCACCACGACCTGTGGGACTACGACACCGCCGCCGCGCCGCTCGCCACGACTCTGAAGCTGAAGGGCAAGGCCACGCCGGTGGTCATCGCCGGCAACAAGACCGGCATGGTCTTCGTGCTCGACCCGGCCACCGGCAAGCCGGTGCTGCCGGTGGAGGAACGGCCGGTCCCGCAGAGCACCCTCTACGGCGAGAAGAGCTCGCCCACCCAGCCGTTCCCCATCGCCACTCCGGCGCTGGTCCCGCAGAGCCAAGGCCCCGAGGCGGTGTGGGCGATCTCGGACGGCGACCGCAAGTTCTGCGCCGACGCCATCGCCGGCATGTCCGGCCACGCCATGTTCTCGCCGCCCAGCGAGCAGGGGACGCTGGCGATCCCCGGCAATGTCGGCGGGATCAACTGGAGCGGGTTCGCCTGGGACGCCGGCCACGGGCGGCTGATCGTCTCGGTGACCAACCTGCCGGCCAAGGTCCGCATGATCCCGGCCGCGAAGTTCGTGAAGGGCGACCACGGCGACCTGCGCGCCGAGACCACCATGCAGGTGGGCACGCCCTACGCCATGAGCCGCGATTTCCTGCGCGCCCCGTCCGGCCTGCCCTGCATCAAGCCGCCGTTCGGCGAGCTGATGGCGGTGGACCTGGACGCCGGCAAGATCGTCTGGCGGGTGCCCCTGGGCGCCCTGGAGGAGATCGCGCCGGGCGTCGGCCACATCGCCAAGGGCTCCATCGTGCTGGGCGGGCCGATCGTCACCGCCGGCGGGCTGATCTTCCAGGGCGGCACCATGGACCGCACCCTGCGCGCCTTCTCCGCCGCCGATGGGAGCCAGCTCTGGAGCGCCGAACTGCCGGCCAGCGCCCACGCCACGCCCATGACCTACGAGGTCGGCGGCAAGCAGTATGTGGTGGTGGCCGCCGGCGGCTCCGCCAAGGTCGACGAGGAGCGCCAGGGCGACGCGGTGGTGGCGTTCGCCCTGCCTTAGCCGCTCGCCAACTTCGCCTCCAACGCAGCGAGATCGTCCAGGAACCACACCGTGGTCCCGCGGTTGGATTCGCGGATGAAGTCGCGCAGGGGCTGGCTCCCGGCCGCGGCGGCGGAGACGTCGCCCAGCACGGCGATCCGGAAGCGGTAGTTGACCAACTTCTGCAACACGTGGCCGGCGACGCCGGTGGAGAGCCGCAGGAAGTCCGGGCCCAGGCGCGCAAGCGGCGCGGCGACGAGCTTGGCGCGCGCCCCGTACAGCTCGCCGATCAGGCCGGACAGCGCCCTATCCTCGACCAGGGACGGGCCCGCCTCGGGGCAGACGAAGACCCGGACGCCGGCGATCTCGCGCACGGCCATGGCTCAGCGCTCCGAGAGCACCTGCACCATGCGCAGCATGGAGGCGGTGTCGGCGGGGGACCCCACGATGACGATCTTCACGTGCCGGCGGGCGGTGTCGTAGGCGACGTCCAGGCTCATCGGCTCAGCCGGCGCCTCCTGGCCCATGCGCACGGCCGGCAGCGCGCGGGCCAGGTGCTGGGCCAGGGCCGGGTCGACGTCGGGGATGTCGACGATGCTGGTGACGCGGGCGGCGGCATCGCCCGAGCCCCTGACGATCCCGGTCATGGCCTCCAGGTCGGTGCGCAGGATACGGTAGGACTTGCCCACCTTGACCGCGCGCAGGCGGCCCTCGCGGATGAAGCGCAGCACGGTCTTCTTGTGCAGCTTCAGCCGTTCGGCGAACTGCTCGACGGTGTAGACTTCTTCCGACATGGGGAGTCGGGGCTCCAGCGCAAAAGACCTTATCGTTCCCTATCACTCCCTATTCAGGAGTCAATTACGGTGAAAAAGGCTTTATTGGGAACAATGGCAGGGCTGGCCGCCACGGGCGCGGCGCAGGGAGCGGAGCCTGGCCGTTACCTGCTGGAGCCGGCGGCGGTGTGGAGCGCGGGCGATCCGGCCCCGCACGCCGGCTGGGTCGTGGCCGTCGAGGGCGACAGGATCGTGGCCGTCGGCCCCAAGGGCTCGGTGAAGGCGGGCGACGGCGCTCAGGTCGTCGCCCTGCCCGGCCAGACCCTGGTCCCCGGCCTGATCGAACTCCATTCGCATCTGCTGCTGCACGCCTACAACGAGGTCGTCTGGGACGACCAGGTGCTGAAGGAGCCGCCCGCCTACCGCGTGCTGCGCGCCGGCCGGGACGCCGCGCGCACCCTGATGAGCGGCTTCACCACCGAGCGCGACCTGGGCACCGAGGGCGCGGCCGACGCCGATGTGCAGCTCAAGCGGGCCATCGACGAGGGCATCGTCGCCGGACCGCGCCTGTTCGTGGCGACGCGGGCGATCGTGGCCACCGGCTCCTACGGGCCCAGGAAGGGCTTCCGCGCCGACCTGGAGCTGCCGCAGGGCGCCCAGGAGGTCTCCGGCGAGGCGGAGATGGTCAGGGCGGTGCGCGAACAGGCGGCCATGGGCGCCGACTGGATCAAGCTCTACGCCGACTATCGCACCGGCCCCGACGGCGCTACGCGCCCGACCCTCACCGAGAAGGAAATGGCCGCCGCGGTGGAGGTGGCCCACGCCTCGGGCCGCCCGGTGGCGGTCCACGCGGCCAGCGACCAGGGCATCCGCAACGCCGTCGAGGCCGGCGTCGACACCATCGAGCACGGCTATGGCGCAACCACCGCCACCTTCCAGATGATGAAGGCCAAGGGCGTGGCCTATGTGCCGACGCTCACCGCGCCGGAGGCCACCTCGATCTACTTCCAGCACTACATCCCCGGCCAGACGCCGCCGACCCGCGGCATGACCGAGGCCGCCGAGGCGTTCAAGCGGGCGCTGGCGGTGGGCGTGACCATCGGCGCGGGCTCCGACGTGGGCGTCTTCCCGCACGGCGAAAGCTGGCGCGAACTGGCCTGGATGGTGAAGGACGGCATGACGCCTGTGCAGGCCCTGACCGCGGCCACCCAGACCAACGCCCGGATCCTCGGCCGCGCGGACCGCCTGGGCGAGGTCAAGGCCGGCTATCTGGCCGACCTCGCCGCCTTCCAGGGCGACCCGACCAAGGATATCGCGGCCCTGAAGAACGTCGGCTTCGTCATGAAGGCCGGCAAGGTCTATCGCGCGCCGACGGGCGCTTCCGGAGAGCTGAAATGAGTGTCGAGCACACGCCTCACGAGCGGATCGCCGAGCGATCCAAGGTCGGTCCCCACACCACCAAGGCCGAGCACATCGGCTTCAATGGCCGGGTCGCCATCCTGATCACCAATTCGGTGGGCACCATGTGGTGCGCCTACGCCTTCGCGCTCCTGGCGCTGATCAGCCTGCCGGACGCGATCAAGGCGGGAACCGCGGCGCTGATCGCCTGGATCGCCCAGACCTTCCTGCAACTCGTCCTGCTGTCGGTGATCATGGTGGGCCAGAAGGTCTCGGCGGCGGCCTCCGACAAGCAGGCCCTGCAGACCTACAAGGACGCCGAGGCCCTGCTGCGGATCCAGGACGACGTGCACCGCCTGATCAAGGTCAACAACGACCTGACCGCCCAGATCCACGCCGCAACCTGCGCCGTGCCCGCGCCGGCAGCCAAGCCGAAGGCTCCACGCAAGGGGTAGTTTATTCCGCTCATCCCGGCGAAGGCCGGGATCCAGATGGGATGACTCAGATGTGAGTTCTCGGTCCCCGGAGCCATTCCAATCCGCTACCCAGCTTTGAGATCTGGATCCCGGCCTTCGCCGGGATGAGCGGATGGAAATTCAGCAAAAGCCTCAAACCGGGACATCCCCCGCCACGGTCGTCCTGTGCATCAGCCGCAGGTGGCCGTCGTAGCCGCCCTCGGCGAAATGCATGGTGCAGCGGTTGTCCCACATCAGCAGCATCTGCTCGCGCCAGCGGTGGCGGTAGATGAACCGGTCCTGGGTCAGGTGGGCGAACAGGAAGCCCAGGATCGCCTTGGCCTCCTCCGGGGTCATGCCCTCGATCCCGACCGTGTAGACCGGCGAGACGAACAGCACCTTGCGGCCGGTGACCGGATGGGTGCGGACCAGCGGGTGGGTGAGCGAGCCGTCGGCCTCTTCGGAGACGATGATCTGCATCGTCCGCTTCTCGGTGTCCTTGGCGAAGACGCCCTTGGTCCCGTAGGACTGCCGCGCCGAGTGGACCGCCCGCAGCGGCGCCAGCATGGCCTGCATGACCGGCGACAGGGCCTCGTAGGCCCGGGCGGCGTCGACGAACAGGGTGTCGCCGCCCACCGGCGGCACGACCTTGGAGTGCAGGAGGGTGGCGGCCGGGGGCGTCGCCTGGAAACTCCAGTCCGAGTGCCAGCCGGCACCGAAGTTGGTGGCCTTCTCGTCGGGCTCGCGGCGCAGCTCCAGCACATTGGGATGGCCGGGCATGGGCTTGATGTAGGGGTCGTGGCCGAAGCCGCCCATGGCCTCGGTGAAGGCCTCCTGCGCCTCGAGGCTCAGGGGCTGGTCGGGGAAGGCCACCACGCCATGGGCGGCCCAGGCGGCCTTGACCTCCTCCAGCACCGGCGGCGGCAGCGGACGGCCAAGGTCGAGCCCGGTGATCTCGGCGCCGAAGCCGCTCGGCTGCGGGGTGACTTCGATGCAGCGGTACGCGCCCTTGCGTTCCTTCAGCATGGCCTTACCTCCCTGGCGCCGCCTGCCGGCGCCTCCGGGGCGACAAACACCCGTTTGCGTCCATCCCGGCAAGCCTGTAATCGGACCCGGCCATGACCGCCTTCGACACCCAAGACGACAAGCTCCTGACCCTGGTCCCGGACCACGAGGTCAATGCGCGTAAAACCTTCGACGTGGATTTCGACTTCAAGGCCCCGGCCTTCAAGGAACGCGATCCGCACGTTCCGGACCTGGACGAGAACTACAAGTTCGATCCGGAAACCACCCGCGCCATCCTGGCCGGCTTCGCCCACGACCGCCGGGTGATGGTGCAAGGCTATCACGGCACCGGCAAGTCGACCCACATCGAGCAGGTGGCCGCGCGCCTGAACTGGCCGCTTGTCCGGGTGAACCTGGACAGCCACGTCTCCCGCATCGACCTGGTCGGCAAGGACGCGATCGTCCTGAAGGACGGCAAGCAGGTCACCGAGTTCCGCGAAGGCATGCTGCCCTGGGCGATCCAGCGGCCCATCGCCCTGGTGTTCGACGAATACGACGCCGGCCGGCCGGTCGTGATGTTCGTGATCCAGCGGGTGCTGGAGGCGCAAGGCAAGCTGACCCTGCTCGACCAGAACCGGGTGATCCGCCCGAACCCCTGGTTCCGGCTGTTCTCGACCACCAACACCATCGGCCTTGGCGACACCACCGGCCTCTATCACGGCACCCAGCAGATCAACCAAGGCCAGATGGACCGCTGGTCGATCGTCACCACGCTGAACTACCTGGCCCACGACGTGGAGGCCGAGATCGTCCTGGCCAAGGCGCCGACCTACAACACCGCCGACGGCAAGCGCACGATCAACGCCATGGTTCGCGTCGCCGACATGACCCGCAACGCCTTCATGAACGGCGACATCTCCACCGTGATGAGCCCCAGGACCGTGATCACCTGGGCCCAGAACGCCGAGATCTTCGGCGGCGACATCGCCCTGGGCTTCCGGATGACCTTCCTGAACAAGTGCGACGAGCTGGAGCGCGGCACGGTGGCCGAGTTCTTCCAGCGCGCGTTCGGCCAGGACCTGCCGGAAAGCACGGCGCGGGTGCGGGTGGCTTAGGGCGCCTCGAACTCCCCCGCAACGAACCGGTCGCGGAGTACGAACTTCTGTATCTTGCCGGAGCCAGTGAGCGGCCAGTCCTGCACGGCGATCCAATGAGCGGGCGTCTTCTGCGGCGAGATGCGATCTCGGCAATGGGCGACCAGGGCGGCGCGGTCGAGGCTGGAGCCCGTGGCTAGGCGAACGAAGCCGACCACGATCTCGCCCCAACGCTCGTCCGGAACCCCCACGACGGCCGCCTCCGCGACGTCGCCGTGTTCCAGCAGCACGTTCTCGATCTCCGCCGGGAACAGGTTTTCGCCCCCGCGGATGATCATCTCCTTCACCCGGCCGGTGACCTTCAGATAGCCGCGCGCGTCGAGGGCGCCGAGGTCGCCGGTGTGCAGCCAGCCTTCGGCGTCGATGGCGGCTGCAGTCGCCTCCGGATCGTCGTTGTAGCCGAGCATGACGCCGTAGCCCCGCGCGCAGATCTCGCCGATGTCGCCGGGCGGCTGCACGGCGTTTGTCTGGGGATGGCGGATGGAAATCTCGGTCTGCGCCAGGGGCTGGCCGACGGTTGCGCAATCGGCAGCGTCGGTGATCGTGAGCAGACACGAGCTCTCGGTCTGGCCGTAGACGATGTAGAAGTCGCAGCCGAACTCGGCCCGGACGCGCCTCGCCAGCTCCGGGGGGACCATGGCGCCGCCCGATCCCATCGTTCGGACACATTGCAAATCGCGCGGTCGCGCGGCTTGGGCTTCGAGCAGCGCGACCAGCATGGTCGGCACGCCGAGCACGAACTCCACACCCTCGGCTTCGACGATGTCCAGCATCGCCGCTGGCTCGAACAGCCTCGCTACGATCAGGCGGCTGCCGAACTGCACGGCGCCCAAGGTCAGTAAACCGCAACCCGCCGTGTGAAAGAGCGGCATGACATTGAGGACCGCATCGCCCCTCCGCAGGCCCATCCGCTCCATCGAGAACCGCGCATTGTTGGTGATGCCGCGGTGATGCAGCACGACGCCCTTTGGGAAGCCCGTGGTGCCGGATGTGTACTGGATCTGCACAGGATCGCCCGGCCGGACCTCGGGCAGCGCGCCGCCGGTGGCCTCGCCGGCGTAGAGCGTCAAAGCATCCTCAAGGTCGACGACCTCGCGCACCGCGGGAGCCTGCGCCGCCACCTCGGCGGCGATCTCCGCCATCGGGTTTCCCCGATGCTCTTTTACGATGAACAGTCCGACGGCGCCCGACTGCTCCAGGAGGTACAGCAGCTCACGGGGGCGGTAGGCCGGATTGGCCGTGACCAGGGTCAGGCCCGCGAGGCCCGAGGCATATTCCAGGATCACCCATTCGGGGATGTTCGGCGCCCAGACCGCGATGCGCTCGCCGGGCCGGTATCGGGAGAGCAGCGCCCGGGCCAGACGCTCGGCGTCGGCCAAGAGCTCGCCGTAGGTCCAACGGCGTTTGAGCGTCCCGGCGATGTCGGCCTCGACCAAGGCCTCGGCGCCCGGTGTTTTCCCGGCTTGCGCCCGCAGGACGCCGCCCACTGTGGTTTCGCTCACCCCGTGGTCGGCCTGAGCGGGGAAATGCGACTCGTGGAGATTGACCGAATACAAGCTACCCCCAGTTGCTCGTGGATCCGAGCTGAGGCTAGCAGATCAAACGGAAGTCTAGGAACAGAGGTATTCGGGTTTCCGGCGAACGCTTTGCAGGCGCGAAATGGCTGGACCCCGCGGACTCGTCGCGCGATCCTGTAGGCACGGCTGACCAACGAAAAACGGGGGGATCTGATGACCAGGAAGATGCTGGGCGCGCTGGGCCTGGGCGCCGTGCTTGCGATGACCGCCATGGCGGCGGGCGCGCAGACTGCGCCGGCGGCGCCGAAGAACGACTACGCCAAGCCCGAGACCTGGCTCTGCCGGCCGGACAAGGCGACGGACAACTATTGCAACGTCGACCTCTCCACGACGATCGTGAAGGGCGACGGGAGCGAAACCACCGAGGCCTACAAGGCCGATCCCAAGGCGCCGATCGACTGCTTCTACGTCTATCCCACCGTCTCCAACGATCCGGGGATCATCAGCGGGATGACGCCCACGGCGGCCGAGATCAACGTCGTGAAGGCGCAGTTCGCGCGGCTGGGAACCAAGTGCCGCCTCTACGCGCCGATGTACCGCCAGTTCACGCTCACCGCCCTGCGCGCGGCCCAGTCGGGCCATCCGATGCCGGGCGGGCGGCCGACCACCGGCTATGACGACGTGGTCGACGCCTGGAACTACTACCTGGCGCACGACAACAACGGCCGGGGCGTGGTCCTGGTGGGCCACAGCCAGGGCTCGGGCGTGCTGACCCAGTTGATCTCCAAGGAGATCGACGGCAAGCCGGTGGAGAAAAAGGTGATCTCCGCGGTCCTGATGGGCACCCGCCTGCCGATCGACAAGGGCAAGGACACCGGCCTCTTCAAGGACTTCCCGCTCTGCAGATCGGCCAGCCAGACGCAGTGCGCCATCGCCTACTCCAGCTTCCGCGACACCATTCCGCCGCCGGAGAACAGCCTCTTCGGCAAGGCGCCGAGCGACAGTCAGATCGCCGCCTGCGCCAACCCCGCGGCCCTCGGCGGCGGCAAGGCCGACCTCCACGCCTATCTGTCGAACGGAGCCCAGATCACCAACTCCGGCGCCCAGTCCACCTGGGTGAAGGACAAGCCCAATCCGAAGACGCCCTTCGTCTCGACGCCCGGCCTGTTGACCGGCGAGTGCGTTCAGAAGAACGGGTTCTCCTACCTTGAGGTGCACGTGAACGCCGTGCCCGCCGATCCGCGCACCGACGACATCGCCGGCGACGTGGTTCAGGGCGGCAAGGTCAACGCCGCCTGGGGCCTGCACCTGATCGACGCCAACCTGGTGATGGGCAACCTGGTCGACGTGGTCGGCGCCGAGGGCAAGGCCTGGCTGGCCAAGGCGAAGAAGTAGCGCCTCCCCCCGTTATCGGGAGGGACGGATCGCGTGAGCGATCAGGGTGAGGAAGCGGCGTTCAAGCGGCAAGTCAGCACGCCGGCCCACGCTTCCCCACCCGTCTCGTTTCACTCGCCACCCTCCCCATGAAGGGGAGGGAAAGGGTTAGCGTCCGCTCAGCCGCTTGCCGGCCATCAGGCCCAGCGCCAGGAAGACCAGGAAGCCGACCACGAACAGGAAGAACAGGATCTTGGCCACGCCGGCCGCCGCGCCGGCGATGCCGCCGAAGCCCAGGAAGCCGGCGACCAGGGCCACCACCGCGAAAATCAAAGCCCACCTAAGCATGTCTCTCTCCCAGCTTGAGCCCGCGGAACGCGGGACCTGCGCAGCCAAACGCCGGCTTTGCCATGGCGTTCCGCGAAGACAGATCGTCGGTATTCCACCTGCTCCGTCATCCTCCGGTCGGCCGTGGAGCGATCCGGGGATGGCGCGCGAAGGAGGGCGGCGGCCAAATCCTTGTTTCACCGCGTGGCCGCCCTGATCTAAGACGAGCCGATGGCCAAGAACCCGGAAAGTCCGCTGGAGCCCTTCAAGCGCGCGCTAGTCAATGCGACGCGCTCGCTGGCCGAGTCGCCCGACCTGGAGATCGTCTATTCCGGCGAGGGGCCGCAGCTTTCCGGCAACCGCGCGGTGCTGCCGCACCCGCCGCGCGACCTGACCGAGGTCGACGCCGCGCGCATCCGCGGCTTCGCCGACCAGATGGCGCTGCGCATCGCCCACCACGATCCGGTGGCCCACGCCAAGACGCGGCCCGCCACCGCCCAGGGCCAGCCGATCTACGACGGCATCGAACAGGCCCGCCTCGAGGCGATCGGCGCCAATGCCTTGGGCGGGGTCCGGGAAAACCTCAAAGCCGTCCACGAGCAGGCCTGGGCCAAGCGCGGCTTCAACCAGATCGAGGCGCTGTCCAACCCGCCCTACGCCGACATCGTCAGCCTGATGGTCCGCGAGCGGCTGACCGGCGAGAAGCCGCCGGCCATGGCCCGGCCGCTGGTCGACCTGTTCCGCGACGAGATCGAGTCCAAGGCCGGGCCGGAGCTGGACCGCCTGACCGAGGCGGTGCAGGATCAGAAGGCCTACGCCCGCATCGCCCGCGCCATCATCCGCGACCTGCAGATGGGCGACGACCTCTCCGACGCGCCGGAGCAGCCTGACGACGACGAGGGCTCCAGCGAAGAGGGCGAACCCGACGCCAGCGAGGACAACGACGAGGGCGATGGCGAAGGCCAGTCCCCGCAGCAGGCCTCGATGGACGAGAACGACGCCACCCATCGCGAAAGCGAGGACGCCGACTCGCAGATGATGCAGGCGGAGGACGACCCCAACGCCGAGGACACCGACGAGCCCCCGGACATGGGCGAAGGCGAGCAGCCCGCGCGCCCCGACCTGAAAGGCGAAGGCAAGGTCGTCACCTACAAGGTCTTCACCACCGCCCACGACGAGATCGTGGCCGCCGAGGAGCTGTGCGACGCCGAGGAGCTGACGCGGCTGCGCGCCTATCTCGACCAGCAGCTCGCCAGCCTGTCGAACGTGGTCAGCCGCCTGGCCAACCGCCTGCAGCGCAAGCTGCTGGCCCAGCAGAACCGCTCCTGGTCCTTCGACCTGGAGGAAGGCATCCTCGACGTGGCGCGCCTGACGCGGGTGATCGTCGACCCGACCGCGCCGCTCAGCTTCAAGGAAGAGCAGGACACCGAGTTCCGCGACACCGTGGTCTCGATCCTGATCGACAACTCCGGCTCCATGCGGGGCCGGCCGATCATGGTGGCCGCCGTCTGCGCCGACATCCTGGCGCGCACCCTGGAGCGCTGCGGGGTCAAGACCGAGATCCTGGGCTTCACGACGCGGGCCTGGAAGGGCGGCTCGAGCCGAGAGGACTGGCTGAAGGCCGGCAAGCCGCCGCAGCCCGGCCGCCTGAACGACCTGCGCCACATCATCTACAAGGCCGCCGACGCCCCCTGGCGGCGCGCCCGGCGCAACCTCGGCCTGATGATGCGCGAGGGGCTGCTGAAGGAGAACATCGACGGCGAGGCGCTGATGTGGGCCCACCATCGGCTGATCGGCCGCCCGGAGGCCAGGCGCATCCTGATGGTGATCTCCGACGGGGCGCCGGTGGACGATTCCACCCTGTCGGTGAACTCCGGCCACTACCTGGAGCGGCATCTGCGCGAGGTGATCGGCGAGATCGAGGCCAAGAGCCCGGTGCAGCTCATCGCCATCGGCATCGGCCATGACGTGACGCGCTACTACCGCCGCGCGGTGACCATCGTCGACGTGGAGCAACTGGCCGGCGCCATCACCGACCAGTTGGCCGAGCTCTTCGAGGAAGAGCCACGCCGCATGACCCGCCGCAACGCCGGCCTGCTGGAGCCGCCGCCCAACACCCAAGGGCCCTCCGGGGCGCCGCGGCGCTCGACCTTCAAGGAAGTTCGGAAGGCGGTCGCTTGAGGCCGCTCGCCGCAGCGCTCGCAGCCCTGCTGCTGGCCGCGTGCGGTGAGCGCGCCGCCGAGCAGCCCAGGGCGCCGGAGCCGGCCAATCCGGCCATCGAGATCAAGGCGCGGGCCGTGCCGCTGAACCCGGTCGATCCGACGCAGGACCGCGTGGGGAACTTCGTCTACGCCGGGGGCCTGGCGCTCACCTCCGCCCAGACCACGCGGCTGCACGGGCTCTCCGACCTCGACGTCCTGGCGGACGGGCGGCTGATCTCGGTGGGCGACGAGGGCGACCTCTTGAAGGCCCGGGTGGTGCTGGACGGCGCCGGGCGGCTGGTGGGGGCCACGGACGCCAGGCTGACGGCGCTCACCGGCCTCGACGGCAAGTCCCTGGAGGGCAAGGACAACCGCGATTCCGAAGGCCAGGCGCTGATGCCGAACGGCGACCTCCTGGTCAGCTTCGAACGGCACGACCGCATCTGGCTCTATCCCGCGGACGGCACGCCGCCGCGGCCCGTGCCCTCGCCGGACGCCAAGTTCCCCTTCAACGAAGGGATGGAAGCCCTGGCGCCCGATCCGGCCCGCGGGCCCGACGCCTATTTCACCGGGGCGGAGACCACCGGGCGCACCTGGACCTGCACCCTCACCACCGCCTGCGCCGAGGGGCCGACGGTGCCGCTCAGCCTGGGCTTCGGCCTGGTGGCGGCGCGCCGGCTGCCGGAAGGCCGCACCGCCTGGCTGCTGCGCGCCTTCAACCCGATCACCCGGAGCGTCATCGACCTGCGGATCACCGACGCCGACGGGCGCGTCGTGGACCGGATGGAGCTGCGCGGGCCGCTCACCGTGGACAATTTCGAGGGCCTGGGCGTGGTGCCGGACAAGACCGGCGGCGGGGTCCGCTTCTACCTGATTTCCGACGACAACTTTTCGAAGTCCCAGCGGACGCTGCTGCTGGCCTTCGACTGGAAGCCGCCAGCCGGAAGGTGAGCCCATGAAGACCGACGTTTCCATTCCGACGCCCGAGGGCGACGCCCGCGCTTTCGTTTTCACCCCCGATACGGGGTCCGGCCCCTGGCCGGCGGCCATCCTCTACATGGATGCGCCGGCGATCCGCCCGGCGATGTTCGAGATGGGCGAACGGCTGGCGCAGGCCGGCTACTACGTGCTGCTCCCCGACGTCTTCTGGCGCGCCGGGCCCTATCCGCCGCTGGACATCGTCAAGGCGCGCGGCGGCGATCCCGAGCAGGTGGCCCTGTTCCAGCGGCTGCGCGCGTCGACCGACCCGGCCCGCGCCATGGCCGATACCGCCGCCTATCTCGACTGGCTGACCCGGCAGCCGCAGGCGATCGCCGACCGCGTGGGCGTCACCGGCTACTGCATGGGCGGCGGCATCGCGCTGCGGGCCGCGGGAACCTTCCCGGAGCGGATCGCGGTGGCGGCCTCCTTCCATGGGGGCGGCATGGCGACCGACGCCGAGGACAGCCCGCACCTCCTGGCCCCGGCCATGAAGGCCAAGATCCTGGTGGCCGGCGCCGACCAGGACAGCAGCTTCGACGAGGCCCAGTGCGCGCGGCTGGACAAGGCGCTGAACGACGCCGGCCTCGACGCCAAGGTGACCATCTGGACGGGCATGAAGCACGGCTGGGTGCCCGCCGACATGCCGGTGCACGACGCCGCCGGCGCCGAACGCCACTGGACGGAGCTCGTCGCCCTGTTCGACGAGGTGCTGAAGGCCTAGGAGGCCGTCCGCAACACGGTCATCAGCATCTCCGCGCGCACGGCGTAGCCCAGGGTTTCGTAGAGGCCGATCGCGCCGGTGTTGCTGGCGAAGACGTGCAGGAACGGGATCTCGCCCCGCGCCAGGATCCGCCCGGCCACGACGCCCATCAAGCCGGCGGCGTAGCCCTTGCCGCGATGGTCGGGATGGGTGCAGACGCCGCTGACCTCGGTGAAGCCGGTGGGCTTCATCCGTTCGCCGGCCATGGCGATCAGCTCACCGCCCTGTTTGACGCCCACGAAGTCGCCGAGCTGGTGGGTGCGCACGAAGAACGGGCCGGGCGCGGTCAGGGTGGCCAGGGCCAGCATCTGCGGCCCATCGGCGTCGGCCAGGTCCACGACCTCGAAACCGGGCGGCGCCGGCGAGAGGCGCTCGGCGATCATCTGCAGGACCGTCGGCTGCGGCGCGGCGATCAGGCCAGGCGGCAGGGGCTGGGCCTCGGTCTCCACGGTGGCGACCGGGCCGTGCGCGGCCACCAGGCGCGCCAGCGCGGCCTGCGCCGGCTCCGAGCTGTCAGCCGCGGCGGCAAACAGGCCGTAGTCCGGCTGGAGCCGCAGCGCCCGCCCGTCGCCGAGGGCCAAGGCCGCCTGCCGCGTGCTGAGCGCGCTCCAGACGGGACGATCGAGCGGATGGGTCATGGCGCAGCTATAGCCCCGGCCCGACGCCAAAAGAAAAGGGCCGCTGTCGCCAGCGGCCCTTTTCGGAACGACAATCTAGGGGGCGATCAGGCGGCGACCTGTTCGGCGAGCTTGGCCTTCACCTGGCGCTTGATCTTCAGCGCCTTGGGCGACAGCTCTTCATCGCCGGCCTTCAGCAGGAAGGCGTCGAGCCCGCCGCGGAAGTCCAGGGTGCGGAGCGCTGCGTTGGTCACGCGCAGGCGGAAGCTCTGGCCGAGCGCGTCCGACTGCAGCGTCGCAGGCGAGAGCGCCGGCAGGAAGCGGCGCTTGGTCTTGATATTCGAGTGGCTCACATTGTGGCCGACCATGGGGCCGACACCGGTGAGTTCGCAGCGACGCGACATGGGACGAAAACCTTCGCAGAAACGGGATCGCGGCGGGCCGGGCCCGCGCGAGAGCGGGCGATATAGAGGAAGGGCGGGCTCCGCGTCAAGGTAAGGCGGCCAATCGGCGGGCCTTGCGGCGAAGTTTCCGCTTCCCGCTGTGCGTCCCTATACACTGGCCCAGGCCCTTGAGGCGACGATGGAGCGCGCGGTGACCCGACTGGCCCTGGTGATGATCGCCCGCGACGAGGCGCGCGCCATCGCCCGCGCCCTGGAGAGCGCCCGGCCCCACGTCGACCGGATGGTCGTGCTCGACACCGGCTCGACGGACGCCACCCGCGAGATCGCCCGCGCGGCGGGGGCGCAGGTGCGCGAGTTCGCCTGGATCGACGACTTCGCCGCGGCGCGCAACGCGGCGCTGGCGCACTCCGACGCCGACTGGAACCTGGTGCTGGACGCGGACGAGTGGATCGCCGGCGGCGCCGAGGCGCTGGGCCCGGCGGTGCTGCCCCCGGGCGCGGGCGGCTTCCTGGGCGAGGTGCGGGTCGAGAGCGCCATGAACCAGCCAGGCGCCGAGGGGGCCGGCCAGTCCTGGATCGCCCGCGTCCTGCCGCGCGGCGTCGGCTACGAGGGCCGCATCCACGAACAGCCGGTCTCACAACTGCCGCGCGTGCGCCTGCCGCTCAACCTCGGCCACGACGGCTACCTGGCGGAGAACCTGGCGCGAAAGGGCGCGCGCAACGAAACGCTGCTGATGGCCGAGCTGCAGGCGCAACCGCAAGACGCCTACCTGTGGTTCCAGCTCGCCAAGGAGCACCAGGCGCGCGGGCGGGCGGCCCAGGCGGCGCTGTGCTTCACCGAGGCCCTGCGGCTGGCGGGGCCGGATGTCGCCTGGCGCCACGCCCTGGTGGTCCGCGCCCTGATCGCGTTGAAGGCCAACGGCCAGCTCGCCGACGCCCTGGCCCTGGCCGACGCCGAGGTGGCCCACTGGCTGGACTCGCCCGACTTCTACTTCGTGATCGGCGAGCTCTATCTGGAGGCCGCCAGCCAGGAGCCGGACCGGGCGCTCGACCATTTCCTGCCGGTGGCCGAGCTGGCCTGGAAGCGGTGCCTGGAGATCGGCGAGCGGCCGGACCTCGACGGGGCCGTCGCCGGGCGCGGCGGCTTCATGGCCGCCCACAACCTGGCGGTCTTCTACGAGGCCCTGGGACGGGCCGAACCCGCCGCCCAGCATCGCGAACTGGCGGTCCGCCTGCGCGGACAAGCTTGACCGTCTTGTGTCCGAACCGCGTTTTGATACAATATGTTGGGGTGAACAAAGGCTGAATCCAGCGGGGTCGCTGATTCGGTCCCGATTCGTTTCGCCCGCGTTCCACGGCCGCGCTTAACCGAGTGCGCCGGCCGACCCCTAGGCCGGCGCCTGGGCCCGGGTCCGCGGCGGGTTGGCCAGCACGCCGCCCAGGATCAACAGGGCGAAGGCCGGCACGGTGGCCTTGATGAACCAGGGGTCGAAGGCCGAGCCGGCGTGCGACAGCCACAGGCCGAAGAACTGCACCGAGTTCCAGACGATCAGGGTCTGGCCGGTGGCCCAGTTGGTCTGGAAGCCGAACAGCCCCACGAAGCAGAGCAGGCCCCAGGCCCACTTGTGCCTCAGGCCCGGCGTGCGCAGCACCTTGACCAGGGCCGCGATCATCATCAGCGGCGAGGCGAGCGCCAGGGCCAGGTAGGCGTACTGCAGCATCGACTTGCCGACCGGCGACAGGCGGTTGGGCGCCAGCTCCCTGGCCGTCGCCACATGCAGGTTGAAGGCCGCCACCCGCCAGTCGCGGACGCCCGCAGGGCGGAACAGCCGGGTCTGGAACAGGGTCTTGCTGGCCCCGTAGTCGTACTCCAGCGACACCGCCTCCGCTCGGCCCTTGCCGGGGAAGTCGCGCACGGCCTGGCCGACCACCTTCATGCTGCGCGGCTCGCCGGCTGGTATGACGCCGCGAAGCCGGGCGAGCTGCACGGCGGCCTGGGGCGAGCCGAACATCGCCGGGGCCTGGGCGGCCAGCGCCGCGTCCTTCCCCAGCCGGATCTCGTCATAGATCGCCCGCGTCAGGGTCATGGCGTCCGGATCGACCTTCGCCGGCTGACAGGCGACGGCCGCCAGGGCCAGCAGGATGATCAAGGCCGCGCGACGCATCGTCCAACCCCCGTTCCACGAACCGCCATAGAAGCCCTTTGCGGGCGCGGCGCAAACCCGCGAGTTGCGAAGACCCGCCGACCGCGCCTCGCAACCGGCCCGGTTCCCTTGGCGACGGGAAGTCGGTAGACATTTCCGTCCCTTGGGTTCGCACGGGACTTTCCCCTGATGACCGACCTTTCGCAGATCGCCGGCAAGCTGCGCGCGCTTCTGCCGCGGGCGCACGCCCCCTATTCCGGCGTGCAGGTCGCCTGCGCGGTGGAGGGCGCCGACGGGACCACGCACCTGGGCGTCAACGTCGAGAACGCGGCCTATCCGCAAGGCCTCTGCGCCGAGGCCAGCGCCATCTCCGCGGCGGTGACCCAAGGGACCACCGCCCTGACCCGCGTCTACGTCGCCTCATCCCTGCCGGGCCTCGTCTGGCCGTGCGGCGGCTGCCGGCAGAAGATCTTCGAATTCGCCTCTGAAGGCTGCGAAATCGTCGCCCTCGGCCCGGACGGCGAAGTGGGGCGCCAGACGATCGAGCAACTGCTGCCTCTGGGGTTTCGTCTGGACCCTGCGCAGGTTCGCCGCGGCTAGCACCGCTTGCCCGACTCTCGCCGGCCCCCCAAATTCAGATCATGAGCGACCGGCCCACAGGCGCAGCTCCGCCAAGACTGGCGGCCGTGTTGGGCCCAACCAACACCGGCAAGACGCACCTGGCGGTCGAGCGGATGCTGGGCCACGCCTCGGGCATGATCGGCCTGCCGCTGCGCCTCCTGGCCCGCGAGATCTACGACCGCATCGTCAAGCTGCGCGGGCCCCGGGCCGTGGCGCTGATCACCGGCGAGGAAAAGATCGTCCCGCCGAAGCCGCACTATTTCGTCTGCACCGTGGAGGCCATGCCGCTGTCGCGGGAGGTCGAGTTCATGGCGGTGGACGAGATCCAGCTCTGCGCGGACCCGGAGCGCGGCCACGTCTTCACCCATCGCCTGCTGCACGCGCGCGGGACCGCCGAGACCCTGCTGCTGGGCGCCGGAACCATGGCGCCGCTGATCCGCCGCCTGCTGCCGCACGCGGAGATCGTCACCCGCGAGCGGTTCTCGAGCCTGACCTATGCGGGGCCGAAGAAGCTGACCCGCCTGCCGCGCCGCTCGGCGGTCGTGGCCTTCAGCGCCGACCAGGTCTACGCCATCGCCGAACTGATCCGCCGCCAGCGCGGTGGCGCGGCGGTGGTCATGGGCAACCTGAGCCCCCGAACCCGCAACGCCCAGGTGGCGCTCTACCAGTCCGGCGAAGTCGATTTCCTGGTGGCCACCGACGCCATCGGCATGGGCCTGAACATGGACGTCGACCATGTGGCGTTCGCCGGCCTCAGGAAGTTCGACGGCAAACGCACCCGCTTCCTCTATCCGCAGGAGGTGGGCCAGATCGCCGGCCGGGCCGGGCGCTATCAGCGCGACGGGACCTTCGGCGTCACCGGCGAGGCCGACGACATGGACGAGGACCTCGTCCATGCGGTTGAAGAGCATCGCTTCGAGCCGGTGACCGGCGCGGAGTGGCGCAACTCCAAGCTCGACTTCGGCTCGGTCCCCAACCTGCTCAAGTCCCTGGCCCAGACGCCAGACCGCGAAGGCCTCAAGCTGTCGGCCGAAGCGCTGGACGAGATCATCCTGCGAAAGCTGGTCCAGGACCCGGAGGTCGCCGAGCGCGCCCGCAGCCGCCACGCGATCGAACAGCTTTGGGAATGCTGCCAGACGCCGGACTTCCGCAAGGTCGCCGCCGAGGAGCACATGGGCCTGGCCCGGGAGTTCTTCCTGCACCTGACCACCGGCCGACAGCGCATCCCCGAGGACTGGATCGCCCAGCAATACCGCCACCTCGACCGCACCGACGGCGAGATCGACACCCTGGCCGCGCGGCTCTCCAGCGTCCGCACCCTGGCCTATGTCGCCAACCGTCCCGACTGGCTGGCTGACCCGGCCGGCTGGCAGGGGCGGATGCGCCAACTGGAGGACCGGCTCTCCGACACCCTGCACGAGAAGCTGATGGCCCGGTTCGTCGACCGGCGGACCAGCGCCCTGATGCGCGGCCTGCGCGTGCGCGAGGACATGCTGGCCGGGGTCGGCGCCGACGGGGCGGTGACCGTCGAGGGCCATTTCGTGGGCCGGCTGACCGGCGTGCGCTTCGAGCCGGCGCAGGGCGCCTCGGTGCTGGAGGAGAAGGCGCTCAGGGCCGCGGCGACCCATGCCGTGGGGCCTGAGATCGCGCGGCGGCTGGGCAGGCTGGCGGCCGAGGCGGACGAGGCCTTCGCCCTGTCGCCGGACGGGACGGTGCTCTGGCGCGGCGAGGCGGCGGGCGTCCTGAGCGGCGGCGAGCCCTTCCGGCCGCGGGTCCGCCTGCTGGGCGAGCTGGGTGCCGATGCGGCGCGCCAGCGCGCGACCCAGCGGCTGGAGGCCTTCGTGGTCGGCGAGGCGGGCCGGCGGCTGGCGGCGCTGCGCAAGCTGGAGGCCGCCGTGGCGGACGGGCGGATCAAGGGCCTGGCCCGCGGCCTCGCCTGGCGGCTGATCGAGGCCGGCGGCGTGCTCGACCGCGCCCTCGTGCGCACCGAGGTCCGCGAGTTGAGCCAGGTGGAGCGCCGGACGCTGCGGGGCCTGGGCGTGCGGCTGGGGGCCTTCTCGGTCTACATGCCCTCCCTGCTGCGGCCCGAGGCGCGGGCGCTGACCCAGGCCCTGGCGGCCCGCGACGTCCCCGGCTGGCGCCCCGCCGCCGACAAGCTCAGCCGCCTGCCCGCCCAGGCGCCCTCGCCCCGCGCATTGGCCGCCTTCGGCCTGCGCGCCGTCCGCGGCCTGGCCGCGCCCGTGGAGCAGCTCGAACGGTTGGACGAGTTGCTGCGCGCCGGCGCGAGGCAGAACGGCGGGGTCGTCCTCTCCGACCAGGCCCGCGAGGAACTGGGCTGGCGCGACGACGAGGCGCGCACCATCCTCAAAGGCCTCGGCTTCGCCGCCGTGAAGCGCGCCGGCGAGCCCCTCGCCTGGCGCCGCCGCGGCGAGCGCGACTTCGCCGTCGAGCACCGCGCGATCCTCGCCCCCAACTCGCCCTTCGCCGCCCTGGCCGCCCTCAAGGGCGAGCCCGCGCCCGCGCGCCGGCCGCGCCGCCGGCGCCGCACGGCCCAGAGCAAGCCATGAGCGACCCCGTGCCCCCCGAAGCGACCCGCGCCGACGTCTGGCTGTGGCGCGCGCGGTTCTTCAAGACCCGCACGCTGGCGGCGACCTTCATCGAGGAGGGCCGCATCCGCCTGACCCGCGCCGGGCACGAAAGCCGCATCGACAAGCCCGCCCGTCCCCTGAAGGTGGGCGACGCCCTGGTCTTCGCGCTGGGCGGCAAACTGGTCGCCGTGACCGTCCTGGCGCTCGGCGAACGCCGTGGCCCGCCGAAGGAAGCGCGTACGCTCTATTCGCCCTTGGAGATTTCTTCGTAGCCCAGGCCGTGCGACGGCATTGACAAGCCGGGGTCCGACCGTGAAAAACCCGCGCCCGCTCGCAAGCTTTGAGGCCCCTCGCCCGCCATGACCTACATCGTGATGGATCCCTGCATCAAATGTAAGTTCATGGACTGCGTGGAGGTGTGCCCGGTCGACTGCTTCTACGAGGGCGAGAATTTCCTGGCGATCAATCCCGACGAGTGCATCGACTGCGGCGTCTGCGAACCGGAGTGCCCGGTGGACGCCATCAAGCCGGACACCGAGGACGACCCGGACGGCAAGTGGCTGCGCATCAACTCCGAATATGCGAAGGTCTGGCCGAACATCACGGTGAAGGGCCAGGCGCCCGCCGACGCCGAAGCCTTCGAGCGCGAGACCGGCAAGCTCGAGAAATACTTCTCCGAGAAGCCCGGCCGCGGCTCCTGAAGCCCGACCGCCCGCCGACGGCGTGGCGGTGCGCCCGCCGGGGCAACCCTTTCATTCGGCTTCATTTTATGTTACCGTTATGAACGACGTGGCGCTGAGGCCCTTGGCCGTGCCCGTCGGTTGAGAAGAAACGCCGATCCGGTGCGACCCCTGCGGGATGGCTCCGGCGCCAGGCGAAGGATGTCTTAAGAGGTCTACTTCCGCTCCCAACCGATGACGCCGCCGCGATCTGCTCCGCGGACCGGATGGCTTATTCACTGGGCGCACGGGCGTCACAGGCCCGCGCAGTCCGGGCCCTGGAATTTGAGAGGACTTTCTCCATGAGCAAGAACGGTATGGATTTCTCGGTTGGCGATCACGTCGTCTATCCGGCCCACGGCGTGGGTCAGGTGCAAGGGATCGAAGTCCAGGAAGTCGCCGGTCTGAAGCTCGAAGTCTACGTCATCACCTTCGACCACGAGAAAATGACGCTGCGGGTGCCGACCGCCAAGGCGCGCACCGCGGGCCTGCGCGCCCTGGCCGAGACCAATGTCGTGACCCAGGCGCTCACCACGCTGAAGGGCCGCGCCCGGGTGAAGCGCACCATGTGGAGCCGCCGCGCCCAGGAATACGAAGCCAAGATCAACTCCGGCGACCTGATCTCCATCGCCGAGGTGGTCCGCGACCTGCACCGCGCGGAGAACCAGCCGGAGCAGTCCTATTCCGAGCGCCAGCTCTATGAGAGCGCGCTGGACCGCATGGCCCGCGAAGTCGCCGCCATCGAGCGCATCGACCGCGACGCGGCTATCGGCATCCTGAACAAGTCCCTGGTGAAGGCGGTCGCCGCCTAGGCCCCCACCGATAACCTGAGTTGCGAGACGCCCGGTCCCACGACCGGGCGTTTTCGTTTTCGTCGCTGCCATGCTGACGTTTGTTGCGGCTGCCATGGCCGCATGCCCGGAAAGCCTCACCGCGACGGCGACCGGCGCGGCCACGGTTGTCGATGCCGGCACGCTGCGGCTGGCCGGGCTTGA
>NZ_DATMNA010000023.1:0-10789 GCF_035569475.1 Phenylobacterium sp.
TCGTCGAGCGCTACTTCTGCAAACTCAAGCACTTCCGCCGTGTCGCCACGCGCTTCGACAAGCTCGCCAGGAACTTCCTTGCCGCCGTGCTCCTCGCCTCAACTCGACTCTGGCTCAGAGCTTATGAGTCCACGACCTAGGTGTCTGGTCCCGCGGTGTGGGGGACTCAGCTTAGCTGAGTGCTCACACCGGGAGGAGTTATGGGCCAGGTACTCCATGGCAGCGCCACGACCACGCACGCCATCCGAGCGGCGATACAGCGATCGAAGGCTCCGCTCAAAGAGCTAGCCGCCAAGCACGGTCTCAACCGGAAGACCGTCGCGAAGTGGCGCAAGCGCAGCTTCCTGCACGACGCGCCGATGGGGCCGAAGGCCCCGCGCTCGACTGTGCTGACGGCCGAAGAAGAGGCTATGGTCGTCGCCTTCCGCAAGCACACGTTGCTGCCGCTCGACGACTGCCTGTACGCGCTGCAGGCGACGGTCCCGCACCTCACCCGCTCAGCCCTGCACCGTTGCTTCCAGCGGCACGGGATCAGCCGGCTGCCCGAGATCGAGGGCGACAAGACCTCGAAGAAGGCCTTCAAGCGCTACCCGCTCGGCTACTTCCACATCGACATCGCCGAGGTGCGCACCGGGGAAGGCAAGCTCTACCTCTTCGTAGCCGTGGACCGGACCTCGAAGTACGCCTTCGCACGACTGGTGAAGCGCGCCACCGGCATGGCGGCCAGAGCCTTCCTCGACGAGCTCGTCGCCGCCGTGCCCTACCAGATCCACACCATCCTGACGGACAACGGCATCCAGTTTGCCGACTTGCCGAAGAACCGCGATGGCCCCTCGGCCAGATGGCGCGGCCACCCCTTCGACCGCGCCTGCCATGAGCACGGCATCGAGCATCGCCTGACCAAGCCCAATCACCCCTGGACCAACGGTCAGGTCGAACGGATGAACCGGACCCTGAAAGAGGCGACTGTCCGACGCTACCACTACGAGATGCACCAGCAGCTCGAAGATCACCTCGCCGCCTTCTTGGACGCCTACAACTTCGCCAAGCGCCTCAAGACCCTGCGAGGCCTCACCCCTTACGAGGCCATCTGCAAGGCCTGGGCGGACGAGCCAGGGCGCTTCAGGCTAGACCCCGTCCACTTGACCTCGGGACAGAACACCTAGGCGCGCTGGCCCTGCATGATCACCGCGAAGCCCGCCAGCATCAGCAGGTAGCCCACGGCGAACCGCCAATCGAGCGGCTCCTTGAAAACCAGCCACGCCACCAGAGGCACCAGGCCCGAGCCCACGATCGAGAAGGCGTAGGCCAGCGACAGCGGCACCCGGGTCAGGATATAGAACCAGAAGAGCGCGGTCAGCCCGTACCAGGCGAAGGCCCCGATCAGCGGGACGTTGGTGATCAGGCGCATGACCAGCGGCCCGCTCAGGCGCGCATTGTTCACCGCCGCGAACTTGAACAGCGTCTGGCCGATGGGCAGCGCCAGGGAGAAGCCGGCGCAGAGCGCGATGTCCGACAGCTTCACGGCGTTCCCTTCTCGCTCTCCATCCGCGCGATGGTGCGCAGGTAGGGATGGATGGGCCGCAGGGGCACGTTCAGCACGTCGAAGTTCAGCGCCTGCATCAGGAGCTGCGCCCCCAGCATCACCGGCAGGGCCGCCGCCATGACCACGCCCGGCGAGGCCGCGCCGGTGTGGCGGATCGACAGGTAGTGCGCGCCATAGCCCATGCCGAACAGCATGAAGAGGATCCCGAAGACCATCTCCACGCTGGCGGCGTTGAAGTCGCGCACGAAGTACTGGCCCAGCGCCCGCTGCAGGAAGTTGGTGATGTGCTTGAAGGCGAAGGGCCCGACGATGGCCCCGATCCTCAGGTTCGAGACCTCGCCGCCGTAGCGGGCCGGCATGGGCACGTCGCGGACCACCGCGCGCAGGGTGCCCAGGTGGTAGAGCAGGTCGGTCTCGAAGAAGAACCGCCGCGAGACGCGCTTGCCGATCGCCATCCGCGCCACCTGGGCCTCGATGGCGGTGTAGCCGTTGGTCGGGTCGAAGATGTTCCAGTAGCCGGTCGAGAGCTTGGCCGCGAAGCTCAGCGCGGCGTTCCCGAACACGCGCACCGGCGGCATGGTCGCCAGGTGGCTGATCGAGGTGAAGCGGTTGCCCTTGGCGTAGTCGGCCTCGCCCAGCAGGATGGGGGCCACCAGGTGGGGCATGTAGCCCAGGTCCATCTGGTCGTCGCCGTCGACCTTGACCAGCACCTGGCCGCCGCGGGCGATGGCCTCGCGGTAGCCGGCCATGGTGGCGCCGCCGACCCCCTGGTTCTGCGCCAGCTTGACCACCACCACGCGGGGGTCCTTGGCGTTGGCCTCGATGAAGGCGCCCGACTGCTCGGGGCAGGCGTCGTCGACGCAGACGATGCCCTCGACCCAGGCGGGCGTCTTGGCGATGACGTCGAGGATGTGCGCCTTGACCTTGTAGCAGGGCACCACCAGCCAGACGCCGGCGCCCTCCAGGGTGGGATCGAGGGCGCGCAGCATCCGCAGCCGCCCCTCCATCGGCGTGGCCCCGGCTTTCGCGGTCTGGTCGATGGACGCCATGCGCCCGGCTAACATGGAACTCCGCATGCTGGCAAAGCGTCGGGCGGGCCGGCCGCGGCGCGGGGCGCCATCCTTGCGCCGCCATGGCCTTGCCTGTTACGAGCGCGCTTCGTCGGGAGAGCCCCTAGCCGGGACACGCATGGACACCGCCACCCACATGCTGCGCACCGGACGGCGGGGTCCGCTGTTCGAGGTCCAGATGGCGTTCCGCGACCTGCTGGCCTCGGGCGAGCGCCTGGACCTGGCCTGGTCTCTGGCCTGGCACGACGTGGTCTCGCGCTACCGCGGTTCGATCCTCGGCCCCTTCTGGATCACCCTCTCCATGGGCCTGATGGTGCTGGGGATCGGCGTCGTCTACGCCAACCTCTTCGGCATCACGCTCAAGGACTTCCTGCCGCTGGTGGCCCTGGGCATCGTCTTCTTCGGCACGATGAGCGGGATGATCACGGAGGGCTGCAGCACCTTCGTCCAGGCGGCCGGCATGCTGTCGCAGACCAGCCTGCCGATGTTCACCTTCGTCTGGCGCACGGTGTTCCGGAACCTGATCAACCTTGGCCACCACCTGGTGATCGTCGTCGCCGTGCTGATCTACTACGGCTATTGGCGGCAATCGAACGTGCCGGTGGCCGTCGTCGGCCTGGTGTTCATGGTGCTCAACACCGCCTGGCTCAGCATGCTGGTCGGCATCGCCTCGGCCCGCTTCCGCGACATCCCGCAGATCGTCATCTCGGTCATGCAGTTCGCCATGTTCGTCACCCCGGTGTTCTGGCCGGCGAACCGGCTGGGCCGGCATCACGTGGTTCTGGATCTCAACCCCTTCTACCATCTGCTGGAGGCCGTCCGCGCGCCCCTGATGGGCGGCCCGGTCGCGCCGCACACCTATCTGTTCCTGGCCGTCATGGCGGCGGTCGGCTGGGCCCTGACCTTCAGCATCTTCGCCACCATCCGCCGGAGGATCGTGCACTATCTATGAAGGCGCCTCCGGTCTCGATCTCCTGCAAGGACCTCACGCTGCGCTTCCCCGTCTATGGGGTCGACGCCAAGTCGCTGAAGAAGCAGCTCGCCAAGATCACCGTCGGCGGGCGGCTGGGTCGCCACCACGGCACGACCGAGGTGACCGCGCTCTCCAACCTGAACCTGGAGCTGAAGGCCGGCGACCGGCTGGGCCTCGTCGGCCACAACGGCTCGGGCAAGACCACCCTCCTGCGCGCGCTCTCCGGCGCCTACGAGCCCGACGAGGGCACCATCGAGGTGCAGGGCCATATCGCCGCCCTGCTGGACCTCAACCTCGGGATCGACCCCTCGGCGACCGGCTTCGACAACATCCGCCTGCGCGGCCGCATCGCGGGGCTGTCGTCGAAGGAGATCGACCGGCGCCTGCCGGAGATCGCCGAATTCTCAGGGCTCGGCGCCTTCCTGGCCATGCCGGTGAAGACCTATTCGGCCGGCATGCAGGCCAGGCTCGCCTTCGCCGCGGCCACCGCCGTCGAGGCCGACGTCCTGCTGATGGACGAATGGATCGCGGTGGGCGACGCCGACTTCCAGAAGATCGCCCACAAGCGCCTGCTGAAGCTGGTCGAGCGCGCCGGCATCCTGGTCCTGGCCTCCCACGACGTGGAGCTGCTGCGCCTCTACTGCAACAAGGTCATGCGGATGGAAGGCGGCGTCGCCTCGCCGGTGACCCCCATCAAGAACCTCGACGAGCTGATGGCCGCCTGATTGCGGCGCAATCGCCTAGGCTGATAGACCGCTCCGGGTAGCGCCCCCAAATTGGCCACCCGCAAAGGCACCCCTTGGACGTCATCTTCACCATCGTCTCCCGCAACTACGCGGCCCAGGCCGCGACGCTGATGGAGAGCCTGGCGGCCCACGAGCCCAAGGCGCGGCGGGTGGTGGTGGCGACCGACGGGCCGATCCCGCAGCTCGAGCGCCTGGCCGAGGTGATCGACGCGCGCGACATGGGCGCGCCCTACGCGGCGATGAGCGTCTACTATGACGCGCTGGAGCTGAACACGGCGGTGAAGCCCTATGTCTTCCGCCGGTTCCTGACCGAGCCGGGCGCGACCTCGGCCACCTATCTCGACCCCGACATCCTGGTCTTCCGGCCGCTGAACGCCGTGCGCCGGGGCCTCGCCGAGGCGCAGCTCGCGCTGACCCCGCACCTGACCCGACCGCTGCTGGGCTCGGCCATGCCCAACGACCATGCGATCCTGAAGTCGGGCTCGTTCAACCTCGGCTTCTGCGCCGCCCGCGCCGAGCCCAAGGTCGTTGACCTGATGAGCTGGTGGGCCGACCGCTGCGAGTTCGACTGCCGCGTCGACCTGAAGAACGGCCTGTTCACCGACCAGAGGTGGATGGATCTCGCGCCCGGCTTCGTGGACAGCCTGGCGATCCTGCGCACCCCGACCCTCAACCTCGCCTACTGGAACCTGGAAGGCCGCACCTTGGCCCGGACCGCAGCCGGCTGGACCGTCGATGGCGAGCCGCTGGGCTTCTTCCATTTCTCCGGCTTCGACCCGGCGCGGCCGGACATCCTGTCCAAGCACCAGGACCGGGTCCGGGTGACGCCTGGCTCGCCGCTGGCCGAGCTGCTGGCCGACTACGCCGCGTCGATGCTGAAGAACGGGCACGAGACCAGCCGCGCCGTCCCCTACGCCCACCTGCGGTTCCCGTCAGGCCGCCTGGTGACCGGGGCCATGCGCCGCCGCGCCCTGCGCGCCGCCCGCGACGGCAAGGACTTCAGCGCCGGCCTGACCGCGGCGGTGGAGGCCTGGGTCGACGCCCCGGACCCGGAGGCCGCCCTGGCCGGCCTGCCTGACGTAACCCGGACCATGGACCAGGTCTGGCGCGACGTGGCCACCGGCTTTCAGCTCGACCATGAAGCCGGCCGCCTGGGCTTCCACCAGTTCTTCGCCGAGCACGCCACGACCCTGGGCGCCGACGCCATCTCTGGCTCCGCCGCCGAGGCCCTGCTGGCCGCCTGGCGCGGCGGAACACGCGAGCCCGACGCCTCGGTCTGGGGCGAGGCGCCCTGGCGCGGCGCGGCCTCGGGGGCGCTGGACTGGCTGCGCCAGCCCTCGGCCGACGGGACCCCGCGCGCCGCCAAGGCCCTGCTCGCCGCGCGCGGCGACCTGCGCGCCAAGTTCACCGGCGATCCGGCCGGCCTGATCGCCTGGTGCCTGGGCGCCGAGGCCGCCGCCGGGCGCTTCGCCCCGGACCTGTTGCCGCAGGGCGTGATCGAGGGCCTGGCCCGCGATCCGGCTCCGCTGCTCGCCGCAGCCCGCCTGGCCGAGCCCGGCGCCAACGACCTGAAGCGCAGGCTTTCCGCCGGCTTCGGGGTCGCCGCCCGCGCCGGCTGGCCCGAGGCCCTGACCGAGGCCCTGCGGGCGCCGTTCCTGGAGCCCGCCCCGGCGCAGCCCGCGCCGTTCATCCGCCTGTTCCTGGAGATCTGGGAGAGCCGCGTAGATCTGCAGCGCCTGTTCCCGCTGCGCTCCGGCGCCGAGCGGTTCAAATTCCTGCGCTGGCTGGCCGGTGGCGGCCTGGCCGAATACGGCGTGGAGTTCGAGGCCCTGCCCGCGTCGGTTCGCCTGCACCCGCAGATGCAGCTCGCCCGCCTGACCGTGCGCCAGCGCCAGGCGCCCGCGCGCGCCGCCGCCGCCAGTCCCGTGGCCGAGCTTTGGGTGGTCGAGGGCCCGGAGCTGGCCAAGGAGGTCGCCGCCGACCGCCTGGTCTACGAGGCCGGCGCCGGCCGCTTCCTGGGACCCGCGGGCCCCGCCGCCGCCCCCTCGCAGGCCGGCCTCGTGCGCTTCCTGACCCATCCGGACCTGGTCCCCGCCGACGCGGTGGCCCTGCACAGCCGAGGCGTCCGCTGGGCCCGCGCCGTGGGCGTCTGGGACGCCGCGATCGCCGCGGGCCTGGACGGCGAGACCGTGGGCCTGTCCTTCGTCGACGAGGTGTGGGCGCCGGCTGCGCCGGGAAGCTTCCGGCCCATCCGCGCGACGACGACCGTCGCCGCATGAGCCCCTCCCCATGAGCGCACTGGGCGCCGCGCGCAAGCTCTGGAAATCGGCCCTGCCGGAACCGGTCCGCAAGCTGGCGGCCCCGGTCCTCAACATCGCCCTGCAGAGCTACGTCCGCGCCGCCGCGCGCGCGCCGCATGGGGCGGAGGGCGCGACGGGGCCTATCCAGGTAGTAGGCTATTTCGCCGGCTCCCACGGCATCGCCGCCTCGGCCCGGCTGGCGGCGCGCGCGTTCGAGGCCCTGCAGGTCCCGGTGGAGCGCCTCGACGTCACCGACACCAAGCTCGGCTGGGACGGGCGGCTGGCCGCGCCGGTGTCGGCCGGCGCCTGGATCTTCCACCTGAACCCGCCGGAGCTGCTGGCGGCGCTGGCCTGCCTGGGGCCGAAACAGCTCGTCGGCCCCCGCTATGGCTATTGGGCCTGGGAGTTGCCCCGCGCGCCGCGCCGGTGGCTGAAGGACGCCGCCCTGGTCGACGAGGTCTGGGCGCCCAGCCGCTACACTGCCGACGCCCTCGCCGGCGCCGCCTCTCCTGTCCGCGTCGTGCCGCATCCGCTGTTCATGGAGGACTACGCCAAGGTCCCGCCCGCCCCGCGCCGGACGGCTTTCCAGGGCGTCAGCGTCTTCGACTTCAACTCTTCCCTGGCCCGCAAGAACCCCAGGGGCGCCATGGCCGCCTGGACCCAGGCCTTCGGCGGCGACGCCGAGTGCGAGCTGACGCTGAAGACCCAGAACGGCGGCCTCTTCCCCGAGGCTCTGGCCGCCTTGCGCGCCGCGGCGCCCGCCAACGTCCGGATCGTCGACGAGGTCTGGCCCTATGAGCGGGTGAAGGCGCTGATCGCCGGGGCCGACGTGCTGGTCTCCCTGCACCGCGCCGAAGGCTTCGGCCTGACCCCGGCCGAGGCCATGGCGCTGGGGACGCCGGTGCTGGCCACCGCCTTTTCCGGCGTGCTCGATTTCATGGACGAGGCCTGCGCCCTGCTGGTTCCCTCGCGCCCGACCCCGGTCGACGATCCGCAAGGCGTCTACCGCGGCCAGAGCTGGGCCGAACCCGACGTCGCCGCCGCCGCCGAGGCCCTGGTCCGCCTGCGCGCCGATCCGGGGCTCGGCGCCCGCCTGAGCGCCGCCGCCCGCGCCCGTGTGGCGGCCAAGCTCTCGCCCCAGGCCTGGTTCACGACCCTGCCGGCGCAAGTCCGGGCGGCGGCTATGGCGGCCGTGAGGCGTTAGCGGTCGGCCTCCTCCGGAGGGCGGACCTTCTGGAAGCGCCAGAGCAGCAGGAGGTCGTAGGCGATCTTCAACGATCCCCCGATCACCAGCGGCCAGGCGAAGGGCGTGAGGGCGAACAGGAAGCCCGCCAGCGCCGGGCTGAAGGCCGCGGCCAGGCTGCGCGGCACATTGGTCACCCCGGCCGCCGCCGCCCGCTCAGGCGGGGTGACGATGGCCATGACGTAGGAGGTGCGCGCCGGGACATCCATGCTGGACAGCAGGGCGCGCACGAACAGCAGGGCGAAGGCCGTGGCCACATTGGGCGCGAAGGCCGCCGCGATCACGCAGAGGCTCGCCGGGATGTGGGTGAAGGCCATGGTGCGGATCAGGCCGATGCGGCGGGCCAGCGGCGGCGCGGCGAGCTGTGAAAACGCCGCCAGCACGCCCGTCCAGAAGAAGAAGGCCCCGGCCGCGGCCAGCGACAGGCCGAAGCGGTGGAACAGCCACAGGGCGAACAGCGACTGCACCAGGAATCCGCCGCCGAAGGCGTCGATGCAGAAGATGGCGGCCAGGCCGTAGACGTGGCGCTTCGACGGGCCGAGCGGCGTGCGCGCGGCCTCGCCCTCGCTGGGCTGGTCCGGCAGGCGCCGGTAGAGGGCGGCCGCCGCCAGGCCCAGCAGGCCATAGACTCCGAAAGCCCCCTCCACGAGGGTGAGCTGCGCCAGGCCGGTGAGCGCGCGGAGCGGGACCAGCAGGCCCACCGCCAGGGCGCCCAGGGCCATGGCCAGCGAGCCGGTAAGGCTGTAGCGGGCGAAGAGCCGGGTGCGCTGCGACGGCTGGCCGACGTGGGCCAGCAGCGACTGCTCCAGCGGCAGGAACGGGCTCACGTCGCCGCCGGAAGGATTGAGCGTGCCCACGAAGCCCACCACCACCAGCGGCCAGAAAGCGTGGGTCCGGGAGAACAGCACCCCGGTCAGGCCCATCAGGGCGCAGGCGGCGAACAGCAGCCGCTTGGCCGGAACCCGATGGCCGAGCAGCCCGACCGCCAGGGTCAGGGCCGCCGATCCGAGCAGCGTGGCCGTGGTCAGGACCCCCACCTGGAAGACGCTGAACCCCAGGCTCGAGAGATAGACCGGCAGCAACAGCCCGGTGAAGCCGTCCCCAAACCCCCGCACGCCTCTGGCCGCGATGAGAGTGGCGGCGGGACGCAAGGCCTCAGGGCCTGCGGGTGGTGATGTCGGTGAGCGGGCCGCCCTCGCGGATGGTCTTGTTGCGGTAGATCACCGCCCCGACCAGGTTGGGCCGGCGGCCGACGGCGGCCAGGAACTCCGGCCACAGCTCCGACGGGACCCACAGGCAGGGCGCCCGCGGGTCCTCGTCGATCGCCACGTCCACAAGGTCCCGCGCCTCCATGGGAGCCAGCCTAGACCAGCCAGTCGATCAAGCCGAGCTTGGCCATCCAGGCCAGACCCATCTCCACCATCCTTCGCCGCTCCGCCGGGAAGGCCATCAGCACCTCGCGCCCGGTCCGGGCCTTGCCGGCGACCAGCAGGTCCAGCGCCTGGGCGCATTCCTCGAGCGGGCTGCGCAGGCTGTTGAAGGCGGTGTCGAGGGCGACCGTCAGGCCCAGGACGTCGGCCCCGGTGACGCCGGCGACAGGCCTCAGCGGCAGATCCGGCGAGAACCCCCGGGTGGGGAAGCCCGCGAAGCTGACGAAGGGGTCGCCGCGCACCGGATCGGCTTTGACGCGTGGCGGCGGCGGATCGGGCGAGGCGGCCCGCACCAGCGCCATCTCGTCCACCAGGCCATGGATCTGGCGGGCGACCACCGGCCAGTCGAAGGCGGCGGCGACCTGCTCGCGCCCGGCGGCCCCCATCCGGCGGCGCAGCTCCGGCGAGCGGCCCAGCGCGGCCAGAGCCGCGGCCGCCCGGCCGATGTGCACGGCCGTGTACTGGGCGATCTCGCCCACATAGGTCTGATAGCTGGCAAGTTCGAAGAGATGGCGCTGGACGATGGTGAGGCCCATGCCCGACCGCGGTCCGCCCAGCGTCGGGATCAGGAAACCGTCGGTCCCGTCGCGCACCGTCGAGCGGTAGCCGTCCCAGTCGCTGGCCACCACCGGCAGCCCGGCCGCCATGGCCTCCACCGGGGTGATGCCGAAGGTCTCCTGGATGTTGTCGACCAGCGAGATGAAGATGTCAGCCCCGGCCCACAGCTCGCCCAGGAGCTCCTGGTCGTTGCCGTCCAGGAAGTGGACCGGAACGTCGGGCGCATGGGCCTTGGCCGCCGCCTCGTAGCGCCCGCGGTCCTTCTCGCCGGGAAACCAGCCGGCCATGGCGAAGTGCAGGGGCACGGGCGGGCCGCTGCCGCGCGCCGCCAGTTGCGCGGCCTTGAACATCGACTGCGGGAAGGCCTTCTCGAAAAACGACAGTCGTCCGACCCAGAGTATCAGCACATCGTCGTCGGAGAGTCCCAGGCGAGCGCGGACCCTGGCCCGCGCCTCCGGCCTGTCGGCCAGGGCGGCGAATCGCTGGGCGTTCACCCCCAGCGGGATCACCGGCAGGGCCGCCCGCGGCGGGGGCGAGCCGCCCGTCCGCTCGGCGAGGAACTCGCCCCACTGGTCGAACATCTCGCTCAGGGCGTCGCGCACGCTGGGCGAGGTGCAGATGATCGCGTCCCAGGCGTGCACCGGCGAGACCGAGGCCATGGCGATGCTCTGGCGGATGGTTGGCGGGGCCAGGGTGTGGACCAGGCCGATCAGGCTGAGGTCGCGTTCCTTGCCGGTGAGCCGGCGCAGCCACGCCAGGTTCTGCATGCCCGGCTGGCCGCGCAAAACCGCGCCGGCCCCGCGCATCGCCGCCTGGTTGAGCATCGAGCCCGGAACGACACGCACCGGAGCCGCGGGATCGTCCAGCAGCAGCGCCCGCGCCTCGGCCTCGGTGGCGATCACGGCGCTGAGGAAGTCCACCTG
>NZ_DATMNA010000024.1:0-6258 GCF_035569475.1 Phenylobacterium sp.
TCGTCGAGCGCTACTTCTGCAAACTCAAGCACTTCCGCCGTGTCGCCACGCGCTTCGACAAGCTCGCCAGGAACTTCCTTGCCGCCGTGCTCCTCGCCTCAACTCGACTCTGGCTCAGAGCTTATGAGTCCACGACCTAGGCCGCGTAGCTGCGAGCGCGGCGGGCGTGGGCGTGGGCGATGGCGACGGCGAGCGCGTCGGCGGCGTCGGCGGTCGTGTCGCCGGCTGTGGGCAGCAGGCGGCGGATCATGAAGCCCACCTGGACCTTGTCGGCCGCGCCGGTGCCGACCACGGCCTTCTTGACCACGGTGGCGGCGTATTCGGCGACGCCGAGGCCCGCGCGCGCCGGCGCGATCAGGCAGCAGGCCCGCGCGTGGCCCAGCTTCAGCGTCGACTGGGCGTTGGTGTTCATGAAGGTCTCCTCCACCGCGGCCTCATGCGGGCCGTGCAGGGCGATGACCTCGGCGATCCGGTCGAAGAGGATCAGCAGCCGCTCGGCGAAGGGCAGGCTGTCCTTCGGCGCGATGACGCCATGGGCGATGTGGGTGAGGCGAGCGCCCTCCACCGCGATCACGCCCCAGCCGGTGCGGCGCAGGCCAGGGTCGAGGCCAAGGATGCGAAGGGGCTGATTCGGCGCGTTCATCGTCTGTTCCAGTGTGCCGGACCCAGGGATGAAGCGGAAGGGTTGATGAAGGGTGAGCGAGCCGCCAAGCAGAATGGCCGCCGTGAGATTGAAGCCGGGGGCTGGGGGCTTCTCGCCTCTCCCTCTCGGCTTCGCCGGGGGAACGGCGGAATGTCACTGGATCTATGGCGCAGGCGCGGCGCCGAACGGGCCGCCGGACAGTTGATGGGCCCTGGACCAACAGCCTCGCGAGGGATCCTTGGCCGCGCCCGCTCTTCCCGACATCCCGACCAATCCGACCCTGCCGCCGTTCGTGACCGACGCCCGGCGCCTGCTGCTGGGCGACGGACAGCTCTTGCGCAACATGGCCGACGCCGCCGGCGGACTCGCGGTGAATCTGGCCGTGGCGCTCGCGATCTTCCTGGCCACCATGTGGGCGGCCAACTGGGCCTCGCAGTTGACGGCGAGCGGCATCGCCCGGGCCCACCGACGACGGCCGCCGGACACCACCCTTCAGAGCTTTGCGGCCTCGCTGGTGCGCTACCTGGTGATCGTGGTCGGGTTGATCGCGGTGCTGCAGCAACTGGGGGTGAAGGCCACCTCGGTGATCGCGGTGCTGGGCGCGGCGTCCCTGGCCATCGGCCTGGCCCTGCAGGGGGCGCTGGCCAATGTGGCGGCGGGGGTCATGCTGCTGGTGCTGCGGCCCTACCGGGTGGGCGACGCGGTGGAGGTGGCCGGGCGGCAGGGGACGGTGCGCGGCCTTGACCTGTTCGCCACGCGGCTGTCGAGCGGCGACAACCTCAGCGTCCATGTGCCCAACGCCAAGGCGTTCGGGGATATCATCGTCAACCAGAGCACGCCGGTGGCGCGGCGTGAGAGCCTCGATTTCGTGATCGACTACGAGGACGACGTGGACCGGGCGCTGGCGATCCTCCTGGCCTGCGCCGCCGCCGAGCCCGGCGTCAGCCCCAAGCCCGAGCCTTGGGCCGGGATGACGGCCTTGGGCGAGCGGGGCGTCACGGTGACGCTCCGCGCCTGGTTCGCACCCAAGGCCTACGACACCGGACGCTATGACCTGTTGAAGCGGGTGAAGGACGCGCTGGAGTCGCAGGGCTTCTCCTTCCCCTATCCGCAGCAGGTGGCGGTGGAAGCGCGCCGGTTCGAGCCGCCACGCAGCCGGCGCTCGGCCAAGGCGTCAGGCGGCAAGCGCGCGGCTAGCCCACCACCGGCCGTTCCTGGCTCCACCAGAGGGGGCTCTTGGGCAGGTCGATGAAGCGGCGCTCGTCCTCCAGGAGGAGGGCGCCGGCTTCGCGGGCCTCGGGCCGCTCGGCGTTGGCGGCCACCGCCTCCAGGCTGTCGAACCACAGCTCGGCCACGCCGTCGTACTCGACGCGCGTCTGGCGGGCGGCGCGGACCTGGATGTTCAGGTCGTGCGGCAGGCTGTGGACCTGGACATAGCGGCGGATCTGCAGGACCTCGGCCACCGACGCGACCAGGGGCCCGTGGGTGTCGAACCAGTAGGCCTGGAAGGCCTCGCGGCTTAGGTGCGGCAGGCGGGTGAGGCAAAATGTCAATTTGATCATGTCATTCCCGAGATGGTCGCGCCACGGTCCGGCCCTATTGTCCCCGATCCTCGGTCCTTCAGTTGACAAGGTCCAGGCCCGCCGCCCCGTGGACGACGCAGCTTAACGCAGGAGCCCGGCCATGACCCTGGCCACCGAGGCCGTCACGCTCGCCGGAAGCGGCCTGGTCTTCATCAACGACTACAGCGCCGCCGTGACCCCGGCCTATCGCGACGCGATCATCGCGGCGGAAAACACCCTGCAGTCCAGTTTCACCAACCAACTGACCGTCAGCGTCTCGTTCGACTACCAGGCGCTCGGCCAGAACGTGGTGGCGCAGAACAACTTCGACGAGACCGACGTCAGCTATTCGGCCTTCGTGGCGGCCCTGCGCGCCCACGCCACGACGCCCAACGACCTGCTGGCGGTGAACGGCCTGCCCGCCAGCGATCCGTCGAACGGCGCGGGCTTCGCCATCCCCACGGCCGAGGCGGTGATGCTCGGCCTTGCGAAGCAGACCAATGCGGTCGACGACCAGGTCACGCTGAACTCGAGCCTCAACCTCACCTTCAACGGCGACGCCACCGGGGCCGTCCTGCACGAAATCTCTGAAGGGGTGTTCGGCCGCGTCGCCAGCCTGGGGGTCGCGGAGACGCGCTGGAATCCGCTGGACCTGTTCCGCTTCACCGCCGCGGGCCAGCGCGACTACACGGGCGGGTCGGACGGGGTGACCACCTATTTCGGCCTGGACCCCAGCCACGTCTCGAGCCTCGCCTACCACAGCTCGGTCAGCGCCACGGGCAAGTTCGACGGCTCCGACCTGGGGGACTGGGCCAGCACCCTGGGCGACGCCTTCGGCCCCGGCTCGGTGGGCGTGCCGGCGACGTTGTCGACCACCGACCTGCAGGTGCTGGACGTGCTGGGGTGGAACCCCAGCAGCTCGTCGACCTTCACCCCGGCGCCCGACGATTTCGCCAACAGCCTGACCGACACCACCCATCCGTTCGGGCATATCGCGGTCGGCGGCACGGCTGCCGGGGCGCTGCAGATCGCCGGCGACCGCGACTGGTTCACCGTGCAGTTCCAGGCCGGCGTCACCTACACGATCAGCGAGACGGGCCAGGCCGGCGGCGGCGGAACGCTGGGGGACCCGTACCTGCGGCTGCACGACGCCAGCGGCGCCCTCGTGGCGTCGAACGACGACATCACCCTGGGGAGCAATCCCGACTCGCGGATCGTGTTCACCGCGACCACCAGCGGGACCTACTACGTCGAGGCGGGCGCGTTCACCGACGGCTACGCCGGAAGCTATACGGTGGGCGTCACGCAAGGGGGCTCCCAGCCGACCGCGGGCCAGGTGCTCAACCCCGGGCCCGGGGACAACACCCTGGTGGGCGGAGCCGGCGACGACACCATCACCGGCGGCTCCGGCTCGAACTACCTGCGCGGCGGGCCGGGCGACGACATCATCAACGGCGGCTCCGGCTTCAACGACATGAACGGCAACCAGGGGAACGACACCCTGCATGGGGGCACGGGGTCCAACTGGGTGGTCGGGGGCCAGGGCGACGACTCGCTGGTCGGCGGCGGCGGCTATCAGGACCTGGTGCTGGGCAACCTGGGCAACGACACCCTGCACGCCGGCTCGCAGGCCAATGTGCTGCGCGGCGGCCAGGGGGACGACTCGATCGTCGGCGGGGCCGGCAACGACTTCATCTCCGGCGACCTGGGCAACGACACCGAGGTCGGCGGCGGCGGCGCGGACATCTTCCACGGCTCGCAGAACATCGGCGTCGACCAGGTGATGGACTTCAACTACGCCCAGGGCGACCGGGTGGAGCTCGATCCCGGCACGACCTATGTGGTCAACCAGATCGGCGCCAACACGGTGATCGACATGGGCAACGGCAGCGAGATGATCCTGGTGGGGGTGCAACTCAGCAGCCTGCCCAGCGGCTGGATCTTCGAGGGCACGCTCAGCCACCTCTAGGGCGCAGGGCCCGGGCCGGACAGCAAAAGACCCGCGACCGGGGAGGGTCGCGGGTCTGGTCGCCCGCCTGGCGGCCGGGGAGCCTGGGCGGGCTGGCTGGAAGGCCGGGGTAAGCCCTCACACTCCAATGTACGCACCGAAACCGACTTTAGACGCGGCTGGCGAACTGGGTCGTCGCGGCGGCCTTTTCGTTGGCTTCGGCGTGGACGCCGGCCTGGCAGGCGGCCTTGTTGGTCAGGTTGCGCTCGACGATGCAGAGGCGCTTGGCGGCATGGTCGACGCGCTGGTCGAACATGACGCGGCCGGCGGGGCTGGCCAGGTTCAGGTCGCCGGTGCGGACCCGTTCGCCGGCATGGGCGGCGGTGGTCAGGGCGGCGAGCGGCAGGGCGGCCAGGGCCAGGGTGGCGATGCCGGCGAAGCGGGAGGCGACGGAGGTCTTCATCGGGGTAGTCCTCTTCATGTGCGGTTGGCGGTGCGGGCCGCCGATGAAGAGGGAATACTTGGGGACACCTGTTAAGTCCCGTGAAGTCTGCGTAATGACCTCGAATTCACAAAGTTACCGCAGATTCATTACCTAAACGCCGCGTAATGTTCTGAACAAGTTGTAATGTTCAGCCCGCGTAGTCCGGCACGCCGATGAGCTGCAGGAAGGTGATCGCCACCACCGGCTTCTGGGGGACGTTGGTGAAGTTGGCCGCGGGGCGGGCCTCGACGGCCAGGGTGGCGATGATCCAGGCGTCGGGGAAGGCCTTGAGCTCGCGGTCGGCCATGCCCTTCAGGTGCGGGCAGTGGGTGAGCGCGCGCTGGGCGCAGGCGCGGTGCAGGGGGGCGATGGCGCCGGCGTCGAACAGGGGATGCTCGTCCTTCAGGTCCTGCGGCAGCCAGACGCCCATGTTGCGGTCGCGGACCTCCCGCGCGGTGGTCCAGCGGCCGGTCTGGCTCCAGCGGTCGCCCTTGGCGGTGGGCTTGCCGCACATCGGGCAGAGCATCTCGCGCACCGACTTGCGCTGGCGGAACAGGTGGTTGCGCGAATAGAGCGGGCGGCCCTCGCCGGGCTTGTCGGCCTGGGCCAGAGCCATGGCGCCGTCGACGCTGGGGCAGGGGCCGACGCCCAGCATCGGTTCCTCCGACCAACTGGTCACCCATGGCACGTCGACGCCGACCTGCAGTCTGGAAGCGGTGGACATGGTCAGGCCTTCGGCGGGGTGGTCGCGGCAGGGGCCGGCGCGGGGGCCGGGGTTGCGGCCGGGGGCGCCGCGGCGGGGGCGGCGGCAGGGTCCGGCGGCGGGGCGCGGCGGATGGAGATGATCTTCACAGGATGGACCAGCATCTCGCCCTTCATGGCGCCGACGCCGGCGTTGGGGTCGGTGGGTTTCCCCAGGATGGCCTCGGCCACCGGCTTGCCGTCGACCATACGCCCGAAGGCGGCGAAGCCCGGGTTGGACGGATCCTTCGGGTCGGCGTCGAGGTAGGCCATGTCGCCGATGCAGATGAACCAGTCGGCCTGGGCCGTGCCCGGCGCGTGGCGGCCCATGGAGATCACCCCGTCGGTGTGCTTGATCCCGGTCTTCAGCGTGCTCTCGTGGGCGATGGGCGGCAGGACCTTCTTGGGGTTGTTTTGCAGGCCGCCCTGGATGGTGCCGTAGTCGTTGGCCGTCTGCCCCTTGGGCTTGGAGGCCCGGTAGAAGGTCGCCCCGTCATAGAGCTTGCGGTCGACGTACTTCAGGAAGTTGGCCGCGGTGACCGGCGCCTTGTCGGGGTAGAGCTCGACGGTGATGACGCCCTCGGTGGTGGTGATCGCCACGCGGGGGTTCGCCGGCGACTGGGCCGAGGCCGGGGCAGGGACGGCGGCGGCCAGGCTCGCGGCGGCGGCGAGGGCGAGGAGGGAGCGGCGAAGGAGCATGGGCCGAACTTACCCCATGGCGCCGGCGCGGCAACGCACGATGGTGTCGGTCTGGCCGGTGGCGCGCAGGCCGGCGGGCGTCATGGCGAAGGTCTCGGCTCGCCTGGCGCAGACGCGGCGCGGGGCGCCCTCGCTGGCGATCTCGGTGACCACGTCGGCGGCGGCCTGGGCGCTCGCCCCG
>NZ_DATMNA010000025.1:0-39345 GCF_035569475.1 Phenylobacterium sp.
TCGTCGAGCGCTACTTCTGCAAACTCAAGCACTTCCGCCGTGTCGCCACGCGCTTCGACAAGCTCGCCAGGAACTTCCTTGCCGCCGTGCTCCTCGCCTCAACTCGACTCTGGCTCAGAGCTTATGAGTCCACGACCTAGAGCCCTTCCACTCAGGGTGAATCAACCTGAGTGGACAAGAAGGGCTCCAGCTACAGGGTCTAGATCGCGGCGCGCCGCCGGGGAGCCGGTCAGGCCACGCCGTGCGCCTTGAAGAAGGCCAGCATCTTGGCCCAGCCGTCGGCCGAGGCCTTGGCGTCGTAGCTGGTCCGATAGTCGGCCAGGAAGCCGTGCTGGGCGTCCGGATAGACCACGATCTCGGCGGTCTTGCCGGCCGCCTTGAGCGCCGCGCGCATGTCCTCGACGTCCTTGGCGGAGATGCCCTTGTCCTGGCCGCCATAGAGGCCCAGCACCGGGCACTTCAGGTCCTTCACGCCGTCGATCGGCGCGGTGCGCGGGTAGGGGCCGGCCTTCAGCGGCCCGTACCAGGCGACGCCCGCCTTGAACTCCGGGAACACCTCGCAGTCGCGCCAGACCGCGCCGCCGCCCCAGCAGAAGCCGGTGGCGCCCAGGCGCTTCATGTCGGCGAACGGCTGGGCGGCCAGGTACTTGAGCGAGGCGGTGGTGTCGCCGAGCACCTGCGCCTCCGGCTGGGCCCGCACGATGTCCATGACGACCTTCATGTCGGTGGTCTTCGACGGGTCGCCCGTGCGGACGAAGAGGTCCGGGGCCAGGGCCACATAGCCGGCCTTGGCCAGGCGGCGGCAGATGTCCTTCACCCACTCGTGGACCCCGAACACCTCGGAATTGACGAAGATCACGGGGTGTTTTCCCTTGGCGGCGGGCCGGGCCAGGTAGCCGGGGATCTTGCGGTCGGCGGCCTGGATTTCGACGGTCGTGGTGACCAGGCCGGTCTCGTCGGTGGTGATGGTCTCGGCGTCGGCGGAATAGGCCGCGACGGCGTAGCCGCCGGCCAGAGCCAGCGCGATCGAGCGCCGCGTCAGGTCCAGGTCGCCGGTCCAGGTGCCTTCGGCGCGGGTGAGAGTAACCAAGGATGCCTCCGTAACGGGTAATTGTTGTTGTTATGCTGACACTGCGGCGCCAGGACACAGGGAGTCAAAAAGTGACAGCGTACGCAAACAGCCGGGCTGCGGGGCGACGGGCGGGCCGCGCAGGTCCCGCCTTCACGCCGCCGAAGCTTAGCAATTGACTCATGTGCTTGGCGCAATTGGAGACTTTCACCCTTGCGGGCGCGTCCAGTTTCCCCATATCGGCTGGCGGCGCCGGGTTCCCCGCGAGTAAACTTCTGCGGCGGAGCCGGGCGTAGATCTGATCGAACCGGGGACGTTGCAAGACCGAGGCGCTTCACTAGAAGGCTTCCCCGTTGCGTCCGCCAACAAGGAGCGAGCTAGACTCTCAATGAGCAAGATTATCGGTATCGACCTCGGCACGACCAATTCGTGCGTCGCCATCATGGATGGCAAGACGCCGAAGGTGATCGAAAATGCTGAAGGCGCGCGCACCACCCCGTCCGTCGTCGCCTTCCTGGAAGACGGTGAGCGCCTGGTGGGCCAGCCGGCCAAGCGCCAGGCGGTGACCAACCCCTCCAACACCCTCTTCGCCATCAAGCGCCTGATCGGCCGCAACTACAGCGACCCGATGGTGGAGAAGGACAAGGGCATGGTGCCCTACGAGATCGTCAAGGGGCCGAACGGCGACGCCTGGGTGAAGGCCCAGGGCAAGGACTATTCGCCCCAGCAGGTCTCGGCCTTCATCCTGCAGAAGATGAAGGAAGCCGCCGAGCAGCATCTCGGCGAGAAGGTCGAAAAGGCGGTCATCACCGTCCCGGCCTATTTCAATGACGCCCAGCGTCAGGCGACCAAGGACGCCGGCAAGATCGCCGGCCTCGAGGTCCTGCGGATCATCAATGAGCCGACCGCCGCGGCGCTCGCCTACGGGCTTGAGAAGAACGACGGCAAGAAGATCGCCGTCTACGATCTGGGCGGCGGCACCTTCGACGTCTCGATCCTGGAGATCGGCGACGGCGTCTTCGAGGTGAAGTCGACCAACGGCGACACCTTCCTGGGCGGCGAGGACTTCGACCTGCGGATCGTCGATTTCCTGGCCGACGAGTTCAAGAAGGAGAACTCGGTCGACCTGCGCAAGGACAAGCTGGCCCTGCAGCGCCTGAAGGAAGAGGCGGAAAAGGCCAAGAAGGAGCTCTCCTTTACGGCCCAGTACGAGCTGAACCTGCCGTTCATCTCGATGAACGCCAACGGCCCGCTGCACCTGAACATCAAGCTCAGCCGCGCCAAGCTGGAAGCCCTGGTCGAGGACCTGGTGGCCAAGACCATCGGCCCCTGCGACCAGGCGCTGAAGGACGCCGGGCTGAAGAAGTCCGACATCGACGAGGTGATCCTGGTCGGCGGCATGACCCGCATGCCCAAGGTCATCGAGACCGTGAAGGCCTTCTTCGGCCGCGAGCCGCACACCGGCGTGAACCCCGACGAAGTCGTGGCGCTGGGCGCGGCGGTGCAGGCGGGCGTGCTGCAAGGCGACGTCAAGGACGTGCTGCTGCTGGACGTGACGCCCCTGACCCTGGGCATCGAGACGCTGGGCGGGGTCTTCACCCCCCTGATCGAGCGCAACACCACCATCCCGACCAAGCGCAGCCAGACCTTCTCGACGGCCGACGACAACCAGTCGGCGGTGACCATCCGGGTGTTCCAGGGCGAACGGCCGATGGCGGCGGACAACAAGATGCTGGGCCAGTTCGACCTGGTGGGTCTGCCGCCCGCGCCGCGCGGCGTGCCGCAGGTCGAGGTGACCTTCGACATCGACGCCAACGGCATCGTCAACGTCTCCGCCCGCGACAAGGCGACCAGCAAGGAACAGTCGATCCGCATCCAGGCCAACGGCGGCCTTTCGGACAAGGACATCGACGCCATGGTCAAGGAAGCCGAGTCCAACAAGGCCGACGACGAGAAGCGCAAGGCCGCCGTGGAGGCCAAGAACCAGGCCGACGCGGTGATCCACTCCACCGAAAAGGCCCTGGCCGAACACGGCGACAAGGTGAGCGTGGACGAGAAGGCCGCGATCCAGACCGCCCTCGACGACCTGAAGGGCGTGGTGGACGGGGGCGACGCCGAGGCCATCTCGGCCAAGACCCAGACCCTGATCCAGGCGTCGATGAAGCTGGGCGAGGCCATGTACAAGGCCCAGCAGGACACCGGCGAAGGCCCGGCCTCCGACGCGGACGCCGCCCATGCGGCGGGCCACGGCGGCGAGGACGTGGTCGACGCCGAGTTCGAAGAAGTCGACGGCGACGATCACAAGAAGTGAACGTGACAACCTGCCCCATGGCGAGCTTCGGCGTCCTTTGCGAAGACATGGCCACTGGGGACGTCGCCGCCGCTTCTGCGCGACAAGGGACCCCCGCCCGCTCGATCGAAAGGTCTTGTAGCCGGGCGGGGGTTTTCCCACCTTCCCAAGAGCTAATCACCATGCGTCCGGCGGTTTGATGCGCGACTATTACGAAATCCTCGGTGTCGAGCGTAGCTGCGACGCGGGCGCGCTGAAGGCGTCGTTCCGCAAGCTGGCGATGGAGCACCATCCCGACCGCAACGGCGGTTGCGAGGACGCCTCCGGCCGGTTCAAGGAAATCAACGAGGCCTATTCGGTCCTGTCCGACCCGCAGAAGCGCGCGGCCTATGACCGCTTCGGCCATGCGGGCGTGAACGGGGCCGGCGGCGGTCCGGGCGGCGCCCAGTTCCACGACGTGGGCGACATCTTCAACGAGGTGTTCGGCGACGTCTTCGGCGACATGTTCGGCGGCCGCCGCGGCGGCCCGCAGCGCTCCGGCCCGACCCGTGGCCAGGACCTGCGCTACGACCTGGAGATCACCCTGGAGCAGGCCTACGCCGGTTCCGAGGTGGAGGTGAAGATTCCCGCCGCCCTGACCTGCGAGACCTGCGAGGGCTCCGGCGCCAAGCCCGGCACCAGCCCCACGACCTGCAACGCCTGCGGCGGGGCGGGCCGGGTGCGCGCCACCCAGGGCTTCTTCTCCATCGAGCGCGCCTGCCCGCGCTGCGGCGGATCGGGCCGCCTGGTGCTCGACCCCTGCGCCGACTGCCACGGCATGGGCCAGGTGCGCCGCGAGCGCGTGCTATCGGTCCGCATCCCGGCCGGCGTCGACGACGGCGCCCGGATTCGGCTTTCCGGCGAGGGCGACGCGGGCTCCCGGGGCGGGCCGCGCGGCGACCTCTACATCTTCGTCTCGGTGCGGCCGCACGAACTGTTCGAGCGCGACGGCCTGGACCTGCTCTGCACCGTGCCCGTGCCGATGGCCATCGCCGCCCTGGGCGGCGAGATCGAGGCGCCTTGCCTGCTGGGCGGAGAGAACTGCGACGGCAACTGCAAGATCTCGGTCAAGGTCCCGGAAGCTTCCCAGACCGGCAAGACCGTGCGGCTGAAGGGCCGCGGCATGCCTTCCCTGCGCTCGCGCGACCGCGGCGACCTGGTGGTCGAGCTGTTCGTCGAGACCCCGGCCAAGCTCACCGCCCGCCAGAAGGAGCTGCTGCGCGAATTCGCCGGCCTGTGCAGCGAGCAGCAGCATCCCAAGAACGCCAGCTTCACCGGCAAGGCCAAGACCTTCTGGGACAGCGTCAAGGGTTAGGGGCCGTCCCTCCCCGATTCGGGGAGGGAAGGTTTGCGGCGCGCGGGGCTTTCCGCTAGAGGAAGCCTCCGCTGGAACAAGCACCCGTAGCTCAGCTGGATAGAGCGTTGCCCTCCGAAGGCAAAGGTCACACGTTCGAATCGTGTCGGGTGCGCCAGCGGTTTCAATGGCTTAGGTTCCAAGCGGCGTCCTGGCGGGTCGATTTCACGACATAGGAACAAGGCCCGCGTCTGGTGGGTTGGCTCCAGGCTTCCCCCGAAGCCAATCAAAGGAGACAGGACCATGGGCGCCGACCAAAAAGACAACAACGCCAACAACACCCGTCAGCCGCAACAGCAGCAGGGCGACAAGACCCAGTCCAAGCCCATGCAGCAGAACCAGCAGGGCCAGGGCTCCAGGCAGGGCGGCCAAAGCGGCCAAGGCTCCGGCCAGGGCGGTCAGGCGGGTCAACAGAACGCCGGCCAGGGCGCGCGCAGCGGCTCCGGCGGCGCGAGCCAGACGGACGACAGCGGCCGCGGCCAGAAGCCGTAACGGCGAAGGGCCCGCGCCTCGCCGGCGCGGGCCGACACCGCGGCCGGACCGGCCCCGGTCGATCGCCTGACGGGTTCTAGAACTGGATGTGGCCCGCCAGGCGCAGGTCGTAGATGTTCAGCCCGCTGCGAGCCTCGGCGCCGGTTTCCAGCGCGAAGCCGCCGGAGCCGTTCTCGCCCTTCAACGAGAAGTGCGCCACCGCTCCCTGACCGGAGATGTCGTCGGCGCGCAGGGTGAAGGCGTCGCCGCCGGCGACGAACCGCGCGGTGGTGGTGCCCAGCACATCGCTGACGACGGCCTTGTAGCCCACCAGGGCTTCCGGCCCCCAGGACTTGTCCGGCCCATAGAGCGCGCCCACGGCCACGCCGGCGAAGGTCGTCAGGCGCGAGGAGGTGCGCGAGGCCACCGAAAGGTCCATGCCGTCGCCGCCGCCGGTCTCGGTATAGGAGCCTTCCGCCAGGCGCATGTATTCGATGTTGCCCTGCGGGCGGATGTACAGGTTGCGGCCGACATGGGCCTCGTAGCTGGCCGCGGCGCGGGCGTTGACGCCAAAGGCCGACCAGTGGCCGTTGGCGACCCGGTTCACGGCCAGGCCGTCGCCGCCCAGCACCTCGACCACCCGGACGCTGGAGATCTGCGCGTAGTCGGCGCCGACCCGCATATTGGCCGAGAAGGCCCCCTTGGTCATCCGCCAGTAGACGCCGGCGTCGATCAGGTTGGCGTGCAGGTCCTCGGCGGAATCGACGTTGTCCGGATAGACCGCGTTGGTGCCCCCGCCGAAGGTGACCCCCAGGATGCCCAGGGGCGTCCTGGGCACCTCGTAGCCGGCCACCACGCCGAAGCTCCAGGCCTTGTAGCCCGGATCGTCGGTCTGGCCCTTGGCGAACACCCCGGCGTTGGTCTCCTGCATCCAGAAGCCGCCGCCCTGGGGATCCTGCCGGTCGTCGAGCGGCCGGGCGAAGGCGCTGACGTTGGCGGCGATGGTGTTGAACAGGCTGCCCGAGTGGTTGGGCATCAACTGGTTGTAGAGATTGATCAGGCCGCTGCGGCTGGTCTGGGCCAGGAGGGCGCCCTCCAGGCCGGCGTCCTTGACGATGTTGGCGATCAGCGGGTTGTAGGCCGCCGCCGTCGTGGACGGCAGGCCGAGCTGCGCGGCGGTCTTGAGCGTCAGGGTCGCGTTGACCGTGCCGGCCGCGGCGTTGGTCGTCAGGTTGGTGGTGTAGAGGAAGGGCGTGGTCCCGAGCAGGCTGGAATCCACCGTCCCGGCGTTGAGCTGGGTCGCCTGGATCAGGGTGAAGGTGGACGTGCCCGGCAGGATCGAGGCCAGGCGCACGCCGATCTTGGCGCCGCTGGCCAGGGTGGCGGTTCCGGCCACGTTGAGGTTGGTGGCCTGGCCGGCGTTGGGATCGGCGGTGACGATCAGCGTGGAGGTGGAGCCCAGGTTCAGGCTGGTCAGCTTCAGGTGGCTGGTGTCGTTGATCTGCAGGGTGCCGTTGTTGACGGCCAGCGCCACGGTGCCGCCGGCGGCGTCCAGGTTGCCCTTCACCGACGCGCCGTTGTCGATCGTCAGGCTGTTGGCCCCGGCGCCCAGGTCCAGGTTGCCGGTGAGCGTGCCGGCCAGGATCTGCACCTGGTCGGCGCCGGAGCCCAGCAGGACCGAGCCGGTGATGCTCGGCACGAGGGTGTCGCCGCTGGGCGCGTCTTGCAGCAGGCGCACGCCCGTGGTGTTGGCCGACAGGTCCAGGGCGACGTTCTTGCCGGTGACCGGCGCGCCGGCCGTCGACAGGGTGCGCGTGGCGCTGATGGTGCCGATGTTCTCGACGTCGCTGATCGTGCCCGAGTGGTCGACCAGGGCGATGACGTCGGCCTTCTGGCCCGCCACGGAGGCGGTCAGGGTGCCGGCGTTCTGATAGACCGAGACGTTCGAGCCGGCGCCGATGGCCACGCCCGTGGAGGCCGCGCCCGCGGCGTCGGAATTCATCACCGAGGCGATGGCGCCCTCGTTGCGGAACACCGGCGCAATGACGCCGTTCATGGTGATCGCCGTCGAACTGGCGGCGTAGGAGGACGCGCCGACGGAGCCCACGATGCGGACGCCGCCGGTGGTGTTCACCGTGCCGCCGCCGGTCACGCCGAGCTGCATGCCGGTCGCCGAGACGCCGTCGTAGACCCCGCTGCCGAGCACCGAGCCCTTGATCTCGATGCCGAAGGCGTCGGTCGTGGTCCCGACGTTGCCCAGCGTGATGTTGCGGCCGGACGCTCCGCCGACCACGAGGGCCGGCGCCTGGCCGAAGGAGGTGATCGAACCGGCGACGGTGCTCGTAAGGCCCGTGGTGCTGTCGGTGGTGGTGATCGCGTCCACCAGGATGCCCTGGGCGACGCTGCCGCCCACGGTCACCGCCGAGCCGCCCTGCAGCAGGTCGTCCGCCGCCAGGTGGCCGAGGAACGTGGGGTCGGTGGAGCGGGTGGTGTAGCGGTAGCCGGTCGAGCTGATCGCGCCGTTGATCAATAGCTGTCCGCCGATATCGCCGCCGAAGTTCGCGCCCTGGACGCCCTGGCCCGCGGCGGTGAGGGTGCCGCTCAAGGTCACGGCGCCGCTCACCGAGCCGGTGGTGCGGATGCCGAAGCTGTTGGTCCCGGCGACCGAGATGGTGCCGAGGTTGCTCAGTGCGCCGACGAGGTTGGCCTCGATCGACATCGCCGCGGAGTTGTCGCCCTTGATGGTGATGTTGCCGATCGAGCCGTTCGAGATGTCGCCGGTGAAGGCGCCGGGCCCGACGACGCGGATGCCGAAGCGGTTGGTCCCGTTGGCGAACGGGCCGTGCACGATGCCGTTGGAGTCGGTGGTCGTCGTGGAGGTGTCGTCCACCTCGATGGTGCCGTTGTTGGTGATGAAGCCGGCGTTCCCGCCGTTGGCCAGCACGCCGGTCACGTTGTCCAGGTTCTGGAACATGATCACGCCGTTGTTGGTCAGCGAGTTGCTGCTGTCGATGGTCACCGCCACGCCGGAGGGCGGCTTGATGGAGGCGCCCGAATTGATGGTCACGTCGCCCGCCGTCGAGGTCTTCACCGGCGTTGCGGTGTTGCTGCTGATCGTCGTCGAAGGCGTGGTCTGGGCGAGCGCCGGGACGGCCCAGAGCAGGGCCGAGGCGCTGACCATGGCCGGCCCGGCCAGCAGGATACGCGCAAGCGCGCCGCTGCGCCGCGACCCGTCTGAAGGTCCCTGGGCAAGGTCCCGGGCGGCATCCGGCGAAAAATACCCAGTCATCAACTTTGATCCCTCACGACGGATCGATCGATTGAGCATGATTGTGTCCAGCGAATGACCCGGGCTGTCGGATTATCAGGTTCGGCGGGCCCGCGTCGCCTTGTTCGTTTCACTCTTGCATCACAGGCCGAAACAATCGGCCGATCGTCCAATTTCCCCGAAATTTGCAGAGCTTAGGCCGCGGGGCAACTCCGAGATCGCCGGAGGCGGCCGCGCGTTCCAGAAACCTCATGCGAGGCTTAGATGCAAATACCTTCAACTCCAACAGCTTACGGAGGCAGTGAGGCGCAACGCCTGCTGAGCATGCTCCTCCAGCAACAGCAATCGGCCGCCGGGCAAAACCTGCCGGGGTCCGCCGCCGCGACTCCTGCGGCGCCGGCGACGGCCACGGCTACGGCTCAGACCACCACCCTGAGCTCGGCCCAGTTCGCGTCGGACACCCTGAGCTCCCTGCTCTCGGCGCAGGAAGCGCCGTCCAGCAGCGCCAGCATAGCCGCCAAGATCATCGGCGTGGCGGACACCAACGGCGACGGCTCCCTCAGCCTGTCGGAAGTCCAGCAGGCCATCGGCGGGGACACCACCTCGGGCTCGAGCTCGCTCAGCCAGGCGTTCAGTCAGATCGACACCAACGGCGACGGCCAGATCAGCGCCGGCGAACTCGCCAACGCCCTCAGCGCCCAGAATGCGACGCAGAACGCGAGCGGCGGACCCCAGGCCCAGGCCGCTCATCACCACCACCACCATGGCGGCGGAGGCGCCGGCGGCCCGCCGTCGAGCACCGACCTCGCCAGCCAACTGCTCAGCTCCGCCGACACCAACGGCGACGGTGAGCTAAGCGTCGCCGAGATCCAGAACGCCCTCGGCGCGCCGTCCCCGTCCTCGACCTCTTCGACCTCTTCGACTTCGTCGACATCGTCGTCGTCCACGACTTCGACGTCCTCCACGGCCTCGGCCGACGCGCTCAGCTCGGCCATCGCCAAGCTGGACACCAACGGGGACGGCCAGCTCAGCGCTTCCGAACTAAGCGCCGGCATCGACGCCTTCCGCGCCGCGCACCATCGCGGCGGGACGCAAAGCGCCCAGGCCCAGGCCCAGTCGACCGTCGTCGCCTGACGCCGACGCGGACGGAGCCTAGAACGGGCTCCCACCGTCGCCCAACGCGCCGCGCCACACTGTTGCGCAGGCGTTTCCTGGCTGTCTCGCCCCCCGAAATTCCGCTGGACGGCCGCCGTGCGATCAAGCGGCGGGACCAACTCACGGAAGACCTCATGCGACCCATCCTCCGCCAAGCCGCCCTTACGGCCCTCGCCGCGCTGGGCGCGGCCTCCATCGCGGCGCCCGCCGCCTGGGCTCAGGACGACTCCCGCGGCCAGCGCCCGACCCCGGACCAGATCCACGCGCGAATGCGGCAGATGCGCGAGGCGCACGAGCGCCAGCGCGCCGCCGACCTGCGCACCATCCTGCGCCTGCGGCCCGACCAGGAGCCGGCGCTCGCCGCCTTCCTCCAGTCGCACGAGCGGCCCGGCGGCCCCGGCGAGCCGGGCGAACGCCGCGGCCCGCCCGGCGAGGCCCCCACGGCCATGGCCATGACCACGCCGCAGCGGCTCGACGAAATGGCCCGCCGCGACGCCCAGCGCGAGGCCCTGCACAACCGCCGCGCCGAGGCCCTGCGCACCTTCTACGCCGCGCTCAGCCCCGAGCAGCGCCAGGTCTTCGACGCCTTGCAGCGGATGCATGGGGGCCATGAACACGGGGGCTTCGGGCGCCGCGGCTTCGCCGGTCCGCACGGCCCGATGGGCGGCTCCGGCGGTTCGCCGCCCCGCGACGAGTAGCCTAGGCCCTTCCCAGTTCGGGCGGGTTCACCCGAGCCGGACAAGCAAACGGCCTGTCTTCAACGATTTAGAGCGCGTCGGACGGGTAAACCGGCTTCCGCTTCACCCTGACGCGCGCTCAGGCCTTCGAAGGATTGTGGCGTCGTCGTTGTTGCGGCGCCACAATCCTCAGGGAGGAAAGGCCATGAACAGTCAAGCCAGCGTCCTCCCGGCTCGTCACATCCTGGTCGTCGACGACGACTCGCAACTGCGCGAACAGGTGGTCGGCTATCTGCAGGAGCACGGCTACCACCTGCACGCCGCCAACGATGCAACCTCGATGGAGGCGGCCCTGGCCGCGGCCCCCATCGACCTGATCGTGCTCGACGTCATGCTGCCGGGCGAAGACGGCCTGTCGATCTGCCGGCGCCTGTCGGAGACCGGCGGCCCGGCGATCGTCATGGTCAGCGCCATGGGCGACGAGGTCGACCGGGTGCTGGGCCTGGAGCTGGGCGCCGACGACTACCTGCCCAAGCCGTGCAGCCCGCGCGAGCTGCTGGCGCGGGTCCGCGCGGTGTTCCGCCGGCTCGACGAGGTGCGCGGCGGCGCGCCTCGGCGCGGCAAAACCTATCATTTCCAGGGATTCGTGGTGGACACCCTGCGCCGCCAGCTCCGCGCGCCCAACGGCACCACTATCCTGCTCACCGGCGGGGAGTTCTCCCTGCTCAGCGTGTTTTTGGAGAACCCCCAGCGGATCCTGTCCCGCGACCAGCTCCTGGAACAGGCCCGCGGCGCCCAGACCGAGGTGTTCGACCGCGCGGTGGACGTGCAGATCAGCCGCCTGCGCCGCAAGCTCCACGCCTGTGTCGAGGGCGAGATCATCAAGACCTATCGCGGCGCCGGCTATCTCTTCGACGCCAAGGTGACACGGGCGTGACGGACGCCGCCCCGGCGACGCCGCGCCGCGCGTGGCCGCGGGCGCCGATCAGCCTGCAACTGGTCATCCTGCTGGTGGCGAGCCTGCTGGTCGCCCAGGCGATCAGTTTCGGCGTCATCCTGTTCATCCCGCCGCCGCGGCCGCCGGTCTACCGGGTGGCCGACGTGGCCGCCGCCATCCGCGGCGGTCCGCTGAAGACCCGCTTCGGCCGCCCGATGACGCGCACGGTCGCCGCCGGCCTGCCCGCGGAGCTGGTGGCGCCGCACCGCGAGCACGAGCGGACCCTGCTGGCGCTCGCCCGCATCCTGGGCGAGCCGGAGGCCCGGGTGCGGCTGGAGGAGCAGAACGCCTCGCCGCTCTGGCGCCTTCGCCGCGCCTTCAGCGGCGCGCCGGCGCAGCGCGGACCGGACCGCGGCGGCCCCATGGGCGCCTCCCCGTTCGAGATGGACCGCGCCGCCTCCGAGGCGGGGCCGGCGGACCCGCCGGGCGCCCAGGCGCCGCGCGCGGCGGGCGGTGGCCCTGACCCCGCGCCGGGCGCGCTCGCCGAATACCTGCACGGCTGGGGCCATGGCCGGCGGTTTGGCGGCGGCCCGGAGATGCCGATCTTCGGCGATTTTTCCGCAGCCGTGCAGCGGCCCGACGGGAGCTGGACGGTCGTGCGCTCCACGCCGGAGGCCTTTCCCTCGGCCTGGCAGATGCAGGCCTCGGCCTGGCTGCTGGGCGGCTTCCTGCTGGTCGCCTCGGCCGGTTACCTGTTCTCGCGCCGCATCTCCGCGCCCCTGAAGCGCTTCGCCGAGGCCGCTGAGACCCTCGGGCGCGATCCGCACGCCCCGCAGATGACGCTCAAGGGGCCCGCCGAGGTGGGCGCCGCAGCCCACGCCTTCAACGAGATGCAGGCGCGGCTGAAGCGCTACATCCTCGACCGCACCGCCATGGTGGGCGCCATCTCCCACGACCTGCGCACGCCGCTGGCGCGGATCCGCTTCAAGCTGGAGGCCGCGCCGCCGCGCCTGAAGGCCTCGGTGCTCTCCGACGTGGAGCAGATGGAGCAGATGATCGGCGGGGTGCTCGCCTTCATCCGCGACGAAGGTCAGCCGCGCCGCCGCGAGCGGCTCGACCTGCTCTCGCTGATCGAGTGCGTCGTGGACGACGCGGCGATGGTCGGCGGCCAGGTGGAGATCATCGACGGCGCGCCGGTGACCGTGGACGGCGATCCCGTCGCCCTGCAGCGCCTGTTCTCCAACCTGGTGGACAATGCGGTGAAGTACGGCGGCGAGGCGCGCATCCACGTGCGCCAGGCCGAAGGCGCGGCGGTGGTCGAGATCGCCGACGCGGGCCCGGGGCTGTCGCCCGACGAACTGGGCCGGGTGTTCCAGCCCTTCTATCGCACCGACGCCTCACGCAACCTGGACAACGGCGGGGTCGGCCTGGGCCTGCCGATCGCGCGCTCCACCGCCCGCGCGCACGGCGGCGACGTGGAGCTGATGTCGGAGCCCGGCGGCACGACCGCGATCGTCACCCTGCCGGCCGCCGCCTAGGCGTGCAGGATGCGGCGTCAGTCCGCCCGGCGGCCGACGACCGGCGTGTCCGGATAGGAGAGCTGCTCGCGCGCCATCCACTCGGCGGTGACGTAGTTGAAGATCAGCGACTTGCGCACCACCGGGATCGGCCGCGGCTCGAAGCCGTGCCAGGTGCGGTCGGAGGGCACGAACGCCAGCGCGCCGCCGACGTTGAACGGCGCGCGGTGCGACCAGGTCGCGCCGTCGGAATAGATGTCGGTGCCCAGGTCCGGCTGGCCGGCGGGGCCCAGATAGTAGAGCAGGGTGAACTTCTTGACGCCAAGGTCGGTGTGCGGCTTCAGCCAGAAGCCTTCAGTGTCCTGGGCGTATTCGATGCGCAGGCAGCAGCCGTCGAGTTGCGCGCCGGTGAGCGTTTCGATGGTGGCCACGGTGTCCGGGTGCTGGAAGGCCTGCGCCAAGGCGTCGCACATCGGGTGCTGGGCTATGGCGGCCGCATCGACATATTTGCGTGTGTTGTTGTGGATTTCGCGCGAGCCGGATACGCCGTCCAGCGCCGGCGCCGGGAAGGGCAGGGCGTCGAGGGCTGCGGCCATGGCGGCAGGCAGGACGTCCTGCAGAATCCAGTGGCGGTAAGGTTCGTCCTGCGGGCGCGCCGCGGCGAGGCTCCTGGCGAAGCTGTCGCGGCAGGCGTCGCGCTCGGCGGCTATCGCCGACGCGCCATCGCCGGGGGAATCGAGCAAGGCCAGTGGACTTCTATGCATTGATCTGGTCGCCTCGCCCCGGGGGAGCCACCGCCTGTATGACGTTGGGTACGGACAACCATCTCACCGCGGCAAAAGCAAGGCGTCGACTGGCCGCAGCCTCGGCCAGCGGGCTTGCCCTGCTGGCCGCGAGCGCGGCGCCGGGCATGGCATGGGCGGCCGAAACCACGGTCTTCCGTCTCCCTGCGGACACCCTCGAGGCTGCTCTCGTTCGCTTTGCGGTGCAAGGCGGGGTCTCGGTGGGCGGGCTGCCGGTCTCCGGTTGCGGGGGCAGGTCGCGGCCGGTTTTCGGCGCCCTGCAGCCGGCGAAGGCGCTGGGCGCGATGTTGCCGGCGGGCTGCGGCTTCGAAGCTGTCGACCCGCACAGTTTCCGAATTGTCGCCCGCCCGCTCGCCGCGCCCCTGCCGACGGTCAGGCGCCCGTCCACGGAGGCCGCGGGGAGTTCGCAGCTCGACGAACTGGTGGTCACCGCGGAGAAGCGGCCCGAGCTCCTGTCGCGCACCGCCTCGGCCATCAGCGTGTTCTCGCCCGCCGATATGAAGGCGCTCGGCGGGCGGAGCTTCGACGAGATCGCCTCCCAGGCGGTGGGCGTGGCGGTGACCAACCTGGGCTCCGGGCGCAACAAGATCTTCGTGCGTGGGCTCTCCGACGGCTCCTTCACCGGCAAGACCCAGTCCACCGTCGGCCTCTACCTCGGCGACGTGCCGATCACCTACAACGCCCCCGATCCCGACCTGCGGCTGGCGGACGTGGACCGGGTGGAGGTGCTGCGCGGCCCCCAGGGAACGCTCTACGGCTCCGGCTCCATGGGCGGCATCGTGCGGATCGTCCCGGCGCGACCGGATGTGACCGCCGTCCTGGGCTCCGTTTCGGCGGAGGCCATGGCCACGCAGAAGGGCAGCCCGTCCGAAGGATTCGAGGGGATGGTCAACCTGCCGCTGGCCGGCGGCCGGGCGGCGATCCGGGCCGTAGCCTACAGCGACCAAAGCGGCGGCTACATCGAAAACCCGGTGCTGAACCTGCACGACGTCAACTCCAGCCGGCGCGCCGGGGGGCGGATCGCGGGCCTGGCCGAACTGCCCGACGGATGGGAGCTGGAGGCCGGCTTCGCCCACCAGTCGATCGCCACCGCCGACAGCCAGTACACCCAGGGCCTGGAAGGTCCGCTGAGCCGCAGCGCGAGCGTCCGCGAGCCCTTCGACAACGACTTCTCGGAAGCCGGCGTCACCGCCCAGCACAGCGGCGCCCTGGCCGACGTCAAGATCTCGGCCGCCTACATCGACCACGCCCTCGTCACCCGCTACGACGCGACGGGCGCCTTCCCGACGGCCGGCGGCTCGCTCCGCGGCCAGGCGTTCGACGAGGACAAGCACATCCACCTCTGGGAGGGCGAAGGGCTCGTGTCCTCCAACGCCCCCGGGCCTTTCCGGTGGCTGGCCGGCAGCTTCCTGTCCTTTTCCAGCGAAATGGACGACGCCTTCCTGCAGAACGTGCGGCCGGCGGGGCCGGCGCGATCGATCTATCGCCGGCAGGATCGCCTGTCCGAGGCCGCCCTCTACGGCGAGGTGTCCTATGACTTCACCGCCCGCCTGACGGCCACGGTGGGCGGCCGGTGGTTCCTCACGCGCGTCGACAGCCACGCGAGCGACTTCGACATCGCCCAGGCGCCCATTGCCCCGCAGAGCGGCCACCTCACGGACAGCGGGGTGGCGCCGAAGGTGCGGGTGAACTTCGCCGCGACGGCGAGCCTGGTGCTCTACGCCCAGGTGCAGGAGGGCTACCGCGCCGGCGGCTTCAACATCCCGGCGGCGGCGGGCGGCGCGACGGCCGAGCGGCTGGCCCCGCGCTTCACGCCCGACCATCTCTGGAACTACGAAGTGGGAGCCGGCCTGCCGCTGTTCGACCATAAGCTCACCCTGCGTGGCGCGTTGTTCCACGCCGACTGGCGCGGCCTGCAGACCGACCAGCGGCTGGCGTCGGGCCTGCCGATGACGGTGAACATCGGCGACGGCTCCAACACGGGGATCGAGGCCGAGGCGCTCTGGCGGCCCGACGGGCGCCTGCAGGTGCGCGCCAACATGCTCCTGGAAGATCCCTCGATCACCCGGGCCGCGAACGTCTTCCCGGCGCGGCGCGACATCGGCCTGCCGGGAGTGCCCTACGAGATGGGCGCGGCCGATGTCCGCTACCGCTGGCAGGTGGGCCGGTTCGAGGCCGAGACCTCGGCCCAGGTGGCCTATGTCGGCCGCTCCTACCTGACCTTCGACGGCGGGCTCGGCAACGTCATGGGCGGCTACGCCTCCGGCCGGGTCGCCGCGGCGCTGAGCACGCCGGCCTGGCGCTTCACCGCCTTCATGGACAACGTCGCCGACGAGCGCGGCAACACCTTCGCCTACGGCAACCCCTTCAGCCGCGCCCGCGCCACCCAGGCCACGCCGCTGCGGCCGCGGACCATCGGGGTCGGGGTGTCGCGCGGCTTCTAGCGCCAGACGCCGGGCGAGATCTGCCAGGGACAACCCTGAATCCAGACGTCGCGGCGGGGGCCGGAGACCAGGAAGGCCGTGTAGCGCTGGTTCTGCGCCGGCCCGCCCGCCCGCCGCAGCTCGCCGGCCGGCGTGACCTCGGTGAAGCATCGGCGCACGTCGGGGACCTTCATGCGGCGCGACAGGTCGACCACCAGGCCGGTGTGGGTGAAGTCGGGGCGACCGGGATCCGTCGACCAGTAGCGGTCGCGCTCGACCAGCTCGAGCAGGGGGCCGGAAATGCGGTGCTCGTCCTGTAGCTGGGAATAGACGCCGTAGCTCAGGGTTCCCACCCAGGCCGCGCCGGTCCTGGCCCGCAGGGTGTCGATGTCGCCGGCGAACTGCGGCCAGCCGCGCAGCGGCAGGGTCGGGTCGAGCCGGCCGAGCGGACTGGGCGTGGGCAGGGCCATGGCGGCGAAGGTCGCCGCGGCGATGGCGTAGCCCCCGACGGGCGCCAGGCGGCGCAGCCAGGCCTGCCAGGGGGTGGCGGCGAAGCGCTCGGCGGCGACCGCCGCGCAGATCGCCATGGCGCCGAAGGCCGGCGCCGGCCAGTGGCCCTGAACCCGGTCGTGCAGGCTGTGGAGCAGGAGGTAGGCGGCGAAGGGCGCCGAGGTGGCGGCCGGCAGGAGAAGCTGGACCGCGCCCGCCTGCCCGCGCTCGCGCCAGGCCTGCCGCGCGCCGAGGGCCGCATAGGCCGCCATGATCGGGGTGAAGAGCAGGATCTGGGTGACCACCAGCTCGAAGAGATAGGCGAGCGTGAAGCCGTGCGGCGCCACGCGGCCGAACTGCTTGATGAAGGTGATCCACTGGTGCTGGGCGTTCCAGACGATGTTGAGGGCGAACACCGCCGCCGCCAGGACGGCCGCCGCCCAGGGCCCGGGCTTCTTCAGCTCCGCGGCGCCGCCCGGGGTCGCCAGCAGCCAGACCAGCACGCCCGGCGCGAGGAACAGGCCGGAGTACTTCGACATCACGGCCAGGCCCGCCGCGAGGCCGGCCGCCAGCCACCAGCCGGCCCGCCGATGCTCCCAGAACCGCGCCAGGGCCCAAAGGGTGATCGTCCAGAAGAGGCTGGCCGGTGCATCCGGGATCGCCAGCATGCCGCCCAGGCAGACGGTCAGGGTGGCGTTGTACCAGAGGGCCGCGCGGAAGGCCGCGCGCGGGCCGGCGCCCAGTCGAACGGCCAGATCGCCGATCAGCCAGGTGTTCAGGCCGCAGCTCAGGGTCGGCAGCAGCCGCACGCCCAGCGGGGTGTCGCCGAACAGGCTCATCCCCGCGCGGATCCACCAGCCGATCATCGGCGGATGGTCGAGGTAGCCCAGTTGCAGGTGCTGCGCCCAGAACCGGTAGTAAGCCTCGTCCTCGGTCAGGTGGATGGCGCCGGCGGCGGCCAGCCGGATCGCCGTCAGGGCGAGCGCCAGCAGCAGCACGCCGCGGCGGGCGTCGACCAGCGGAGGCCGGCCGGCGGCCTCGGTCACCAGACGGCCCGCGACGTGGTCACATAGTTCCAGACCGCCGCCACGACGGCCCCGGCGACGCCCGCGACCCACCAGGAGGGGCCGCGCTCATAGACCATGGTCGCCACCGCGACGTTGGCGGCCAGCGGCACACTGCAGAGCACGACGAACTTGAAGTACCCCACGAGCAGGGCCGCGCCGCGCTTGCGTCGGTCGCGATAGGTCACGGCGTTGTTGATCAGATAGTTGGAGGTCATGGCCCCGAGCGCGGCGACGAGCTGGGCCTCGGCGAAGCCCAGGTGCAGCAGCGATCGCAGGATCAGCAGGTGCACGCCCACGCCGCTGGCCCCGACCATGGCGAACATGATGAAGCGCGGCGAGATCAGGTCGCGGGTGAGCTTGGCGACCAGCAGGCCGAGATACTGCACGACCACGCCGTTATCGAGCTTGGAGTCCCCGGCGTGGCGGGCGCGGAACTCGTAGGGCAGCTCCAGATACCGCGGCGGGGTCTTCTGGGAGGCCAGGATGTCGAACAGCACCTTGAAGCCCGAGGTGGTGAGCGCCGGGGCGACCGCCTGGATCATCTCCCGCCGGAGCATGAAGAAGCCGCTCATCGGGTCGGTGACCTCGGCCCGCAGCACCCGGCGGCCGAGCCAGTTGGCGAGCCGGCTGCCGGCCTCGCGCCGGGCGCCGAGCGCCGAGGCGCCGGCCCCCGCGACGCCCAGATAGCGGCTGCCCACCACCACGTCGGCGCGATCCTCCTGCAGCGCCTTCAGCATCTGCGGCAGCAGGGTCTCGTCGTGCTGAAGGTCCCCGTCGATCACCGCGACGAAGGGCGCCGCCGAGGCCATCGCGCCCTCGATCACCGCGCCCGCCAGGCCGCGCCGCCCGATGCGGTGCAGGCACATCACCCGCGGATCCACCGCGGCGATCTCCTTCACGGTCGCCGCCGTGCCGTCGGGGCTGTCGTCATCGACGAAGATGACCTGCCAGACCACGCCCTGCAGCGCGGCCTCGAGCTTGGCCAGCAGGGGGCGCACGTTGGGCGCCTCCTTGAACGTCGGGACGATGACGCCGAGCTCCAGCGGATGGGCGGCGGGGGCGGCTTGGTGGCGTAGCGGGCCCCCGGATGGTGCGGTCATGCGCCCTCATAGCCGCCGCGCCGGGGCGTGGGAACCGTCTGCGGCGGGTGACAGGCTGTCGCGCGTCCGGCGTGGCGTGTATTGGGTAGGATCCGGGGCGGCGAGGGCGACGAGCGCTTGGACTTGCAGGAAGACGGCAGATCGGCGCTGATAGGGCTCTACCTCGAGCGCCGCAGCGACCTCGTACGGTTCTTCACCGTCCGTCTGCGCTCGCCCGCGGCCGCCGAGGACCTGGTGCAGGACATCTATGTCCGGCTCTCCGGGATGGACCAGCCGGTCGAGATCCAGAATCCCGTGGCCTACCTCTATCGGCTGGGCTCCAACCTGATGCTCGACAAGCTTCGCGGCGAGCGGCGCACGGCGCATCGCGACGGCGCTTGGCTGGACAGCCAGACCACCCGGGTCGGCATCCACGAGATCTCCGCCGAGCCGAGCGCCGAGGCCGCCGTGGCGGCGCGCCAGCGCCTGGCCCTGCTCACCCAGGCGCTCACGGAACTCAGCCCGCAGACCCAGCGTGTCTTCCGGATGCACAAGTTCGAGGGCTTGAGCCACCCGCAGGTCGCCGCCGAGCTCGGCATTTCGCGCAGCGCCGTGGAGAAGCACATGATGGCCGCCTTGAAGCACCTCGCCGCGAGACTACGGTGATCGGCGAAACGCGTTATTTGGAGGAGGTCGCCGGATGGCGGCGTCATCTCATCGAAAGCAGGTGGCTCGCCACCCTGCGGGCTAGGGATTGATGCTTAGGACCGACGAACATCCTGACGACGGTCAAATGGCCGAGGAGGCGGCGCGCTGGTTCGCCCGCCTTCAGGGGGAGGCTGCGACCGGCGAAGACTGGCTGGCGTTCGAGCGCTGGTTGCAGGCCTCGCCGGCGCACGCTCGCGCCTACGAGCGGCTGGAGAGCCTGTGGGTCGACCTGGAGTACGCCCCGCTGACCCGGGAGCTGGGCGGGCGGCCGCTGGTTGCGGCGCGGCGGCGGCAGGTCCGGAGCGGCGTCCGTGGCCGGATTCCCCGCGGCGCCTGGTGGGGCGCGGGCGCGGCGATCGCCGCCGGCCTGGCCGTCGCCGTCGGCGTCGGGATTCAGTCGCCGGGCGTCGCCTCCCAGACCTACGAGACCCCGGCCGGCAAGACCCGCGACATCACCCTCGCCGACGGCACCCACATCCGGCTGAACGCCGCCTCGAAGATCACCGTGCGGCTCGAGCGCGACGCGCGCCGGGTGGAGATGGCCGACGCCGAGGCGGTGTTCGACGTGGCCCATGACGCCAGGCGGCCGTTCCTCATCGGGGTGGGCGACCGGCAGGTGCGGGTGGTCGGCACCGAATTCAACCTGCGCCACCGCGCCGACCTGATGGACCTCACCGTGCGCCGCGGCGTCGTCGAGGTGCGCCCCGCCGACTCCCTGCAGTCCGCGCCCACGCGGGTCACGGTCGGCCAGGAGCTGACCCACACCGCCGGCCAGCCCGCCCAGCTTCTGAAGGTCGCCGATCCGGACGCCACCTTCGCCTGGACCAACGGCCAGTTGATCTATCACGACCAGCCGTTGTCGGAGGTCGCCGCGGACCTCTCCCGCCGCTTTGCGACGCCGGTGCGCGCCGCCGACGCGCGCACCGCGGCCCTGCGCTTCTCCGGCGTGCTGGTGACCGACAACGAGGCCGACGTGCTCCGCCGCCTGGCGGCCTATGCGCCGGTGCGGGTCGAGCGCACCTCCACCGAGATCGTCCTGCACCACCGCTAAGGGATCTGGTCAGGCCTTGGGGCCGGGCGAGAGCTGCATCGCCTGCATCAGGCTGCCGGTGTAGGCCGCCACGCCCACATGGGTCAGCCGGGCCTCCATGTCGGCCCAGATCTCCCCGCCCAGGTCGCGCCAGCGGCGGCAGAAGGCGTAGTCCTCCGACAGGTACTGGCCGGTTTCCGGCTCGATCATGGTCTCGAAGACCATGGGCGCCTCGTCGGCCAGCTTGTCGCCCATGTCGCCCATCTTGGCGCGGAGCTCCGGGTGGGCGTCGACGATCTGCTGCATCGCCTCGCGGCGGATCATCAGGAAGCCGGTGCCGCCGTAGGCCACCTTGGCGATACCGTCGTGGACCTCCACCGAGTGGTCGGCGGTCGGCAGGAAGCGCACCACATAGCCCAGGGAGGCGGCCATCATGTCCGGCGCCTCGGCCTTGGCCGCGACCCGGGCACGCTCCCAGTCGATGTATTTCATCGGGCAGACCGCGGCGATCACCGGCTTGTCGGCCTCCAGCAGGCGGAAGACGTTCTCCGGCGCAAAGCCGATGTCGGCGTCGCAGAACAGGATATGGGTCGCCTCGCGGTGCGCCAGGAACCGGGCGGTCAGCCGGCTGCGGGCCCGCGTGATCAGGGCGTCGCCGCCCATCAGGTCGATCTCCAGGCCGACGCCGCGCTCGCGGCAGGCCGCCTGCAGGGCCAGCACCGAGTGCATGAACTGCAGTTGCAGCACCCCGCCGTAGCAGGGCGTGGCCAGGTAGACGAAGGGCTGGGCGGTTTCGGACGGCATGGAGGCTCCGAGGACGGCGGTCAGGCCGGTTGCGGGTCGCGGAGGAAGGCCTCCACCAGATCGTCATAGAGGTCGAAGCGCTTGTAGGCGCGCAAGTCCGGCGTGGCCGCGCGCCAGGCCCGCGCGAACGCCGCCAGCCGCTCGGGCTCGCCCGCTAGGTCGGCCAGGGGCGCGAGCCACACCCGGATGGTGAACAGCGCCCCGCCGGTCGCCGGCAGGCGGCGCAGGGTCTGACGCTCCACGCGCAGGTGCAGGATCCGCCCGGCGTCGCGCGGGTCGATGCCGGGGATCCGGGCGCGGATAGGCGCCGAGGACGGGGTGTGAAGCCGGTCGGAGTTCAGCACCGTCCAGTTGCGCCGCTCCAGCACCAGGTCGGGGCGCAGGCCCTCGAAGACGCGCTGCACGCGGATCAGGAACCGGTCGGCGAAGCCGGTCACCGGGCCGTGCAGCTCGCCCAGCGACTTGCCGATCGCCTCGGACGCCGTGAAGAACCCGCCGGCCGACAGCGACAGCGCCGTCAGCCGCCACTGGCCGTCGGCCTTCTCCATCAGGCAGAGGTCGTCGGGCGTGCGGCGCGCGGCGGCGTAGAGCGCGGGCAGTCCGGGCGCCGCCGGCGCCGGACCGAGCGCGCCCTCGACCATCGCCAGCGCCTCCGCCTGGCCGGCCTCGGAGCCCGGCCTCTCGGCCCACACCAGATCGCGCGCGTGTTCGTACAGCGGGTCCTTGCGCGCCGCCGGATCGGCCTCGCCGCCTTCCAGCCAGTCGGCGACCGCGATGGGGCGCAGGCCGATCTGGAAGTCGGCCGCCTCCTCCCAGGGCCGGTGGCGCGGGCTCACCTGACCCAGCCCAGCCGCCGCCACACCCGCCAGACGACATAGGCCGCGGCGATGCCCACGGTGTCGGCCGTCAGGTCGAAGATGTCGCCGTCGCGGCCGAAGGGCAGGGTCGCCTGCAGGACCTCGACGGCCGCGCCGAAGACAAAGGCGAACACCAGGATCGCCCAGCGCCGGCGGGTCGAGAGCAACAGGCCCGCGCCGGTCAGCACGGCCCAGGCGATGGCGTGCTCGGCCTTGTCCCACACGAGCCCCACGCCGGGCACGTCCTTGCCGGGCGCCAGGGTCAGATAGAGCAGGATCACGCAGGCCAGGGCGAAGATCGCCAGGCGGTAGGGACGGGGCAGGCGGCGCAGGCGATCGAACGGGGTCATCGGCCCTTACTTGCACGTCCGCGCCCGGCTCTCTAGACCGCCGCCTGCAGGAGCGCGTCAGGGCGAAGTGGACGCCGGTTCACCCCGTCCGACGCGCGCCGGCCTTTGGAAGGGTCTACGGAGCGTGGGAAGCGACATGGCGGCGAGACCGGAGATTGCGGCGGTGATCTGGGACTTCGGCGGGGTCTTCACCTCCTCGCCGTTCGAGGCCTTCAACCGCTTCGAGGCCGAACGCGGCCTGCCCAAGGACCTGATCCGCCGGATCAACGCCGCCAACCCCGACACCAACGCCTGGGCCCTGTTCGAGCGCAACGAGGTGGACCCGGCCGGCTTCGACGCCCTGTTCCTCGAGGAATCCGCCGCGCTCGGCCACCCGGTGCCGGGCCGCGACGTCCTGCCCCTGCTTTCCGGCGAGCTGCGGCCCCGGATGGTCGCGGCGCTGAAGGCCTGCAAGTCGCACTTCAAGGTGGGCTGCATCACCAACAACGTGGTCTCGATGCATTCGCCCGGCCAGGACGAGGGCCAGCGCGCGGCCGGCGCCATGGGCCAGGTGATGCCGCTGTTCGACGCCATCATCGAGAGCTCGAAGGCCGGCGTGCGGAAGCCGGATCCGAGGATCTACCTGATGATGTGCGAGCTGCTGGCGGTCGAACCCGGCCGCTGCGTCTACCTCGACGACCTGGGCGTCAACTGCAAGCCGGCCGCGGCGCTGGGCATGCGGGCGATCAAGGTGGTGGACGTGGACCAGACGCTGGCCGACCTGGCCGAGGCGACGGGGCTCAGCTTTGCAGAGGAGGGTGTCGCATGAGCCGGCCTGCGAAGATCGGCGCGGACGCGGCGCTCAAGCAACGCCCGCTCTGGAAGAAGGCCGAGGGGGATCGCGACGCCATCCAGCGCACCTACCGGTTCGCTGACTTCACCGCGGCCTTCGCCTTCATGACCCGCACGGCCCTGATGGCCGAAAAGCTCGACCACCATCCGGAGTGGTTCAATGTCTACAACCGGGTGGGTGTGACGCTGACCACTCACGACGCCGATGGGGTCACCGAGCTGGACGTGAAGCTCGCGACCTTCATGGACATGGCGGCGAAGAGCGCCGGGGGAACGGAGGCCTAGGCTGGGAGATGTGGGCCGCCGGCAGGTGGCGGCTTAAATCTCATGGCGGCCAGTTTGCCTTGGGGTCTCGGCTTCTCAAGGACGAGGCCGGAGGCCTCGCCGCGAGGCGGCGCCGCCCAAGGGCAGCGTCCTTGACAAGCCGAGACCCCAAGGCTCGCATCATCCATGAGAATTGTGGCCGGGAGGGCGTCTGAAGACGCCGCCGGCGAACGGGATCTAAGGAGACAGATCACATGCCAGGACGGGTCGCGGGCAAGAAGGCCTTCATTTCCGGGGGCGCTCAAGGGCTGGGCGCGGCCATGGCCCGCAAGCTGGCCGACGAGGGCGCCAAGGTGACGGTGGTCGACATCAACCTCGACGGCGCGAAGAAGGTCGCCGCCGAGATCAACGCCGCGCACGGCGAGGGCACGGCCTTCGCCTTCCCGCTCGACGTGACCAAGGAGGAGCAGTGGGTGTTCGCCCTCGACGAGGCCGACGCGGCCATGGGCGGCATCTCGGTCCTGGTCAACAACGCCGGCATCAGCCGCGGCGGCGACATCGAGTCCCTGAGCTTCGAGGACTGGAAGACGGTGATGAGCGTCAACGTCGACTCGGTGTTCCTCGGGACCAAGCACGCGCTGAAGTACATGCGCGCCCACCAGCCGGGTTCGATCGTCAACATCTCCTCGATCGCCGGCCTGATCGCCGCCCACAACTCGCCGAGCTACAACGCCTCCAAGGCCGCGGTCTGGCTGCTGTCCAAGGGCATCGCGCTGCATTGCGCCAAGCAGGGGCTGGATATCCGCTCGAACTCGATCCACCCGACCTTCATCGACACCCCGATCCTCGACCCGCTGCGCCAGCGGTTCGGCAAGGAGGAGGCGGAGGCCAAGCTCGGCCGCCAGGTGCCGCTCGGCCACATCGGCGAGCCGGAGGACATCGCCAACGCCTGCCTCTACCTGGCCTCGGACGAGAGCAAGTTCATGACCGGCGCGGAGCTGAAGCTCGACGGCGGCATCAGCGCGATGTGAAGGCAGATCCTCCCCCTGTGGAGGAGCCTGTTGCCCAACTAGTTCGCGACGACGGCGCCGATCAGCAGCTTGGCCCCGGGGCGCTTGAGGATCAGGTTGGTCTGACGCTGCAGCTCCTGGACGATCAGGTCCGCATTGGGCTCGGTCCCCGGCGGCAGGCCCGCGGCGTAGATCTCCATGGCCTGGACGTAGGCGGCGCGCAGGCGCGGCAGCGACTGGTCGGCGAACTCGCGCAGCTTCGGGTCGTCGATCTCCAGGCCGCAATCGACGCTGAGCACGCCGCGCCGACCGCCGCCCTTGTTGGTGGTGGCGGTGACCGGATTGAGCGGGATGTAGTTCTCGCCGCCCGACTTCTTCTTCTGTTTTTCGTCCGCCAGGACGGCCGACGGCATGAAGCCGGCCAGGGCGATCAGGACGAGGAGCTCACAGCGTCGCATGGCGCAATCTATCGCGATCATGGTTAGCGGCTTCTTTACGCGCCCCTGCGACAAGGTGGCGGACGCCTGGGATTTCCGCCCCAGGGACTTGCGGAGCGCGCCTTGAGCCGATTTGCGCCGACCAGCCTCGACCTCGACGGCAAGGTCATCCTCATCACCGGCGGCACGGGCTCGTTCGGGCGGCGGTTCATCGAGACCGTGCTGACCCGCGCCAGCCCGCGCAAGCTGATCGTCTACTCCCGGGACGAGCTGAAGCAGAGCGAGATGCAGATCGACCTGGCCGAACGCTTCGGCCCGGAGAAGATGGCCTGCCTGCGCTTCTTCCTGGGCGACGTGCGCGACCGCGAGCGGCTGATCCTGGCCTTCCGCGGCGTCGACGTGGTGATCCACGCCGCGGCCCTGAAACAGGTGCCGGCGGCGGAGTACAATCCCTCGGAGTGCATCCACACCAACATCATGGGCGCCGAGAACGTGGTCTGGGCCTGCCTCACCAACCGGGTGCAGCAGGTGATCGCGCTCTCCACCGACAAGGCCTGCAACCCGATCAACCTCTACGGCGCGACCAAGCTCGCCTCCGACAAGACCTTCGTGGCCGCCAACAACCTCTCCGGCGACATCGGCACGCGGTTTTCGGTGGTGCGGTACGGCAATGTGGTGGGTTCCAGGGGCTCCGTGGCGCCCTTCTTCCAACGGCTGCTGGCCAAGGGCGCGGCCGAGCTGCCGATCACCGACATTCGGATGACCCGCTTCTGGATCACGCTCAACGAGGGGGTCGAGTTCGTGCTCTCGTCGCTTGGCGCGATGCACGGCGGCGAGATCTTCGTGCCCAAGATCCCCTCGATGAAGATGACCGACCTGGCGGAGGCCATGGCGCCCGGCCTGCCGATCAAGGTCGTCGGCATCCGCCCCGGCGAGAAGCTGCACGAGATGATGATCAGCGCCGACGACGCCCGCTCCAGCGTCGACCTGGGCGACCGCTACGCCATCGAGCCGGCCTTCGTGGAATACCGCCGCGAGCCGCTGAAGGGCGCGGCCCTGGCGGAGGGCTTCAGCTACGCCAGCGACACCAACGACGACTGGCTCAGCGGCGAGGCCTTGCTGGCGGTGCTCAACGAACAGACCCCGCAACAGCGCCGCCGGCGCGCGGCCGACTAGGATGCCGGGTCCGGTCCTTCCCTACGGCCGCCAGACCATAGAAGACGACGACATTGCGGCTGTTGTCGAAGCGTTGAGGGCCGATTTCCTGACCACCGGTCCCACGGTGGCGGCCTTCGAGGCCGCCTTCGCCGAGACAGTGGGCGCGCGCCATGCCGTGGCCTGCGCCAACGGCACCGCTGCGTTGCACCTGGCAATGCTGGCCCTGGACGTGCAGCCGGGCGAGGCGGTCATCGTCCCTTCGATCACCTTCCTGGCCACCGCCAACTGCGCCCGCTACGTCGGCGCCGAGGTGGTGTTCGCCGACGTCGATCCGCACTCCGGCCTGATGACGCCGGAGACCCTTGCGGAGGCGCTCGCCCGGGTCGGCGGCCGCAAGTTGCGGGCGGTCCTGCCGGTGCATCTGCGCGGCGACACGGTGAACCTCCCGGAGCTGGCCGCCCTGGCCGGCGGGGCGGGCGCGGTGCTGGTGGAGGACGCGCCGCACGCGCTGGGCTCGACCATGAGCTTCGGCAACGTCGCCGAGCGGGCCGGCGACGCGCGCCACTCGGCCATGGCCACCTTCTCCTTCCACCCGGTCAAGACCATCGCCACCGGCGAGGGCGGCATGGTCACCACCAATGACGCAGGCCTGGCCGAGCGCCTGCGGACCGTGCGCAGCCACGGCATGACGCGGCCCGCGGACGCCGATCCGTGGGTCTACGAAATGGCCGAGCCCGGGTTCAACTACCGCCTGCCGGACATCCTCTGCGCGCTGGGCCTCTCCCAGCTCAAGAAACTGCCGCGGTTCGCCGCCCGGCGCCGGGCCCTGGCCGCAGCCTATGAGACCGCGCTCGCGCCGCTGGCCCCGATCGTGCGGATCGCCGCGCGCCCGGCCTGGAGCGACCCGGTCCTGCACCTGATGTGCGTGCTGATCGACTTTCAGGCCGCGGGCGTGAGCCGCCGGTCGGTGGTGGACGCTCTGCGCGAGCGCGGCGTCGGGACCCAGGTCCACTACATCCCCGTCCACACCCAGCCCTATTACCGGGAACGGTATGGCGCGCTGGACCTGCCGGGGGCGAACGCCTGGTACGACCGCTGCCTGTCGCTGCCGCTCTATCCGGGTATGGCGGACGAGGACGTCGGCCGGGTGGCGGCGGCGTTGAGGGCGGTGCTGGGCCGTTGACCGCGCTCAGGCCCCTGAGATGAGGTCGGCCAGGTCTTCGGGCCAGATTTGTTCGCGGGTCAGGCGGATTTCATCAAGAGACCACCAGCGATGCTCCGCCATCACCTCTCGCTCCGGCGAAGTCCAACCCTCACGGCTGAGCTCGGCTTCGCTGGTCTTGACCAGGAAGAAGCGCTCGTCGGCCTTGATGGTTTGGCCCTCTGGCGAGCGAAACACCGCCTCGCGCCGCGCCACTTGCGGGCCAGGGTGCGAGATCGTCAGCCCTGTCTCCTCCGCAAGCTCCCGAATGGCGGCCTGTTCGAACGTCTCTCCCTCATCGATTCCTCCGCCCGGCGTGGCCCAAAACTGCGTTCCGGCCAGGGCGCCGCGCTCGAACACAAACCTGAACAGCAAGACCCTCCCATCGGGGTCGACAACGAGAATGCGGGCCGACGGTCTAACGCGCATATCCAATCCGATCCCCGCGGAGGTGCGCATCTCCCAGATGCCATCCGGCCTTAAACCTCATGGATGATGCGAGCCTTGGGGTCTCGGCCTGTCAAGGAGCGGCCCCTGGCCGCCCGCGTCGCGGCGCGCCTTTGGCGCGTCCTTGAGAAGCCGAGGCCTCAAGGCAGACCGGCCGGCGTGAGATTTAAGCCGCAGCCTGCCCGCTCACGACAACGCCCCTCTCCCACGGTGCTGTGCGCCTGGGAGAGGAGTACCGGACTGCCGGCTGCAACGCGCCGTTGCCCTAAGCCGCCAGCGACGCGTGCTTCAGCAGATCCCGGATAGCGTCCACCTGCCCCGGCGCGGAGGACAGCTCGGCGCGGGTGTCGTCGGCGCGGGCGAGCTTGAGGGCTTCGGTGCGGGCGCGGTCGGCGCAGGGGCCGAGCGGGGCGGTCTCGCCGCAGGCCATTTTCAGGAGCGTGGTCAGCCGCTCCAGCGCCGGCCGGGCGGCGCGGGCGGTCGCGGCCACGAACCGGCCTTCGGTCTCCACCGCGCCGCCGATCTCGCCCAGCTTGGCCTGTATGGGCCGGTAGACCTCTTCCACCAGGCCGCAGCGGGCGACGCCGCGCTGCAGCTTGGCCAGTTCCGCCAGGCGCTGGGCCGCGAAATGGCCGACGCTCGCCTCGCGCTCGAAGCGCAGGCTGAAGATCAGGGAGGAGAGCCAGCGGCCCGCCTCGCGCTTGTTGGCGCCGCCGATGATGTTTTCGATCAGCCAGACCAGGGCCGCGGCCTCTTCCATGACCGAGGCGTCCTCGCCCAGGTAGGACTCGACGAACTCGCGGGCGACCAGGGTCTTGGAGCGGGCGGTGAAGGCGGCCTGGACGTCGTCCAGAGGCAGGAGCTTGCCGGCCGCCGCGGTCAGCGACATGGCCAGGCCCCGGGTGACGTCGATTTCGCCCTCCGGGTCGGAGGGCCGCAGGCGCCGGCCGCCGCCCAGGTCGCGCAGGATGCGCTGGCCGATGGCGGCGCGCACGCCGGTGAAGTCCTCGCTCATCAGCCACTTGGCCAGGCGCTGGGCGCGGTCGGACAGCTCCGGCGTCACCTTGGCCACCGACGGCTCGACCTTGACCAACTGGTCGACGACGCTGGCCGCGGCGAGCCGGCTCATGGCCGCCAGGCGCGCGCCCAGGTCCAGCGAGCCGCCGACGATGTTGTCGAGCCCCCGCTCGTGGCGGACGATCTCTTCCAGCGGCTCGGCGATCACCGAGAGCGCGAGGGCGCGGCCGGAGCCCTCCGGCGGCGCGTTGTCCGCCAGGTCGAGCAGCAGGGCGACCTTTTCGCTCCAACCCGTGGCCGGCGCGAGGAACCCCGCCACCGCGCACCCCAGCCGATAGGCGCCCTCGGGGTCCTTGGCGAGCGCCGAGGCGGTCTTCGCGAAGGTCTCGGCGGTCACCTCGGGCAGGCCCTTGCGGCGGTCGCGCATCAGCCGCTCGATGGCGCGGTCGCTGAGCGATTTGAAGACCGCGATCATCTCCGCCAGCGTGGTCCCGCGGGAGTGGGCCTCCGGCGTGGCGATCTTCTGGATGGCGTGGGCGATCTCCACCCCGCTGGCCTCGAGCTGCTCGACCAGGTCGGGCCGGTGCATCAGCTCGAACGGCGTCGCCCCGTGGCGCTCCAGCCAGGTCTCGAACAGCCGGCCGATCCGCTCGCGGGCATGGCAGGTGTAGAGATCCTGCGGCGACACGCAGAGCGGTTCAGTGGGCTCCGGGGCGCGGACCTTGCGCGGCCGCTCGGGCAGGCCGATCGTCAGGATGGTCAGGGACTGGAATTCACCCGTCTCCGGGTCCAGTGTCTCGCGCATCACGCGCGCGGCGGCCACCTGGCCGCGAGCGAGCAGATCCTTGGCCTCGTCGAGGGCGACAGTTCGGGTGTCGGTGGCGGTTTTCAGGGCCCAGGGGGAGTCCGGATAGCGGCGGACAAAGACCTCGAAATGGACGTTCGCGGCGGGCATTAAGCTCTCTCCAGTGAACCGGAGCCTACTGGCGAAGCTTTAAGGTCAGATTGACCGCCTTAGGCAGCCACGCGCGGCGCCCCATTGAGGCCACGGTGGCGGATAACTAGGTTCAAGGCGTTCAAGGAGATATTCGGAAACCTCATGGCCAAAATCACCCTGGTGGATGACGACGAAAACATCGTCACCTCCGTCAGCCTCGCGCTGGAGAGCCACGGCCACACCGTGAAGGCCTACTACGACGGCGCCGCGGGCCTCGCCGCCCTGGAGAATGAGCCGCCGGACCTGGCCATCCTCGATGTGAAGATGCCGCGCATGGATGGGATGGAGGTGCTGCGCCGCCTGCGCCGGACCTCCGACATGCCGGTGATCATCCTGACGTCCAAGGACGAGGAGATCGACGAGATCCTCGGCTTCAACCTGGGCGCCGACGACTACATGCACAAGCCCTTCAGCCAGCGGCTGCTGATCGAGCGTGTGAAGGCGGTGCTGCGCCGCGCCGGCGTCGAGGGCGAGGAGCCCGCGCCGGCCGCCATCGGGGCGGAAGGCAGCCGCGCCATCAAGCGGGGCAAGCTGACCCTGGACCCCGCCCGCCACGATTGCCTGTGGGAAGGCAAGCCCGTGAAGCTGACGGTGACAGAGTTCCTGCTCCTGCAGTCCCTGGCCCAGCGGCCAGGCTTCGTGAAGAGCCGCGACAACCTGATGGACGCGGCCTACGACGATCAGGTCTATGTCGACGACCGCACCATCGACAGCCACATCAAGCGCATGCGCAAGAAGTTCCGCGACGTTGATCCAGAGTTCGACGCGATCGAAACCCTCTATGGCGTCGGCTACCGCTACCGCGAAACCTGATCGGGGCGGCGGGGGCCGCGGGGAGGATTCGCGGGCGCCCCGGCTGTCGCGGTTTCGCTGGCTGCCGGGCACCCGGCTCGGCCGGCTGATCATCGCGCTGAACTTCTCGGGCCTGGTGATCCTGATCGCCGGGGCCCTGGTGCTGAACGAGCTGCGCCAGGGGCTGGTCAGCGCCCGCATCGACAGCCTGACCACCCAGGGCGAGCTGATGGCGGCGATCATCGACCAGGCCGCCACCGTGGGCGAGCCCACTCCGGCGATGGACCCCGGCAACGCCAGCCTGGCGCTGCAGATGCTGGCCAATCCCAAGGCCCAGCGCGCGCGCCTGTTCGACGCGCAGGGCGCGCCGATCGCCGACAGCGACGTCGTCGCCGACCGGGTGGAGCAGCGCACCCTGCCGCCCGCCCGTCCGCGGGGCCAGAACCTGTCGCTGTCCCTGCGCTCACGTCCGCAGGGGGCGGTGGCCGAGGAGGCGCGCGCGGCCTTGCGCAGCGAGGTGAGCCGGGCGCTGCTCGGCAAGCACGTGGCGGGGCTGCGCCGCGACGAGGACGGCCGCCGCGTGGTCTCGGTCTCGATCCCCATCCAGAACGTCCAGCAGATCCTCGGCGTCCTGACGCTGGAAGCCAACGACGTCGACCAGATCATCGCGCGCGAACGCGAGGCCCTAATCCCGTTCATCCTGATCGCCGTGGCCGTGACGCTGTCGTCGTCGCTGCTGCTGACCCGCCTGATCGCCCAGCCGGTGCGGCGGCTGGCGCGGGCCGCCGACCGCGTCCGCCTGGCGGGCGCGCGGGCCATCTCGCTCCCCGACCTCGCCCGCCGGGACGACGAACTCGGCGACCTGACCCGCAGCCTGGAGGACATGACCCAGGCGCTCAGCGAGCGGATGGACGCCATCGAAAGCTTCGCCGCCGACGTGGCGCACGAGATCAAGAACCCGCTCACCTCCCTGCGCTCGGCGGTCGAGACCCTGGACCTGGTCGCCGAGCCGGCGGCGCGGGAGCGGCTGCTGCGCATCCTGAAAAACGACGTCCAGCGCCTGGACCGGCTGGTCACGGACATCTCCAACGCCTCGCGGCTGGACGCCGAGCTGTCCCGCGACAACCCCAAGCCCGTCGACCTGGAGCGGCTGGTCGCCGACATCGTCGCCCTCTATCAGGCCACCGCCAAGCCGGGCGAGGTGACCGTGCGGTTCGCGCGTCCCACCGGCGCCGAGCCGCCGACGGTGCTGGGCCGCGAAGGCTCGCTGGGCCAGGTGTTCCGCAATCTGATCGACAACGCCCGGTCGTTCAGCCCGCCGGGTGGCGAGGTCGAGGTGGCCGTGCAGCGCGCGCCGGGCCGGGTGGTCGCCACGGTCTCCGATTCCGGGCCCGGCATCCCGCCGGAGAACCTGGAGACCATCTTCGAGCGCTTCTACACCTCGCGGCCGAAGGGCGCGGCCTTCGGCGGCAACTCGGGCCTGGGCCTCTCCATCGCCCGCCAGATCGTCGAGGCCCATGGCGGCACGCTCAAGGCCCAGAACCGGGTCGTCGACGGCAAGGTGATCGGGGCGGTCTTCCTCTTGATGCTGCCGGAGGCCAAGGCGTGATCGTCCACGCCGGGCTGATCGCCGCCCGGCTGGGCGGCTTCTGGCGGGGCGTGCTGATCGAGGGCCCGGCCGGCGCCGGCAAGAGCGACCTGGCGCTGCGGGCGCTCGATCAGGGCTTTTCGCTGGTGGCCGACGACCGGGTGAGCCTCTGGGTGACGCAGGGCCGCCTGTTCGGCCGCGCGCCGGACGTTCTCAGCGGCCTCCTCGAGGTGCGCGGCCTGGAGGTGATCCGGGTTTCGGCCCGGCCGTTCGCGCCGGTGTCGCTGGTCGCCCGCTGCGGGACCCCCGAGCGTATCCCCGAACCCCGGTTCGCCGAGATCCTGGGGGTTCCGCTGCCCCTGATCGAGATCGACCCGCACGAGGCTTCGGCGCCTGCGAAACTCAGTCGCGCGCTCAGCCACTTTGACGAGGCTCATAAGAGGCGTATTTAGCACGGCTCGCGGGACGGGAATTTGACCGCGCGGGTGGGGATACCCTTGGAACCAGTTTGCATGTTCGAGCTCGTGGCATGATCGGGCTCGTTATCGTTACGCACGGGCGTCTGGCGGAGGAGTTCGTCTTCGCCATGGAGCACGTGGTCGGGCCGCAGGCGGCGGTGGAAGCCATCTGCATCGGCCCGGAAGACGACATGGAGCGCCGCCGTAAGGACATCCTGGCGGCCTGCGAGCGCGTCGACAGCGGCGCCGGCGTCATCCTGCTCACCGACATGTTCGGCGGCACGCCGTCCAACCTGGCCATCTCGGTCATGGAGCAGACCAAGGCCGAGGTGATCGCCGGCCTGAACCTGCCGATGCTGATCAAGCTCGCCAGCGTGCGCAGCCGCCAGAGCCTCGAGGACGCGGTCGCCTGCGCCCAGGAGGCGGGCCGCAAGTACATCTCCGTCGCCTCCTATGTGCTCGCGGGCGAGAAGTGAGCCGCCGGTGAGCGAGGGGGCGACCCGGACCGTCGAGATCGTCAACAAGCGCGGCCTGCACGCCCGCGCCTCGGCCAAGTTCGTGAAGACCGCCTCGGGTTTCGACGCCGAGGTCCGCGTCTCCAAGGACGGCCAGACGGTCGACGCGCGCTCGATCATGGGCCTGATGATGCTCGCCGCCGGCCCCGGCTGCTGCATCGACATCGAAGCCGAGGGCAAGGAAGCCGAACAGGCCGTCGCCGCCCTGGAAAAACTCGTCACCGCCAAGTTCGACGAGGACGAGTAGCAAAGTTCCTCCCCCTCAGGGGGAGGTGGCCCAAAGGGCCGGAGGGGGCTTCCGCTCAAACGGTCCAGCCGCCGCCCCGCGCGACATCGACGATCATCCTCACCGCGTCGTCCACCTCGTCCAGCACCAGTGATGCGGATATCCGCAGGGTGCGAATCCCCCTGTCAGCCAGCCAACTGTCACGCCGCGCGTCCAGCTCGGGCCGGTTGCCGAACCCATGCGACGCCCCATCGACCTCCACGCAGAGACTTGCCTCGTGGCAATAGAAATCCAGGACGTACGGCCCGATCGGATGCTGCTTGCGGAACTTGAGGCCGTCGGCCTTGCCAGCTTTGATGGCGCGCCAGAGGAGGCCTTCTGGCAGCGTCAAGCGGCGGCGCAGAAGCCGTGCAAAGTCGCGGACTTCATGGTTAGCTTCCACAACCGAGGCATATCGTTCTTTGTTTGTTCTTGCAACATGATCTACGGAATCTACCGCGTGGGCGGCTGGATTGAGCTTGCTTTTGCGGTGGTGCTTCTGCTCGGCCGCGACTGGCCGTGGGCCATTGCGCACTTGGTCGTCAGCGCATTCTTACTGCCGGTTGGATACCGGGTGTACGCCATCGGCGGCGTTAGGATTCCGTGGGTGAAGGACAACGGGGCAAAATGATCGATGACTTCCCCGCATTTTGAGCGGAAGCCCCCTCCGTCGCCTTCGGCGACACCTCCCCCTTTTGGGGGAGGAACTGGGATTAGGTCTTCAGCCGCCAGCCGGTGCGGAAGATCTGCCAGACGGCCGTCAGGCAGATCAGCATGAAGACCAGGGTCATCCCCAGGCTGGCGCCCACGCCCACGTCGGAGACGCCGTAGAAGCTCCAGCGGAAGCCCGAGACCAGATAGACCACCGGGTTGAACAGCGCGATCCTGGCCCACACCCCCGGCAGCATCGAGATCGAGTAGAAGCTGCCGCCCAGGTAGGTCAGCGGCATGATCACCATCAGGGGTACGATCTGCAGCTTCTCGAAGCCGTCCGCCCAGACGCCCAGGATGAAGCCGAACAGGCTGAAGCTCAGCGAGGTCAGCACCAGGAAGGCGACCGCCCAAATCGGATGGGCGATGCTGTAGGGCACGAACAGGCGCGCCGTGGCCATGATGATCACGCCCAGCATGATCGATTTCGAGGCCGCCGCGCCGACATAGCCCATCAGCACCTCCAGGGCAGAGACCGGCGCCGACAGCATCTCGTAGATCGTGCCCGACCACTTGGGCATGTAGATGCCGAACGAGCCGTTGGAGACGCTCTCGGTGAGGATCGACAACATGATCAGGCCCGGCACGATGAAGGCCGCGTAGGTCACCCCGTCGATGGCCGCCATCCGCCGCCCGATGGCCGCGCCGAAGACGATGAAATAGAGCGAGGTGGTCAACACCGGGGCGGCGATGGACTGCACCACCGTGCGGAAGGTCCGCGCCATCTCGAAGCGGTAGATCGCCTTCACGGCGTAGAGGTTCAGACCGATCATGACCGCGTGCTCACCAGGCTGACGAAGATCTCCTCCAGCGAACTTTGCTGGGTCTGCAGGTCCTTGAAGTCGACGCCGCGCTTGGAGAGTTCGCGCAGCAGCTCGGCGATGCCGGTCGTCTCGGCCTGGGCGTCGAAGGTGTAGACGAGGTCGGCGCCGTCGTTGGCCAGGGCCAGGTCATAGCCGGCGAGGCCCTCGGGCGCGGCCTTCAGCGGCTCCTGCAGGTGCAGCGTGAGCTGCTTCTTGCCCAGCTTGCGCATCAGCTCGGCCTTCTCCTCGACCAGGATCAGCTCGCCCTTGGAGATCACCCCGATGCGGTCGGCCATCTCCTCGGCCTCTTCGATGTAGTGGGTGGTCAGGATGATGGTGACGCCGCTTTCGCGCAGGCCGCGGACCATCTCCCACATGTCGCGGCGCAGCTCGACGTCGACACCGGCGGTGGGCTCGTCCAGGAACAGGATCTGCGGCTCGTGGCTGAGCGCCTTGGCGATCATCACGCGGCGCTTCATGCCGCCGGAGAGCGCCATGATCTTGGCGTCCTTCTTGTCCCACAGCGACAGGTCGCGCAGCACCTTTTCGACGTAGGCCGGGTTCTTCGGCTTGCCGAACAGGCCGCGGCTGAAGTTGACGGTGGCCCAGACGGTCTCGAAGGCGTCCGTCGAAAGCTCCTGCGGCACCAGGCCGATCAGGCGGCGCGCGGCGCGGTAGTCGCGCACCACGTCGTGGCCGTCGGCCAGCACGCGCCCCTGGGTGGGGTTCACCAGGCCGCAGGTGATGCCGATGAGCGTGGTCTTGCCCGCGCCGTTGGGGCCCAGCAGGGCGAAGATCTCGCCCTTGTCGATGGTCAGGCTGACGTCCTTCAACGCCTGGAACCCGCCGGCGTAGGTCTTGGACAGGCCTTCTACGGAAATGATCGGCTGCGGCATTCGTCCCCCGGCGCCAAGCAGATAGGACCCCGAGGACGTTTCGGCTAGGCCGGCTCGGACATCCGTTCCGGCCGCACGGTCATCGGCCGTATCTTCAGCTCCGCCAGGAAGGCTGCGTCCTGGTCCTGGTCCGGATTGTCGGTGGTCAGCAGCCGGGCCCCGATGAACACCGAATTGGCGCCGGCCAGGAAGCAGAGGCTCTGCAGTTCCCTGGACATGTGCTCGCGGCCGGCGGCGATGCGCACCACCGATTTCGGGCAGACCAGGCGAGCGACCGCGATCATGCGGACGAACTCCAGTCCGTCGACCGGCTCGGAGCCGCCCAGCGGCGTGCCGGGGATCGGCATCAGGTCGTTGATCGGCAGGCTTTCCGGGTGGCGGGGCAGGATGGCGAGCTGGTGCAGAAGCCCCGCCCGGTCGCGGCGGGTCTCGCCCATGCCGACGATGCCGCCGCAGCAGGTGCTCATGCCCGCCTCGCGGACCGCCGCCAGGGTGTCCAGCCGGTCCCGGTAGGTCCGGGTGGTGACCACCTTGTCGTAGTAGTCCGGCCCGGTGTCGAGGTTGTGGTTGTAGTAGTCGAGACCGGCGGCCTTCAGCGTCCGCGCCTGGTCGGCGGTGAGCATGCCGAGCGTCGCGCAGGTCTCCAGGCCCAACGCCTTCACGCCGGAGATCATGGCGGTGAGGTTCGGCAGGTCGCGGTCCTTCACGTCGCGCCAGGCCGCGCCCATGCAGAACCGCTGGGCCCCGCCGGCCCTGGCCTCGGCGGCCTGGGCGATGACCGCCGCGGGGTCCATCAGCTTCGAGGCGGTGGTCGCGGTCTTGAAGTGCTGCGACTGGCTGCAGTAGCCGCAGTTCTCCGGACAGCCGCCGGTCTTGACGGAAAGAAGCTGAGAGAGCTGGAGTTCCGCCGGGTCGAACCAGCGCCGGTGGACCTCGGCCGCACGGAAGACGAGTTCGGTGAACGGGACCTCGAAGAGCGCCTCCACCTCCGCCAGCGTCCAGTCATGGCGCGGCTCGGCGGGATCAATGGGGCCATCGACCGGGTTGGACAGGGGTGCGTTCACGACGGGCTCCGGGGCCATGGCGGGGCGCCGACATAGCTTGACCTCACGGCGGGCGGCAACAGGTGACGGTGATGACCAGCAAGGCCGCTGACGCGCCGGACCGCGAGATCGAGCTGAAGTTCGCCTGCGGGCCGGGGGACCTGGCCGCTGTGCTGGCCGCCGCCCCGGCCGGCGACGACGAGACCCGCGAGCTGATCAGCGTCTATTTCGACACCCCGGACCTGGTCCTGCAGAAGGCCGGCGCCTCGCTCAGGGTGCGCGAGTACAAGGGCCGCCGCGTGCAGACGCTCAAGCGGGGCCGCGGCATGGTCCGCGAGGAGCATGAGGCGCCGATCGAGGGCCTGGCCCCGGATCCGGCGCTGGAGCCCCTGCCGTCGATGCTGCCGCACGGCGCGGACCTGCGTCCCGCCTTCAACGTGCGGGTCAGCCGCCGCCAGCGGACGCTGCGCTTCAAGGGTGCGGTGATCGAGATCGCCCTGGACCAGGGCGAGGTCTCCGGCGGCGATCAGAAGAGCCCGATCTGCGAGGTGGAGCTGGAGCTGAAGTCGGGCGCCCCGGCCGCGCTCTTCGCCCTGGCCCGCGAGCTGTCCGCCGCCGCGCCGCTCTACCTCGCCTTCGACAGCAAGGCCGCCCGGGGCCAGGCGCTGGTGGCGGGCGAACCGCCGCCCGCGCGCAGGGGCGGCGAAGTCGAGCTCGACGGCGACGCCTCAGCGGGCGCGGCGTTCCAGGCGGTGGCCCGCAACGCCCTGGCCCAGATCGCCGCCAACGCCGCGGCCCTGCGCGAGACCCCCTCCGCCGAGGCGGTGCATCAGCTCAGGGTGGGCGTGCGGCGGTTGCGCAGCGCGCTCACGACCTTCAAGCCGATCCTGGACGGCGAGGGCCTGGAGACCCTGAAGACCGACCTCAAATGGCTGTCGCGCAGTTGCGAGCGGGCGCGCAACCTGGACGTCTTCGCCGACGAGACCCTGCAGCCCGCCGAAGCCTCGGACGTCCAGCCGGCGGGCCTGCCCACCCTGCGCGACGCCATCGACCTGGCCCGCCGCGCGGCCTGGATCCACGCCGCGGAGGCCTCGGCCTCGGAGCGGTTCCGCGCCTTGATGATCGACGCCGCCGCCTGGGTCGAGACCGGCGACTGGCGCGCCCAGCACGATGCGGGCGGCCCGGTCCGGCCCTTCGCCCGCCGCGCCCTGAAGCGTCACCTGAAGAAGCTGGAGGGCCGCGGCCGCGCGGCTCGCGGCGGCGGCGACACCGCGCGCCACCACCTGCGCATCGAGGCCAAGAAACTGCGCTACGCCGCCGAGGCCCTCGGCGACCTTTTCGGCGAGAAGCGCGCGCGGCGCTATCTGCGCCATCTGAAAGAGCTGCAGGAGGCGCTGGGCGCGCTCAACGATCTGGTCACCGCCCCGCCGCTGATCGTGGCCCTGGCCCTGCCGTCCGACGCCGCCTTCGCGGCCGGCGAGCTGGTGGGGCTGAAGGCCGCGCGCAAGCCGCAGCTCATCGCCCAGGCCGAGAAGGCCCTGGACCGCCTGGAAGCCGCCGAGCCCTTCTGGGCCTAGGCTGAACTGTTCCGCCCCCATCGAGTCTGTTCCTCTCCCGGGCCCGATCGCTCCTGGGTTGGTGATCCCATCACCGGCCAAGGGCGCGCGGCGGCGCGGAGCCTCAAGGATGGCCGTCCGGGAGCGCCGCTCCAGACCGCCAGCCTCGGCACATAAAGAAATCCTTATATGATTTCTTGCACCCTGCCGGGCGCGCGGCTATAGAGCCGCCAAACCTGAGCCCGGCGTCTCCGCGGCCCCGACATCTCCCGAAGGATTTGAAATGACCGACTACGTCGTCAAGGACATCGCGCTCGCCGACTGGGGCCGCAAGGAACTCGACATCGCCGAGACCGAGATGCCCGGCCTGATGGCCGTGCGCGCCGAGTTCGGCAAGGACCAGCCGCTGAAGGGCGCGCGGATCGCCGGCTCCCTGCACATGACCATCCAGACCGGCGTCCTGATCGAGACCCTGCAGGCGCTGGGCGCGGACGTGCGCTGGGCCTCGTGCAACATCTTCTCGACCCAGGACCACGCCGCCGCCGCCATCGCGGTGAAGGGCACGCCGGTGTTCGCCATCAAGGGCGAGACCCTGATCGAGTACTGGGAGTACGCCCACCGGATCTTCGAGTGGAGCGACGGCGGCTATCCGAACCTGATCCTCGACGACGGCGGCGACGCCACCCTGCTCTGCGTGCTCGGCCCCAAGGCCGAGAAGGATCCCAGCGTCCTCAACAATCCGCAGAACGAGGAGGAAGAAGCCCTCTATGCGGTGATGAAGCGCTACCTGAAGGAGAAGCCCGGCTTCTATTCGGCGATCCGCGACTCGATCAAGGGCGTCTCGGAAGAGACCACCACGGGGGTCCACCGCCTCTACCAGATGTCCGAGCGCGGCGAACTGCCGTTCGCGGCGATCAACGTCAACGACAGCGTCACCAAGTCGAAGTTCGACAACCTCTATGGCTGCCG
>NZ_DATMNA010000026.1:0-3297 GCF_035569475.1 Phenylobacterium sp.
TCGTCGAGCGCTACTTCTGCAAACTCAAGCACTTCCGCCGTGTCGCCACGCGCTTCGACAAGCTCGCCAGGAACTTCCTTGCCGCCGTGCTCCTCGCCTCAACTCGACTCTGGCTCAGAGCTTATGAGTCCACGACCTAGACCCCTGCCGGTTCAGGCGAAGACGCCGGAACGGACAAAACGGGTCCGACAGGGGCCCAAAGCGGCGTTTGTTTCAGGCGCGCACGATACCGCCGTGACTCCGCCCAGATCTGATGTTTGTTGCGGGCTCGCGGGCAGGGGCCACACGACGCAATGGCGCCCGACCGCTGAACATCCCCCTGCAATATTCGACGGTCGCAATCGCCCCACGGCGACGGGCGGCGTTCCGTATCCTCAGCCCGGCCCAGGCCGCGCTGGCGCTGATCGTCGGATTTTCGCTGCTGCGCGTGGCGTCGGCGACTCTGGTCGGGCTGGGCGTCGACGAGGCCTACACGGCCGCCATCGCCCGGCAACTGCACCTTTCCTATTTCGACCACCCGCCGCTCCACCTGTGGCTCGTCCACCTGTTCGGCGGGCTCCTGGGCTATGGCCGCGCCGCGCGCCTGCCGTTCGTGGCGCTGTTCGCCGGATCATCCTGGTTGCTGTTCGTCCTGACCCGGCGGCTGTTCGGGAGCCGGGCCGGCGTCTGGTCGGTCCTGATCCTGAACATCTCGGCCTTCTTCACCGTGGCGGCGGGATCCTGGATCCTGCCGGACGGCCCGCTGATCTTCTGCCTGCTCGCCGCGGCCTGCCCACTGACGACCGTGTTCCTGGACGCCGACGATCGAGCGGGGCCGGGCCGCGGCGGGGTCGCGTGGTCATGGCTCGCGGCGGGCGGCTGGCTGGGATTGGCGGGCCTGTCGAAGTACCAGGCGGTGCTGTTCGGGCTTGGCGTGGCCGTCCTGTTGGTCAGCACGCCGCGCGGGCGGGCCAGCCTGAGAGGTCCCTGGCCCTATCTCGCCGCCCTGGTGGCCGCCCTGATCGTCTCGCCGGTATTGATCTGGAACGCCCAGAACCACTGGGCCTCCTTCACCTTCCAGGGCGGCCGCGCGGCGCCGTCGCACGGCCTGCGCCCAGGAGCCGTCGCGCTTGCTCTGGCCGGCCAGGCCGCGGTCCTGCTGCCGTGGGTGTTCGCACCGCTGGCGCTGGCGGCCGGCCGAGCCGTGAAGGCCGGTCCCGCCGACCAGAGGCGCTGGTTCTGCGTCGCGCTCGGCGCGCCGGGGGTCCTGCTGTTCGCCCTGACCCCCATCTGGGGCCAGGCGCCCCTGCCCCATTGGGCGATGCCTTCATGGCTGTTCCTGCTGCCGCTCCTGGCCGACCGCCTCGCGCACGCCGACCTCGATCGCCGTTGGCCGAGGGTCTGGGCGGTCAGCTCGCTCGCCGCCACCCTCGTCCTGTGGGTCGTCCTGACGGGAGACGCCGGCACGGGCTGGGTCGGCCGGACCTGGCCCGCGACCTTCAGGAAGGGCGACCCGACGATCGAATCCGTCGAATGGACGGCGCTGGGGCCGCAGGTCGCGGACCTCGCGGTGCTGCGCCGGCCCAACGCCTTCGTCGTCTCCATGAAGTGGAACGAAGCCGGCCGGCTGCAGGCCGTCTTCGCTGACCGCGCGGCCGTGGCGATCTTCTCGGACGACCCGCGGGGGTTCGGCTACATGCGGCCGGCCGGCAATCTGGTCGGCCGGGACGCCTTGATCGTCGTGAAGCCGGAGGATCTCGGCGCGGGCCTCGGCCGGGTCAGCCGATGCTTCGCCAGCGTGGAGCCCTTGAAGGTCGCCGCCTTCGGCCGGCGTGGCCGCCCGGAAGTGCGGCTGCACCTCTTCGCCGGGCACGGCCTGCTGGCGGCCTGCTCGGAGCTCGGCAAGCCCACCGAGGGGGCGCTGGACCAGTGGCGGGTGCTGAAGGCGCACGACAGCGTCGCCTCCCCTTCCCCGGCGCCGCCCGAATCCGGGACCTAGCCGCCGCCCCGGTCGCGCCGAGGTTTGGGGACCTCGAGCGGACAGGTGTCGCCCAGGCGGCGCGCGGAGGTGGTTCCAGTCCCCCTCAGCGGTATGCCGGCGATCCTGGTTCTGAGGTCGGCCGTCAGGTTGAAGGTCGTGGGATCGTAGGCGCCCTGGGCGGAGATCTGGGCGACCTGGCCGTGGGTCTCCACGCAGGTCCCCTTGAGCACCAGATGGCCGTCACCGGCCTCGCGGGTCGGATAGGTGCAGGCGTAGTGCGAGTTGCTGGGCCCCTGCAGGACGCCTGCGATGTCGGCCGCGGTGAAGCACTTCCGCTCCACAGTCTTGAAGTGGAAGACGAAGATCCAGGTGTTGGTGGTCTCCCAATAGCCCGGGAGGGGCGCGCCCGCGTCGGCGCGCGCCGCGGCGGGCGAGGCCGCCAGCGCCGCAGCGCAGGCGAAGGCGGCCCAAGACCGGGCGGTCGCGCTGTTTTCCGTTCCCATGCCGCTCCAACGCCACGCCGCCCGCCGTGCAAGACGACGCGCGGAGCGTGGCGCCAAGACGGCTATTTTCCGCCGACCTTGAGGACGACGAAGGTCCCGGGGATCGCTGTCGGCCGTCCGCCCGCCTGGGCGGGCGGCGCGAAATCGGCCGCCGGCAGATAGAGCGTGCCGGAGGCGGGGTCCAGGGCCTGGGTGCGGGCGCCCGCCTGGGTCGTCACGACACCGACCACCTTGGCCGTCGCCGGCGAGATCAGGCTCAGTTTCCCGTCGGCGCCGGTGGGCACATAGACCACATGCCGCCGGGGATCGTAGACCGCCGTGTCGCCGCGCAGGCCGATGGGCAGGCTCGCCACTTCCTTGCCGTCCGCGGCCTGGACGACCTTGGCTACGCCGTTGGCGCAGACCGACACCAGCCGCCCGTCCGGCGGCGAATAGGCGAGGCCGCTCGGCTCCTCGCAGCCGGCCAGCTTGAAGTGGCCGGTGACCTTGCGCGTGTGGGCGTCGAGCACGGCGATCTCGTTCTTGTCTTCGACGTTGATGAAGACACGGCCCTTGCCGTCGGTGGCCGGGCTCTCGAGCGCGCCCTCGACCGGGATCACGCCCACCTTGGTGCGGGTCTTCGCATCGATCAGCGAGACCCCGCCGCCCGCGTTGTCCATCACCCAGACCAGGCCCGTGACCGGTTCGAGGAAGGCGCCGTCCGGCTTGGCTCCGGTCTTGATGCTGGCCAGCACAGCGCCGGTGCGCGCGTCGGCGATCAGCACGCCGCCCAGCGTGGTCGAGGTCACCACGATCTGGTCGCCCCCGTTCACCGGCACGGCCGCATGGGTCCGC
>NZ_DATMNA010000027.1:0-19708 GCF_035569475.1 Phenylobacterium sp.
GTCGACATCCGCACCGCGACGGCGCAGGTCACCGCGACCGCCCAGAACTCCATCAAGCAGATGCCGGCCGGCGTGACGCCGCCCCTGGTGCTCAACTATTCCGCCGCCACCGTGCCGATCCTGCAACTGGCGGATTCCGACAAGACGCTGTCCGAGCAGAAGCTGTTCGACCTGAGCCAGGTAGTGATCCGGCCGGTCCTCACCACGGTGCCGGGGGCGGCCACGCCCTATCCCTATGGCGGGCAGCTACGCCAGATCCAGATCGACCTCGACCCGCAGCTTCTGCAATCGAAGGGCATCTCGGCCAACGACGTGACCAATGCGCTGGCGGCCCAGAACCAGATCCTGCCGGTCGGCTTCGTGAAGATCGGCTCCTACCAGTACAACGTCCGCCTCAACGACGCCGCCGACACGATCAACGACCTCAACAACCTGCCGATCAAGACGGTGGGCGGCTCGACGATCTTCATCCGCGATGTCGGCCAGGTGCGCGACGGGGCGCCGCCGCAGACCAACATCGTCCACGTCGACGGCGGACGCGCGGTGCTGTCGACCGTGCTGAAGACCGGCTCGGCCTCGACGCTCGCGGTGGTCCAGGGCGTGAAGGACAAGCTGCCGGGCCTGGCCGAGCAGTTGCCGTCCACCTTCAAGATCACCGCGCTCAACGACCAGTCGCTGTTCGTGAAGGGCGCCATCTCCAGCGTGGTCAAGGAAGGCGCCATCGCCGCGGCGCTGACCAGCCTGATGATCCTGCTGTTCCTGGGCTCCTGGCGCTCGACGGTGATCATCGCGGTCTCGATCCCGCTGGCCGTCCTGGCGGCCATCGCCGCGCTCTCGGTCAGCGGTCAGACGCTGAACATCATGACCCTGGGCGGCCTGGCGCTGGCCGTCGGCATCCTGGTGGACGACGCCACCGTCACCATCGAGAACATCAACTGGCACCTGGAGCAGGGCAAGGACGTCCGCACCGCCATCCTCGACGGCGCCCAGCAGATCGTCACCCCGGCCTTCGTTTCCCTGCTCTGCATCTGCATCGTCTTCGTGCCGATGTTCCTGCTGAAGGGCGTGGCCGGCTTCCTGTTCGTGCCGATGGCGATGTCGGTGGTCTATGCCATGATCGCCTCCTTCATCCTGTCGCGGACGCTGGTTCCGACCCTGGCGATGTACCTGCTGAGGCCGCATGAGCCGGCCGACCACGGCGACGGGACGCGCAATCCGTTCACCCGCTTCCAGCGGCGCTTCGAGACCGGCTTCGCCCGCGTGCGGTCGGTCTATTCCGGCCTGCTGGAGCGGGCCATGGGCGCGCGCCGGCCGTTCCTGGTGGGCTTCATGGCCATCGTGCTCGCCTCCTTCGCGCTGGCGCCCTTCCTGGGCAGCAACTTCTTCCCCTCGGTGGACGCCGGCCAGATGACCATCCACGTCCGCGCCCCGGTGGGCACGCGGCTCGAGGACACCTCGCTGGAGTTCCGCCGCATCGAGGGCACGATCCGCCGGACCATCCCGGCCGATGAGCTCGGTTCGCTGGTCGACAACATCGGCATCCCGAACAGCTCCATCAACATGGTCTATTCGAACTCCGGGGTGATCGGTCCGCAGGACGGCGACATCTACGTCAGCCTGAAGCCGCGCCACCATTCGACCGCGGCCTATGTGAAGACGCTGCGCGAGGTCCTGCCGCGCGACTATCCCGGCACCGTCTTCGCCTTCCTGCCGGCCGACATCGTCAGCCAGATCCTGAACTTCGGCTCTCCGGCGCCGATCGACCTGCAGGTCTCCGGCCCGAACGCGGCGGCCAACCGGGCCTACGCCAACATGCTGCTGCGCAAGATCACCCAGGTGCGCGGCCTGGCTGACGTGCGCATGCAGCAGCCCGAAGGCGGCCCGGAGCTGCGGGTCGACGTCGACCGCTCGCGGATCGCCCAACTGGGCCTTTCCGAGCGGGACGTGACCAACAGCCTGGTGACCACGCTGGCGGGCAGCTCCCAGGGCGCGCCCACCTACTGGGTGAACCCGCAGACGGGCGTCTCCTACCCGATCGTGGCGCAGACGCCGGAATACCGGCTGTCGTCCCTGGCGGGCCTGGAAAGCGTGCCGATCAACGGCTCGAACCCCGGCGCCAATCCGGCCCTGATGCTGGGCGGCCTGGGCGTCATCACCCGCGACAGCGCCCCGGCGGTGGCCAGCCACTACAACGCCCAGCCGGTGATCGACATCTTCGCCACCACCCAGGACCGCGACCTGGGCTCGGTGACCGCCGACATCAACAAGATCCTGAAGGACGCCGCCAAGGATCGGCCGAAGGGCGCCACCGTTACCCTGCGCGGGCAGATGGTGACCATGAACGACGCCTTCTCGGGCCTGTTCTTCGGCCTGATCGCGGCGATCGTGCTGATCTACCTGCTGATCGTCGTGAACTTCCAGTCGTGGCTCGACCCGTTCGTGATCATCACGGCCCTGCCGGCGGCGCTCGCCGGGATCGTCTGGATGCTGTTCGCCACCGGCACGACGCTGTCCGTGCCGGCGCTGACCGGCGCGATCATGTGCATGGGGGTGGCGACCGCCAACTCCATCCTGGTGGTCAGCTTCGCCCGCGAACGGCTGGAGGCCACCGGCGACGCCGTGCGCGCCGCCACCGAGGCCGGCTTCACCCGCTTCCGCCCCGTGGTCATGACGGCGCTGGCCATGATCATCGGCATGGGGCCGATGGCGCTGGGCCTCGGCGAAGGCGGCGAGCAGAACGCGCCCCTGGGCCGCGCCGTCATCGGCGGGCTGATCTTCGCCACCATCGCCACCCTGATGTTCGTCCCCGTGGTGTTCAGCCTGGTGCATGGACGCCGGGCCCACGCGGTCGCCCCTGCGCCGGTCTCCGGAGAATCCTATGCCTGATTCACCCTCCCCCGAGGCGACGTCCCACGCCGCCGTCACCCCCGTGGTCGCCCATGTCTCCAGCGGCCGCCTGAAGCTCGCCGCCCTGGTCGCCGGCGGGGTCGCCGCGGTGGTCGTGGTCGGCGGCCTGGTCAGCCGCGTCAGCGCCGACCAGCGCCAGAAGTCCTGGACCGAGCAGCAGGCGATCCCGACCATCGGCCTGGCCAAGGTCGACGGCGGCGGCACGCGCGACCTGGCCCTGCCGGGCGACGTCCAGGCCTTCTACACGGCGCCCATCCACGCCCGGGTCTCGGGCTATCTGAAGCGCTGGTACGTCGACATCGGCGCGCCCGTGAAGGCCGGCCAGGTGCTGGCCGACATCGACACGCCGGACCTCGACCAGCAGGTGCTGCAGGCCCGCGCCGACCTGGCGACGGCCCAGGCCAACCAGGGCCTGGCCGCCACCACCGCCCAGCGCTGGCAAGGCCTGGTGGCCGCCGACGCCGTCTCCAAGCAGGAGGCCGAGGAGAAGTTCGGCGACCTGGCCGCCAAGAACGCCCTGGTCAATTCCTCGCGCGCCAACCTCAACCGCCTGCTGGCGCTGGAGTCGTTCAAGAAGATCACCGCGCCCTTCGCCGGCGTGGTCACCACCCGCTCCACCGACATCGGCGCCCTGATCAGCGCTACCGGCGGCCCGACCGATCCGGCGCTCTTCACCGTCGCCGACCAGCGCAGGCTGCGGATCTATGTCCGTGTGCCGCAGAACTACTCGTCCCTGGTCCACAAGGGCCAGACCGCCGACCTGCGGGTGCCGGAATTCGTCGGCCAGGCCTTCACCGCGGTGGTGGCCAACAGCGCCCAGTCGGTCGGCGCGCAGAGCGGCGCCGAGCTCGTCGAGCTGCAGATGGACAACCCCGAGGGGCGCATCAAGTCGGGCGACTACGCCCAGGTGACCTTCCGCCTGGCGTCCCCGATCACCACGACGCGCATCCCGGTGACCGCCATCCAGTACCGCCACAACGGCCCGGTGGTGGCGGTGGTGGGGCCGGACAACCACGTGAAGATCCGCTCCGTCGTCGTCTCGCGCGACCTTGGCTCCACGGTCGAGATCGGCTCCGGCCTCGGGGCCAGCGAGCGCGTGGTCGACAATCCGCCGGAGTCGCTGGCGGACGGCGACCTGGTGCGTATCGCCGGCGCTTCGGCCCAGAAGGCGGGAGCTTAAGGCCCATGCCCATCGCAAGGCTGTTGCTGACGGGCGCGGCGGCGCTGGCGCTGGCCGGTTGTTCGCTGGCGCCGGCCTATGCGCCGCCGGCCACGCCGGTGGCCGCCGCCTTCAAGGAGCAGGGCCCCTGGACGCCCGCCCAGCCGGCCGACGCCCAGCCGCGCGGCCAGTGGTGGGCGATGTTCTCCGATTCGGTGCTGGACGACCTGGAAGCCCGCGCCGAGAAGGCCAACCCCGGCCTCGCCGCCGCGGTCGCGGCCTATGACCAGGCCCGTGCGTTCGCCGCCCAGGCCCGCGCCGGCCTGACCCCCGAGATCGACGGCAGCGCCGCGGCGCAGCGCAACCGGCGCTCCGACAACGCGCCGCTGCGGGTCGGCGGGCCGAATTCCTATTCGAACAACCAGGCCGGCGTCTTCGCGGCCTATGAGGTCGACCTCTGGGGCCGCCTGCGGAACCTGGCGGCCGGCGCCGGCGACCGCGCCCAGGCGAGCGCGGCGGACCTTCGCTCCATGCGGCTGTCGCTGCAGGCCGACCTGGCCGACGACTACCTGACGCTCCGGGGCCTGGATTCTCAGCTTCGCCTGCTGCGGACCACGGCGGCCGCCTATCAGCGCGCCCTGGACCTGACCGTGATCCTGCACAACGGCGGCAACGCCACCGGCCTGGACGTGGCGCGCGCCGAGACTCAGCTTTCCACCGCCAAGGCCCAGATTTCCGACGTGGTCGCCCAGCGCGCGCTGATGGAGCACGCCATCGCCGCCCTGGTGGGCGAGAGCGCCTCGAACTTCAGCCTTCCGGCCGTCGACAGGGCCCTGCCGCAACCGGTGGTGGCGGTCAGCGCGCCCTCGGTCCTGCTGCAGCGCCGGCCGGACATCGCCGCCGCCGAACGGCGCGCCGCGGCGGCCAACGCCGACGTGGGCGTGGCCCGCGCGGCCCAGTTTCCGTCGCTGGTGCTGGACGGCTCGGCCGGCTGGCAGAACGCCGGCGCCGGAAGCCTGCTGGCGGCCCCCAACACCTTCTGGATGTTCGGCCCGCAGCTTCTGGGGCCGATCTTCGACGGCGGCCGGCGCCGGGCCGGCGTGCAGGCCTCGCGCGCGGCCTTCGACGAGGCGAGCGCCAACTACCGCGGGGTGGTGCTGAACGCCTTCCGCGACGTGGAGGACCAGATGGCGCTGGCCAACCGCCTGGCGGCGGAGGCCAAGGACCAGACCGACGCGGTCACCGCCGCGCGGCGCAGCGTCGACCTGGCCAACATCCGCTATCTCCAGGGCGTGGCGACCTACCTCGACGTGGTGACCGCACAGACCGCGGCGCTGACCGCCGAGCAGTCGGCGATCCAGCTCAACACGCGCCGCCTGCAGGCCAGCGTGAACCTCACCCGCGCGCTCGGCGGCGTCTGGAGCTGAGGCCAGACGCAGGACGGCCGCCGGTCCTTCGACCGGCGGCGCGCCAAGTCATGCAGCAGATTGAGCTCGTCGCCGGTCTAGGCGGCCGCGAGCGCATGGCGGCGACGTGTACGGAGCACCGCGCCGAGACCGCCGAAGCCCACGAGCATCATCGCCCAGGTCGCCGGCTCCGGCACGCCGGGAGGCGCGTTGCCGACGCCGCCGGTTCCGCCGAGCGCGAAGCCCTCACCGTCATTGGTCGTGGTGACGACGACCCTGGTGATCGACGGGGCGGAGAAGTCCAGGTACGGAATCGTGCCCTCGCTCACCAGGTCGTTGTTCGCGTTGTAGGACACCGAACCCAGGTTGGTCAGGCCGTCGAAGGCGGTCATCGTCGCGGTATAGGCGCCCGACAGGTTGGCCTGAGCTTCCAGGTGAAGGATGCTGGTGACCGCCGTGCCGAAGTCGATGGTCACGCCCCCCGATCCGAACCCGTCGAACAGGATGGTTTCGCCATGGGCGAATTCCCCGTTCCAGTTGGTCCCCTCCTTGTACTCCGTAAAGCCGCTGTTCGGCCCGTTGATCGTGAAGGTGACGCCGTCGAACGTCAGCCCGGTCGCACCATTCGCGACATTGGTCCCGACAGGACCGAACTGCGCGAAATCGATGGAATCAGCGAAGGCGGGGGCGGCAAGGGCCGCGAGCGCCACAGCCGCCGCGGCGGCGACAAAATGCAACTTCATCGTATGCAAGCCCCTAATGTTTCAACACGGCATTAATCTCTTTACGCCTTGAAGCTTGACCGCAAGCGGATTCGCCTAACGCGGGTATTTTGGAATGCGCGGCCGGCGCGTTGCTCGCCGGTCCGGCGGTCCGCTTCTCGGGTCGCATGGCCGCACCGCCGCGGCTCCGGCTGACTTGAATCATGTCAGCGGACAGGGGCGTCGGCGATGTCTGAAGCCATCTCTTCCCCTCAGGTTGATCCAACCCGAGGGGGATGGGCTCTAGGGGTGGGTGTAGCCCGGCGGCAGGGGCCGGCCGAGGTCCCTGTAGCGGTCTCGCAGCTCGATCTGGCGCGAGGTCATCGGCTGCGCTTCGCCGTGGATGAAGACCGCGGTCGGCTGACTGAGCGGCTCGAAGGGGTCGCCGGTCCAGATCACCAGGTCGGCGTCCTTGCCGGGCTCGAGGCTCCCGGTGCGATCGGCGACGCCGAAGATCCGGGCCGGATTGATCGTCACCGACGCCAAGGCGGCGGCGTAGGACATGCCGTGCGAGACGGCGTTGCCGGCGCCATAGCGGGTCTCGCGCACCCGGGCCGAGCCGCCGGTGGACTCAAGCGCCACGGTCACGCCCGCGGCGGCCAGGCGCCCGGCGTTGTCCATGGTCGCAGCCAGCTCCTCATAGCTCTCCGGGCGGTCGTTCAGCGGATTGAGCAGAACGGGCGCGCCGGCCTTGGCGATCTCGCCGGCGACCATCCAGCCTTCCTCGGCGCCTTCCAGGATCACCTTCACATGCTCCTCGCGCGCGAAGGCCAGCACCTGGCGGATATCGGAGGCGCGGCGGACCACGGCCACGATCGGCATCCTGCCCTCGACCACCGGGACCAGGGCCTCCAGGTCGCCCCTGGAAAGCGCCAGGTCGCGGTAGCCGGCGCGCTCGTAGGCGGCCTTGTTCTTCATATAGGCGCGGACGTCGGCGAGGGCCTCCTTCAGGGCCACGATCTCCGCGCCACGCGCCCCGCCGGCGACGCCCGCGCCGGCCCGGCCGAAGGGCACGACCATGGCCACCTTGGCCTTGGTCAGGATGGTCTCGTGGCCGGACAGGTCGATGACCGCGCCGGTCCCCGCGAACAGGGCGTGGGACTTGGAGCCCTCGCCGCCGGGGCCGGCGGTGTATTTCGACGCGTCGTCGTCTTCCTGGTCATAGTCCTCGCCGCCGCGACCGCCGACCGGCAGGGGCAGGACCACGGCGCTGGTCAGGCCGCCCAGGCGGGCCACGGGCAACAGTCCGGATTCCGGGTTCAGCCCATACTGGATGTCGAAGGACGCGCCGATCGCCGGGTTGTTGACCGACAGGTCGTTGCCGAGCGAGCCTACCTCCACCGCGCCCAGCAGGGAGCCGGTGGCGAAGAAGCCGGGGGCGACCACGCCGCCGTGGGCGTCGATCACGCGGGCGCCGGCGGGGGCGGCGACATTGGCGCCCACCGCGGTGATCTTGCCGTCCTTGAACACCACTGCGCCGGAGGCGATCTCGCCGGCCGGTCCGGCGGTCAGGATGCGGGCGTTGGTGACGGCGACGGTCTCGGCCTGGGCGGAGACGCCGATCGCCAGGGCCGCGAGGGCGCAGGCGCCGAACAGAACCTTGCGCATCAGCGGACTCCTTCGCCGGGCTGGCCGAGGTCGAAGTCCGAACGCGGCTGGTAACGCGGATCGCGGCGGTCATAGGCGACGGCGCCGTCCAGGTAGACCCGCTCGGTGCGGGCGTAGATCGAGAACGGGTCGTGGTCCCAGATCACCAGGTCGGCCCGCTTGCCGGGCTCCAGGCTGCCGGTCTGCCGCTCGACCCCGATCGCCTTGGCGGGGTTGGAGGTGATCCACTTGATGGCCTCGGCCTCGGTGATCGCCAGGCCCGCCGCGCGGCCGGCGGCCAGGGCCTCGGCGGCCTCCTGGTTCAGCCGCTGGATCAGGTCGGGGTCGTCGGACTTGATGACCGCGCAACCGCCCTTGGCCGCGTTGACCAGGGCCGCGTTGGCCTCGATGCCGTCCAGCATCTCCATCTTGCCGCCCCACCAGTTGGCCCAGGTGGCGACGCAGATGTGGTTCTCGGCCAGCAGGTCGGCGATCTTGTAGGCCTCCACCGCGTGGTGGAAGGCCGCGACGTGGTAGCCGAACTCCTTGGAGATATCGATCATCTGGGCCATCTCGTCGGCCCGATAGCAGTGGTTCTCCACCAGGATCTCGCCGCGCAGCACGCCGGCCAGGGTGTCGAGGCCCAGGTCGCGCTTCGGCGGATCGGCCTTCTCGCCCTTGGCGACCTTGGCCCGGTAGTCGTCCCAGCGCCGCTGGTAGTCCGCGGCGTTGATCCAGGCGGCGCGGTAGCCGGCGACGTTGCCCATCCGCGTCGAGGGGGCGCGGCCCTTGGAGCCGTAAACCCGCTTGGGATTCTCGCCGCAGGCCATCTTCAGGACGTAGGGCGCGTCGGGGAACTTCATGTTCTGCACCGTGCGGGCGGGAATGTTGCGCAGCACGACGCCGCGGCCGCCGATCAGGTTGCCGGAGCCGGGCAGCACAAGGATCGTCGTCACCCCGCCGACCCGGGCGGTGTTGAAGCCGGGGTCCTGCGGCCAGACCGAGTGCTCGGCCCAGACCTCGGCGGTCACCGGATTGGTCAGTTCGTTGCCGTCGGAATTGGCCTGCACGGCGGGCGAGGCGTAGACGCCCAGGTGCGAGTGGGCGTCGATCAGGCCGGGCGTCACCCACTTGCCGTGGGCGTCGACGGTGTCGTAGCCGGCGGGGACCGCCAGGCCGGCGCCGACCGCCTCGACCTTGCCGTCCTTGACCAGCACCGTGCCGTTCTCGATCAGCGTTCCCGTGCCGGTGAAGACGCTCGCGCCCACCACCGCGGTGGCATGGCTGGGCATGGGCCGGTAGGTCGAGGGGAAGGCGTCGGCCCTGGCCAGCGGGTCGAGGCCCGGCGGCAGGGGCTTCGGCCTGGCCGGCGCCGAGGCCGGGGCCGCGCCGGCCTCGGCGCTCTTGGCCGGCGGCGCTGTCGTCGCGCAACCGCTCACCGCCGCAGCCGCGATCAACGCGACCGTCAACTTCCACAAACTCATGGAAAATGCCCTATCCCCGAGAACGAGCCGGGACGATAGGCCGAGCGCCGCCGCGGCGTAAACAGGCGCGACCCTAGAATCGACGTCACGCGGTTCGCCGGCGGGCGGCGCCTATTTCTCGGTCAGGTTCCAGACGCCGTCCCAGGCCTCGTCGGGGGGCGTCGTGGCGAGCAGGTCGCAGCGCTGCCGATAGACCGTGGCGGGACCGTCGGCCGGGTAGAGCTCGAGGGCGGAATCGAAGGCGCGCCGCGCCTTGCGCCAGTCGCGCGCCCGGTAGGCGGCGACACCCGCGGCGTGCAGCTCCAGCAGGCCCTCCACGCCAGGCTCGGCCGCCCGATAGCCGAGCGACTCGTAGACCGCGACCGGCCGGTCCTTGCCCTTCACCCGGATCAGGTCGATCTCGCGCAGGGTCGCGGGCTTCTTGAGGTCGCGCACGGTCATCTCCGACAGCAGGATCCGGGCGCTGTACTGCTTGGTGGCGCCCTCCAGCCGCGAGGCCAGGTTCACCGTGTCGCCGATCACCGTGTAGTCGAGCCGGCGCACCGAGCCGATGTTGCCGACCACCGTGGGGCCGGTGGAAAAGCCGATGCCGATGTCCAGAGCCGCCTGGCCGGCGGCGACGCGGCGGACGTTCAACTGGGCCAGCCGGCGCATCATCTCGTCGGCGGCGGCCAGGGCGTTGTCGGCGTCGTTGGCGCCCACCAGCGGGGCGCCGTAGAGCGCCATGATCCCGTCCCCCATGTATTTGTCGAGGATGCCGCCGTGCTGGAAGATCACGTCGACCATCTCGGTGAAGTACTCGTTCAGCAGGGACACCGTCTGGCGCGGCCCCAGCGCCTCGGCGATGGAGGTGAAGCTCCGCACGTCGGAGAACATCACCGTGACCTTCTGCTCCATGCCGCCCAGCTCCAGCTCGCCGGCCGAGAGGAGCTGATCGGCCACCTCCTTGGACATGTAGCGCGACATGGTGGAGCGGACGCGCTTCTCCTCGGTGATGTCCTCCAGGACCAGCATCGAGCCGATCTGGGCCTCGGTGGCGTCGATCAGCGGCATAGCGGTCATGTTGACCGAGGCCGCGCCGCCCTCGGGCCGCGCCAGCTCCGCGTCGATGGCCAGCGCCGTCTCGCCGGTCGCCTGGGTCTTGGCCAGGCTGTCGGCGATCCAGGCGTTGGAGCCGTGGAACAGTTCTTGAGCGCGGCGCTCGATCATCGCCTCCCGGGGCCGGCCGATCAGGGTCTGGGCCGCGTCGTTGGCGGTGACGATCCGGCCGTCGGCGTCGAGGGTGACGATGCCGTTCGAGGTGCTCTTCAGGATGCTCTCGTTGTAGTTCTTCATGCTGAGCACGTCGTCGAACAGCTTGGCGTTCTCCAGGCTCACGGCGACCTGGGCGGCGAAGGCCTTCAGCCGCGCCTCGTCGCGGGCCACGAAGGCGCCGTCGCGCTTGTTTAGCGCCTGGGCGACCCCGATCCGCGCGCCGGCCTTGTTGGTCACCGGCACGCACAGGATGCTGCGGGTGCGGAAGCCGGTGCGCAGGTCGATGTCGCTGTTGAACCGCGGGTCGGCGTAGGGGTCGGTGATGTTCTCCATCCGGCCGGAGGTGAACACCGCCCCGGCGATGCCGCTGGCGGTGGGCACCCGGATCTGGCGCCGCTCCATGCCGTCGGCGTAGAGGGTGAACAGCTCGTCGGTCTTCTCGTCGTAGAGGAAGAGCGTCGCGCGCTCGGCGTTCAGCAGCTGGGTCGTCGCCGTCATGATCCGGGCGATCAGCACTTCGAGCAGCAGTTCCCCGGCCAGGTCCTGGGTGACCTCCAGGATCTGCTGCTCCTGGCGCAGGGAATCCAGCATCAGGCCGAAGCCGCGGTTGATATCGGCGTATTCGTCGGTGCTCAGCACGTCGAGTTCGACGCCGTCGAGATGGCCGCTCTCCACCTGCCGCATGGCCTCGATCAGCCGCGCCGCCGAGCGCGAGACCTCCTGGGAGGTGAGGATCGCCATCAGGATGGCGCCCAGGGCGCAGGTCGCCACCACGCCCAGGGTCCAGACATAGAGCGAGACGATGTCGCCCGGCGGCGCGACGAAGCCGTGCTTGGACATCAGCCGGCTGAACTTGAACAGGAACGACGCGGCGAAGAAGACCAGGGGCAGGGCGCAGACGAAGATCGTCAGGAAAAGCAGCTTGTTGCGGAGCGGCACCGAGATCAGGCGGCCCTGCTGGTCGGCGGAAAGCGGGCCTTCGAGCGTCCGCGACAGGCGCGCCGCGATCGGCTCCATGGCGCGGCTCACCGCGAAATATTCGAAGATCGCGTGCGTGGGCGTCGCGAAGAACAGAACCAGGGCGGCGAACGACACGAGCTGCCAGGTCGCGACGCCCGCGTGGAAGATGGTGTTGACCACGAAGATCACGAACACCAGCGCTGCGGTCGCCGCCGGGCCATGCAGGCAGATCACCCGCATGGCGGAGAACTGCGGCAGGTTGAGCGCGCGGACCAGGGCCGCGCCCTTCGCTTCAAGGTCCGGCTGCTCGCCGCGGTCGAGCGCGCTCAGCACGGGCGCCAGGGGGGCGAGCTGGCGACGGATGACCATCACGTCGAGCGATGTGTAGAACGCCACGGTCGGGGCCACCGCGATCCAGAACATCATCCACTGCAGGCCCGTGAACTCCAGGCCCAGCAGGGCGAGGAGCAGGGTCACCAGCACGGCCACGAACGAGGCGAGGTGGTAGATCCACATCAGCCGCCAGAAGAGGGCGCGCCCGGAGTCGGGAACCCGGCGTTCGGCCTGTTCCGCGACGATGAACGGCGCGCGCGCGTTCACTGGTCCGCCTGACCCGCTTCGGCCGCAGCATGCCGCATGAACGCCCCTCTCCGACCCCCTCAGACTACGCCGCGTCGCGCGCGGCGCCCAGGCGGCGTTGGCGTGGCATGGTTAGCTCAGGATCGAGATCGCATCCTGGCCGGCGCCCGCGGGCGCCGGGCGCGGGTGGGCCCGGAACACGACCGGCGTGGCGCTGACGCCGAGGTCGTCGGGCGTGCGCAGCAGGTCGGCCATGGCGCAAGGCCTCGAGGTGAAGACCGCCAGCGGCGCGGCCAGCAGCAGCGGCAGGACGATCGGCGCGAAGCAGATCGAAAGGTCCGGCCGGACGCACAGGGCGGCCACGAAGCCGAGGCCGGCGGCCATCTGCCAGGCCATGGCCCGGAAGGCGTCGCCCCAGGCCACGCCGACCGCGTCGCGCTGTTGCGGCCGCCAGCCGATGTCGCGGCCGCGCAGGGTCATCAGCACCGACCGGGTGTTGGCCACCATCAGGACGGGCGCGAGCGCCGCGGAGAGCAGGATCTCGGTCCCCATGCCCTTCAGCACCGCCGCGGCGCCGCCGAACGCCCGGCGTTCGCCCGGGCGGCTCAGCACCAGGACGCACCCCAGGATCTTCGGCCCGATCAGCAGGACGCCCGACAGCAGGGAGGTCAGCATGAAGGGCGTGAAGCGCGGGTTCAGGAAGTACCAGAAGGAAGACCAGTCGACCGGATACCGGAGCTGCAGGGCTAGGCCGATGGCCAGGCCGGCGAACCACAGCGGCGAGGCGAGATAGGCCATGCAGCCCATGCCCATCTGGGCGCGGCTCAAGGGGTGCAGGCCCTTGGCGCCGATCAGGCCCAGGTGCTGCAGGTTGCCCTGGCACCAGCGGTGGTCGCGCTGGATGAAGTCCAGCAGGGTCGGCGGCGTCTCCTCGCAGCTTCCGTCGAGGGCGGCGGTGACGTGCACGGCCCAGCCGGCGCGGCGCAGCAGTGCGGCCTCGACCACATCGTGGCTCAGCACGTGGCCGCCGAACGGCTTGACGCCTTCGAGGATCGGCAGGCCGGAACTGGCCGCGAAGGCCCGGGTGCGGACGATGGCGTTGTGGCCCCAGTAGCTGGCCTCGGAACCCGCCCACCAGGCGAGGCCCGCGGCGGCGACGCGGCCGTACATGCGCACGCCGAACTGCGACATCCGCGCGAACAGGGTCGTGGCCCCGGTGATGGTGGGCGCGGTCTGGATCAGGCCCACGCCCGGGCGCCGCTCCATGGCGTCGACCAGGCGCAGCAGGGTCTCGCCCGCCATGGTGCTGTCGGCGTCGAGCACCACCATGAACGCATAGGCGCCCCCGAACCGGCGGACCCACTCGGCGATGTTGCCGGCTTTGCGCTCGGTGTTCTGCGCCCGGCGGCGCATGTAGAGGCGGCTGTGCGAGGTCAGCCTGTGCGACCGGTAGGCGGCGGCCTCGGCGGCGGCGCAGTCCTGGCGGGTGGAGTCGCTGAGCACGAAGATGTCGAAGGCGTCCGACGCCCCCAGGCGCGCCAGCGAGGCGTCGAGGGCGGCCAGGCGCGCGAAGGCCGCGGCGGCGTCCTCGTTGTAGAGCGGCATGAGCAGGGCCGTGCGCTGGGTCGGCAGGGCCGGATGCGGCGAGAAGTCCAGGTCGTCCTGCTCGCGCCCGCCGGCCAGCACGAAATGGCCGGCCGCGGCGGTGCAGAACCAGGTGGCGATGGCTCCCGCCAGGATGATGAAGACCGCGAGGCCCAGCGCCTCCAGGTCGTTGAAGCCGGCCCTGGCATAGAGGGCGTAGGGGCCGATCGCGATCAGGATGGTCAAAAACAAGGCGCCGCCGAAGACGGCGAGCCGCCGCCGGGCGACTCCAGGGGGCGAGGTGGCCGGTATCGCCTCAGCCAGGTCCGGCGCGTCCGCCTCGCCGATCGCTTGGCGCGGCATCGCCAGCGGCGCCTCAGGGGGCAGCCACGGCGCGGGCGGGACGACGGCGTCGGGGCCGTAGCTCAGGTCCTCCAGACGGCTCACCAGAGTGGTGGTCATAGGCCTCACGTCCCCCGGCCTCCCGCGAGAGGCGCCCGTCAGCGGTGTTGCGACGCAGCATTCTAGGGATTCGCGCACAATCAATCACGAACTTGTGAATTCTTCAAAGAGCTTGATCGCTGGGCGCCGCCTAGGCGGTTTTGCGCACCGATGACTCATGGCGCAGGCGGCGTTCGAGCAGGTAGGCCGCGACGCCCACCCAGCCCACGAGGATCACCGCGTAGCCGCGCTCCCACCACCCGACGTTGTCGTCGTTGACCAGGCTCGGGAACACCAGGTGCTTGGTCAGGACCGTCAGCACGGCCATGGCGGCGAAGGCCAGGCCCAGGAACCCCTTCAGTCCGGCCAGGTCGCGCCGCGGCCACAGCCCCCAGAGCAGCAGCAGCGGGGCCAGTTGGATGCCGAGCGCCAGATTGATCGCCAGGTGCCGCTTGTCCGGCCAGGGGTAGATCGCCGCCTGGGTGAGGCCGTAGCCTGCCAGGGCGAAGACGATCACGGTCAAGGCGCCGATCAGCCGGGCGCGGGTCAGGGCGACGATGGCCAGGCCGAACCCGCCGCCGGCCAGGGCGGCCATCACGCCGGCGACGAAAACCCCGGCGTTGAAGATCAGCGGCCGGCTGGCCGAGGCGCCGCCCAGCTCGCTCAGGTACTGCCGCGCGGGATTGAAGTGCGGATAGGCCGCCATGGCCGCGAGCGTCGAGGCGAGCGCCAGCAGGGGCGCGGCGACGCCGCAGGCGAGCATCAGCCGCCGGCGCCGGAACCGCGCAGGCGCCGCCTCGGTCAGGCTCGCCACCGGGCCCCCCGGCTCGGCGAGATCGGCGGCGAACAGGTCATGCTTCGCGTCATTGACGTCCCGGCCCAGGTCCACCCGGCCAAACTACAGGCGCAGCGGGCGGCGGGGCAATGAAGGCCGGGCGCGGCCCTGCGCATCGCCCGCCCGAGCGAAAGGCGCCCAGAACTCGGGCGGGACGCCCGGGCCGTGGGCATTTCGCCCCCAGGATGCGCAAAGCTGCGCCGTAGGGCTGGCCTGCGGGATCCGGCGGCCTCCAATGAGGGCGCGCCGGTGATGCGATTCGGTCGAGTGCTGACCGAGGTCCGTCGTCGTGGAGGCCGTCGCCGCAGCTCCCTTGGGGCGGCGGCCTCAGACGCCCGGCGGCCGCATCACGCCGTTCGCTTAACGCTCGAAAACGCCAACGCTTGAGGTAGAGTGCCCGCGGGTAGGCGCATCTGGCTCTGATGCAGATCAGGCGTGGGGCGATCATGGGCGGGACGGGACAACCCAGAGCGTTGGGGGTCGAGGGCGCGGGCGGGCGACTCCGGCGTCATGCGCTGCTCGCCGCGGCGCTTCTAAGCCTGGGCGCCGCGGCCCCCGCCGCCGCCGACCCGTTCGGCGCGCTGAAGAGCATGATCCCCAGCCTGCCGGGCGCCCGGCCGAAGACCGACCCGGCGGCTCAGGCGGGGCCGGCGCCTGCGGGCGCGCCGGCGCCGATGGGCATGCGCGAGGCGACGGCCGTCGCGCCGCTGCACGGGCTCGGCACCGACGCCGTGGCGGTGGTCGAGACGGCCTCGCCCGGCGCGCCGGTCCAGTCCATGGACTATGTCTTCGCCAAGCAAACGATCAATCTCGGCCCCTCCGGCAAGCTCACGATGAGCTATCTGACCGGCTGCCGGACGGAGGCGATCCAGGGCGGCGTGGTCACCGTGGCCCTCACCGGCAGCAAGGTCGCCGGCGGCAAGCTCACGGAAAAGACGACCCCCGGCTGCAGGGCGGCCACGCCCAAGATCCTGGCGTCCGCCTCCGAGGCCGGCGCGACGGTCAACCGGGTCACGCCGTTCAGCGGGGTCAACTGGAGCGAACGCGCGCTGAGGTCCTCCCAGCCGGTGTTCAAGTGGGACAAGGCCGTGGCCGTCGACTCCCTGCGCGTGAAGGACATGGACGCGGCGGGCGAGCCGGTCCTCTGGCAGGCCGCCATCGCCAAGGACTGGATCGCCTATCCGCCCACGGCCGCCAAGCTCTCGCCCGGGATGCCCTACAAGGCCGAGGCCCTGGCCGGCGACAAGGTGGTCGCCGCAGCCCTGTTCTCGATCGACCCGGCCCTCGACGTCGCGGACAGCCTGGCCAGTCGTGTCGTCCCGCTTTCCGCGCCTTAGGGACCTGCGGGCCCGCATCGGCCCCTGGCTTCGGCGTTACCGCCACCGGCTCGCCGCGGCGGTGGGGCTGGGGCTGGTCGCCGGCGCCCTGGCGACCCTGCCTCAGTCGCGGGCGTTCGACCTGCGCGGGCTCGACTTCCTCCTGCCGCTCCGCCACCTGGCCTATGGCCCGTTGTTCCCGCCGTCGCGCTCGGACGTGGTGATCGTAGCGGTGGATGAGCAGACCTATCGCACCGATCCGTTCTCCAACACGCCCAAGGTCGCCTGGACCCCCTATCTCGGCTACGTCATCGACGCGGTCGACGCGGCCGATCCCAAGGCCATCGGCCTGGACGTGATCTATCCGACGTCGCTGGACCGGCCCGAACTGCTGCGCGGCTACGACCGTCCGTTCCTCCTGTCGCTGCGCCGGGCCGCCGACCAGAACCGCCTGGTGCTGGGCGAGGCCCGCCTGTCCGGCGAGACCCTCGCGCCCTACCCCGGCCAGGTGCTGGCGGCGCGCGGGCAGGACAATCTGCGCATGCTCGACCTGAAGCTCGCCGACGACGACGTGGTGCGGCGCTACTGGCGGGCCTTCGCCAACCAGGAGGGCGGCGAGACCCCTTCGTTCGGCGTGGAGCTGGCCCGGCGCGCCGGGGCGCGGGCGCCCCGGGACGACTTCATCATCAACTTCAACACCGGGCCCGGCGACGTGCCGGTCTACAGCCTGGCCGACCTGTACGCCTGCGCCGCCGAGGGCCATGCCGACTATTTCCGCAAGGCCTTCGCCGGCAAGGTGGTGCTGTTCGGCGAGGCGGTCGACGTGGAGGACCGCTTCCGCAGCGCCAAGCGGCTGACCTGGGACGAGGCGTCGGACGCGCGCGCCGCGCCGGCCCGCTGCAAGATCGCCGCCGACCCCGCCCGGTTCGCGGCCGCGGTGAACCGCCGCTCGATGCCGGGGGTGATGATTCACGCCGCGGCCATCAACACCCTGACCAAGCACATGGCCCTGCGGCAGGCCGGACCCGGGGCCACCTTCGCCGTGGTGGCGGCGGCCACGGCCTTCCTCGCCGGGGCGTTTCTGTTCCTGCCGCCGGTGACCGGGGCGGCCGTGGGACTGGCCGCCCTGGCCGCCGAGCTCCTGGCGTCGGTGGCGGCGCTGAAGGCCGATATCGTGGCGCCGGCGCCCAGCCTGCTGGCGGCGGCGGTGCTCTCCTACACCCTGGTCTACGCCTACCGCTTCGTCATCGAGGACCGCGAGAAGCGCTGGATCCAGCACGCCTTCCGCCACTACCTCGCCCCGGCCCTGGTCGACCAGTTGCAGGAGAATCCCGACGCCCTGAAGCTCGGGGGCGAGGAACGCTGGGTGACGGTGATGTTCACCGACATCGCCGGCTTCACGACGATCAGCGAAGGCCTGAAGGAGACGCCTGACCGGCTGGTCGACCTGATGAACCGCTACCTGACGGTGATATCCGGCGTCATCGCCCGCCACGACGGCTATGTGGACAAGTTCATCGGCGACGCGGTGATGGCGGTGTGGGGCGCGCCGCTCAACGTCGAGAATGCGGAGCGCAAGGCGGTCGACGCGGCGCTCGAATGCCAGGTCGCGCTGGACGCGTTCAACCGCGAGGTCGTGATCGACTTCCTGCCGTCCGGGCGGATGGGCACACGGATCGGCCTGGCCACCGGCGTGGCGATCGCCGGCAACATGGGCTCGGCCGAGCGGCTCAACTACACCGTGACCGGCGACATGGTGAACCTCGCGGCCCGGCTGGAAGGGGCCAACAAGGAGTACGGCGCCTCGATCATGATCAGCGAGCTCACCGCCAAGGCGCTGGGCGAAGGCTATGTGCTGCGCCGCCTGGACCGGCTGATCGTCAAGGGCAAGACCGAGCCCATCGTCGTCTTCGAGGCGCTGGGCCGCCGCGACGGCGTGAGCGAAGAGGTTCTGGCGCGCGTCGCGGACTTCGAGCGCGCGCTCGGCCTGCACGACGCCAGGGACTTCGCCGCGGCCCTGGAGATCTTCCGCAAGCTGGCTTCGGTCGATCCGCCGTCGCGGGTGTATGCTGAGCGGTGTGAAGCCTATCTCGTGACGCCGCCCCCGGCCGACTGGCAGGGCGAGTTCGCACTGAAGACGAAATGATGGGGGACATCATGCGCGACACACCGATCGGCCGTCGGGGCCTGCTGGCCGGAGCCGCCGCCGGCGCGGCGCTGGGCGCGACGCCCGCCCTGGCCCAGTTCCCGAGCTTCGGGAGCATCGGCGGGGGCGATATCGGCAACCTGGTGGGCCAGGTCTCCGGCGTCCTGGCCGGCATGACCTTCACCGAGGCCGACGAGATCGCCATGGGCGAAGGCTACTACGAGCGCTTCATCGACCAGTCCGGCGGCCTCTACAATTCCCGCGTCGACCAGGAGGCGCTGCAGCGGTTCGCCCAGCCGGTGATCGCCACGACCCGCCGCGCGGGCCTGCCGTGGCGGATCGTCCTGATCGACAACGACACCGTCAACGCCTGGGCGCTGCCGGGCGGCAAGATCGCCGTCTACAAGGGCCTGCTCCGCTACGTCGCGACGCCGGAGGAACTGGCCGCGGTGATCAGCCACGAGGTGGGCCACGCCGAGCTCAGCCACGGCGCCGCCCAGATCAAGAACAAGCGCTTCACCCAGGGCATGTCGAACATCGCCAAGCAGCGCATCGTCGACCACGTCGCCGCCGGCAAGACCGGCGCGGTCGGCGCCCTGGTCACCAACGAGTTCCTGACCGCCCTGGAAGGCCCGATCTTCGACATGATCACCGGCGGCTATTCGCAGGACCTGGAATACGCCGCCGACGGGCACATCGTGGGGGTCTTCCACACCATCGGCTACGACACCGCCCGCGCCACGATCTTCTACAACACCATGCTGCGGCTGATGCCGCCGGGCACCAAGGCCACGACGTCGCTCTACGCCACGCACCCCGGCACCAAGGACCGCATCAAGCGGCTGGAGAAGGCGATCGCGGCGGACAAGTCGCCCATGGGCTCCAACGTCGGCCACCCCGGCTGGGCGGAGCTGAAGACCTCCTTCCCCACCCGGACCCGCTTCCGCCTGGCGTAGTTCCTATCCCGCCCGAGCGGCTCCGGCGATCGACTGTCGGAAATCTGTCGCATGCGCTTCCTATGAGAAACGCTTCCAGTCTGGAGAGTTTGCATGCTGAACCGCTTCGCCCTGTCGTGCGCCGTCTTCGCTATCGGTCTGGCCGCCGCTGCCCCGGGGGCCACCGCCCAACCGGCGCTCGCCGTCACCGGGAAGATCGCCGGGCCCGACGGCGGCTGGGACTACGCCACCTTCGATCCCGTCCACCGGCGGCTCTATGTCAGCCGCACCGACGGCGTCATGGCCGTGGACACCGACACCGGGAAGGTGACGCCCAAGCTCGTGGACGCCCAG
>NZ_DATMNA010000028.1:0-11998 GCF_035569475.1 Phenylobacterium sp.
GAGCGGGTTGCGGTCCTTGGCGAACTTCGCCTGCTGGTAGGCGATGATCTCGTCCTCGACCCGCGGCTTCGGGTCTTCGGCGAAGCGCAGCGGCTGGTTCGGCACGTCATCCAGCTCGGCGACGACGGAGTGGGTCTCCACCGCCATCTTGGCCCAGCGTTCGGTGGCGGTCTTGGGCGCGGGGTCGGTGTTGTTGCCGCCGGTGATGAACATGAAGCCGGTCTTGTGCTCGACCTTGTCGGGCGTGATCACCGTCAGCCAGTGCTTCCAGAGCGGCTTGTCCACCTGCTTGGCCGTCAGCCAGGTCTGCGAGGTCAGCTCCAGCACCGCCCCGTGGTAGCCCGGCCCGGACATCGTCCCCGCCACCTTCCAGGCGAAGGCCGGATCGGGCTTGGCCACATAGGCGTCCAGCGCATTCTTCGGATTGGCCAGCACCGGCCCGGACGCCGGCAGGACAGCGGCCAGCACGCTGAGCGCGAGCGCTCCGCCCAGTAGTTTCGTCAAACGCATGGAACTCGACTCTCCCGTTGGACCCGTGGCGGCCCTTGAGCCCACCATGGCACAGCTCGGCGGACGGGGTAAGAATCCACCGGCGGCGTTCCGTGCGCGGCGCATCCGGGGGCCGCGACCTTACGTAGAACTACGCTGTGACGCCCTGCCACGTTAACGACTCGGTAGGGTTTGCTGCAATCTGCAGTTGCCCGGCGGCTTTCAACCACACGCAGGGCTTCGGCGGGGCCGGCTCGACTGTTCGGGGCGGCCCCGTCTAATTCCGCGACCTAGCTGCGCGGCATCCGCCGCTGCGCCAGGGCCGCGCAGGCCGCCGATCCGATCGGCCCATCCTCGTCGTAGAGAAAGCACTCGCCGATCGCCACGCCGTCGGTGGCGCCGTGGTTGACCACCTCATAGCCGATCCATTCGCCCGCCGGCTCGCGGTGCAGATAGACCGTCACGTCGGAGTTGATGAACTCCAGGCCGTTGTCGCCTGCGTTGGCGAAAGGGCTGGCGAAGTCCGCCGAGACCGCCACACGCACGAAGGGCGTCAGCGCCCGGCCGCCTACCAGCTCGCGCACCTCGCTCATCCAGATCCGCTTCTGGCCCACCGTGCCGAAGTCGCCGGCGATCCGGCGCGTGGCCCACATGCCCCCCATGCCCGACCGCCCGTCGGTGGGCGGGTCGATGTCGGCAGGCTTCGGAGCGTCCCAGGGCTCGGGTTTCCAGACCTTGCCGCTCGGGGTCTCGGTCCGCTTCAGGAGCTGGCAGGTCGCGCGCCCGGCGCTGACCCCGCCGGAGATGAACTCCGCGTCGACCACCCGGATGCGGTTGCCCGCGCGCACGACGGTCGTGACCACCTCCACGGGCGACAGGTCCGGCAGGCGGTACATGTCGACCGTCAGCCGCGCCGGGATGAAGTCCGGGCTGCCGTGCAGCCGCTCGATCTCCGCGCCCAGCAGCCCGGCGATCACCCGGCCATGCAGCGAATTCGGGTTCCAGGGGCCGCGCGCCGCCGGCGTCGGGACGTAAAGCGCCCCCTCGATGGTGAAGAACGGTTCGTTGGCCATGGCTGAGCTGGGTAGAGGCCCGCCGCGCCGCGATCAAGCCGTCGCCGGCTCGCCCTTGGCCAGGACGGCGGTGAGCGCCATGTCGGCGGTGACGTTGCCGATGGTGCGGAAGATGTCGGGAATCACCTCCACGGCGATCAGGATCGGCAGCAGGTCCACCGGCAGGCCGAGGCTGAGGCAGATCGGCGCGATGGAGGCGAAGAACGACACCTGGCCCGGCAGGCCCACCGACGCCATGGAGGTCGCCACCGTCACCAGGGTCGCGCCGAGGTAGGTCATGGCGCTGGGATGCAGGCCGTAGACCTGCACCAGGAAGAGGGCGACGCCGAAGTTGGCCACCGGGCCGGTGATCCGCATCACCGAGACCGTCATCGGCAGCACCAGGCCGCTCACCCGGTCCGGGACGCCGAGGTCGTCGCGGCACCGCTCGATCATCGCCGGCAGGCAGGCCAGGGACGACTGGGTGGCGAAGGCGGTCACCTGCACCGGCGCCACGGCGCGCACGAACCGCCCGAAGTCGATCCGCCCGAACAGCGCGATCAGATAGCCGACGACGGTGATCCCGATATTGCCCAGCACGATGGCCGCGACGTAGTGGGCGATTACGCCGGCCGCGCCCACGCCGGCCCTCAGGCCCACGCCCAGCGCCAGGGCGAACACGCCCACCGGCGCGGCCCACAGCACCCAGCGCACGATGGTGATCATCACCTGGCCGATGCTGTCGAACAGGTCGGTCAGCGCCTGGCGCCGCGCCTGCGGCAGCCGGGTCGCGGCGAATCCAAAGAAGGCGGCGAACACCACCAGCGGCAGGATGGCGTTCTCCGAGGCGGCCTTCAGGGCGTTCTCAGGCGCCAGGCCTGAGACGAAACCCACGAAGGTCGGCGCGGCCTTGGCCAGGTCCGGCGCCGCCGAGGCCCCGGCCCGCAGCGCCGCGGCCGCCGCGCCGGTCACCGGCCAGACGGCGTAGAACACCTGCGCGAAGCCCAGCGAGAACACCGCCGCGAAGGTCATCAGCGCCACGATCGAGGCCAGCGCCCTGGCCGCCAGCCGCCCGGTCGCCGCGGCGTCGGCGACGCCGGCGATTCCGGTGACCATCACCGCGAAGATCAGGGGCACGACGGTCATCCGCAGCGCGTTGAGCCAAAGCGCGCCCACCGACTCCACGAGCTCGATCGCGCGCTTGGCGCTCTCGCCGCCGAACGCCGCGGCGGCCGCGCCCACGGCCAGCCCCGCCAGCAGCGCAATCACCACCCGCACGCTCAACGATCGCAGCATCGATGCTCTCCCCCGACGGGCCCGACCTTGGCCGGTGCGCTTCCCCTGCGCAAGGAACGTCCCTAGGTTCAGGCGCTCGCGGAGGAGCTTCCATGGCCGGCCTGAAGGACAAGCGCGGGTTCATCGACAAGGATCGCCTCGACCTCTCCGAGCGCAAGGCGGTCGAATACTGGATGAAGCGCTGGGGCGTGACCAAGGACCAGCTCACTGCCGCCCACCGCAAGGTCGGCCGCCTCACCAAGGACATCGCCGCTGAGCTCGGGAAGAAGCGCTAGCCGCGAGGCTTCAGGCTCGGGAGCGTCGTCGCCAGCAGGGTGCTGGCGGTCTGAAGGAGTTCGCTGACCAGGACCGGCTTCAGAAGCACGCTGTTGGCGCCCAGCGCCAGGGCCAGGTCCAGGAGCAGCTCCGCCTGGGCCGCCTCCGGCTCCAGCATGGCGACGATCGGGACGTTGACCTCGTCTCCGCGCAGCGCCGTGATCAACTCCAGCCCATCCCGCTCCGGCATCAGGATGTCGGTGAAGACCAGCCGCGGGCGATGGTGATGGAACCTGTCCAGCCCCTGGCGGCCGTCCACGGCCTGGACCACCGCATGGCCGGCCGCACTGAGGACTTGGGCGATGGCTTCACGCGCCCTCGCCTCGTCCTCGACAACGAGTACTGTCGCCACCTACTACGCACCTCATCTGCCCGCCCTCTTCCTGCCTCGCTCGCGGCATATGAATTTCACTGTTTCAATATTGAAATGCATTGTTCGCACAGGTACATGTGCGAGATGAATTGGCGTTCGATTGACCTCAATCTGCTTGTGGTCTTCGACGCGGTGATGCGCGAGCGCAGCGTCACGCGTGCCGGCCGTGTCATCGGCCTCAGCCAGCCGGCCATGAGCCACGCGCTCAACCGCCTGCGCCACATGCTGGGCGACGAGCTGTTCGTGCGCACCCCGGACGGCATGGCCCCGACGCCGCGCGCGGAATCCCTCGCCGAGCCGCTGCGCAACGCCCTGAGCGAGGTGCAGCTCGCCTTGGAGCCCCTGGCCTTCGATCCCCAGGCTTCGGACCGCCGCTTTGCGATCGGCCTGAACAACTTCGCGGCCGTGGTGGTCGCCCCGCTGCTCGCCACGGCGGCGTGCGGCCAGGCCCCCGGGGTCCGCCTGGACATGCGCCCCAGCGGCAACCTCGACATCGCCGACTGCCTGGATCGCCGCGACCTCGACCTGGCGATCGGCGGCCAGGAGAGCCCCGGCGAGCGCTTCGGGAGCGAGCTGCTGCTGGAAGACCCGTTCGTCCTGGTCATGCGGCGCGGCCATCCGGCCGGCCGCGGCGAGCTGACGCCCGAGGCGCTGGCGAGCTTCCGCTATCTGGAGATCTCCTCCAGCGGCGAGGACACCGGCTTCCTGGACCGCTGGCTCGCGACGCACGGCTTGGCGCGGCAGGTGGTGGTCCGGTCACCCTACCTCTCGGCGCGCCCGATCCTCGCGGAGTGCGACCTGGTCACCGTGTTCAGCCGCCGCGTCGCCCAGGTGTTCGTGCGCAACTTCCCCCTGGAGCTGCGCGAACCCGCCTTCGATTCGCCCATGGTGCGGACCATCATGGTCTGGCATCGTCGGCTGGACAGCCATCCCGCCCATCGCTGGCTGCGGGACCACGTAACGTCGGTCACCCGGGGCCTGGCCAAAATTCATCCCGAGCATGCGCCCGTGATGTGAATGCATTTTGGCATTGAGTCCGCACACCTATATCGGCCCCGGGGAGGCGTTCGGCCGAGTTTGGATGGAGGACCGCATTGCTTGACTGGACCGTCGTCACCGCGGCCTTCCTCACCGCCGCCGTCGAATGGGTCGAGGCCTTCACGATCGTGCTGGCCGTCAGCCTGAGCATCGGCTGGCGCGGGGCCGCGGGCGCGGCCGCCGCCGCCCTGGCCGTGCTCGCCGCCATGACCGTCGCCACCGGCGGCGTCCTCAGTATGGGCCTGGAGGTGCGCTGGTTGCAGCTCGCGATCGGCGTCTTCCTTCTGCTGTTCGGCGTCCGCTGGCTGGCCAAGGCGGTGGCGCGGGGCGCGGGCCTCAAGGCGCTGCACGACGAGGCCGAGAGCTTCGCCGAGACGCGCGCCGAGCTCAGCCGCGGCGACCGCGCCGCCGGCTGGCTGATCGCCTTCAAGGGCGTGCTGCTCGAGGGCCTGGAGGTCTGGCTGATCGTCGCGGCCTTCGGCCTGCACGGCCGCGCCTGGGCCAGCAGCACCACCGGCGCCCTGGCCGCCCTGGTCGTGGTGCTGGCCGCGGGCCTGGCGATCCGCGCGCCGCTCACCCGGGTTCCGGAGAACGCCATCAAGTTCGTCGTCGGCGTGATGATCACCGCCTTCGGCACCTTCTGGACCTACGAGGCGGTCGCCGGTGAGCGGGCCTGGCCGCTGGGCGACCTGAGCCTGCTCGCCCTCGGCGCCTTCTACGCCCTGGGCGGCATCGGCCTCATCGGCCTGATCCGGCGGTCCAGGCCGATCGGAGCCGCGACATGAAAGCCTTCCTCAAGACGCTTTTCGGCGACGCCGGGACGGTCACGGTCGTGGCCCTGATCATGGCCGCCGAGGTCTTCCTGTCTGTCGTCGGCCAGCCGGCCGTCGGCGCGGTCCTGATCCCGGCGGCGGTGCTGGTCGGCGTCGCCCGGCTGGCCCTGCGCTAGGGTGGCCGCGCACGATCCTTCGCCCTGGATGCTCCTGCTGCTGCTGGTGGCGGCGGTCTGGGCGGGCGCCCAGAACGCCCTGGCGGGCGGCGGCTCCTTCATCACCCTGCCGGCCCTGATCCTCAGCGGCCTGGACGCGCGCGCCGCCAACATCACCTCGACGGTGGCCCTGTTCCCCGGCCAGGTGACCACCGGATGGGCCGGCCGCAAGCTGGCCACCGGCGCGGAGAACCTTTCGCTCAAGACCCTGGTGGCGATCAGCCTGCTGGGCGGCGCGGTGGGCGCGCTGCTGCTGCTGGTCACCCCGCCGCAGTTCTTCGAGGGCCTGCTGCCCTGGCTCGTGCTCTTCGCCACCGCCGCCTTCGCCTGGGGAAACTTCAGCCGCCGGCCCGCCACGGCGCGCCCGCTCAAGCCGGCCCAGGCCATGGCGCTGCAGTTCGGCATCGCGATCTACGGCGGCTATTTCGGCGGCGGCATCGGCTTCCTCATGCTGGCCGTGCTCAGCCTGGCGCAGTTGCCTGTGCGCGCCGCGGCGGCCACCAAGAACGTGCTGGCCGGCGTGATGAACGGAACCGCGGTGCTGGTCTTCCTGTTCTCCGGCGAGGTGCGCTGGCTGCAGGCCGCGACGCTTGCCGTCGGCGCCATAGGCGGCGGCCTGGCCGGCGCCTGGCTGCTGCGCAGGGCCGACGAGCGGATCCTGCGCATCGCGGTCATCGTCATCGGCGTAGCCCTGACCATCGGGCTCTTCATCCGCGCCTATCGCTGATCGTGTCGGGATCGAACCTGCGCCTTGGGCGTTATCCGTCCTCACCCTCAAGGATTCCCGATGGCGCGTCTGCGTAAACAGCTTCCCGTGCACCTCGGCGCCGGCGAGCTTCACTGCCGCGGCTTCACCGGGCCGGTCGACTACGAGATCCATGGCGAGCCCTCGAGCCTTCGCCTGGGGCCGCTACGGCTGCGCGGCTCGCTGAGCGCCACGCCGGAGGTGGCCGCCGAGGCGTTCCGCGCCGGCGAGGCCGAGCTCAAGCTGGAAGACGGGGCGAGCTTCCGCATCACCCTGGTGGGCCACTCGGCCGGGTCGAAGACCGCCTATTTCGAAATGCGCATCTGACGCGCTCAGGCCGCCGGCGGCCCCGAGTCCGCGGCCCCGCGCGGCAGGGTGAAGACCAGCCGCTCGTCTTCCCAGATCTCGGCCCGCACGCCGTCGGCGCGCTGCGCCAGCAGCCGGGCGGCCGTGTCGATGGCGATCCCCTGCGAGGTCTCGGGCAGCACCTCCAGATGCGGCACGCCGCCGGTCCGCCGATGGATGTAGCAGAAGTAGGTCATCACCAACTCCGAACGTGGGAGCGGACCTCCCATTATCTAAGCTCGAGGTTGCACCTGCACCCGGTCTAGGCCAAGCAAAATTTAGGCTTCGGTAAGTAATTCGTACCCGTACGTCAGGTACCTGACACATGTTGGCGCTCGGCTTGCTTGGCTGCCAACCCGGCTGCGCTTGCGTCAGCCGCGCATCAGGTAGCGCACCGCCAGCGAGTAGCTCGGCGCCGCGTCCGCCTCCTGGTCGCGTAGGCGCGCGCCGATGTCCGCCGGCGCCCACGCCTGGTCGGCGTACCGGCCGAGTTCGACGCCGCCGCGGCGCACGACCCACGCCTCAGCGCCCTCAACGACTTCGAACTTCATGGGTCCCGCGCGATGCGGCCGCCGCGATACGGCGACGCCCCTCAAGGCGCGGGGCGCGTCCGGATCGCGATCCCTGAGCCCTGGTGTCGCACCTCAAGGTTGTCGCACCGCGATCTCCAGGTCGCACACGCTGAAGCGGGCGCCCCGCCGGGCCTTCTGCCGCGCCGCGCGGGCGGCGAACGCCGGGCCTGCGGTGTCGGTCACCTCCAGCCGGGGCCGTTCCGCGGCGGGCATGTCGGCGGCCAGGCGCACGCGGACCATGCGGTCCGGATCGGCCGGCGGCTCGCCCACCTGGATCGCGCGCACCACCTCCAGGCCCTGCACCACCCGGCCCCAGACCGCATAGTCGTGGTCCAGCCTGCGGGCCGGGGCGCGCATGAAGAAGATCTCGCTGTTGGCGGTGTCGATCCCCGCCTGGCGGCCCATGCCGGCCACGCCGTCGCAATAGGCGCCCCAGACCCGCGGACGATGGTCGCCGCCCAGCGCCTGCTCCCTCGCCGACGCCCCGGCCACCGGGACCGAGCCCACGAAGCCCTCGATCCCGTCCGCGCGGCTGACCACCGTCGTCAGGACCGCATCCGCCGGCAGCCGCGCGCTGAACTCCGCCGGCAGGTCGGGATAGGCCGAGGTCCCGCCGTCGCGGTTGTTCGGATTGCCGGTCTGGTCGACGAAGCCCTCGATCACCCGGTGGAACTTGAGGCCGTCATAGATCCCCTCGCGCGCCAGCCGCTTGACCCGCTCCACCGCCCGGGGCGCCAGGGCCGGCGCCATCTCGACCACGATCCGGCCCTTGGAGGTCTCGATCACCAGGGTCTCAGCCGGATCCAGGGGCCGCCAGTCGGGGTGAGGCCTTGCGGCGCCCAGAGTCAGCGTTGCGGCAAAGACCGCCGTCCATCCCGCCGCGCGCATGACTTTCCCCCTCGTGTCATCCCGGTTTTCGCGGCGCGCGAAAGACCGGGACCCATAAACGCCGTCGGCAGGAGGCTAGCCGGAGAGCTTCGTGTCTATGGGTCCCGGACAAGCGCGTTGCGCTTTCCGGGATGACACTCGGGACAATGCCTCCATTCCGGAAATAATCTTCTGCCTCGACGCCGCTTTACCGCTCGATCCGGAAGCCTATCTTGATCTCCGAAAGGACCACCCATGATCGAGAAACGTACATTCAACAGCCTCGGCGGCGCCGACCACGGTTGGCTGAAGGCCAAGCACCACTTCTCCTTCGCCAACTACTACGACCCCAAGCGGATGGGCTGGGGTTCCTTGCGCGTCTGGAACGACGACGAGATCGCCCCGCAGTCCGGCTTCCCGCCGCACCCGCACGCCGACATGGAGATCATCACCTATGTCCGCGAGGGCGCCATCACCCACAAGGACTCCATGGGCAACGAGGGCCGCACCGGCCCCGGCGACGTGCAGGTGATGAGCGCCGGCACGGGCGTCCGCCACGCCGAGTACAACCTGGAAAGTGACCTCACCCGCCTGTTCCAGATCTGGATCGAGCCCGACCGGTCCGGCGGCCCGCCGGCCTGGGGCGCGCGGCCGTTCCCCAAGGCCGACCGCGCCGGCAAGTTCGTGACGCTCGCCTCCGGCCTGCCCGGGGACGAGGACGCGCTGCCCATCCGCACCTCCGCGCGGGTGGCCGGCGCCACCATCAAGGCCGGCGAGACCGCCGACTACGTCCTCGACCCCAGCCGCCACGCCTATCTGGTGCCGGCGACCGGCGCCATCGAGGTCAACGGCGTGAGGCTGGACGCCCGCGACGGCGCCGCCATCACCGGCGAGTCCAACCTGCGCGTCACCGCCCTGGAAGACGCCGAAGTAGTCCTGGTCGACGCGGCCTAAGAGCCGATCGCCAAAAAACCTCCCCCGATTTCGGGGGAGGGGGACCACGAAGTGGTGGAGGGGGCGCTGCCGTCTTCGCGGCGGCAAGATCGGCGCACGGCCCCAACGCCCCCTCCGACCCTTCGGGTCACCTCCCCCATACGCTACCGCTATGGGGGAGGTTTTGCGCGCCAGCGTCCTCAGGCCTCCTCCAGCTCCAGCCGGTCGAGATCCTCGATCAGGCCGGGGCCGGTCGGGGTCCAGCCCAGCCGCTCGCGCGTCAGGCGGCTTGAGGTCGGCGCGTCGCGGCCGGCGAACATCGCCAGGAAACCGAAGTGGGCGGGCGCCTCTTCGGGCGTGATCGAGACGACCGGCAGGTGCAGTCGCTTGCCGAGCGCCTCGGCGATGTCGCGCATTGAGACGCCCGCCTCGCCGACGGCGTGGTATCGGGCGCCGGCCTGGCCCTTCTCGAGCGCCAGGCGGTAGAGGCGCGCCACGTCGCTCACGTGCGCCGCGGCCCAGCGATTGGCCCCGTCGCCGACATAGGCCGACACGCCCTTCTCGCGCGCCACGGCGATGGCGTAGGTGACGAGGCCTTGCCGTTCCTTGTCATGCACCTGGGGCAGGCGCACGATCATCGTGCGCACGCCGCGCCGGGCGTAGTCCTCGGCCACCAGCTCGGTCGCGCCGCGCATGGCGCCCGGACCGTCCTTCGATGCCGCATCCTCCTCGGTCGCCTCGCGGCCGGGGTCGGCCATCAGCGTGCCCGAGGTGAGGATGAAGGGTTTGCCCGAGCCCTCCATCGCCGCCAGCATCGCCTCCACGGCGCGCCGGTCGATGGCGATGTTCTCGATGTACTGGCTGAAGTCGTGGATGAAGGCGCAATGGATGGTCCCGTCGCAGGCCGCAGCGCCGGCCGCCAGGGTTTCAGGCTCGGCCAGGTCGCCGCGGTGGACCGCCACGCCCGCCGCCTCCAGCTTCGCCGCATTGGCGTCGTTGCGCGCCAGGCCCAGCACCTGGTGGCCCGCGGCCTTCAACTCCGCGATGACCGCCGAGCCGATGAAGCCGCTGGCGCCGGTCAGGAAAACACGCATGTCGAAACCTCCACAAGAACCGTGGCGACAACCATCGCGCCCTGGAATATCCTGGTAAAGTAGTGACTTTATCATGGTATGGACACTAACAGGATGAGCGAACTCCAGACCGCCGAGAAGCCGCTCGGCGCCTATCTCAAGGATCGCCGCACGCGCCTCGACCCGGCCGCCCTCGGCTTCCCCGGCGAGCGCCGCCGCACGCCCGGCCTGCGCCGCGAGGAGGTGGCGCAGCGGGCGAACATCAGCCCCACCTGGTACACCTGGCTGGAACAGGGCCGCGGCGGCGCGCCCTCGGCCGACGTCCTCGACCGGATCGCCGGCGCCCTGATGCTGACCGACATCGAGCGCGAGCACCTGTTCCTGCTGGGCCTCGGCCGCCCGCCCGAGGCGCGCTACCGCAAGAACGAAGGCGTCACGCCCCGGCTGCAGCGGGTGCTGGACGCGCTCGACCCGACACCCGCCCTGATCCGCACCGCTACCTGGGACGTCCTGGCCTGGAACCGCGCGGCCACCGCCGTGCTCGCCGACTACGGCGCGATGCCGCCCGAGCAGCGCAACATGCTTCGTTTCCTGTTCCTCGACCCCCGCGCGCGGGCGGCGCAATACGACTGGGACAGCGTCGCGCGGTTCGTTCTCGGCGCTTTCCGGCTGGACGCCGCCCGGGCCGGCGCCGCCGCCGACGTGGAGCCGCTGGTCGAGGAGCTCAGCCGGCTCAGCCCCGATTTCCGGGCGATGTGGCGCGACGGCGACCTGCCGGCCACCGTCCACCGGGAGGCGGTCAAGCACATGCGCCATCCGGTGCTGGGCGAGGTGGCTTTCGAATACTCGACCTTCGCGGTCGATGGGCGCACCGATCTCAGCCTCTTGGTCTACAACCCCGCCACGCCCGAGGACGCCCGCCGCGTCGCCTCGCTGGTCCGGGACTAGTCCACCCCTTGCTCCCGCCCGCCTAATCCCATAGCCAAACCGCAAGGCGACCTTAGGGGGAGTGCGGACGATGGCGGGACTGGTCTTGGCTCTGGCGTTGGCGGCCGCGGCGACGCCTCCCGATCACGTCCACCAGTTCCACGACGTGGTGGTCTCGCCGAAGGGCGACCTGATCGCCGCCGTCGAAGCCGACGATCCCCTGAAGTCCGAGGCCGACCCGCACCCGGTCGTCGTCATCCGCAACCGCGCCGACGGCGCGATCGTCGGGCAGTACGATCCCTGCAAGACCTGCTTCTATTCCGGCGCCGCCTGGTCGCCGGACGGCGCGTCCCTGGTGTTCGTCTCCAGCGACCGCAAGGCCAAGACCGCGACCCTGCAGATCGTCCGTGGCGGCCAGGCCGAGCAGGCCCTGGCCTTCCCCGGCCTGCTTGACACGCCGCGCTGGTCGCCGGACGGCCAGACGCTGGCGGTGCTGGCCACTGAGCGGCCCCGCAAGATCGGCGGCGCGACCCAGGCCGGCGCGGCCATCGTCGGCGAGATCGGCACGGCCACCGACGAACAGCGCGTGGCTGTCCTGCCGGCGAGCGGCGGCCCGCTGAAGTTCCTCTCGCCCGACGACACCTACGTCTACGAGTACGACTGGACCCCGGACGGCAAGGCCTTCGCGGTCACCGCGGCCAAGGGCGACGGCGACAACAACTGGTGGATCGCCAAGCTGGCCGCCGTCGGCGTCGACGGCTCCTGGCGCCAGATCGCCGACCCGGGCGTGCAGATGAAGTTCCCGCGCGTCTCGCCGGACGGCAAGACCGTGGCCTTCATCGGCGGCCTGCACTCGGATTTCGGCCCGGTCGGCGGCGACCTCTGGACCGTGCCTTTCGCGGGCGGCCAGGCCGTCGACCGGACGCCCGACTACAAGGGCAGCTTCTCCTCGCTGATCTGGCGGCCGAAGACCCTGTTCGCCACC
>NZ_DATMNA010000029.1:0-5409 GCF_035569475.1 Phenylobacterium sp.
CGCTGGCGAGGTAGCGATAGGTCAGGTCGATGTTCAGTCGGTCCGTGGCCTGGTACGAAATCCCGCCGATGCCCTGATAGGCGAACTGCTCGCTGTCGTGGTCGGGCGTGTGCGATGAGAAGGTGCTCGGGAAGGGCAGGCCGGCGCCGATCAGATTGCCAGTGGCCCCGATGTGAGTGGAGACGATGCCGACACCGCCGCCGATGAACGGATCGATCCGCGAATTCGGCAGCAGGTCGATGAGGGCGTTGCCCATGGCCGTCCAGACGTCGACCTCGCCATGCGGCCGCCCGCAGGTCCCGGTGACGCTGCCTATGCCGTCAAAGGCCGCGCTGCTGTTGTAGTTGCACAGCAGGACTTGGTTGCCCCCGATGCTCGAAACGCCCTTCAGGGTGCTCGGGTGATAGCCGCCTTCGAGTTCAAGGCGCAGGTGGGGAAACAGCTGGTAGCCGATACGGCCGTAGACGACGACGTCATCCCGGGTCTTGTAGCGGAAAGGCGTAACGCCAGGGTCGATCGAGATGGCGTTGAACGGGTCGATCTGGTGGCCGCCGACATCGACCGCGCCGTACCAGCCGTTTTCCGACGCCCAGGCGCCGGATGCGGCGGCGGTCACCGCCAGGGCGACACCAGCCAGGAGCTTCATTTTCATCTTCAATCCCTCTTTGCCTGCAAGGCGCCGTTTAAGCTGCCGTTTTGCCGACACCCCAAGAACCATGGGGCGTCGACGAAAAAACACACCGATGCTATCAAACGGCGCTGTCCGCCGCCCAATCGTCCAAATTCGCACGCGAGCGTTTGGTTCCGGCGCCGCTGACGCCGCACGACATCCTGAGCCGACCATGCGTCGTTCCCGGTCTGGTGTTACCGCAAAGACACATTTCCTCCCCACGCGCGGTGGTGCAAAAGCGGCCCATGGTTGATGTCATCGTGGCCGCGCCGGCCGACGCGCCGGCGATCCCCATTCACCCGCTCGCGCCGCGCGACTGGCCCGCCTTCGCCGAGGGAGCATCCCCCACTGCCCGGGCGGCCGCCGCCGTGGCGTCGTTCGCCGGCAAGGCGGGCGAACTGGTGCTGGTTCCCACGCCCGAGGGCGCCGTCGAGCGGGTGCTTTTCGGCCTGGGCGAGACGGCGCCGTCCGCCATGGCCCCGTCGGCCATGGTTTGGCGCGGGCTGTCGGCGCGCCTGGCGGCTGGCGACTACCAGATCGTCTTTCCCGGGCGATCGACCGCGACGCCGTCGGCCGGGGCGGGCGACATCGCCCTGGCCTGGGCTCTGGGGACCTATCGCTTCGACCGCTACAAGCAGGAGCGCGGCGGGCCGCCCCCCCGCCTGGTCGCGCCGCCCGGCGTCGATCTGGCCCGTGTCTACGCCCTGGCGGCCGCCTGCGCCCTGGCCCGCGACATGGTCAACACCCCGGCCAACGACATGGGTCCGCTGCAGATCGAGACCATCGCCCGGGAACTGGCGCAGGCCCACGGTGCGTCGCTGTCGGTCGTGGTGGGCGATGACCTGATCGGCGCCGGCTATCCGGCCGTGCACGCCGTCGGGCGCGCTGCCGCGCCGGCCCGCGCGCCCAGGATGATCGAGCTGACCTGGGGCGAGGCCGGCCGGCCGAAGGTGGCCGTGGTCGGCAAGGGCGTGGTGTTCGACACCGGCGGCCTCGACATCAAGCCCAGCGCCGGCATGCGGCTGATGAAGAAGGACATGGGCGGGGCGGCCCACGCGCTGGCGCTCGGGCGCATGATCATGGCGCTGAACCTGCCGGTGCGGCTGAGCGTGCTGGTTCCGGCGGTGGAGAACGCCATCTCCGGCGACGCCATGCGGCCGGGCGACGTGCTGGCCTCGCGCAAGGGCCTCTCCATCGAGGTGGGCAACACGGACGCCGAGGGGCGCCTGATCCTGGCCGACGCCCTGACCCGCGCGGGCGAGCTGGAGCCGGACCTGACGATCGACCTCGCCACCCTGACCGGGGCCGCGCGCGTCGCGCTGGGGCCGCAGGTCATTCCTTTCTATACCGCGGACGACACCCTGGCGGACGCGCTCGCGGAAGCCTCGCGCGCCGTGGAGGATCCGCTGTGGCGGATGCCGCTGTGGGAGGGCTACGCCGCCTCGCTCGACAGTGACGTCGCCGACCTCAAGAACGACCCGGACGCGTGGGCGCAGGCGGGATCGGTGACGGCGGCGCTGTTCCTGCAGCGCTTCGCCCCCAAAAGCGCCCCCGAAAGCGCCTCTGGGAAAGGCGCCTGGGCTCACTTCGACATCTTCGCCTGGAACCCCCGGGCTCGCCCCGGCTGGCCGGCGGGGGCGGAGGTCCAGGCGATCCGGGCGATCCTCGCCGTGCTGGAGGCCCGCTACGCATGAGGGCCGATCCACGCCTCACCCCGGCTCGTCCGGATCTGGCCAGCGACGCTCTCGAGGGCCTGGTCCGGGCGGAGCGGTTCGAGGCGACCACGGCGATGCGCCTGGTGATCCCGGCGGCGGCGGTGCGGGCCGCGCCGAGCGTCGACGCCGAACAGGTAGACCAGTTGCTGTTCGGCGAGCGCTTCGACGTGCTGGAGATGGAGGACGGCTTCGCCTGGGGTCAGGCTTCCCGCGACGGCTATGTGGGCTGGGTGGAGGCGGCGGCGCTTTCGGCGCGGGACCTCACGCCCACCCACCGCGTGTCGGCCCTGCGCACATTTTCCTACCTGGAGCCCTCGATCAAGGCGCCCTCGCGCGGGCCGTTCAGTCTGGGCGCCCTGGTCACGGCGGCGGAGACTGCGGGGTCCCTGACGCGGGTGGAAGGCGGCGGCTGGATCCCGGTGGCCCACCTGGCCGCCATCGGGGCCGACTTCGCCGATCCGGTCGAGACCGCCCTCAAGTTTCTCGGGACCCCCTACCTGTGGGGCGGCCGCGACAGCCTGGGGATCGACTGCTCGGGCCTTGTGCAACAGGCGCTCTACGCCGCCGGCCGCGCCTGCCCGCGGGACACCGACATGCAGGCGGCGTTGGGCGAGGCGGTCGCGCGCGAGACACTCACCCGCGGCGACCTGGTGTTCTGGCGCGGTCACGTGGGCATGATGCTCGACGCCGAGCGCCTCCTGCACGCCAACGCCCACCACATGGCCGTCGCCATCGAAGCGCTCGCCGAGGCGGTGGCGCGCATCGGGGCGGCGGGGAGCGGCGCGCCGACGGGGTTTCGTAGATTCTCCTCCCCCTGAGGGGGAGGAGATGCGCACCTCTCAGTATTCCCCCGCCAGCACCCGGGAGAACAGCTCCGCGTCCACGTTGCCGCCGGAGAGGATGATGGCGGCGGTGCGGCCCGCGAGGTCGAGCTTGCCGGCGAGGAGGGCGGCGAGGGCGACGGCGCCGCCGGGCTCGACCACCAGCTTCAGGGTGGCGAAGGCGTAACGCATCGCCTCGGCGACCTCCGCGTCGGTGGCGGTGAGGACGCCGGCCAGGTGGGCGCGAAGGATCGGGAAGGTCAGCTTGCCCGGCATCGGCGATTCCAGCGCGTCGCAGAGCGATCGCGGGCCCGGCGGCGCGCCGCGGCGCTCGCCCGCCTCGAGCGAGCGGCGGGTGTCGTCGAAGCCGTCCGGCTCGACGCCGTAGAGCCCTGTCGCCGGCGACAGGGCCCGCATCGCCAGGCTGACTCCCGACATCAGGCCGCCGCCGCCGACCGGCCCCAGCAGGAGGTCGATCGAGGGGCCCAGCGCGCGGGCCTGAGCGGCGATCTCCACGCCGGCGGTTCCCTGGCCGGCGATGATGAAGGGATCGTCGAAGGCGGGGACTACGACGGCCCCGCGCTCGGCCGCGGCGGCGGCGGCGAGGGCTTCGCGGTCGTCGGTGGCGCGGTCGTAGAAGCGCACCTCCGCGCCATAGCCGCGCGTCGCCTCGACCTTCACCGTGGGGGCGTCGGCGGGCATGACGATCAGGGACGGCAGGCCGAGGAGGCGCGCCGCCAGGGCGACGCCCTGGGCGTGGTTGCCCGAGGAGAACGCCACCACGCCTCCCTTCCGCTCGTCGGGCGAGAGGCGGCTCAGGCGATTGAACGCGCCGCGGAACTTGAAGGCGCCCACCCTCTGCAGCGTCTCGGGCTTGATCAGCACCCGCCCGCCGAGGCGCTCGTTGAGGGCCGGGCTCTCGATCAGCGGCGTCACGACCGCGCGGCCGGCGAGGCGTTCGGCGGCCGACTGGACGTCGGCGAAGGTCACGCTCATTTCGCGAACACGCTTTTAGCGAAGATTTGGGCGTCGTCGGCGAAGGCCTTGAACTCCAGCGCGTTGCCGGAGGGGTCGAGGAAGAACATCGTCTGCTGTTCCCCGGGCTGGCCGGCGAAGCGGGTTTGGGGGGCGATCAGGAAGCGGGTCCCGGCGGCGACAAGGCGATCGGCCAGGGCTCGCCAGGCGTCCGGCTCCATGATCACGCCGAAGTGGCGCACGGGCACCGCCTCGCCGTCGACCAGGTTGGTGGAAGCGGCGTCCGCCGCTGATGCGAGGTGGGCGACGATCTGGTGGCCGTGGAAATCGAAGTCGACCCAGTCGGGCGCCGAGCGGCCCTCCGGGCAGCCGAGCAGGCCGCCGTAGAAGGCGCGCGCCTCGGCAAGGTCGCGCACGGGAAAGGCGAGGTGGAATCTTGGGCGAGCCATGGTGCTCTCTTAGCCTCGGACCCGCCCGCGGGGAAAGCCACGCTGGACTTGGCCGCCGCCGCGCGCCAAGTCTGCGGTTTGCTCCTGCCCGCAACCTTAGAGCCCCGCCATGAACGCCATGAGCTTCGAGACCGAGACCTGGAGGGCCGCAGGCGAGGCGGGCCTCACCGCCGCCATCGCCCTGCGCCGCGCCATCCATACCGAACCGGAGCTGGGCCTGGACCTGCCCAAGACCACGGCCAAGGTGCGCGCCGCCCTGGCGGGCCTGCCCCTGGAGATCCGCGAGGGCCCCTCCACCAGCGGCCTGGTGGCGATCCTACGGGGTCCGGCCAACGGCCGCACGGTGCTGCTGCGCGGCGACATGGACGCCCTGCCGCTGACCGAGGACACCGGGCTGGAGTTCACCTCGCTGAACCAGGGCGCCATGCACGCCTGCGGCCACGACACCCACGTCGCCATGCTGGCCGGCGCAGCGCGGGCCCTGTGCGACCGCCGCGACCGGCTGCCCGGCACGGTGATGTTCATGTTCCAGCCCGGCGAAGAGGGCTGGCACGGGGCGCGGTTCATGCTGGAGGACGGCCTGATCGACCCGATCCCGGACGCCGCCTTCGCCCTGCACATCTCGCCCAACATGCCCACCGGCGTCTTCGCCGGCCGGACCGGTCCGCTGCTGGCGGCCTCCGACGTCATCCGCATCAAGGTGATCGGGGCCGGCGGCCACGCCTCCATGCCGCACGACGCCCACGACCCGATCCCGGTGCTGTGCGAGATCGTCACCG
>NZ_DATMNA010000030.1:0-12411 GCF_035569475.1 Phenylobacterium sp.
GGACCGCGGGCGGCTGCACATCTCGGCGGTCTGCGTCGGCGTCGCCGAGCGGCTGATCAAGGACTGCGTGGCCTACATGGGCGAGCGCAAGCAGTTCGGCCAAGCGCTGTCGAACTTCCAATTGCTGCAGGGGATGATCGCCGACTCCAAGACCGAGAGCCTGGCCGCCAAGGCGCTGACCCTGGAGACGGCGCGCAGGCGCGACGCCGGCCAGCCGGTGACCATGGAAGCCGCGGCCGCCAAGTACTTCGCCTCCGAGATGGTCGGCCGCGTCGCCGACCGGGCGGTGCAGATCTTCGGCGGCGCGGGCTATGTCGCCGACCACGGGATCGAGCGCCTCTACCGCGACGTGCGGATCTTCCGCATCTACGAGGGGACCAGCCAGATCCAGCAGGTGGTCATCGCCCGCGAGACCCTGAAGCGGGGCGGTTGATGTCGGCTGACGTCGAGACCGCCATCTTCGACCTGCTGAGCGCCAAGGTCGCGCCCGGCAAGTCGGTGTCGCCCGAGGAGGTGGCCCGCGCGGTCGACCCCGAGGGCTGGCGCCGCCTGCTGGGGCATGTCCGGGCGGTGGCCAGAGGCCTTGCCAGGCAAGGTAAACTGGTGATCCTGCGCCACAACAAGCCGGCCGATCCGGGCGATTTCAAGGGCGTTTATCGCCTGAGGCTGCCGATGCCCGGCGATCCCGCGGCGCCGGAATCCGCGCCGGAATCGGAAGAAGGAGACGCGCCATGATCATCTACGGGTCCACGATGTCGCCCTACGTTCGCAAGACCGCGGTCTTCGCCACCGAGAAGGGAATCGACTTCGAACTCGTCATGGCCGGCGGCCAAGGCGGTCCTCCGGAATTCAAGGAGGCTAGCCCGTTCGGCAAGATGCCGGGGTTCAAGGACGGCGACTTCCTGATCTCGGATTCCACCGCGATCATCACCTATCTGGACACGATCAAGCCGCAGCCGAACCTGATCCCGACCGAGGCCAAGGCCCGCGCCCGGACGATCTGGTACGAAGAGTTCGGCGACACCATCGTGGCGGCCTGTGGCGGCAAGATCTTCTTCAATCGCGTGGTCTCCCCGCGGTTCTTCGGGCGCCCCGGCGACCTGGCCGCGGCCGACGAGGCCCAGAAGATCGAGTTTCCGAAATTGATGGACTATCTGGAGACCGTGATCCCGGCCTCCGGCTATCTGGTCGAGGATCGTTTCACCCTGGCCGATATCGCCGTGGTGAGCCCGCTGCTGACCATGAGCCTCGCCGACTGCTCGGTCGATTGCGGCGCCCATCCGAAGGCGGCGGCCTATGTGGCCGCGATCGGGGCCCGACCGTCCTTCGCCAAGCTGATCGCCCAGGAGAAGGCGCAACTCGCCGCGTGAGGACACGGACGATCCGCCGCGCTCGCGAACGCGCCGGCGTCAGCTAGGATCGCGTCTCGATGATGCGTTTCCTCTCCGTCTTCCTCGCCGCCGCGATGCTCACCGCCTGCACCCCGCTGATGGTGCAGCGGGCCGGCCAGCCGCCGTTGGGTTTTTCCGGCGCGCACCTCGAACGCGACGCGATCGTCAGTTTCGACGGCGCCAAGCTTGGCCTGTCGGAGTGGGACGCCGCCACCGGCGATCCCTGGGCGGTGATCGTCGGCGTCCACGGCATGAACGACTACGCCAACGCCTTCCACATGGCCGCGCCCTGGTGGGCCGAGCAGGGGGTGACCACCATCGCCTATGACCAGCGCGGCTTCGGCCGCTCGCCGGGCCGCGGGGTCTGGGCGGGTGACGAGCTCATGGTCGAGGACCTGCGCACCGTGGCCGCGCTGGCCCGCGCCAAGTACCCGCAGGCCCTGATCGTGGTGGCCGGCGAGAGTCTGGGCGGGGCGGTGGCGGCGGAAGCCTTCGCCTCCGACCGGCCGCCGACCGCCGACCGGCTGGTGCTGCTGTCGCCCGCCGTCTGGGGCTGGCGCGAACAGCCGCTGCCCAACAAGACCCTTCTGTGGCTGGCGGCCAACTTCACCGGCCCCAAGGTCTACACCCCGCCCAGCTGGCTCACCTCCAAGGTCAGCCCGTCCGACAACCGCGACGAGCTGATCGCCATGGGCCGCGACCCCCTGATGATCTGGGGCGCGCGGTCCGACACCCTCTATGGCCTGGTCTCGACCATGGACAGGGCCGCCGACGAGGTCGGCAAGGCGAAGCTTCCGACCCTCTACCTCTACGGCGCCCACGACCAGATCATCCCCAAGAACGCGGCCTTCAGGGCGGCGGCCCAGCTCAAGCCCACCGACCGTTCGGCCTACTACGCCCACGGCTGGCACCTGATGATGCGCGACCGCGAAGGCCCGATGGTGTGGAAGGATATCCTGAGCTTCATCCGCGATCCGCGCGCGCCCTTGCCCTCTGGCGCGCCCAAGATCCCCACGGCGCCCACCGCGGCGAACGGCCAGGTCCAGGCCTCGGCCGGGTCCTAAAGCGGGTTGTCCCGTTAACCGGTCCGGCGTAGAGGCTTGCCCGCAAATCCTTCCCCAGCATCAGTGATGTACGCGGCATGACCTTGTTCGATTCCCCCGCCTTCGAGGGCCACGAAGGCGTCCATTCGTTCTTTGACGAAAAAACCGGCCTGAAATGCATTATCGCCGTGCATTCCACGGCCCGCGGGCCGGCCGCCGGCGGCTGCCGCATGTGGCCCTTCGCCAGCGCCGAGGCGGCGCTGGAGGACGCGCTCAAGCTGTCGCGCGCCATGTCCTACAAGAACGCCATGGCCGACCTGGAGCTGGGCGGCGGCAAGGCCGTGATCATCGGCGACAGCCGCACCATGAAGTCGCCGGCCCTGTTCGAAGCCTTCGGGCGCGCGGTCGAGGACGTGGGCGGCAGGTACTGGACGGCCGAGGATGTCGGCGTCTCGCCCGCCGACCTGATGCATGCGCGCAAGACCACCCGCTATGTCGCCGGCCTGACCGGCCACGCCGCCGCTTCGGGGGACCCCAGCCCGGTCACCGCCGAGGGCGTGTTCCGGGGCGTCACGCTCGGCGTCCAGCGCGCGCTCGGCCGCGACCTGGCGGGCGTCACCGTGGCGATCCAGGGCGTGGGCCACGTGGGCGCCTACCTGGCCGACAAGCTGCATGCCGCCGGCGCCAGGCTGATCATCACCGACGTCAACGAGGATGCCCTGCGCCAGGTCGCCGAGCGCACCGGCGCCCGGATCGTCCCGCCCGCCGCCATCTTCGATGCTGAGGCCGAGGTCTTCGCCCCCTGCGCGCTCGGCGGCGCGATCAATCCCGACACCCTGCCACGCCTGAAGGCCAAGGTGATCGCCGGCGGCGCCAACAACCAGCTCTCCGACCCGGAGACCGGCCGCGCCGTCTATGACCGCGGCATGCTCTACCTGCCGGACTATGTGATCAACGGCGGCGGCATCATCAACGTGGCCGGCGAGATCCGCGCCCTCGACCGGGGCGAAGCCTTCGACCCGGCCTGGGTCGAGATGAAGCTAGCGCGGCTGATGGAGACGCTGGGCGAAGTGCTCGACCGCTCCAAGGCCGACCACCGGCCCACCGACCAGGTGGCCACCGAAATGGCCAAGGCGCGGATCAGCCTGGCGGCGGAGCAGAAGGCGGCGGCTTAGGGATCCCGCGGCGCGGCGCCGAAAAACCTCGCGATCGGACCGGGCGTCTCGTCAGTCATCGATGTCGTTCAGCTTGGGGCTCGGGCCCTTGGTCAAGCCCCGCTTGATCCTCCGCCCGATCCACAGGCTCGCGCCGCCGGACGCCAGCATGCCGGCCGGCAGGCTCCAGTCTTCGAGGCTGGCGTGGCCGCCGCTATCGCCGACGCCGACCACGGACAGCACTCCGATCACTACGGTGCAGAGCCCGCCGAGCGTCAGCATCAGCCAGCCGATGGCGATGAAGGCGTTGGCGAAGAAGCGGACGACCGCGTCGTCGCGGCGGAGCTCGCTCACTGCGGGTCCTCGCCGCCGGAGGGCGGCCCAAGACCGCGCCACAGGCGAAAGCCCCATATCAGGAATACCAGCCCGACGATCACGCAGCCGCCGCCAATGACGATCGCGAAGCTCGCGAGTCCGGCGGGATGCTGCATGACATTGAAGGTGCACGTGCCGCAGAGCGTCATGATCAGGACGCCGACCGTCATCACGACAAGCGCATTGACCTTCTGCCGGCTCATCGCCCTTTCCCCCGCTTCAAAGCCCCTTCGCCGGCCGCGCCGGGCCGATAGAAGGTGTTGTAGGTGTCGAAGGGGATGATCCGCCCGTCGGGCTCGACGAAGTGCACGCAGGAGCGCTTCACGGTCCCCAGATCGAAATTGAACCGGTCGAGGAACTGGGAAATCACCACGCGGAAGGTGTTCTCATAGGCCACCGCCTGCGGGACCACGGCCTCGGGCAGGCAGCAGAGCAGTCCGGCGAGCTTGTCTGTGGTGTCGGCCTGGGCGGTGGCGAGCGAGAGCAGGTCGAAGACCGCCTTCTGCAGCTCCGGATAGGCCTCGAAAGTCACGGTGTTCGGGGCGGCGGCCACGAACAGCTCGCGCGGCAACATGGCGGTGATCGGCTGCACCTCGGCCCCGTTGCGCAGCCCATAGCCGATGCAGATCTGGTCGGGGTTGCAGGGCAGGGGGATCAGGTCTTCCAGGGCGAAGACGCCGGCCTCGGCGATTTTGCGGCGGACCTCGGTCAGGACCATGCGGTGGGCCTTGGGATCGAAGCCGTCGTTGCGGCCGGCGTCCTGGATCGGCTGGAAGGTGATCCCGCGCACGCAGCGCCATTGCAGAGCGTGGCGCACGATCTCGGCGATCTCGCCGTCGTTGACGCCCTTTTTCAGCGTCACCACCAGAGTGGTGGAGATGTTGTGGGCCTCCAGGGCCTCCAGCGCCTGCTGACGGATCGCCGTCAGGTCGGCGCCGCGCAGCTCCATGAGCGCGTCGCGCCTCAGGCTGTCGAACTGCAGATAGACCTCGAACCGCGGCATGTAGGCCGCCAGACGCGCAGCGAAGCCGGGCTCGCGGGCGATCCTCAGGCCGTTGGTGTTGATCATCAGGTGGCGGATCGGCCGGGCCCGGGCGGCGTCGAGGATCTCGAAGAACTGCGGGTGGAGGGTGGGCTCGCCGCCGGAGATCTGCACCAGGTCCGGCTCGCCCTCCGAAGCCACCAGCACGTCCAGCATCGCCTCGATCTCGGCCAGCGGCCGGTGCGCTGCGCGCTTCACCGAACTATCGGCGAAGCAGACCGGGCAGGAGAGGTTGCAGGCCTCGTTCACCTCGACGATGGCGAGGCAGGAATGCTGCTCGTGGTCGGGGCAGAGGCCGCAGTCGTAGGGGCAGCCGTGCTCGGTGCGGGTCTGAACGGACAGCGGCCGGTCGCCAGGCTTCAGCCAGTCCTTCTGGGCCTTCCAGTAGGCGAGGTCGTCGCTGATCAGGGTCTTCTGCACCCCATGCTCGCGGCAGCGCTTCAGGTAGAAGACGTCCGAGCCTTCGGAGATGATCTTGGCCGGAACCAGGCTAAGGCAGGTCTCGCACAGGCTCGTGGTCTGCCCCTGGAACAGGTAGGGCGCGACCTTGCGCGGCGCGCTCGCGACGCTGGTCGCCGAGCCAGTAAAGCCATCCATAGGCGACCAGTCCCCCGCACAGGATATGGAACAGGTTAAACGGCCCGATCAGCGTCGGATAGGGCTTCAGGAACTCCCAGGCGAAACGCTGCAGGCCGTACCAGACGCACATGGCGTAGAAGCCGCGCCGCATCGCCCAGGGGCTGCAGCGCTGAAGGCCCAGCAGATAGGCCGCCAGAAAGACGGCCATGGCCGCGCTCTCGTAGAGCGCCACGGGATGGCGGCCGACCCCGTCGCCCAGGTCGACGGCCCAGGGCAGGCGCGTCGGGGTCCCGTAGGTCCCGTCGGGGAGGCCGGCGAAGAAGCAGCCGAAGCGGCCGATCACCACGCCGAGCGAGAAGGAACCCACAAAGACCCCGCCGGTCGAGCCGGTGACGCCGCGCAGGCGCTTGTAGATCTCCACCGCCACGATCGCGCCCACCAGGGCGCCCACGACGCTGTGCGATAGGGCCGGGTGGGCGCCCCGCAGGGTGTTCAGCGAACCGGCCAGCCAGGCGCCCGGGATGGCGCCCGCTGTCAGGGCGGCGAAATAGCCGCCGTCCACCTTGCGCGCCACGTCCTGGGTCAGCTCCCGCAGCCGCCAGCGGTAGAGGAGGGCGGAGAGGCCAAGGCCGCCGGCCCAGGCGGCCAGGTCGAAGGCCGTGTGCGCCCAGGTCGCGGTGGGGACGTGGATCACCCGCCGCCTAGAGGGCGGCCAGCCGGGCCGTGCGGGGCTCCTTGACCATGCCGATCAGCACGAGCAGGCCCGCGGCCAGGACGCCGAGCGACAGGCCGAAGACCGTGCTGTAGCCGAACAGGTCGGCGACCTGGCCGCCGATCAGGGGCGCGAGCGTGGCGGTGATGCTCTCGGCCGTGGCGGAGACGGCGATGCGCATGGGCAGGTCGTCGCGCGCGCCGAACTCCAGGATCATGGTCTGCGCCGCCATCATGTAGCCGGCCTGCCCCGCGCCCAGGCCGAAGAAGGCCAGGAAGATGGCCCAGGTCGTGTGGACCTCCAGCAACAGCACCGTCGAGGCCGCCCAAGCCGCCAGCGAGAACAGCAGCACCAGGCGAAAGCCGGTCTTGTCGCCCAGATAGCCCCAGATCAGGTTGGATAGCGCGTCGGCGCCGATGTAGGCGAACGACAGGGCTCCCAGCAGCTTGCCGGTCATGTGCACCGACGTCCCGACGTAAAGGATGTAGAACGGCGTCGCGATGCGGGCCGAACTCGACAGCATCTGAACCACCAGAAACCAGGCGTAGGCGCGGTCCTCGGTGATCAGGCGGGGAAACTCCCGCAGCCGGTCGCGGAACTTGGCCTGGGTGCGCGTGGTGGGCGGCTCCGGCTCCCTCAGCAGCATTTGCAGGGCCGAGAGGCCGAGGCTCGTCAGGATGAAGGCGAAGACGAAGGTCGTGCCGTAGCCGTTGCCGAACAGGTTCGGCCCGATGAAGTAGGTTCCGGCGAGCGAGGCCATGCCTGCCGCGATCAGGCTGCCGGTGAAGTTGCGCCAGGCCTGCAACCGGCCGCGCCGGCTGATGGGGATCACCTTGGCCATCAGCAGGGAGAACACCACCCGCTGCGCGCCCATGAAGATGCCGAACATCAGCATGAACCCGAGGATCGACCCGACCAGCGCATTGCCCTTGAGCAGCCAGCCCGAGAGCGCGATGCCGAGCACGGCCATGCGCGCCAGGCCGCCCATCCACATGGCCGCGGGCATCACCTTGGTGCGGTGCTCGATGCGGCTGGCGCCGAAGATCGGCGAGATCACGCCGCCCACCTGCTGCAACGCCAGGCCCAGGCCCACGATGGCGTTGGAGCCGGAGATCATGTGCAGGTAGGCCGGCAGGAAGGTGGGTGTGTTGACCAGGCGAAAGCCGGTCATCCCGAGCATGCCGTGCAGATAGTTGCCCAGGTAGTTCCGCTTCAGGTTGTCCCAGACGAACTTCTCATAGGCCGCCTCGCGCGCGGCGAGATCGGTGGCGGCGGCCGGATCGGCAGGTTCAATCTTGGCGTCCAAATGGCCCACGCCGCGGGGATCCGACCAACAGACAGCCGGCTACGGCGTCCTTCAGCAAAAGGGAGAAATTCAATGATCCTGGTCTATCAGAGTCTGACCTGCCTACAAAAGCTCCGTCAAACGCGGCGGTATTCCACCTTGGAGCCGTCGTCGAGCTTGCCGGTCAGCGACTGCCAGGCGCCGGCGTCGTCGTAGAAGTCGTCGATCTCGGCCTCGCCGCGGATGGTGACGTGGCCGGGGGTCACCTTGGCGGTGCGGACCTTCAGGATCTTGCCGGTCTGCGGATTGAACAGCGGCGGCCCGCCGAAGATCTGCGGGTTCCAGTGGGTCATCGGATTGGCCTCGGCGGCGAGGGTGGTCTTGCCGTAGGAGCAGTCGATGCGCACGCCGCCGCCGGTCCGCTCGGCGGCCACGCGCTCGTCCTTGCCGTTGGTGGTGGTGGCGGTCTCCAGCGAGGCGAAGGCCCCGTCGGTGCGCCTCTCGACGGCGTGGTGGTGGTACTTGAACACCGGCACCGGGCCCAGCTTGACGACCATGACCGCGTCGGTGGTGGCGGTCAGCGTCGCGCCGTCGCCGGAGAAGCTGACCTGATGTTCGCCGATCCGGGTCCCGTTGCGGAACACCGCGAAGGTGAGGTTGCGGTTCGCGGCGTGGACCAGCCCGGGCGCCAGCGGCAACAGGAGCCCGCCGGCCAGGATCGTGCGGCGGGACAGGGCTGAAACCTCGGGCATCGGGAACCTCGCAGCGGACATCGCAACCGCGGCGCCGGGGCGCCGGGTCGCGGGGATTACGAAGCCCGAACCCTTAAGGATGCGCTAGGGATGCCGCCGATTTGCCGCAGGGGGCCAAAACGCCCGGCCGGCAGGGCGGTCAGTGGCCCGGTCGCGGCTCGAACGAGCGCGCGGGTTTCGCCGGCTGGGCGCCCTTGCGGTCGGCCTTGCCGCCGTGCTGCGGCGAGGGCGCGGACTTGGGGAAGCTGAAGTTCAACCCGGGGTCCTGTTGCTGGAAGCCGTGCGTCATGGTCGCATCTCCCTTGCGTCTTCTTATTGCCCCCCGGCCTTCGAAACCTTGCCTCAGGCCGCGGCCGGAATCGACTCGGCCGGACGCACGTCTACGTGAACCCGAAGCTCGGCCTTGCCGCCGTCGCCGTAGATGGCGCCGGAGACCGGGGCGGCCTCGGTCGGGGTCCGGGTGACGGCCACCGGGATCAGGGCCGGGCTTTCGGCCAGGGCGTTGGTCGGGTCGAATTCGGTCCAGCCCAGCTCCGGCAGGAACACCTCGCACCAGGCGTGGGTGGCGCCGGCGCCGCGCACGGCCGAGGCCGCGGCCTTGGGCGAATAGAGGTAGCCGGTGACGAAACGGGCGGCATAGCCCAGCCGCCGCAGCGCCTCGACCATCAGCCAGGCGAAGTCCCGGCAGGTTCCGGACCCGACGGTCACGGTGTGTCCGGGCTCCTGGGCCGCGCCCTGGTCGCGGGCCGAATAGTCGAAGCTCGCGCGGATCGTGCGGTTCATGCGCAGCAGGAATTCCAGCGCCGGCTCGCGCGGACTGCCCACCTGGTCGCGCAACCAGGCCAGCAGGCGGCCTTCGCGGTCCTCGCTCACCGGGTCGATGAACGGCGCCAGCACGGCGCGGTCGGCGGGGGAATAGTAGATCGGCGTCACGGTCTGCGGGTCGGCCACGTCGCGGCGGGTCAGGGAGGCGGGAAACCGCTCGATGACCAGTTCGCTGACGATCGACAGCGCCCGGCTCTCGCCGCCCGGCGTGAAGCAGCAGACCGAATTGCCCAGGGCGTCGTAGAGCCAGCGCGTCTGGCCCGGCGGCGACAGCGTCAGGTGGGCGTCCAGCACCCGGGTAGCGTGACTGTCGCGCGGCCGCACCAGCAGGCGGTGCGGGGCGAACCGGACGGGCCGCTCATAGGTGTAGAGCGTCTCGTGGCGGATGCTGAGGCGGGCCATGGCATCCGGAACCGCCGGGCGCGCCGCCGGTTCCCGCGCCCGAAGGCGTCAGGCCGTGGCCGACTCGGCCTGGGCCATCTCGGGATAGAAGCGCGCCAGCATCCGGGCGTGATAGGCCACCAGGTTCGGGCGCTCGAGGATCGCGTCGCGCACCGGGGTGTCGAAGTGTGGCGCGAGCGCCGCGGCGAGGCCCGCGAACAGGGTCGCGTCGGCGCCGCAGATCAGCTCGCCCGACAGGTAGGGCCCCTCGCCCACGATCTCCGCCAGGGCGGCCACCGAGCGGGTGGCGAGGTCGCCCACTTCCTCCAGCAGGTGCCGTCCGAAGCCCTGGCCGCGCAGCACGGCGGCCATGTTGTCACGCGCGGCCTCGCGCACCTCTTCCGGGGCGCCGGCGAAGAAGATCGCGGGACCCTTGTCGAAGTTCTCCGGCACCGCCCAGCGGAAATAGACGATGCCCCAGTAGAGGTGGTCCTCCACAACCCGCTCGACCGCCCAGGCCAGCGCGCGCTGGCGCGGCGAGAGCCCCGCGTCGAGGTCCAGGCCGTGCTTCTCCTCGATATGGTCGCGGATGAAGGTCGAGTCGCCGATCCGGATCCCGCCGTCCTCGATGAACGGCACCTTCCCCTTGGGGCCTTCCGTGGGGCGCGCCTTGAACGTCCTGTAGGGCAGGCCGGCCATTTTCAGTTGCACTTCGGTCTTGATGACGAAGGGGCTGGGATCGGGCGCGCCCCAAAGGGGGCCGAAGGCGGACAGGGTGATCATGGGGACGCTCCGCGTCGAAGAGGGAGCGGCACTGTGGCCCGCGCCTGCTGACAGCCTGTTGTCAGCAGAGCGACGGCGACGTGACGTTGCGCAGACCGTGCGGCCAGCGGTTCCTCAGGCGTCGTCGCGCTCGCCGGTCGGGCTGACCGGCAGCAGCACGCCGCAGTCGGAGCAGATGAAGCCGACCACCGTGGGCACGCGGCCCTTCCAGGCCAGCGAGTCCGGGTCGGAGGCGATCCGCACCGGCCTCACCTTGTAGATCTCGGCCTTGCAGTTGGGACACAGGGGGGCAGCCATGCCCCGACCCTAGGCCCTATCGCGGCCCGGCGCGATGGCCACGGACCGCCACGATTGGGTCACACAACCGCCGCGGGTCCATAGCCCAGCTTGCGACGGCTATGGGGGCGGGCGATGCGGGGTGCGGCGATCCTGGGCGTGGGGCTGTTGTGCGCGGGCTGCGGGCAGGTTGCCGACGCCCAGGCCAGGCTGATCGACAGCCTGCGGATCAGGGACGCCGTCGCCGGCTACCAGAAGGCCGCCAATCCGCTGGACCGATGCGTCAAGGCCAAGGCGGTGGCGATCGCCTATTCCGACGCCCGCGACGGGCCGGAGACCCAGGCCTGGTCGGCGCGCGAGCACGAGGATTGCCAGGCCGCGCTGACCGCGATGCACGCGGCCCTCCCGGCCAAGCCGTAGGCCTCGCCGCTCGGCGACGCCAGGTTGCGGGCCGCAACCTTTCGGCGATGTAACTTGCCGCGTTCTGTCGCGACCGCGATCGTGGCCCAGGGACGGGGGACGGATCATGCTGCGCAGATTCATTTTCACGATCGTGGCGGCGGCCGCCTGCGCCGGGGCCGCGCAGGCCGCAGGCGACAGCCTGACCGACAGGACCCGCGCCTTCCTCGACGCCTATGCCCGCGGCGACGAAGCCGCCGTCATGGCGATGGTTGAGCCGGGGATAACGGCCTTCGGCGGCGACGTGGCGGAGGTGGCCCAGGGCCGGGAGGGCGTCTCCGAAATGCTGGCCAACGACCAGAAGCTTTGGGGCGGCCAGGCGCGGATCGGCGAGATCGAGCATCTCGCCGTGGTCGGCGATGCGGCGCTCAGCGCGATGACGTTCGATGCGCCCTTCACCCTGGCCGGGCGCCCGCCGGTCATGGTCCGCTTCTCCCTGGTCTGGCGGAAGGGCGCCTCGGGCTGGCGGCTCGCGCAGAGCGCCAATGCGACGCCCACGACCGGACAGAGCGCCGCGGAGCTGTTGCGGAAATCGCGTTAGGCCGCGTTGAAGCCGGCCTCGGCGAAGTCGAGCATGCGGCCCAGCAGGCCGGCCACGTCGCCCTCGCGGGTCAGGCCGCCCGACAGGTGGTGCAGCCGGTCGAACTCCACGAAGCGGTTGTTGTGGACCATGCCCAACACGAAGTGCAGCCGCCAGTAGACGGTCTCGGCCGGCAGGTCGGGGCGGGCCTTCTTCAGGGCCTCGGCGAAACGCGCCAGGTGGGAGACGTCGTTCTGCAGCGCCTCGCGCATCTCCGCGGTGCCCTCGGAGCGGGCGCGGATGATGAACTGCACGCTGATCCGCCGGTCGTTGGCCGGGTCGGCCCAGCGCAGGGGCGGGGCGAACAGGGCCTCCAGGATCTCGCGCACCGGCGGGCTGCCGCCATGGCGGTCGGAGGCCTCGTGGAGCATGCGCGCCCGCTCGCGGTTCAACTCGCCGGTGCGGCGGCGGAAGATCTCGAACAGCAGGGCGTCCTTGGAGCCGAAATGGTAGTTCACGCTGGCGAGGTTGACGCCCGCCTCGGCGGTGATGTCGCGCACCGAGACGTTCTGGAATCCATGCAGCGCAAACAGCCGCTCCGCCGCCGCCAGCACCTGCTGCTTGGTCGCGGCCTCGCGCTCTGGATCGATCTCGGGGATGGGTCCGGCGGCGTCCGACACGCTGTCGTCAATCCTTCATGCGCGGCGGAGTGTTAGAGACTCGGAGCGTCGGCGCAAGGGGCGTCCTCGCCATCAGGCCGCAGGCGCTGGTCGCGTGATTGCGCTGGCCCTGCCTCAGCTCCACATCGAGCCCCCGCGCGCCTTGAGAGTCGGC
>NZ_DATMNA010000031.1:0-18136 GCF_035569475.1 Phenylobacterium sp.
CTGGGCCAAGATGGCGGTGGAGACCCACTCGGTGGTCTCCGAGCTGGACGACGTGCCCAACCAGCCGCTGCGCTTCACCGAGGATCCCAAGCCGCGCGTCGAGGACGAGATCATCGCCTACCAGCAGGCGAAGTTCGCCAAGGACCGCAATCCGCTCGACCTGGTGCGCCTGCCGATGGTCAAGAGCGGGACCCAGGCCATGACGGCCATCCAGCAGTACCTGGCCAGCGACGCCGGCGGAAAGCTCAAGGTCGACAGCTTCGTGGTTTCCGGCGGGTCCAAGCGGGCCTGGACCACCTGGCTGGTGGGGGCCATCGACCGGCGCGTGGTGGCGATCATCCCGATCGTGATCAACGTCCTCGACGTGGACGCTACGGCCAAGCACCACTGGGAGGCGATGGGCTATTTCTCGCCGGCCCTGAAGGACTATGTGGAGAACGGCCTGATCCCGAAGATGATCGGCTCGCCGGGCCTGACCGAGGTCAACCGCATCGAGGATCCGCTGAACTACCGCGACCGGCCGGCGATGAAGATGCCGAAGTACGTGATCAACGCGGTGGGCGACGAGTACTTCCCGCCGGACAACACGAAGTTCTCCTACCACCTGCTGCCGGAGCTGAAGCGGCTGCGGATGATCCCCAACTCCAAGCACTCGACGGCGGGGACCGACATCAACGACAGCATCACCGCCTTCTACGACGCGGTGCTGACGCACCATCCGATCCCGAGCTATTCGTGGACCGTGCGGCCGGACGGGGCGATCGTCGTGAAGTCCGCGGTGAAGCCCACCGAGGTCCGCCTGTGGCAGGGGACCAACCCCAAGGCCCGCGACTTCCGCGTCGACACCATCGGCAAGTCGTTCACCTCGACGGTGCTGACGGCGGGCACCGATGGGACCTGGGTGGGCAAGGTGGAGAAGCCGGCGGCCGGCTGGACCGCCTATTTCGTGGAGCTGACCTATCCGAGCGGGACGGCCTATCCGTTCAAGTTCACCACCGAGGTCTCGGTGATCCCCGACACCCTGCCCTACAAGTGGAAGGACGCCCGCCCGATCATCGCCCCGGACGGGAAGTAGGCGGGGTCAGCGCTTAAAAACCTCCCCCGTTCGCGGGGGAGGGGGACCACGAAACCATCTGGAGGGGGGCGCTGGTTCAAGCTCCGCGCACGGCCCCAACGCCCCCTCCGTCGGCTTCGCCGCCACCTCCCCCGCACGCTGCCGCTACGGGGGAGGATTTTGGCTGCGGCGCCTTCCGGAATTTCCCGTCGCCGCTATCTAGAGCCTGTCGGGACTTCGGGGGACGCACGCCATGATGCTGATCGGGCAATATGACTCGCCGTTCGTGCGGCGGGTGGGGATTGCGCTCAAGACCTATGGGCTGGCCTTCGAGCACCAGCCCTGGTCGACGTTCGGCGACGCCGAAAAGATCGCCAAGTTCAACCCGCTGCGCCGCGTGCCAACCCTGGTCATGGACGACCGCACGGTGTTCATGGATTCCGCCGCGATCCTGGCGGTGCTGGACGAGATGGTGGGGCCGCAGCGCGCGGTGCTGGCGCGCGGCGGCGAGGACGGCCGCCACCTGCTGCGCATCGCCGCCATGGCCGCGGGCGTCGCCGACAAGGCCGTCAGCCTGCTCTACGAACGGGTGCTGCGCGAGGCGGCCTTCCCGCTGTGGGTCGAGCGCTGCCGGCTGCAGATCGCCGAGACCCTGGACCTGCTGGAGGCCGAGCGGCAGGTGCGGCCGACCCGCTACCTGTTCGACGACGACCTCAGCCACGCCGACGTGATGCTGACGACCATGATCGGCTTCGTGTCGGAGCCCCTGGCCGCCGAGTTCGACTGGGACCGCTGGCCGGCGCTGAAGGCGCACGCCGCGACCTGCGAGGCCCTGCCGGCGTTCCAGGAAATCCGCCAGCCCTACCGCCTGACCCTGCCCGGCGAGACCTGAGGTACGCCAGCGAGCGATTGTTCGGCGCGCCTTGGCCCGCTAGGACGGGACCATGTTTTCCCCCACCGCCCGCCCCGACGTCCTCGCGCTCCGCACCTCGCAGATCCGCGAGGTGGCCAACCTCGGTATGGCCCGCAAGGACGTGCTGAAGTTCTGGGTCGGCGAGAGCGACCAGCCGACGCCGGCCTTCATCCGCGAGGCGACCGCCAAGGCGCTGATGGACGGCGAGACCTACTACACCCACAACCTGGGCCGCGCGGACCTGCGCGAGGCGCTGTCGGCCTATCTGACCAACCTGCACGGCCAGCCGATCGACTTCGGGCGGCTGGGGATCACGAGCGCCGGGGTCAACGCCCTGATGCTGGTCAGCCAGGCGGTGGTCGCGCCGGGCGACCGCGTGGTGGTGACGACGCCGGCCTGGCCCAACATCGTGGAGATCCCGCGCATCCTGTCGGCGCGGATGGAGACGGTGGCGCTGGAGCGGGCCCAGGGCCGCTGGCGGCTGGACCTCGACAAGCTGATGGCGGCCCTGACGCCGGACACCAAGGCGCTGTTCCTCAACTCGCCGAACAATCCCACCGGCTGGACCCTGCCGGCGGAGGACCGCGCGGCGATCCTGGAGCGGTGCCGCAAATACGGGATCTGGCTGATCACCGACGACCCCTACGAGCGGCTGATCTTCGGCCCCGGCAAGTCCGCGCCCTCGTTCCTGCCGCTGGCCGGCGACGACGAGCGGGTGGTCTCCACCAACACCTTCTCCAAGGCCTGGCGGATGACCGGCTGGCGGATGGGCTGGATGGTGCTGCCCAAGAGCCTGGTGAACTCCATGGGGGTGGTGATCGAGTACAACACCTCCTGCGTGCCGGACTTCATCCAGAGCGGCGCGATCGCCGCCCTGACCCAGGGCGAGCCGCACATCGCCGAGCTGCGCGCGGAACTCGCGACGGCCAAGGACCAGGTGATCGGGGCCTTGCGCGCCCTGCCCGGCGTCGAGGCGCCGGAGCCGGAGGGCGGCATGTACGCCTTCTTCCGCATCGAGGGCGTGACCGACTCCGTGGCCCTGGCCAAGGACATGATCGAGAAGTCCGCCCTGGGCCTGGCGCCCGGCTCGGCCTTCGGGCCGGAAGGCCAGGGGTGGCTGCGCTGGTGCTTCGCCAACCGGCCGGAGACCAACGCCAAGGGACTTGAGCGCCTGGCGGAGTATCTGGGGAAGCGCTGAGCCCATTCGGAGTGTCATCCCGGTCTTCGCGAGTCGCGACCGCGAAGCGGCGGCGCGAAGCAGCCAAACCGGGATGACAGCCGCTAGAAATACGTCGTCGCCTTGAAGACCACGGAGATCGGCTCGAGGGGGTGGACCTGGACGCCGGGGACGCCGTCGGCGGGCTCGCCCGGCAGGCGCGAGGTGTAGAAATAGGCCGAGGAATTGGCCTTGGTGTTGGTGAGGTTGAAGACGCTGAGCTGCAGGCGCAGCCGCGGGCTCACCTTGTAGCCGATGTCGGCGTTCCACTCCGAATAGCCCTTGTCGCGCGGCTGGGCCTCGCCGTCGTTGATCGGGTACTTGCCGAGCGCGCGCCACTGCAGGCCACCGAACCAGGGGCCGAGGTCGTCCACCAGCACCCCGAACGAGCCGATGAACTCCGGCGCGTTGGCGATGAACGGCTGGTCGAGGCCGAACGCGGTCAGGTCGCCGGTGTAGCGGGCCTTGGAGAAGGCCAGGTCGGTGTTCAGCTCCAGCCAGGGCAGGGGCCTGTACTGGGCGGAGACCTCGATCCCCTGGCGGCGGCTGGGGGCGCTGGCTTCGTCCTGGCCGAGGTCGGGGTTGTAGGTCAGCTCCGAGCGGAAATCCTCCTGGAAGGCGGCGACCTGCAGGGCGACCTTGGGGATGATGTTGCTGCGCATGCCGACCTCCTCGGCGGTCGCAGGCGAGAGCAGGGGCGTCGGGCCGGCGGCGGCCGGCACCCCGGCCAGCGGCACGGTGCCGAACACCCCGCGCACGTCGTCGGAGTGGAAGCCGCGGCCGGCGCTGAGGTAGAGCTCGGTCTTCGCCCAGGGCCCGAACACGACGCTGACCTTGGGCTGGAACAGTGACTGGCTGCGGGCGCCCTGGAAGCCGGTCACCAGGCTGTGGTCGGTGGCGTGGTAGTACTCCTCGCGCAGCCCCACGATGGTGCGCAGCCACAGGGTCCAGGACGTGGTGTTCTCGATGTAGGGGGCCAGGTCGAGCAGGCGGACGCGGTCGGCGATGCAGGCCCCGCCGGTCGCCGGCGTCGGGATTGAGGGACCGGCGGGTTGTGCGATTTCGCAATAGTCCAGGACCGTCCTCTGGCGGGTGTGGCGGCGGTCGACGTAGGCGTCGTCGTACCGCGCCTGCAGGCCGATCGTGGTGTCGCTGTCGATCCGCCCGAAGTCATGCGCGAGGCGGAACGCGGCGGCCCCGCCCACGGTGGTCCGCGCCTCGCTCTGCTCTTCCTGGTCGCCGTTCACCGGATCGTCGAGGAAGTGGGTGAAGTCGTTGAACAGGGTCATGCGCTGGCGGATGTAGTAGGCGTTGGAGGTGAACCGCCAATCGTCGCCGCGCGCCGCGAAGTGGCCTGACAGGCTGAGCCGCTCCGACAGGCTGCCGTCCGAGGGGTCGAGGGTCCCGAAGCGGCCGATCAGGCCCTGCTGGACGGCGCGCAGCGGCTGGTCCGTCGTGAAGTTGCCCTTGCCGTTGTAGTACATGGCCGTGAGGTCATAGCCGTTGTCGGCCTCGCCGTGGCTGTAGCGGACCACCCCATCGATCTTGCGGAAGTTGTCCGGGTGGTCGAACGGCCCGTCGACATGGCCCAGATAGACCCCGCCCATCAGCCGGTCGTCGGCGCCGAACTTGCGGGTCCCGCCCAGGAAGGCGTTGTAGACGCCGAGCGCGCCGACGCTGACCGAGGCCTGGTCGGGGATCTCGTCGGCGATCTTGACGTGGGTCGAGGCCACGGCGCCGAAGTCGCCCACCGCGGCGTAGTAGGGGCCCTTGGTGTAGTCGAGGCCGTCGGTCACCTCCGGCATCATGAAGTTGGCGTCGGAGTAGCCCTGGCCGTGGGTGTTGGTCGGCCGGTTGACCGGCATATCGTCGACGAAGTTGGCGATGTCGGTGCCGTGGTCGAGGTTGAAGCCGCGCAGCAGGTATTGCTGGGCCTTGCCCTCGCCGGAGTGGACGGTCACCACCAGGCCCGGCGTGGTCTCCAGCAACTGGCCGACCCGATAGACGGGGCGAAGCTGCAATTCCTCCTGGGTGATCGAGCCCTGGGACGCCGTGGCGGCGATGCCCATCAGGTTCAGGCGCGAGGCGGTGACCACGACCTCGCTGACGTCGCTGGCGGGTTGCGCGGGCTTGGCGGCCGCCTTGGGCGCGGGCGGCTTTGCGGGGGGCTGGGTCTGGGCCGCGGCGTGGGAGGCGAACGCCAGGACGGCGGCGGCGCACGAGAGGCTGGGGAACGTCGGGCGGCTTGGCAGGCGCATCGCGCGGCGGTCCGATCGGCAAACTCGAAAGGGCGCAGGTCGCATCGCGAGCCGCGCGTGGAGAGGAAGCGCCAAGCTCCACGGCCCGCGCGCGACGCCAAGTTTCTTACGGTTCCGGCGGGGTTACAGGAGGTTACACGCCGGGGTGGACCGGCCGCCGGCCCTAGCGGCTCGGCGGGGTCGGGGCGGGCGGCGTTTCCGGCGACGCGCCGAGGAGCAGCGAGCCCGGGTCCCGGGCGGGCGCCGGGGCGTCGGCGGCGGGGGCCGGGGCGGCCTCGGCGGGCGGCGGGGCGTCGGGCTCGTCGTTCACCTTGAAGGCGCCGCCCATCAGGGTGGCCTTGGCCTTGAGGGACTTGGCGGTGGTCTCGCAGCGGGCCGGGAGCGCCCAGCTCATCCACTCCTGCGCCAGGCGCGCGGGCGTCACGTTGGGGCCGACGCGCCAGACGTCGCGGCCCTGGTTCACCGCCGCGGCGCCCAGGGTGTTGATCGGCTTGAGGCTCGCCTTCTCGGCGGCGGTCAGGGCGGACTGGAAGATCTTGAGCTGGGCCGCCCCTTCCTTCTGCAGGTCGGCATAGACCTTCAGGTCGTCGGAGAGCTTGCGGTCCGGCGGGCGGTAGGTGCTCTCGATGCGGGTGACCTCGGGCATCACCTGGTCGTGCAGGTCGAGGTAGCCGCGCAAGCTGCCGTAGCACCAGGCCACGAACTGATAGTCCTCGCGCGGCGCGCCGGCGGGGAAGCGCTCCTCGGCCGGCGGAGCCTCGGCGGGCGCCGCGGCCGTCTCGGCGGCCGGCTGGCCTTGCAGGAAGAGGACGAGGGCGAGGGCGATGGGAACGGGCATGGTCGCGGGAATACCTTGAGGATTCGAGCTATTTTCAGGCCGGGCCGGCGTCAGGGAGGCCGAAACCGCCGCCGCCGGGGGTTTCGATCTCGATGATGTCGCCGGCCTGGACGTCGACGGCGAAACAGCCGGGTAGGTCTGTAACCGTCCCGGAGGCGGCGATCAAACGTTGTGCGCCGGGCTTGGCGGGCCCGCCGCCCGCCAGGCCCTGCGGGGCGTGCTCGCGGCGCGAGGAGAGCAGGGCCGCCTCCATGGGCGCAAGGAAGCGAATGCGGCGCACCGAGCCGTCGCCGCCGGGCATGCGTCCCGCCCCGCCGGAGCCCCGGCGCACGCCGAAGCTTTCGACCCGCACCGGGAAGCGCCGCTCGAGGATCTCCGGGTCGGTGAGGCGCGAATTGGTCATGTGGGTGTGGACGGCGCTGGCGCCCGGCGCCTGGGCCGTGGCCCCGGAGCCGCCGCAGATGGTTTCGTAGTACTGGCGGGTCTCGTCGCCGAAGGTGAAGTTGCTCATGGTGCCCAGGCTGTTGGCCATGACGCCGAGCGCGGCATAGAGCGCGTCGACCACATGCTGGCTGGTCTCCACGTTGCCGGCCACGACGGCGGCGGGGGGCTTGGGGTCCAGCATCGAGCCCGGCCGGGTCAGGATGTTCAGCGGCTCCAGGCAGCCGGAGTTGAGCGGAATGTCGTCGTCCACCAGGGTGCGGAAGACATAGAGCGCCGCGGCGTCGACGATGGCCGAGGGGCCGTTGAAGTTGCTGGGCAACTGGTCGGCGCTGTCGCGGAAATCGAGCGTGGCCTCGCCGGCCGCGGCGTCCACCGTGGTCGCGACGACGATCTCGCCGCCGCCGTCCATGGGCACGCGGGCGGCCCCGTCGGAGAGCCTGCCCACCGCGCGGCGCACGGCGGCGGCGGCGTTCTCCTGCACGAAGGTCATGTAGCGGGCGACGGCCTCGGCCCCATAGGTGCGGATCATGTCCGCGACGGCGGCGCCGCCGGCCTGGCAGGCGGCGATCTGGGCCTTGAGGTCGGCGACGTTGGTGTCCGGGTTGCGCGCGGGCCAGCGGCCGGACAGCAGCGCCGCGCGGGTCTCGGCCTCCAGGAAGGCGCCCTCGCGCATGATCGGCAGGGCGTCGAGCATGACGCCCTCCTCGTCGATGGTCTTCGAGAAGGGCGGCATCGAGCCCGGCTGCACGCCGCCGATGTCGGCGTGGTGGCCGCGCGCGGCGACGTAGAAGCTGGGTTGCTCGCCGCCTTCCATGAACACCGGCATGACCACGGTGATGTCCGGCAGGTGGGTGCCGCCGGCGTAGGGGTTGTTGAGCGCGAAGGCCTCGCCGGGGCGCAGCACCGGGTGGCGGTCGCGGACGGCGCGGACGGAGGCGCCCATGGAGCCCAGGTGCACCGGCATGTGCGGGGCGTTGGCCACCAGGCCGCCGTCGGCGTCGAACAGGGCGCAGGAGAAGTCGAGCCGCTCCTTGATGTTCACCGAATGAGCGGTGCGCTCCAGGGCCGCGCCCATGGCTTCCGCCACGCCCATGAAGCGGCGGTTGAACAGCTCGAGCGTGACCGGATCGGGCCTATCGAGCGCGATGGCGTGGCTGCGCGCGGCGCCGGTGCGGGTGAGGGTGATCAGGCCGTCGGCATGGGCCGTGGCCCGCCAGCCGGGGGCCAGCGCGATCTGGGTGTCGGCGCGGACGATGAGGGCCGGGCCGTCGAGGCTGGCGAAGGCGTCGGCGGGGACGACCGGCGCGTCATGCCAGGCGCCCAGCGTATACATTTTAACCCGCTTATCCCCGCGAACGCGGGGACCCAGGCTTTTTCTGTTCGGACCAATCGGGGAGGCAAGTGGCCTTGTTGGTCCAGCAATACCAAAAGCACCTGGGTCCCCGCTTTCGCGGGGAAGAGCGGAACTCTTGTTGGCGCTGGCCTCCGCCTCCACCGCCGCGATCAGGATGGTGCGGCCGGGTTCGATGAAGCCGAACAGGCGCTGGTGGGCCTGCTCGAACCGGGCCTTGGCGGTGGCGAGGTCGCTGAGCGGGACCGGCAGTTCGGCGTCGGCGCCGTCGTAACGCAGGCGAAGGGTCTGGCGGACGGCGCCGGTTTCGGCCCCCTGTTCGGCCATGGCCGCGCGGGCGGCGTTCTCGACCTCGGCGAGGAGGGCCGCGGCGCGGGCCAGGCCCGCGGCGTCCAGCGGGGCCTCGAGGCCGGACTGGCGAAGCGCGGTGACCTCCGCCTGGCCGATGCCCCAGGCGGAGAGCACGCTGCCGTACTTCGGGCAGAGGATCTCGCCGACGCCGAGCGCCTCGGCGGTCTGGCAGGCGACCTGGCCGGCGGCGCCGCCGAACGCGGTGAGCGCATGGTCGCGCGGGTCGAAGCCGCGCTCGGTGGAGATGCGGCGCACCGCCTGGGCCATCTGCTCGACGGCGACGGCGACGAAGCCCTCGGCGGCGGCCTCGACGCTGTCGGCGCCCATGGCCTCGGCCAGGTCGGCGAGGCGCGCGCGGGCGGCGTCCGGATCGAGGGGTTGGTCGCCCTGCGGCCCGAAGACCGAGGGGAAGAAGCGCGGGTCCAGGCGGCCCAGCACCAGGTTGGCGTCGGTGACGGTGGCGGGGCCGCCGCGGCCGTAGGCGGCAGGGCCCGGGTCGGCGCCGGCGCTGGCGGGGCCGGCGCGCGCGCGCATGCCGTCGAAGGTCAGGATCGAGCCGCCGCCGGCCGCCACCGTCTCCACGTCGAGCATCGGGCTGCGGATCTTGGCGCCGGCCACCTTGGCGGTGTCGCGCCGCTCCAGGCGCCCAGCGTAGCGGCAGACGTCGGTCGAGGTGCCGCCCATGTCGAAGCCCAGGACGGCGGGCGCGTCGGCCTGCGCGGCGGTCCGGACCACGCCCACCACGCCGCCGGCCGGGCCGGAGACCACGGCGTCCTTGCCGCGGAAGGCCTGGGCTCGGACCAAGCCGCCGGCCGAGGTCATGAAGTAGAGCGGCGCGCCCGCCACCTCATCGGCCACGCGGCGGACATAATCCTGCAGGATGGGCGTCAGGTAGGCGTCGGCGATGGTGGTCTCGGCGCGCGGAATAAATCGCGGCAGGGGTGAAACCTCATGGCTCAGCGCGACGAATGGGTAACCGAGCGCCCTGGCGATTTCGCCGGCGGCCAGCTCGTGCGCCGGATTGAGGTCGGCGTGCAGGAAGGCGATGGCGACGGAGGCGTAGCCTTGGGCGAGGCCGGACTCGAGCTTTTCGGCGAGCGCCGCGGCGTCGAGGGGGCGGACCACGCCGCCGTCCGCGTCCAGCCGCTCATCCGCCTCGACCACCCCCGAATAGAGCGGCGGCGGGCGCAGGATGGTGAGGGCGAAGAGGTCCGGTCGCGCCTGGTCGCCGATCAGCACGCTGTCGGCGAAGCCCCGGGTGGTGACGAACAGGGTCCTGGCGCCGGCGCGTTCCAGCAGGGCGTTGGTGGCCACCGTGGTGCCCATCTTGATGGACTCCACGCGGCTGGCCGGGAACGCCGCGCCGGGAGCCGCGCCGAGGATGCGGCGCATCGCCTCCACGGCGGCGTCGGGGTAGGCCGCCGAGGCGCTGAGCAGCTTCAGCGAGGTCTCCGCGCCAGCGTCCGGCCCATCTGCAACCTGGCCGATTACATCCGTGAAGGTCCCGCCGCGGTCGATCCAAAAACGCCAAGACCTGTGCAAAACTTAACCTGCCTCTCGATTGTTTTCAGGCCCACACGCTTCTATGGCTGCTTATCCCAATGAGCTTCTGGCGCAAGATAGCTGGCCTCGCCGCTCGTAACCTCGACGAGGCCGAGTGCGACGTCTGCCCTCCGGGGCTTCCCGGCGAGGACCCGGCGTTCTCGACCGCGGTGACCGCGCTGGGCGCGAAGCTGGCCAAGGCCGACGGCCAGGCCCAGGCCAGCGAATACCAGGTCTTCTCCGAGGTGTTTCATCCCGACGCCGGCAGCGAGGGCAATGTGCGCCGCCTCTACCAGCTCGCGCGGCAGACCACGCGGGGGTTCGAGGGCTACGCGCGGCGGCTGCAGAAGCGCTACCACGCCTGCCCGCAGCTCCTCGAGGACGTGGTCGACGGCCTCTTCTTCATCGCCACCTCCGACGGCGTGGTGACGACCGACGAGCTCGCCTACCTGAGCCGGGTCTCCGAGCTGTTCGGCCAGAGCCCGCTGGTGTTCCGCCGGCTGAAGGCGACGCACCTGGGGCCGGAGGCGGGCGATCCCTACGCCGTGCTGGGCGTGCGCCACGACGCCTCCGACGCCGAGCTTCGCGCGGCCTGGAGAACGATGCTGTCCGAATCGCATCCGGACCGGGCCCGCGGCCGCGGCCTGCCCACGGAATTCATCGAGGTCGCCGAGGCCAAGGCCGCCGCCATCAACGCCGCGTTCGACACCGCGATGCGCGAACGGCGGGCATTGGCCTTGCAGGGCGTGGCATAAGTGCGTGTGTGCGTCCCTTTTCGGCTGCGCATGGTTGACGCAGGGGACCCGCGGGACAACATAATTGTCATAGACCCGAAAGCTGGGTCAGTGAGGACGCCATGGTGAAAGAGTTCGCCACCCGTCACGGTTCGGCCCTGCGCAGCCTGGCTGTGCTGGTCGGTCTGCTGGCGACCATCGCCGCGGTGGTCGTGGGCGCGGTCCTGGCCGTGGTGGCCGCCGCCACCGTCGCGGTGATCGCGGTCATGGCCTCGGCCCTCTTGGGCTTCGCGGGCCTCGCGCTCAGGGCCCGGCGCACGGCGCGCGCCCGCGCCGACGGCGTCATCGAAGCCCGCCACCTGGGCGGCCACCACTGGGTGGCCTACGGCTGGAACGAGCGCGCCTAGCAGCCCGCCGGGGCTGCGCACTTTCCGGGATGACAGGCGCAGAGGCGCGCCCTACCGTCTTTCAAACGATCGTTTGGAGAGAACGGCATGAGCATCGGCGTGATCGCGACCTTGAGGATCCAGGACGGCAAGGCGGGCGAGTTCGAGGCCTTCTTCGGCGAACTGGCCGGGCAGGTGCGGGCCAACGAGCCGGGCAACCTCGCCTATCAACTGACCAAGAGCCGCGCCGAGCCCAACACCTACAAGGTGCTGGAGGTCTACAAGGACCAGGACGCCCTGACCCATCACGGCGGCACGGACTATTTCAAGGCCGCGGGGCCGAAGTTCGCCGCGGTTCTCGCCGGGCGGCCGGACATCGAATACCTCGACGGCGTCGGCTGAGCGACGCGGCCGCACAAGCGGGGCCGGCCCCCGCGACGCCGCCCTTGCCCGCTTAAGCTCGCGGCTAACCCGCTGAATTTGGCGATTTTTTCCCCTGACAGGCGAACTTTGAAAATTAAAGACCTGCGATACGCGAATCAGGTCGAATCCGGTTGCCCTCGCGCTTTTCGGTTGTAAAGGTCTCGTTCACGGTGTCGGCGAATGACCGCCACCGGCAACTGGAATGGGGCTAGCAATGAAGCGTTTCGCCGTCGTCGCCGTCGCCGCCGCCGGACTTGCCCTCGCCGGTTCGGCGAGCGCCTCCACCAACCTGATCACCAACGGCAGCTTTGAGAGCGGCACGCTGAGCTGGACCTATACGGGCTCCGGCGCCGACGTGGGCCCGAGCGGCCATCCGGCGGTCGTCATTCCCTACAATTCGCCCAGCGGCTATCCGGGCGGCGCCTTCGGGGAGCCGATCCCGCCGGACAACGCGCTCTCGGCGAGCCCCGATCCGACCGGCAATTTCGGGCTCTATTTCGTCGCCGACGCCTCCACGGAGACGCTGTCGCAGACGGTCTTCCTGAACCCGGGCCTCTATACGATCGGGTTTGACGCCTACGTCCCGTTCAACGGGCACGCGAACTCCGGCGACGCCACCTTCACCGGAACCGTCGCCGGCGTCGACCTCGCCAACTTCAGCGCCCACGGCTCGACGCCGGGGGTCTGGACGGCCTATTCGGGCGTCGCCAACATCCTGACCGCCGGGAACTACACCACCTCGTTCACCTACCACTCGGGGGCCGCGCCTGCGGCCGACTTCGTCGTCGACCGGGCCTATATCGTGGCCGGCGACGTCGTCCCGGAACCGGCGGGCTGGGCGCTGATGATCCTGGGCTTCGGCGGAGCCGGCGCGGCGCTTCGCAATCGCCGCCAACGCCGGGCGCTCGCCGCCTAGATCGTTCCCGAACAAACTCAGGCTTCCCGAGAGCCCCGGCTGAAAGGCCGGGGCTTTTGCGTTCGCGGCGCCGCACACGCGGCGGCGTCCACGACCTCGCGTCGCACCTTTGCCGACCGGAACAACGCCCCCAATTCGCTAATTTTTCCCCTGTGAGGTGAAATTTCCCCTGCCGGTTGTGCAGCGCACGCGATTCAGGGGAATCTGCTTTGCCGCGCCAAGCTGGGCCTTTAAAGGAATTGTTGACCACGTGGGCAGACCGCCCGCGACAAGTGGGTTCTGTGGGGGATTTCAAATGAAGATTTTCGCGGCGGCCGCCGTTGTGGCCGGCCTCATGACTGCGGGCGTCGCCAACGCGGGCGTCGTCTATTTCGAGGGTTTCGACGGTTACGACACGTCCGGCATCGCCTATGACGCCCACGCGTCGGGCACGTCGAGCGTGATCGACCCGGGCACCGGGACGGCCAACAGCTTCACGACGGAGTACGGCTTCCGGTCCGGCGCCACGAACACCGGCACGAACAGCATGTACGACGAGGGCACCTGGACGATCGGGACCAACCCGAACGCGGTCCACGACCAGTGGGTCAACCTGCCCGAGAGCACCAACAACATGCTGATGCTGAACGGCAAGACCCTGGCCCCGGACGCCAGCCCGGCCAGCACCTGGACGAGCAATGCGTTCGCCGTCACCGCCGGCAACTACCAGTACTCGTTCGACCTGATGAACCTCTGCTGCAACACCTACACCGGCGTCAGCTCGGTGCTGCAGTTCTGGTTCACCGACACGCACGGCGTGAAGAACCAGATCGTGGGCGTGGAAGTGAACACCCCGACCACCCCGGGCGTCTTCGTCCTGGAGAACGGCAACTTCACGGTCACCGAGGACGGCACCGTCAGCGTCGGCCTGATCGACATGCAGGGCGCCGCCAGCGGCAACGACTTCGGCGTCGACAACATCACCGTCGCCACCGGCAGCGTGCCGGAACCGGCGGCCTGGGCGCTGATGCTCCTGGGCTTCGGCGGCATGGGCTCGGTGCTGCGCAGCCAGCGCCGCCGCCAGGCCGTGGCCGCCTGAGGCGAACCGCGACCGTCCGCCTCGCGCGGCAGTTCCAGGAAACCCCGGCCGAGAGGCCGGGGTTTTTTGCTGTCCGGGGTCAGGCCCGCGACGGGATCACCACCGGCAGGGTCTCGTAGCCCTTGACGAAGGAGGAATTCACCCGCCGCGGCGGCCCCACCACCTCGATCTTGGGGAAGCGCTTGAGGATCTCTTCCCAGATGATCTTGAGCTGCAGCTCGGCCAGGCGGTTGCCGACGCAACGGTGGATGCCGAAGCCGAAGGAGAGGTGCTGGCGCACCCGGGGGCGCTCGATCCAGTAGTCGTTGGGCCGCTCGATGACCTCTTCGTCGCGGTTGCCGGAGACGTACCACATGGCGATCTTGTCGCCCTCGCGGATGGTCTTGCCGCCGAGCTCGAAGTCGCGCGTGGCGCGCCGGCGCATATAGGCCAGCGGGGTCTGCCAGCGGATGGTCTCCGAGACCATGGCGGGGATGAGGTCGGGGTTGTTCCGCAGTAGCCGGTCCTGGTCGGGGTTCTGATGCAGCGCCAGCACCGAGCCGGAGATGGTGTTGCGGGTGGTGTCGTTGCCGCCGACGATCAGCAGGATCAGGTTCCCCAGGTACTCCATGCGGTCCATGTCGCGGGTGGCCTCGCCATGGCAGAGCATGGAGATGAGGTCCGGGGCCGGCGGGGCGTTCACCCGCTCGTTCCACAGGCGCATGAAGTAGTCGACGCACTCGAACAGCATCGCGCGCCGGCGGTCCTCGCCGCCGCCTTCGAAGATCGGCGAATCCTCCATGGCCGTGGCCGCGTCGGACCACAGGGTGAGCTTCCGCCGGTCCTCCCAGGGGAAATCGAACAGGGTGGCGAGCGTCATGGTGGTCAGCTCGATGGAGACCTTGTCGACCCAGTCGAACTCCTCGCCGATCGGGCAGTCGTCGAGAATCGTTCCGGCGCGCTCGCGGATGATCGCCTCCATCTTCGCGAGGTTGGGGCCCGCGACGATGGGGCTGACGGTCTTGCGCTGCACGTCGTGCTTGGGCGGGTCCATGGCGATGAACATCGGCAGGGTGAAGTCTTCCGCCGGATCGGGCAGGACGATGGTCGGCTCGGACGAGAAGACCTCATGGTTGGTGTCCACGGCCATGATGTCGTTGAACTTGGTGACCGACCAATAGCCGCCGATCTCCTCGTCCCCGCTCTCGGCCCAGTGGACCGGGTCCTCGGCCCGCAGCCGTTCGAAATAGGGGGCCCAGGTGTCGGTGCGGAAGATCTCCGGATCGGCCGGATTGATGTCGGCAAGGGGCATGGCGTAGGCCGCGTCGCGGGCCGCGCGCTTCACATCGATCGAACCGTCGTCCATCGCCAGGCTCCTCAGTCGCGCCGGCCCCGTGCGGGCCGCATGGCCAGCCAGTATTCGCGCCAAACGGCCCCCAGGGGAAGCGGCGAGCGGACCCCGGCAAATTCGACATACGATGTTCGACGAACAAACGCCCTTAACCGATTTGTATAGCTTCCGGCGGATAGTCGCCGAGTGAAGCCGTCGAGGGGGACGCCGACGTTCCCGCCATAGGGTTAAGACTGCGGGGCCCACGGGTCTCGCGTGTGGAGGTCGAAATTGGTCGCGCGCGCACAAGACCGCTCGTATCGAAGCCTGAGCGGCCTCGAACGCACGGCCTCGACCAGCCGCGTCCTCAACCTGGCCGCCGTCGCCAGCCAGAACGCCGGCGATCCGGAGTACGAAAGCGCGCCGTTCTTCAAGGCCACTTCGCTGAACGGTGCGGTGATCATCAAGCACCGCCTGCGCGCCGACGAGCAGTACATCTTCGACCAATCCAAGCGCATCTCCACCAAGGTCATCATCCCCTTCGAGCGGACGGACCTGGGCCTGGGCGGCCGGTCGCTGTTCGTGGGCCAGCGCGGCTGGCAGGACCTGCTCTACCAACTGCGCGGCAGCCAGGAGGACGAGGCCCGCGACATCGCCCTGCTGGAGGCGCTGGACGAGCTGCCTTCGCTCGATCCCTTCCTGCTGCGCGAGCATCTGAAGCGGCGCGATTTCAAGATCGCCAACTGCTACTTCGCCATCTCCGCCGCCGACCTGGAGCGGATGCAGCGCTTCGTCTCGGGCGAGATCTCCAAGCTGGTGGACCTGGCCTATGGCGGCGGCAAGGGCGGCTCGCCCAACGCCAACATCTCCAAGCTGGTGAGCCTCCTGCTCTCCGGCCAGGACGACGCGCGCCTGGAGCCGCTGCGCCTGACGCTCGGCCTGGAGGGCGAGAACTTCCGCGAGGGCATCTTCAGTTGGAAGGGCTTCCTCTACTACAAATGGGTGCTGAACAGCCTCTGGCCCGAGCTGCGCCAGGTGATCGCGGAGCTCAGCGAGATCAAGGTTGTGGGTCCGCGCGATTACGAGATGCTGAACCAGGTCAAGGACGTGGGCGCCCGCGTGAACCAGGCGATCCTGGGTCAGGTGCGCAAGGTGCGAGCCAGCCTTCAGGTCTATGACGACGCCTTCGGCGAGCTGACCCAGGCCGGCAATCCGATGGCCTTCCGCAACTTCCTGCTGAAGTCGCCGGAGATGTTCATCACGCTCGGCGAGCGCACAGGGATGGTGTCGCACATCGCCAGCTTCTGGCGCTACCGGTTCCCGAAGGGCCGGCCCCTGCGGGTGGAGCTGGACGAACTGTTCGACATCCTGCAGGACTTCCACCAGGGCCTGGGCGAGGACGACGACCACAAGGCCAAGACGCCCGGCGAGGCGCCTGAGGGCGAACTGCTGGATCCGGCGAGCTCCGAGGCCATCGGCCGCGCTGTCGTGTAGGCCCGCTTTCTCCTCGCCCGTCGGCGGAGGGGAGACCCGCTAGCTCGTCCCCAGGGCCGCGCGCAGTCTGGCGGCCAGATCCTCTTCCAGGAACGGCTTGCGCAGAATGCCGTCGCCGCCGCCGGCGGTGGCCAGGGCCTCGGTGTCGGCGTAGCCGGTGACGAACAGCACCGGCAGGCCGGGCCTGCGCGCATGCACTTCGCGGGCGACCTCGGCGCCGTTCATGCCGGGCATGGCGAAGTCCACCAGCAGCAGGTCGATCTTCGACTGGCGGTCGAGGAGGTCGAGCGCCGCGCCGCCGCTGCCGGCCTCGACGACGCGATAGCCCAGGTCCTGCAGGATGCCGGCGGTGACCTCGCGCACGGCGCTGTCGTCGTCGACCAGCAGGACGTTGAAGTCGCGGGCCGGCGGCCCCACCGCCTCGGCGACCGGCGCGAGGCCCTCCGGAAGGGCCGCGGCCGCAGCGCGGGGCAGGAACACCCGCACCGAGGCGCCGGCGCCGGGCGTGGAGTCGATCCGCACACCGCCGCCGGACTGCTTGGCCACGCCGAACACCTGGCTGAGGCCGAGGCCCGAGCCCTTGCCGACCTCCTTGGTGGTGAAGAACGGCTCGAAGACCTTGGCCAGGACGTCCGGCGTCATGCCCGAGCCCGTGTCGGTGACCGCCACCATCACATAGTCGCCTGCGGTCGGCTCCTCGGGCCGGGCGGGCGGGCCCAGGGCGACATTGCCAGTCTCCACGGTGAGCGTGCCGCCCACCTCCATGGCGTCGCGCGCGTTGATGGCCAGGTTGAGGATCACCAGTTCGATCTGGGTCGGGTCGATCATCGCCGGCCACAGCCGCGGCTGCAGCACGGTCTCGATGCGCACGCTGCCGCCCATGGTGGCCTGCAGCAGGTCGCGCATGCCCGCGACGGTGTCGTTGAGGTCGACGGCGCGGGGCTCCAGCCGCTGACGGCGGGAGAAGGCCAGCATCTGGGCGGTGAGCTGGGCGCCGCGCTCGGCCGCCTGGGCCATCATCTGCAGGCGCCGCCTGGAGGCCGGGTCGGTGACGGTCTTCTGCATCTGGCGGATGTTGCCCAGCACCACCATCAGGAGGTTGTTGAAATCGTGGGCGACGCCGGAGGTGAGCTGGCCCACCGCCTCCAACCGCTGGGTCTGGCGCAGCACGCCTTCGACCCGCTCGCGCTCGGCGATCTGGCCGGCGAGCTGGTGGTTGGCGCTGGCCAGTTCGGTGGTGCGCTCCTCGACGCGCCGCTCCAGCAGGGCCTCGGCGGCGCGGATGGTCTCGATGCGGTCGCGCGCCTCATATTGCCGCCGGCGGCCACGCAGCGCGGTCTCCACCACGCTCACCAGGGTGGTCGGGTGGAACGGCCGCTCGAGGAAGGTGACGTTGCCCAGCGCCGCGGCCAGGCGCTGGGCCGCGGGGTTGCGCTCGATGCCGCCGCCCCGCAGCGCCAGCAGGACGATCGGCATGTCCGACCAGGCCGGCTGGTCCTCGATCCAGCGCACCAGGCCGGGATAGCCCGAGGCCTGCATGGCCTCCTCGACGACCAGGACCACGCCGGCGCCTTCGCAGAGTTCGCGCAGCAGGCACGGCAAGTCCCCGCAGACCATCACCGGCAACCGCGCCTCGTTCAGGATCGCCTCGGCGATGGCGGCGTCGCGGCCATGGGGAGCGAGGATGAGCGCCCGCGTGGAGCCCGCCGCTTCGGCGGCGCCCATCAGGTCGGCCCGCCGAGCAGAGCGCCCGCCGTGCCGACGAAGCTCGGAACGCCGCGCAATATCCCCTGGAACCCTTCCAGCGGCGCGCCGAGGGTCAGGCCATC
>NZ_DATMNA010000032.1:0-3571 GCF_035569475.1 Phenylobacterium sp.
AGTTGTTGCGCGCCACCAGGCCCGAGGCCACCGATACGGGCTCGCGGCGGAAGCGCTCGATCAGGTTGCGCAGGTGGTGGTCGGCGGCGATCGGCCGGCCCGCGTCGCGCAGGGCCGCGGCCAGGCCCTGCAGGGCCACGGGGATCTCGCCGCTGGTCGGCTGGCAGTTGGCCAGCAGGCGCTCATAGGCCTGGACGGCCTCCTCCACGCGCCCCAGCCGGTGCGAGAGCAGCGCGACGTAGCGAAGCGGCCCGGCGCCGGCCAGGACCTTGAAGGCGTGCTGGAAGGCCGCCAGCGCGCCCTCGTTGTCGCCCATGGCCAGCATGCAGAAGCCGATGTGGCGCAAGGCGTCGTCGTGCTTGGGGTCGAGCGCGACGGTCTCGCGGTAATGGACAAGCGCCTTGGCGAACTCCAGCCGGCGCAGGTGCGACTGGGCCAGCAGCAGGTGGGCTTCGACCGATTTCGGCAGCTCCTTCGCCAACCGCCCCAGCAAAAGCTGCGCCTCGCCGGTGTCGTGCTCGATGAGGTCGCGGATGTCGTCGGTCAGCGGCAAGCCGGCGTCTCCAGGTCGTGGGCGTTGTTCACCGCCCTTATGCGGAAGGCCGCGCGCCTCGCGCAAGCAAATCGACTGCCGCGGGGGTTTCGGAGGACGGCGGCGGCGGATAAGGGGTCCTGGCGGCGTCCTGGGGCTTTAAGAGGCCGCGATTCGAACTGGAGCGCCCATGAGCCGAGCGGACCGCAACGCCCCCAGCCTGGACCCGCAGGACTGGGACGACCTGCGCGCCCAGGGCCACCGGATGCTGGACGACATGTTCGACAACATGGCGACCTTGCGGGAGCGGCCCTTGTGGCAGGCTCCGACGCCGGCGCAGCGCGGGCGCTACCGCGCCGAGCTGCCCCGCGCCCCCGGCGCGCTGGCCGACGCCCACGCCCAGTTCATGGCCGACGTGGCCCCCAACGGCAGCGGCAACCGCCATCCCGGCTTCATGGGCTGGGTGCAGGGCGGCGGGACGGCGGTGGGCATGCTGGCCGAGATGCTGGCCGGCGGCCTCGACGCCAACCTGGGCGGGCGCGACCACATGCCCATCGAGGTGGAACGCCAGGTGGTGGCCTGGATGGCCGAGCTGTTCGGCTTCCCCGCCGACGCCAGCGGCCTGTTCCTGACGGGCACCTCCACGGCCAACCTCTGCGCGGTGCTGGTGGCCCGCGACCGGGCGCTGGGCGCCGACGTGCGCCACACCGGCGTGCGTGACGTGAAGGTGGTCGCCTATGCCTCGAAGGGGGTGCATAGCTGCATCGTTCGCGCCATGGACATGACCGGCCTCGGCTGGGACCGCCTGCGGCTGATCGAGACCGACGCGCAGCACCGCATCAGCCTGCCGGCGCTGGAGGCCGCCATCGCCGCCGACCGCGCCGCCGGCCTGCAGCCCTTCCTGATCGTCGGCACCGCCGGCAGCGTCGACGTGGGGGCCATCGACGACCTCGACGGCCTGGCCGACATCGCCCGGCGCGAGGGCGCGGCCTTCCACGTGGACGGGGCGCTTGGGGCCCTGGGGATAATCTCGCCGCAGGTCGCGCCGCGTCTCAAGGGCATCGAGCGGGCCGACAGCCTGGCGCTCGACTTCCACAAACTGGGGCAGGTCCCCTATGACGCCGGCTTCCTGCTGGTCCGCGACGCCGCCGCCCACAAGCGCACCTTCACCTATTCGGAGGCCGCCTATCTGCGCCACGCCGAGCGCGGCCTGGCGGGCGGCGAGTTCTGGCCCTGCGACTACGGCCCGGACCTGTCGCGCGGCTTCCGGGCGCTGAAGGTCTGGTTCAGCCTCAAGACCTACGGCCTGGACGCCCTGGGCGCGGTGATCGGCCGGACCTGCGACCTGGCCCAGGCGCTGGCCGACCGCGTGGCGGCGGCGCCCGAGCTGGAGCTGCTGGCCCCGGTGGCGCTGAACATCGTGTGCTTCGCCTATCGCGGCGGCGACAACGCCGCCATCGTCGCGGACCTGCACGAGGCCGGGCGCGTCGCCCCCTCGACCACGACACTGGCGGGCAGGACGGCGATCCGCGCGGCGATCGTCAACCACCGCACCGAGCTGCAGGATATCGAGGCCCTGGTCGAAGGCGTGCTGGCCCTAGGCCGAGCCCAGGCCGCGGCCCGCGAGGCCCGCGGAGCCTAGGTCGGCGATCACCTGCTCGACGGTCGCCGTCCAGTCCCGGGGCGTTGTCTGGCGGTAGAGCCGCATGGTCGGATACCAGGGGCTGTCGGCCCGGTCGCGCAGCCAGCGCCAGTCGCAGCGGATCGCCGGCAACAGGGTCCAGCAGGGCTTGCCCATGGCGCCCGCCAAGTGGGCCACCGAGGTGTCGATGGAGATCACCAGGTCCAGGCCCTCGATGATGGCGGCGGTGTCGGCGAAGTCCGCGGCGCCGGTGTCCGCCGGGTCCAGGCTGACCGCGCCCAGGTCGAGCAGGCGCTGGGCGAGGGCGTCCGGCAGGCCCTTGTTCGCGCCGTTGAAGCCGGTCGGGCTGGCGCGCCAGGCCACGCCCACCCGCGCGCCCTGGCCGAACCCCGCCCAGCGCGCCCTACGGTCCGCCGGAGCGGTGAGGTAAGGCTCGGCGGGCAAGTTCTCGAGGGTGATCCCGAGCGGCCCCGGCAGGGAAAGGTAGCGGCTCCAGTAGTCGTGCCGCTGGACCTCCGCCGAGGCGCCGACCCCGATCGGGACCAGGTTGTCGACCCCCGCGAGGGTGGCGAACAGGTCGGTCAAGGCGGGCGAGCAGCCGAGGCTCACCCGGTTCGCGCCGCGGGCTTTCAGGGTGTTGGCGAAGCGGGCGAACTGGATCTTGTCGCCGAAGCCCTGCTCGACCCAGATCAGGATCGACTTGCCGGCGATCGGTTCGCCGCGCCACTCCGGATAGGGCAGGTTCACCGGCGGGATCACGTCCGGGTGCAGTTCGGCGCGGGGCGCCAGCAGGGGCCAGCCCTCGGCGTAGCGGCCCGCCGACAGCAGGATTCCCCCGAGCCCCAGCAGGGCCGGCTTGTCGTCCGGATGGGCGGCGAGCACCCGGCGATAGGCCTGCTCGGCCAGGGCGACCTCGCCGGCCTCGCCGTAGGCCCGGCCCAGCATCCGCCCCAGGTCCGCGTCCTGGGGGCGATGGTCCGCCGCCAGCTTCAGGTAGCGGACCGCCTGGCCGAAGTCGCCCGTCTCGCCCAGGCAGACCCCCAGGTTGGTGGCCAGCTTGACCGTCAGCAGGCGGCCGGCCAGCGGCAGATAGATCGCGATCGCCTCGGCGTATCGGCCGGCGTGCTGCAGCGCGAGGCCGCGCTGGTACTGTTCTTCGTCGGTTTCGTCCGGCATCTGGCCCAGCGCGTTGCGGTTGGCGTGATTGTCCGAACCGCCGGGCGTATCTACCCTTGAACGGCCCAGACGAGGAGCCCCAGTGACCGCCGCGTTCCCCGCACCGACGCCGAAGCCCGCGATCCGCCGTGGCCGATAGGCTCGCGCTCTTCCATCCGCGCGGGGTCGAGGGGCTCGCGGAGAACGTCTTCGGCAAGGACGTCGCCAACCTCGAGCTGATG
>NZ_DATMNA010000033.1:0-100861 GCF_035569475.1 Phenylobacterium sp.
TCAGTTCCTGGGTGCGCCACGCCGGCACGACGGCGCGGCCCTTGCGCCGCCCGAAGCCATCGCGTTCGATCTGGCGCAGGATCTCGCGGTAGAGCGCGGCTGCGAGCGCCATCGCCCGCTGCCCGTCGCGCAGCAGCGGGATCGCGCGCTGCCCCTGCTCGTAGAGCGCGTCGGCGCGGGCGATCTGGTCGCGGGTGGCCTGCTCGAGAGCGTCGGCTTCCTGCTTGGTCAGCACATTGCGCGTGCCGAGCTTCGGGTCGCGGGTCAGGGGCGTGATGGTGGCGGTGGTGTAGGTGCCCTGCAGGTCCGGCTGGCCGAACGAAGTCCTGGGGGCGTGGTAGGGCGCCGGCGTCTGGGCGAAGGCGGTCGGCGCGGCGAGCGCCAGGGCGGTCACGGAAATGGCGGTCAGGGAAAGAATGCGCATGGCTTTGAAATCCTCCGTCCGACTCTTGGCGGTCGGCGCTGCCTACAGAATAGACCTGCGCCGCCGGATGGGAAGAGGCTCGGACGCGAGGGGCTCAGGCCGGTTCGTCTGCCCCCAGTTGGATCCCGAACTCCGCCAGCACCTCCTCGGTGTGCTCGCCCAGCCGCGGCGGGTGGCGGCGGATGTTTGAGGGCGAGCCGGCGAACTTCACAGGCGCCCGCATCTGCTTGTAGCCGCCCACCTCGGGATGGTCGTAGCGCTCGAAGAGGCCGACGGCCTCCAGGTGCGGGTCGGTCTCCAGGTCGTCGAGGCGGTTGGTCCGCACCACCGGGATCGACAGCGGCTTCAAGAGCGCCAGCCACTCGGCCGTGGTCTTGGTCCCGGTCACCGTCTCCACCAGGCCGTAGAGTTCGTGGGTGTGCTTGGCGCGGGCGGCGTAGTCGGCGAAGCGCGGGTCCTTGGCCAGGCTGTCGCCCCAGCCGGCGACCTCGAAGAACTGGTCCCACTGCCGGTCCGTATAGGGCAGCAGGCCGATGTAGCCGTCGGCGGTCTTGAACGGCTTGCGGTGCGGGTTGACCACGCGGGGATAGCCCCACTGGCCCAGCGGCGGGTCGAAGGTGTGGTCGTAGAGGTGCTCGACCAGCAGGAAGCTGGTCACGCACTCCAGCATCGGCACCTCGACGAACTGGCCCTCGCCGGTGCGCGCCTTGTGCAGCAGGGCCGCGGTCACCGCCTGGGCCATGAACAGGCCCGAGACCTTGTCGGCCACCAGCGTCGGCAGGATTCGCGGCGTGTCGTTCCCGTCGGTGCGCGGCAGGACGTCGGCCAGGCCTGAGGCCGACTGGATCAGGTCGTCGTAGGCCGGCTCGCCCGCGTAGGGGCCGTCGGAGCCGTAGCCGGCGGCGTGGACATAGACGATGTCCGGCTTGATCGCCCGGACCTCCTCATAGCCGAGGCCGAGCCGCTTCAGCCCCTCGTACCGCACGGAGGCCGCGAACACGTCGCACGACTCGATCAGCTTGCGGATCGCGCGTTTGGCGCTGTCGGTCTTCAGGTCCAGGACCACGGAGCGCTTGTTGCGGTTGATGGTCAGGAAGATGGGGCCCATGTCGCGCGGCGCATGGTCGGGCACATGGCCTGCCCAGCGCATGATGTCGCCGCCGCCGCCGCGCCCGGAGCCGGGATCCTCCAGCTTGATCACGTCGGCGCCCTGGTCGGCCAGGATCTGCGTGGCGTAGGCGCCGTTGACCACGCTGGTCAGGTCCAGGATGCGGATGCCGCTCAGCGGCCCCGTCGCCTTGCTCGCCAACTTCATCGTCCTGGCCACTTCCTGCTCCCCACGCCGCTTCGGGTCGTTATGATCCCTCATACAAGATCGTACGCGCGACGGGAGGGGCCATGGATTTCGAACTCGCCGAAGAGCATCGGATGCTCAAGGACCTGGTGGCCAACTTCGTCCGCGACGAGCTGGCCCCGCTGGAGGCCGGGGTTCTGGCCCGGGAGGCCGAGGGCAAGGGCTTGGGGCTGGCCCCGGACGAGCACGCCCGGCTGGACAAGGTGGCCCGCGAGCTCGGCCTGTTCGGCCTCGACGCGCCGCAGGACGTGGGCGGCTCGGACCTGCCGATGACCGCCATGGTCGGCGTGGAGGAGGAGATCGGGCGCTGCGTCACGCCCTACACCCTGCCGCCCGACAGCCCGAACCTCAGAATGCTGATGCAGACCGTCGACGATCGGCAGCGCGCCGCCTACCTGGCGCCCTACGTCGCCGGCGAGACGGTCTCGGCCATCGGGATCTCAGAGCCGGGCGCGGGCTCCGACCCTGCCGGCATGACCACCCGCGCCGTGAGGGACGGAGACGATTGGGTCATCAACGGCCGGAAGATCTGGATTTCGCGCGCCGCCGACGCCGACTTCACCATCCTGATGGCGGTGACCGACCAGGAGAAGCGGGCCCGGGGCGGCATCTCCGCCTTCCTGGTCGACAAAGGAACCAAGGGCTTCAACGTCCTGCGGCGCATCCCGATGATCGGCGGCGCCTACACCTACGAGATCGCGCTGGAGGACTGCCGGGTCGAGGGCTGGAAGCTGCTGGGGACCGAAGGCAACGGCTTTGCGCCGATGCAGCTGCGGCTCGGCACCCGGCGCATCCAGATGGCGGCCTGGTCGGTGGGCATGGCGCAGCGGGCGCTGGACATGGTCATCGAGTACGCCCCGCAGCGGAAGACCTTCGGCCTGCCGCTCTCCGAGCGCCAGGCGGTGCAGTTCTGGGTGGCGGAGGCGGCGACCAAGATCCACGCCACGCGGCTGATGACCTACGACTGCGCCTGGAAGCTCGACCAGGGCCGCGACGTGCGCAACGAGATCTCGATGATCAAGTGGTACGCCACCGAGATGGCCTATGAGACCGTCGACCGGGCCATGCAGGCCTTCGGCGCCATGGGCATGACCAAGGAGCTGCCCCTGTCGCTCATGCAGGCCAAGCTTCGCACCATGCGCATCTATGACGGCCCCACCGAAGTCCATAAGTGGGTGGTGGCCCGGAACCTGCTCGGCATAAGAAAGTAACTGGGGACCCGCGAATGAACGGCCAATTCGGAGAGCACATCACAGTCCAGATCGATGGCCACGTGGCGGTCGTGACCCTGGACAAGCCGCCGAATAACCACGTCAGCGTCGATCTGATGCGCGACTTGGCCGACGCGCTGGACGCCATCGACGGCGAAGTCGGGCTGCGCTGCACGGTGTTGCAGGCCGCGGGCAAGAACTTCTGCGCCGGCGCCGACCTGGTGAGCCGTGAGAGCGCCGGGGGCCTGGGCGCGGTGAACCCGCTCTACGACCAGGCGGTGCGGCTGTTCTCGGCCAAGAAGCCCATCGTGGCGGCCGTGCAGGGCGCGGCCGTGGGCGCGGGCCTCGGCCTGGCGGTGATGGCCGATTTCCGGATCGCCTCGCCCGACGCGCGCTTCGCGGCCAACTTCGTGAAGCTGGGCTTCCACCCGGGCTTCGGCCTGACCCACACCCTGCCGCGGCTGATCGGGCCCACCAAGGCCGAACTGATGTGCCTGACCGGCCGCCGGGTGAAGGCCGAGGACGGCCTGGCCTGGGGCCTGGTTGACGAGGTCGTGGCCCTGGAGGACCTGCGCGCGGCGGCGCTGCGCCTGGCCCGGGAGATCGCCGAAAACGCGCCGCTCGCCCTGGTCGCCACCCGCAAGACCCTGCGCGGCGATCTCGCCGCCGCCGTCCGCGCCCAGACCGATATCGAGGCCGCCGAGCAGGGCTGGCTGCGCGACACCGAGGACTACAAGGAAGGCGTCCGCTCCGTCGCCGAGCGTCGGGTGGGGAACTTCGTGGGGCGGTAATCTCTCCTCTCCCCCGGCGAAGCCGAGAGGGAGAGGTCGGGAGAGGGCGGCTCGGCCTTGGAGCGCTGGCGGCAGTGGGGCGAGGGCCATCGGGCCGCCGGCGTCAAAAATCCGCCGCCCTCTCCGACCTCTCCCTCTGTCGCTTCGCTCGGGGGAGAGGCGGCCTAACCCCGCTCGAAGCGCTCGCCGGCCACGCGTTCGCACTCGTCGGCCAGCTCCTTGAAGAGCAGCGACAGGATGATGAGGGCGCGGCCTTCGACGTCGGCGGCCTCGGCGCCGGGCAGCCAGTCGACCCGCATGTCGAAGGCCAGCTCCGGGGTCATGGCGTTCCTGCCCACCACGCTGACGACGGCCGATCCGGCCTCGCCGGGCTGGGCCTGGGCGGTGATCTCCCAGCGGAGCTGGTCGTTGCTCTGGGCCATGCCGGCTAGCCGCGGGCGGGCGCCAGGGCGCGGGCCTGCCTGGCCAGGTCGGTGATCCTGTCCCAGTCGCCGGCCTTCACCGCCTCGACCGGGGCGACCCAACTGCCGCCGACGCAGACCACGTTGGGCAGGGCCAGGTAGTCGGCGGCGTTCCGGGGGCCGACCCCGCCCGTCGGGCAGAACCGGGCCTGCTGGAAGGGGCTGGCGAAGGCCTTCAGGGCGTCGATCCCGCCGGCCACGTTGGCGGGGAACAGCTTGAAGAAGCTGAAGCCCGCGGCCAGGCCGGCCATCAGCTCGGTGGCCGTGGCGATCCCCGGCAGCAGCGGCGCCGCGCCCTCGGCGGTCTCGCCCTCGATCAGGCCGGGGCTGACGCAGAACTGCGCGCCGGCCTCCGCGCAGGCGAGCCGCAGGGCCGGCGTCAGCACGGTGCCGGCGCCCACCACCGCGCCCTCGATCTCGCCGGCCATCCGCTCGATGCATTGCAGGGCGACCGGCGTTCGCAGGGTGATCTCCAGCACCGGCAGGCCGCCGGCGACCAGGGCGCGGCCCAGGGGCACGGCGTCGTCGAGATCGTCGATGATCAGCACCGGGACGACGGGCGCGAGACCCAGGATCTTTTCCAGCGTCATAGGCGCTCCATCATCCCCAGTTCGCGGGCCGCGCCGAGGATCGCCGGGTAGGGGTGCACCACCAGCGAGGTCGGGATCTGGCGGACGTAGGGGCTGAGCCGGCCCTTGTCCTCGAAGCGGGCGCGGAAGTCGCCGGTGGCCAGGCGCTCGGCCATGCGCGGCGCGATGCCCCCGGAAACGAACACCCCGCCACGGGCGCCGAAGCTCAAGGCCAGGTCGCCCGCGACCGAACCCAGGATCCCGCAGAACCGGTCCAGGGTGTCGGACGCCAGCCGATCGCCCTTGGTCGCGGCCTCGAAGACCGCCCTCTCGTCAGCCAGCGTCGCCTCGGCCTGGCGCAGGCCGGCCAGCACGCCGTAGAGCTCGAAGAGGCCCCGGCCCGACAGGATGCGCTCGATGGAGACCCGCCCGTGGCGGGCGCGGAACTGGCTCCAGATCTCCACCTCCACGTCGTCGGAGGGGGCGAAGGCCGCGTGGCCGCCTTCGGTGGAGACCTCCACGTCGCCGCGTTCGCTGCGCGCCAGGCCCGCGACTCCGAAGCCGGTGCCCGCGCCCAGCACCACCATCGGGCCGTCGGCGTCGCCGCGCATCACCGGCCCCAGCGGCTTCAGGGCGTCGGGGCCCAGGATCGGGCAGGCGAGCGCCTGGGCGGCGAAGTCGTTGATCAGCCGCACGGCCTCGAACTCGAACTGCGCCAGGAGTTCGCCCTCCGAGACCTGCCAGGCGAGGTTGGTGAACTCGATCTCGCCGTCCAGCACCGGCCCGGCCACCGCGATCACCGCCCGCGGGGGGTGCTTGCGGCCCATGGTCCGCTCCAGGTAGTCGGCGATGATCTCGTTCAGGCTGGCGTACTTGGCCGCCGGATAGATGTGCAGGTTGCGCACCCGGCCTTCGCCGTCGATCAGGGCGAAGCGCGCATTGGTTCCGCCGACGTCGCCCACCAGGCCCGAGTAGTAAGGCTTCATCAGGCGGCCTCGAACAGGCTGCACGCGCCGGTGTCGGCGGTGGAGGCGGCGCGGCGCATCAGGCCGAACAGCTCGCGCCCGTAGCCTGGGCCCGAGGGCGGGCAGGCGGCGCGGGGGCGGGACCTCAGTTCGGCTTCGTCCACCTTGATCTCCAAAGTCCCTTTCAGCGCATCGACGCGGATCACGTCGCCGTCGCGGACATAGGCCAGGCCGCCGCCGTCGGCCGCCTCCGGCGTCACGTGGATCGCGGCCGGGACCTTGCCCGAGGCGCCCGACATGCGGCCATCGGTGACCAAGGCCACCTTGAAGCCCTTGTCCAGCAGGACGCCCAGCGGCGGGGTCAGGTTGTGCAGTTCCGGCATGCCGTTGGCGCGGGGCCCCTGGAAGCGGACCACGGCGATGAAGTCCTTGTTGAGCTCCCCGCGATGGTAGGCCGCCTGCAGCGCCTCCTGGTCCTCGAACACCACCGCCGGCGCCTCGACCACCAGGTATTCGTCCTTCACCGCCGAGGTCTTCATCACCGCGCGGCCCAGCGGCCCGTTCAGCAGGCGAAGGCCGCCGTGCGGCTGGAAGGGATTGTCCGCGGGCCGCAGGATGTCGGTGTTCAGCGAGGCGGCCCGCCCCTCGCGCCAGACCAGCTTGCCGCCGTCCAGGAAGGGCTCGGTCTGATAACGGCGAAGGCCCGGCCCGGCCACGGTCATGACGTCGTCGTGGGCGAGGCCCGCGTCCAGCAACTGGCGCACCACGAAGGCCATGCCGCCCGCCGCCTGGAAGGCGTTCACGTCTTCGCTTCCGTTCGGATAGACGCGCGCCAGGAGCGGGGTCACGCGGGAGAGGTCGTCGAAGTCCTCCCAGGTCAACTGCACGCCCGCCGCGCGGCCCATGGCGATCAGGTGCAGGGTGTGGTTGGTCGACCCGCCGGTGGCCAGCAGCCCCGCGAGCGCGTTGACCAGGCTCTTCTCATCCACAACCTGGGCCATGGGCGTGTAGGCGTTGGTCCCGTCGCGGATCTCGATGGCGCGCTTGGGCGCGGCGGCCACCAGGGCGTCGCGGAGCGGGGTGTTGGGATGCACGAAGGCCGAACCCGGCAGGTGCAGGCCCATCATCTCCATCATCATCTGGTTGGAGTTGGCGGTGCCGTAGAAGGTGCAGGTGCCGGGGCCGTGGTAAGCGGCCATCTCGCTCTCCAGCAGCTCCTCGCGCGTCGCCTGGCCCTGGGCGTAGAGGGCGCGGACCTTGGCCTTCTGGGCGTTGGAGATTCCCGAGGTCATCGGCCCGCCGGGGACGAAGATCACCGGCAGGTGCCCGAAGGCCAGCGCGCCGATGGTCAGGCCGGGCACGATCTTGTCGCAGACACCCAGCAGCAGCGCCGCGTCGAAGGCGTCGTGGGTCAGGGCGACCGCCGTGGCCATGGCGATCACGTCGCGCGAGAACAGCGACAGCTCCATGCCCGGCCGGCCCTGGGTGACGCCATCGCACATGGCCGGGACGCCGCCGGCGAACTGGGCCGCCGCGCCCATCTCGCGCGCCGCCTGCTTGATGATCGCCGGAAAGCGCTCCAGCGGCTGGTGGGCCGAAAGCATGTCGTTGTAGGCGCTGACGATGGCGACGTTGGGCGCGGTCGGGTCGCGCATGGTCCGCTTTTCCGCGTCGCTCTCGGCGGCGAAGGCGTGGGCCCAGTTGGCGCAGGAGAGCTTGGCCCGCCCTGTCCCGGCCGACCGCGCCGCCTCGATGCGGGCCAGGTAGTCGGCGCGGCTCTCGCGGCTGCGCTCGACGATCCGTTCGGTGACTTCCGCCGTGACCGGATGCATGGGGCTGTCCTCGTTCAATTCGGCGTTCCGTCCGGCGCCCAGAAGATGCGGATCGGGACCCGGTCCTGCGCCAGGAGTGCGCCGACCGGCAGGTCGGCGCCGGCTTGCGCCCGGTCGATCACCTGCCGCTTAGCCTCGCCGGCGATCAAGAGGAAGATGGCCCGGCTCTGCAACAACGCCGCCAGCGTCAGGGTGATCCGCGCCACCGGCGGCGATCCGAAACCCTGCGGCGATTCCGCGGTGAGCGCCGCGCCGTCCGGGTGCATGGCCTGGGCCATGACCGGGCTGCCGGGGATCAGGGAGGCGATATGGCCGTCCTCGCCCATCCCCAGCATCACCGCGTCGAAGGGCATGAGCCGCTTCAGCGCCGGCTCGGCGTAGTCGGTAAGCGGCAGGAGCTGCGCCTTGGCCGCTTCGGCCACCAGCAGCCGCTCGCGCAACTGGCGGGCGTTCGAGTTGGGCGAATTGGCGTCCACGTGCCGTTCGTCGGAGAGGGTGACCGCGACATGGGCCCAGTCGATGGGCGCGCGCGCCAGGCGGTCGTAGACCGGGCCCGGCGAGCGGCCGCCGGTGGTCACCAGGCTGGCCCGGCCTCGCGCCTCGAGCCCCGCGGCGAGCGCCCCCAGCACGGCCTTGCTCGCCGCGTCCGCCAGAGCGTCTGAACCTGGGAAGATCTCGAGCATTCCGTCCGCTCATAGCGCAGTCCGCCGCCCGCCGCTGCGCGGGATTCCGTCGGCCGGCAGAAAAACCGCGGTGATCCGGGAACCAACCGGCTTCCCGCACATAGACCATGGGTTGCGGGGGCGCCTTGGCTCGCTCTCGTATCTCCGCCCCAGCCTCTGATGACGGAGTCCGCCATGAAAATCGCCCAGGTGGCCCCGCTCTACGAAGCCGTCCCCCCGCGGTTCTACGGTGGGACGGAGCGCGTGGTCGCCCACCTGACGGATGCGCTGGTTGAGCTGGGCCACGAGGTGACCCTGTTCTCCAGCGCCGACGCGGTGACCAAGGCCCGGCTGGCGCCGGTCCGCGACCAGGCGATCCGGCTGGACCCCGCGCCGCTGAAGTCGGACCTGGCCGCCCACCTGTCGCTGCTGGCCGAGGTGCGGCGCCGCGCCGACCAGTTCGACGTGATCCATTTCCACACCGACCTGATCCAGTTCCCGTTCTTCGAGACCTGGAACGGACGCACCGTGACGACCCTGCACGGCCGCCTCGACCTGAAGGACCTGCCCGGCGTCTACCAGCGCTGGCCGCGTTTCCCGCTGGTCTCGATCAGCGACGCCCAGCGCCGGCCCCTGCCGTTCGCCAACTGGGCGGCCACCGTGCAGCACGGGGTGCGCGCCGACCTCTACGCCTTTCACGCCAAGGGCGAGGGCTACCTGGCCTTCCTGGGCCGGATATCGCCGGAGAAACGGCCGGACCGGGCGATAGCCATCGCCATCGCCACCGGCCGCCGCCTGAGGATAGCCGCCAAGGTCGACGCGGCCGACCGGACCTATTTCGAAGAGCAGATCGAGCCCCTGCTGGCCCATCCGCTGATCGAGTTCATCGGCGAGATCGGCGACGGGGAGAAGTCGGCCTTCCTGGGCGGCGCCGACGCGCTGCTGTTCCCCATCGACTGGCCGGAGCCCTTCGGCCTGGTGATGATCGAGGCCATGGCCTGTGGAGCGCCGGTGATCGCCTACGACTGCGGCTCGGTGCCGGAGGTGATCGAGGACGGCCTGACCGGCTTCATCGTGCGCTCGGACGAGCAGGCCATCGCCGCGGTGGGCCGGCTGGAGAACCTGGACCGCCGGGCCATCCGGCTGCGTTTCGAGCAGCGCTTCTCCGCCACGGCCATGGCGCGTCGCTACGTCGAGCTGTACCGTCGGCTTGGGGAGTTGAGCGAGGCGGATGTCGGCCTCGCCGCCGAATGAGGTAGCGGATGGACGACCTCGCGCCGGCGCCTGAGACCCAGGCCGCCCTCGGCGAAACCAACGAACCCCGCGTGCCGCATCGGATGTATGCGCTGAAGGACCGTGACGTCTTCATGGTCGCCGATGCGCTGGGCGACGTGCTGGGCCTGGGCGACGGCCTGTTCCACGACGACACCCGGATCCTGTCGCGCTTCACCGTGTCCTTGGGGATGGAACGGCCGGCGCTGCTGTCGGCGGCGCTTGGGCAGGACAACGTCTACTTCACCTCCCACTCCACGAACCAGCGCCTGCCCTTCCCGGGTGGGCCGGTCGCGCCCCCTGGCGTGCTGCACATCTCGCGCAAGCGGTTCCTATCGGACCAGCGGCTGTTCGAGCGCATCTCGATGGTCAACTACAGCCGCGACGAGGTGATCGTCCCCCTGGTGGTGGAGTTCGACGCCGACTTCCGCGACATGTTCGAGGTGCGAGGCCTGAAGCGCGCGCAGCGCGGCTACAAGCATCCGGCGGAGATCGACGGCCGGGCGGTTTCGGTGCGCTACACCGGGCTCGACGGGGTCGACCGGGTGAGCGTCATCAGCTTCTCCGACCCGCCGTTCCGGCTCAGCGAGCACCGCGCCGAGTTCATGTACCCGCTGGGGCCGGAATCGCATCTGGAGCTCTATGTGGAGGTGGGGCTGAAGGCCGGCCCGGCCCCGACGCGCGAGCGGTTCCGCAGCCATGCGGCCCTGGCGCGGTTCGCCATGCGCGCCCGCCGCCGGCACGGGGCGAGGCTGCGCAGCTCCGGGCGGCTGTTCTCGGACTGGATGGCCAAGTCGCGCTCGGACCTGGCGCTGCTCACCACCGAGCTTTCCACCGGGCCCTATCCCTATGCCGGCATCCCCTGGTTCTCGACCACCTTCGGGCGCGACGCGATCATCACCGCCTGGCAGGTCCTGTGGATGGACCCGTCCCTGGCCAAGGGCGTCCTGTCCTACCTCGCGTCGCGGCAGGCGACGGAGGTGTCGGCCTTCCGCGACTCCGCTCCGGGCAAGATCATGCACGAGGCCCGGCGCGGCGAGATGGCGGCGCTCGGAGAGGTGCCGTTCGGCAGCTACTACGGCGGGGTCGACACCACGCCGCTGTTCGTCGCCTTGGCCGGGGCCTATGCCGAGCGGACCGGCGACTTCGCGTTCATCGACGCCATCTGGCCCCATCTGGAGGCCGCCATGGGCTGGATCGAGGACTATGGCGACACCGACGGCGACGGACTGATCGACTACGCCCGCGGCCGGCAGAGCGGCCTGGCCAATCAGGGCTGGAAGGACAGCCAGGATTCCGTCTTCCACTCCGATGGCCGTTTCGCCACCGGGCCGATCGCCCTGGTCGAGGTGCAGGGCTATGCCTTCGCGGCCTACCGGGCGATGGCGGCGCTGGCCGCCCAGCGGGCCGAGCCGCAGATGGCGGCCGCCTGGGCCGCCCGCGCCGAACGCATCCGGGCCACGGTCGAGGACCGCTTCTGGATGGAGGACAAGGGCCTCTACGCCATCGCCATCGACGGCTCGGGCGAGCCCTGCCGCGTCCGGGCGTCGAACACCGGCCACCTGCTGTTCGCCAGGCTGGCGTCGCCCGAGCGCGCGGCGCGGGTGGCGAAGGGCCTGCTGTCGGGCGATTTCGCGCCGGGCTGGGGCGTGCGGACCCTGGCCCTGGGCGAGGCCCGCTTCAATCCGATGAGCTACCACAACGGCTCGGTGTGGCCGCACGACACCGCGCTCTGCGCGCTCGGCCTGTCGCATTACGGCGAGCGGGACGGCGTGGTGGCCCTGACGGCGGCCCTGTTCGAGACCGCCGTCAGCTTTGAGATGCGCCTGCCGGAGCTGTTCTGCGGCTTCCCGCGCCGGGCCGGGGAGCCGCCCGTGGCCTATCCGGTGGCCTGCCTGCCGCAGGCCTGGGCCGCGGGCTCGGTCTTCATGATGCTGCAGGCCTGCCTGGGGCTCGAGGTGACGCCGCACGCGGTGACGGTGAACGACCCGCGCCTGCCCATCGGCATCGACCGGCTGTGGATCGACGGCCTGCAGGTGGGCGAGCACGCCGTCGACCTGGCGATCGAGCGCCACGGCGCGCGGGTCTTCGTCGAGGCCAGCGACCGGCGGCGGCTGATCGTTCGCTAACGTCCCCAAGCCCCGCCTATCCCGGCCAAGGCCGGGAAGCGGACTTAGTGCGTGGCCCGGCTAGCGCGCGAAGGGCGCGTGGGCGATGCGCAGGATGTTGGCGGCCCCGGGCGAGCCCATGGGGAAGCCCGCCAGGATCAGGATGCGCTGGCCGGGCCCGGCCAGGCCCGTCTGCACCGCCTGCTCGACGGCCACGCGGGCCAGGTCCTCCGGGTCCGAGGGTTCCGGCACCACCCGCGGCTCCACGCCCCAGATCAGCGCGGCGCGCCGGGCCGTGTCGAGGCTGGGCGTCAGGGCCAGCGTCGCCTGCAAAGGCCGCTCGCGGGCCAGCCGCAGCGCGGTCTGGCCGGTGGTGGTGAAGGTCACCAGGCAGGCGGTGGAGGCGGCCTCGGCGGCGCGCCGGGCGGCGGCCACCAGGGCGTCGGCGTCGGCGTCCTCCACGGGATATTCCGCGCGCATCAGCTCGGGCCAGCGCGGGTCTCGCTCCACGCGGGTGATGATGCGGTCCATCATCGCCACCGCCTCGACGGGATAGTCGCCCGCCGCGCTCTCGGCCGACAGCATCAGGGCGTCGGCGCCCTCGTAGACCGCGCCGGCCACGTCGGAGGCCTCCGCCCGGGTCGGCGTCGGCGAATGGGTCATGCTTTCCAGCATCTGGGTCGCCACCACCACCGGGATGCCCCGCAGGCGCGCGGCGCGGACCAGTTGCTTCTGGACGACCGGCACCTCCTCCGGGGCCATTTCGACGCCCAGGTCGCCCCGGGCCACCATGATCGCCTGCGACAGGTCGAGGATCTCGTCGAGGGCTTCCAGCGCCGAGGGCTTTTCGATCTTGGCCAACACCTTCGCGCGGCCCTGCACCAGGCTGCGCAGCTCGGCCATGTCTGAGGCCCGCTGCACGAAGGAGAGCGCCACCCAGTCGACGCCCTCGTTGAGCGCGAAGGTCAGGTCCGCGCGGTCCTTCTCGGTGAGCGCCGGGATCGGGATCGCCAGGCCCGGAAGGTTCAGCCCCTTGTGGTCGGAGAGGTGGTCGCCGGCCTCAACCTCGGTATCGGCGAAGTCGGGGCCGTGGTCGAGCACGCGCAGCCGCACCTTGCCGTCGTCGAGCAGGATCGCGGCGCCCTTGCGCAGGGCGGCGAACACCTCCGGGTGCGGCACGCCGATGCGTGCGGCGTCGCCGGGCGCGGCGCTGAGGTCCAGGCGCAGGCTCTGGCCGCTCTTCAGGCGCACCGCCCCATCGGCGAACTCGCCCAGGCGGATCTTGGGGCCCTGCAGGTCGGCCAGCACCGCCAGCGGGCGGCCCACCACGGCTTCGGCCCCGCGCACCGAGGCGATGGTGGCGGCGTGGTCGGCGTGGACCCCGTGGCTGAAGTTGACCCGGAACACGTCGGCGCCGGCCAGCGCCAGTTCGCGCACCTTGTCGAGGCCGCGGCTGGCCGGTCCCAGGGTCGCGACGATTCTGGCTCTGCGCGCTCGGATCATGGCGTGAGGCTTAGGCTTCCGGAGCCAAGCTGATCAAGGCGCGTTAGTACCCGAGGTGGGTGAAAAAGGCCGGGACTCCCGATGATGCAGACGCCGCAGACCGTGGGGGAAGACGCTTGAGCCAAAGCCTGGAGCTCTTCCCGATCGGCAACAGCGCGGCCAGCGCGCTCATCGACGAGCACGGCCGCTTCGTCTGGGCCTGCGCCCCCCGCGTCGACGGCGATCCGTTCTTCTGCGCCCTGTTGGGCGGCGCGGACCTGGAAAAGGACGACGCCCACGGCCTGTGGTGCATCGAGGTCGAGAACCGCGCCGAGACCGTCCAGGCCTACCGGCGCAACACCCCGATCCTGGTGACCGAGATCACCGATACCTCCGGCGGCAAGCTGGAAATCATCGACTTCTGCCCGCGTTACCGCCAGTTCGGGCGGCTCTACCGGCCGCTGGCGTTCGTACGCCTGATCCGCCCCGTCGCCGGCACGCCGCGCATCCGCATCAAGCTTCGACCGATGGTGAACTATGGCGAGGCGCCGGCCGGCACCACCATGGGCTCCAACCACATCCGCTACGTGGGCGGCGAGACCACGCTGCGCCTGACCACCGACGGGCCGGTGAGCCATGTGCTGGACGAGCGGCTGTTCCGCCTGGAGGAGCCGATCGCGCTGTTCCTCGGCCCTGACGAGGGCTTCCCCGACGACCTCACGACCACGACGCTGCGGATGCTGCGCGAGACCACCGACTATTGGCGGCGCTGGGTGCGGACCCTGTCGGTGCCGCTGGAGTGGCAGCAGGCCGTGGTCCGGGCGGCGATCACGCTCAAGCTCTGCACGCACGAGGACACCGGGGCCATCGTCGCGGCCCTGACCACCTCGATCCCGGAGCATGCGGTGGGGCCGGGCGAGGCCGCCCGCAACTGGGACTACCGGTACTGCTGGCTGCGCGACGCCTACTACGTGGTCCAGGCCCTGAACCGGCTGGGCGCGGCGGACATCCTGGAGAACTACCTGGCCTACCTGCGCAACCTAGTGGACCAAGTGGCGGCGACCGGCCGGGTGCAGCCGGTCTATGGCGTGGGGCTGGAGCCGGTGCTGACCGAGCGGGTCGCCCCGGCCATGCCCGGCTATCGCGGCATGGGGCCCGTGCGGGTCGGCAACCAGGCCCACGAGCACATGCAGTACGACGTGTTCGGCCAGATCGTGCTGTCCACCGTTCAGGCCTTCTTCGACGAGCGGCTGATCCGTCCGGCGACGGTGGAGGACTTCACGGCCCTGGAATGGGTCGGCGAGCGCGCCTTCGAGCTGCACGACCAGCCGGACGCGAGCCTGTGGGAGTTCCGCGGCCGCGAGGCGGTGCACACCTACTCCTCGGTGATGTGCTGGGCGGCCTGCGACCGGCTGGGCAACGCCGCGCGGCAGTTGGGCCTGGGCGAGCGGGCGGAGTTCTGGAACGGCCGCGCCGCCCAGATCCGCGAGACCATCGAACTGCGGGCCTGGAATCCGGGGCTGGGCCGCTATGCCTCGACCTTCGGCGGCGACGAGCTGGACGCGAGCCTCCTGCAGATGGTCGACGTGCGCTTCCTGGCGCCGGACGATCCGCGGATGGTCGCCACCATGGAGGCGGTGGAGAAGGGCCTGCGGCGCGGCGAGTTCATGCTGCGCTACGCCCTGCCGGACGACTTCGGCGAGCCGAAGACCGCCTTCAACTTCTGCACCTTCTGGCTGATCGAGGCCTTGCAACTGTCCGGCCGCACGGCCGAGGCGCGCAAGCTGTTCGAGGAGATGCTGAGCCGGCGCACCAAGGCGGGCCTGCTTTCGGAAGACATCACCTTCGACGGCAAGGAGCTGTGGGGGAACTATCCTCAGACCTATTCCCTGGTCGGGCTGATCAACTGCGCGACCCTGCTCTCCCGGCCCTGGTCGAGCGTGCGCTAGCCTTGTACCTCGGGCCGGCAAGTGGTCGCAAATTCGCGCCGTCAGGGAACGCAATGCAGCTTGGGGTTCTATGGGGCGATGCTAAGGTCATCTACCCCATGACGATCGACGAATGCCACGAACGGGCCGGCCAGTGTGCGGCCAATGCCGAGCTTGCGGTCAGCGAGCCCGTGAAACTGGAGTTCATGCGGCTCGCCGCGCAATGGCGCGCAATGGCCGTCCGGACGATCTTCCTCGGTTCGGTGGAAGCGACGGCCGAGCCCGCCGTCCTCCACGCGCCAGGGGCTCCTCTCACCTAGCGCCGACGATGCCGCAGGGCCCGATGCGATATGCGGCCGCCTTTCCCCCGACCTGTGATAGGGTCGGGTGTTGGAAGCGTTGAGGACCGGGACGGGTTCGACGCAACCGTTCGATACTAGCGCCGGGAATGGCTTTCGCTTCGCGAGCCTCCGGCGGGCGCTTGGGGCCTAAATGGCCAACGATTTACCCGTTCTTCCCGTCGTGGCTCACAGCTTGGCGCTGGCGCTTGTGGCGTCGTCGTACGCCCCGATCCTGTTGCTCGACGGGAACCTGGAGGTGATCGCCGCCAGCGAATCCTTCGCGCGCGCCTTCAAGCTGGATTCCGCGCGTCTGGCGGGCGGGTCCCTGTTCGCCCTAGGCGCGGGCGAGTGGGACGTGGCCCAGCTTCGCTCGTTGCTGAAGGCGACGCTGTCGGGCGCGGCGAACATCGACACCTACGAGATGGACCTGCAACGTCAGGGCAGCCCGACTCGCCGGCTGGTGATCACCGCCCACATGCTGGACTATGGCGACCCGGCCAACATCCGCCTCCTGCTGGCGGTCTCCGACGTCACCGACGCGCGCCTGGCCGAGCGCCTCAAGGACGACCTGCTGCGCGAAAAGGCGATCCTGTTCCAGGAACTGCAGCACCGGGTCGCCAACAGCCTCCAGATCATCGCCAGCGTGCTGATGCAGAGCGCGCGCCGCGTGTCGTCGGAAGAGACCAAGGGCTACCTCCGCGACGCCCATAGCCGGGTGATGTCCGTCGCGGCGCTACAGCACCAACTGGCGGCGTCCAATGTCGGCGACGTCGAGCTGAAGGGTTACCTCACCGAACTTTGCGGCAGCATCGCGGCTTCGATGATCCACGACCGCAAGACCTTGACGCTGGAGGTGATGGCCGACGAGGGCTCCGCCGCTCCGGAGGCTTCGGTCAGCATGGGGCTCGTGGTGACCGAACTGGTCATCAACGCGCTCAAGCACGCGTTTCCCGGCGCCCGCGGCGGCCGCATCGTCGTCGCCTACAAGGTCAGCGGCGCCGCGTGGACGCTGTCGGTCAGCGATGACGGCGTGGGCATGCCCACCGGGTCCACGCCCGCCAAAGCCGGCCTCGGCACCAGCATCGTCCAGGCCCTGGCCAAGCAACTCGGCGCCGTGGTCGAGGTGGTCGACACCGATCCGGGAACCCGGATATCGGTCGCGCACGCGGCAATCTCGCTGACCGGTCATGCCGCGGCCCTGCCGGCGGCCGTCTAGATGCGGCCCGGAGCCCGCGTATGAGCCTGTTCTCCTGGCTGCCCGGCGGCGCCAGCGACGCCGAGGTCCGCTCCGAGGTCTGGAGCCTGGGCGTCCGTCACCGGGGAGAAGCCCTGGAAGGCGCGCTGGCGGAGCTCAAGGCCGGCGGCCTCAGCACCGAACGCGCGCAACTGCTGCAAGCCTGTGTGCGCAAGCTGAAGCAGTCGCGGTCCGCCTAGACTCTGTCCCGGCTGACTTGGATCAAGTCAGCCGGGACAGAACAGGGGCGTCGGCTATATCTGGAGCCCTTCTTCTCCGCTCAGGCTGATCCAACCTGAGCGAGAAGGGCTCTCGCGTCCTAGTCGACCCAGGCCCGCTCCGACCGCTCGATCAGGGCGAAGGCGCCGGAGGGGCCCCAGCTTCCGGCGGCGTAGGGCTTGGGCGCCATGCCGGCCTCGGCCCAGGCGTCAGCCACGCCGTCGACCCAGCGCCAGGCTTCCTCCACCTCGTCGCGACGCACGAACAGGGTGCTGTTGCCGTGCACCACGTCGAGCAGCAGGCGCTCGTAGGCGATGCGGCGGCGCGAACCCGGTCCCTCGTAGGCCCGAAGCAGGCTGAGCGAGAGCGGCATGGACTGCAGGCGCATGCCGCCGCGGCTGATCCCCGGCGACTTGTTCATCAGGGTCAGCGCAATGTCCTCGTCGGGCTGCAGGTCGATGACCAGGCGGTTGGCGACCAGGTCATCGCGGGCGCCGTCGCCGAAGATCGAGTGCGGCACCGGTTTGAACTGGATGACGATCTGGGTGCGCCGCTCGGGCAGGCGCTTGCCGGTGCGCAGGAAGAACGGCACGCCGGCCCAACGCCAGTTGTCGATGTCGACCCGCAGCGCCGCGAAGGTTTCGGCGCCGGTGGGCTGGCCGCGCTCCGTCTCGTAGCCGGCCGCCTCTTTGCCGCCCACCACGCCCTTGGTGTACTGGCCGCGGACCGAGGCGTTCTGGGCGTCGGCGCGGGTGAAGCGGCGCAAGCTGCGCAGCACCTTCACCTTCTCGTTGCGCACCGAGCGCGGGTCCATGTCGGCGGGCGGCTCCATGGCCACGAAGCAGAGAAGCTGCAGCATGTGGTTCTGCAGCATGTCGCGCAGCGCGCCGTACTCGTCGTAGTAGGGCCAGCGGTCCCCGACGCCCTCGGTCTCGGCCACGGTGATCTGCACGTGGTCGATGGTCAGGTTGTTCCACAGCGGCTCGAAGAGGGTGTTGGCGAAGCGCAGCGCGATCAGGTTCTGCACCGTCTCCTTGCCCAGGTAGTGGTCGATGCGGAAGATCCGGTCCTCGGCGAAGACCGCGCCCACCGCCTCGTTCACCTGGCGCGAGCTTTCCAGGTCGCGGCCGATCGGCTTTTCCAGGACGATGCGGCTCTCCTCGGTGGCCAGGCCCGAGGCCGCGAGCGCCGCGCAGACCCGGCTGTAGAGGCTGGGCGAGATCGCCAGGAAGAACATCGGCCGGCCGCGCCCGTCGAGGTGCGGTTTCAGCAGGGCCGCGCCATCGGCGGTGGTGGCGTCGCAGGCCACGTAATCGATCCGTCCGGAGAACCGCGCCCACACCGCGTCGTCGACCGCCTCCGGCCGCGCGTCGAGGATCGCGCGCACCTGGTCCACGAACTCGTCTCGGCTGTGCTGGGCCCGCGCGGTGGCCAGGATATTGAAGCCCACCGGCAACAGGCCGTCTGCGTCCAGGAAATAGAGCGACGGCAGGAGCATGCGCCGCGACAGGTCGCCGGTTGCGCCAAACAGCACGATCGCATCGGCCAGCGGCAGTTCGGCCTGGGCCATCGGGCGTCATCTCCGGAACGTTTCAAGCAGGACCGCCGCATAGCGTCGATTGCTGTACGGAACGTCAAGGCCGGCAAGGGATTCCCCGTCCGTTTCCGGGATCGAACAGCCCCACTGTGCGTTCGGCAGACACTGGGGCGCGTGTCGAGATGTCCATCCAAACCCTGATTGTCGGACTGCCCGCGCCCAAGCCGCTCCGGCTTGGGGAAACGGCGCTGTTCCTCGACCTGGACGGGACGCTGGCCCCCATCGCCGCGCGACCGCAGGATGTACGCCCCGACCCGCGCCGCACCAGCCTGCTCGAGCGCCTGGCGCTGAGCCTGGACGGGCGCCTGGCGGTGATCAGCGGCCGCACGCTCGCTGACATCGACCGCATCCTGGAGGGCTGCGTCGTCGCCGTGGCGGCAGTGCACGGCCTGGTGCGCCGCGACCCGGACGGCCAGGTATTCGAGAGCCGCCCGCACCCGGCCCTGGGCTACGCGACCGAGGCCCTGCGCGCTTTCGCGGCGCGTGACACCGGCCTGATCGTCGAGGAAAAGGCCGGGCTGTCGGTGGCGCTGCATTTTCGGCTCGCGCGGGACCAGGCCGAGGCGGCGCGGGCCCTGGCCCGCGCGCTGGCCGCCGAGACGGGCCTCGCCTTGCAGGACGGCGACATGGTCGAGGAGCTGCGCACCCCCGGCGCCAGCAAGGGCGACAGCGTGCGAGCCTTCATGGTCATGCCGTGCTTCGCCGGCGCACGGCCGGTGTTCGTCGGCGACGACACCACCGACGAAGACGGCTTCGAAGCCGCCCAGGCGCTGGGCGGGATGGGCGTGATGGTCGGCGCGCACCGCGCCACCGGCGCCCGCTTCCGGCTCGCCGACGTGGACGCCGCGCTCGCCTGGCTGGAGGCTGCGTCGTGAGTCGCCTGATCGTCGTCTCCAACCGCGTGAACCCGCCCGGCGGCGCCGGCGAGGAGACGGTGGGCGGCCTGGCCATGGCCCTGGCCGCGGCGCTTCGGGAATATTCCGGCCTGTGGTTCGGCTGGAGCGGCCAGACCACCGAGAAGTTCGACGGCAAGCTATCCATGCAGACCGTGGACGGGGTGACGTCCGCGGTCGTCGACCTCGAGGAGATCGACCTGGAGGAGTACTACAACGGCTACGCCAACAAGACGCTGTGGCCGCTGTTCCACTACCGCACGGACCTCGCCGCCTACGACCGGGTCTATGGCGAGGGCTACAGCCGGGTGAACAAGCGGTTCGCCGAGACGCTCGCGCCGCTGATCCAGCCGGACGACCTGATCTGGGTTCATGACTACCACCTGATCCCGCTTGGCCGGGAGCTTCGCGCCCTGGGGATCCGCAACCGGATCGGCTTCTTCCTGCACGTGCCGTGGCCGGCGCATCAGGTGTTCACCACCCTGCCGGGCCACGGCCTACTGGTGCAGGCCATGTTCGATTATGACCTGGTGGGCTTCCAGACCGCCGAATATTGCCAGGCTTTCGAGGAATATGTGCTGGCCGAGGCGGGAGGCTCGCAGCCGCAGCCCGGCCGGTTGAAGGCCTATGGCCGTTCGGTGAAGGTCGGCGCCTTCCCCATCGGGCTGGACGCCGCCGAGTTCGCCCAGATGCTGACGAGCCCCAAGGCGCGGCGGATGCGCGATCTGATGAGCGCCGCCACCGTCTTCCGTCACCTGGTCGTGGGCGTCGACCGGCTGGACTACTCCAAGGGCCTCGAGGAGCGCTTCCTCGGCTTCGAGCGGTACCTGATCGACAATCCCGACATGCGCCGCGAGGTGCTGATGCTGCAGATCGCCCCGGTCAGCCGCGAAAGCGTCGAGGCCTACCAGGAGATCCGCGCCCGGCTCGACGCGCTCTCCGGACGGATCAACGGCGAGTTCTCCGACATCGACTGGAACCCGTTCCGCTACGTGAACAAGAACTACCGCCGCGACGAGCTGGCGGGGATCTATGGCGCGGCGCGGGTGGGCTTGGTCACGCCGCTGCGCGACGGGATGAACCTGGTCGCCAAGGAGTTCGTCGCCGCCCAGAATCCCCACGATCCCGGGGTGCTGATCCTGTCGCGCTTCGCCGGCGCGGCGCGGCAGATGAGCCAGGCCCTGCTGGTCAACCCCAACAGCCCCGAGGAGATCGGCGACGCGCTGAAGCGGGCGATCAGCATGGACAAGACCGAACGCATCCGCCGCTGGAGCGCGCTGTTCGAGAACGTGCAGCGCGAGGACGTCACCGCCTGGCGCGACGCCTTCGTGGGCGCGCTGGCGGGCGTGAAGTGGCCGCAGGCCGCGCTGGCGAGCTGAGGAACCCGGGATGGCCGCCAAGCCCGACGCCAAGACCAAGCTCGCGCGCTACCGCGCGATGCGCGACTTCTCCAGGACGGCCGAGCCGAGCGGCGAGGACGCGGTCAGGCCTTCCGAGCGCCGCCGCTTCGTGGTCCAGAAGCACGCCGCTTCGCGCCTGCATTACGATTTTCGCCTCGAACTCGACGGGACCTTCAAGTCCTGGGCGGTGACCCGGGGCCCGTCGATGGATCCGCATGACCGGAGGCTCGCCGTCGAGGTCGAGGACCATCCGCTCGACTACGGCGACTTCGAGGGGACCATCCCCGCAGGGCAGTACGGCGGCGGCACGGTGATGCTGTGGGATCGCGGCTACTGGGCGCCGGAACCCGGGACCGATGCCCGCCGGGGCCTCGAGAAGGGCGACCTGAAGATCGTCCTGGAGGGCGAGCGGCTGAAGGGCGGCTTCGTGCTGGTGCGCATGAAGCGCCGGCCCAAGGAGCGTCATGACAACTGGCTGCTGATCAAGCACCACGACGGCTGGGCGCTCGAGGGTCACGGCGACGCCCTGGTGGAGGGCGAGACCACATCCGTCGCCTCGGGCCGAACCATGGACCAGATCGCGGCAGGCAAGGGCAAGGGCCCGACCCGCTTCATGACCGGCAAGGCCCGCGCCGCGGCCAAGCGGGTCTGGCGGTCGAAAGGCGGCCAGGCCGAGACCGCCGCCCAGCTTCGCGCCGCCGCGCCGCCGAAGCTCCGGGCTCCCCCAGCGCTGAAGGCCGCCGGGCTGCCGGGGTTCGTGGCGCCCCAACTGGCGAAGTCCGTCGACCGGCCGCCGCACGGCGAGGGCTGGGGCCACGAGATCAAGTTCGACGGCTATCGCCTGCAACTTCGAGTCGAAGGCGGCCGCGCCACGCTGAAGACCCGCGCCGGCCTTGACTGGACGGGCAAGTTCAAGGCCATCGCCGCCGACGCTGAGGGCCTGCCGCCCTGTCTGATCGACGGCGAGGCCTGCGCCCTGGACGACCACGGCGCGCCCGATTTCGCGGCCCTGCAGGCGGCCCTGTCGGACGGCAGGACGGACGACCTGATCTTCTTCGCCTTCGACCTGTTGTTCGCCGATGGCGCCGACCTGCGGAACCTGCCGCTCGGCGAACGGAAGTCGCGGCTCAAGGCGCTTCTGGAGGCGCGGCCGAAGACCGCCAAGCGCATCCGCTATGTCGACCATTTCGAGATCGCGGGCGACGCGGTGCTGCAGTCGGCCTGCCGCATGTCCCTCGAGGGGATCGTGTCCAAGCGCCTCGACGCGCCCTACCGCTCCGGCCGCGAGGACAGTTGGCTCAAGTCCAAGTGCCGCGCGGGCCACGAGGTGGTGATCGGCGGCTGGACGGGCGAGGCAGGGCGACTTCGCGCCCTGCTGGTCGGCGTCCATCGCGGCGACAGGCTGGTCTATGTGGGCCGTGTGGGCACGGGCTTCGGCCGCGACAAGGTCGCCCGCGTGCTACCCCGGCTCGTCAGGCTGGAGACCGACAAGAGTCCGTTTTCCGGGCTGGGCGCGCCGCGCAAGGACGCCGACGTCCATTGGGCCACGCCCGACCTGGTGGCCGAGATCGAGTTCGCGGGTTTCACGGGCTCCGGCATGGTCCGTCAGGGGGCGTTCAAGGCCCTGCGCGAGGACAAGCCCGCCGAGGAGGTGGTGGCCGACACGCCTGCGCCGGTCGGCAAGGCCGCGCTTGCGCAGCCCGCGCCCAGGGCCAAGGCTGCGCCGGCCAGGAAGCCGGGGCCACCGATCGTCATGGGCGTCACCCTCTCCAATCCCGACAAGGCCCTGTGGCCGGACGGCGGCGACGGCGCGCCGGTGACCAAGCGCGACCTGGCCGAGTACCTGGAGGCCGTCGGCCCGTGGATGATGCCGCACATCAAGGGCCGGCCCTGCTCGATCGTCCGCACGCCCGACGGGATCGAAGGCGACCAGCGGTTCTTCCAGCGCCATGTGGGCAAGGGCTCCTCGGCCCTGATCTCCGAGGTCAAGGTGCTCGGCGATCACAAGCCCTACCTGGAGATCGACCGCATCGAGGCCCTGGCGGCGCTCGCCCAGTCGGGCGCCACCGAGTTTCATCCCTGGAACTGCCAGCCGTTCCAACCCGAGGTCCCGGGCCGCCTGGTCTTCGACCTCGACCCCGACGAGGCCATCCCGTTCGAGCGCGTGATCGAGGCCGCCCTTGAGGTGAAGGCGCGCCTGGAGGCGCTCGGCCTCGCAGCCTTCTGCAAGACCACCGGCGGCAAGGGCCTGCACGTGGTCACGCCGCTGAAGGACGTCGCCAAGACGCCGGGAAGCGGCAAGCTGGATTGGCCCGCCGCCAAGACCTTCGCCCAGGACCTCTGCCTGGCGATGGCGGCCGATCAGCCGGACCGCTACGTGGTCAACATGGCCAAGGCCAAGCGCGTGGGCCGCATCTTCCTCGACTACCTGCGCAACGACCGCCTCTCGACGGCGGTGGCGCCGCTGTCGCCGCGCGCGCGGCCCGGTGCGACGGTCAGCTTCCCGCTCACCTGGCGGCAGGTGAAGCCGGGGCTGGATCCCAAGGCCTTCACGGTCCGAACCGCGCCGGCGCTGCTGAAGAAGACCAGGGCCTGGGCCGACTATTGCGACGCCGAGCAGCCGCTCGCGCCCGCGATCGCCAGGCTGAAGGCGAAATAGCGCCGCGACGCCGGCCGATTCCCACGCGGAATCGGGAATTCCCAGAATTTAGAGAACGGTAATCTGTGGCCGTTAAGCACGTCCCCACGGCCATTCGCCGCTCGAATTCAGGGACGGAAACCATGAACTTCACCATCAAGGCGCGCCTGGTCGGCTCGCTCGCCGGACTCGGCGTCGGCATGCTCGCCATCGGCGCCAGCGGCTGGATCTCCACCACTGTCGGCGAGACCCGCCTGCAGTCGGTGATCAGCGACCGCGTCGAACCGATGCAGCAATTGAAGGCGGTCGCCGACAGCTACGCCGACAGCATCGTCGACGCCGCCCACAAGGTCCGCGGCGGCTCCTACACCGCGTCCAAGGCCCTGCAGCAGATCGCCCAGGCCCGCGAGACGATCAAGACCCAGTGGAAGGGCTACCGGGAGACCCAAATGGCCGGCGACGAGCTGGCGCTGGCCAGGAAGGTCGAGGCCGGCTTTCCGGCGGCGGACGCCGCGACGGACCGCCTGGTGGCGATCCTGAACACCGGGGACGCCGCGGCCCTGGCGGACTTCAACGACCACGGCCTCTATCCGGCGATCGATCCGGTGTCGGGCGCGGTCGGCGACCTCGTCGATCTGCAGATGCGCGTCGCCCGCCAGGACGGCGAGGCCGCCGCCAAGGCCGCCAGGCTGGCGCTGACGATCATGGGCGTCATCGCCGCCATCGCCGCGGCCATGCTGGCCTTCGCCAGCCACGTGGTGATCAACCAGGTGTCCAAGCCCCTGTTGCGGATCGCCGAGGCGATGCGCAAGCTGGCCGGCGGCGACAACTCGGTGGAGATCCCCGGCGCCGACCGCCACGACGAGCTCGGCCAGATGGCCGGCACGGTGCAGGTCTTCAAGGACAGCGCCATCGCCAAGATCAAGGCCGACGCCGAGGCCGTCGAGGCCAAGGAACGCGCCGAGCAGGAACGCCGCGCCGCGGGCGAAGCCGCCATCGCTCGCGAGCAGGCCTCCGTCGTGTCGGTGTTCGGCGCCGCCATGGAGAAGCTGTCGGCCGGCGACCTGACCTACCGGGTCAACGACGACCTGGCCCCGGCCTACGAAAAGCTGCGCGAGGACTTCAACGGCTCCATGGCCAAGCTGGAAAAGACCATGGGCGTCATCGTCGGCAACGCCGGGGGCATCCACTCCGGCAGCCATGAAATCAGCGTCGCCTCCGACGACCTGTCGCGGCGCACCGAACAGCAGGCGGCGAGCCTGGAGGAGACCGCCGCGGCGCTCGAGCAGATCACCGCCACCGTGCGCAAGACCGCCGAGGGCGCCAAGGAGACCCGCGACGTGGTCTCCTCCGCCAAGAGCGGCGCGGAGACCGGCGGCCAGGTCGTCGCCCAGGCCATGACCGCCATGGGCGAGATCGAGGGCTCGGCCCAGCAGATCAGCCAGATCATCGGCGTCATCGACGAGATCGCCTTCCAGACCAACCTCCTGGCGCTCAACGCGGGCGTCGAGGCGGCGCGCGCCGGCGACGCCGGCAAGGGCTTCGCGGTGGTGGCCTCCGAGGTGCGGGCCCTGGCCCAGCGCTCCGCCGACGCCGCCAAGGAGATCAAGGCCCTGATCTCCGACTCCACGGCCAAGGTCGGCCAGGGCGTCAAGCTGGTCGGCGAGACCGGCCAGGCGCTGGAGCGGATCGTCGAGGAGGTCGGCCGCATCAACGCCCTGGTGGAGGAGATCGCCTCCGCCGCCCAGGAGCAGGCCACGGGCCTGGCCCAGGTCAATGTCGCGGTGAACCAGATGGACCAGGTCACCCAGCAGAACGCCGCCATGGTCGAGGAATCCACCGCCGCCAGCCACGCCCTGTCGCAGGAGGCGACCAACCTCTCCGACCTGATGGGCCAGTTCCGGCTGAGCCCCGACCACGCCCAGCCGGCGCGGTCGCGCGGCGCGCCGGCGCCCCGCCATCCCGTCCACGCCGCCCAGACGCGGGTCGCGCAGATGATCTCCACAGATCAGGCCCGGCCGTCCGAATGGTCGGAGTTCTGAGCATGGCCGGCGCCCTCGACGTCAGCCCCGGCCACGAACTGATCATCGTCGAGATCAGCGGCCAGCGGTTCGCCATCGACATCATGTCGGTGCGCGAGATCCGCGGCTGGTGCGCCTCCACCCGCCTGCCGCAGGCGCCGGCCCACGTGCTGGGGATGATCAACCTGCGGGGCTCCGTCCTGCCGGTGGTCGACTTCAGCTCGCGGCTGGGCCTCGGCGAAAGCGAGCCCAACACCGCCTCGGTGGTGATCGTCGCCGAGGTCGGGGACCGCCTGGTCGGCCTGATGGTCGACGCGGTCTGCGACATCCTCACCCTGGGCGAGGGCATGCTGCAACCGGCCCCGGACCTCGGCGCCCCGCGCGTCCACGAGTTCGTCCGCGGCGTGATCACCACCCAGGGCGGGATCGTCACCCTCCTGTCCCTGGAGGCCGTGATCCCCGACGGCGAACCGCTCGCCGCCTAGGGGCGGCCCGGCGGCGGCCGCCTTGCCCCCCGGCGCGGCCGCCGTTCGCGCATCCGCCCTCGACCGTACCGGTCTTCCGAGACACAATCGCGCAACAGCCGCGCTCTAGAGACCGGCCAAAGCACAAGGGGGGATTACGGATGATCGTTCGCCGCCAACTGGCCTGCGCCATGCTCGCGCTGAGCGCGCTCAGCCTACCGCTGGCCGCCGCCGCGCAGGACGCCGCGCCGACCGTCAAGCTCAAGCAAGGGGCCCTAAAGGGCGCAGTCGTCGAGGGCGTCGAGGAATTCTGGGGCATCCCCTACGCCGCCCCGCCGGTGGGCGAGCTGCGCTGGAAGCCGCCGGCCGCCGCGCCGGTCTGGACCGGGGAGCGCGACGCGACCAAGGCCGGCGCCTCCTGCCAGCCGACCCAGAAGGGCGAATATACCGAGGACTGCCTGTTCGCGAACGTCACCCGCCCGGCGGGCGCCAAGCCGGGCGCGAAGCTGCCGGTGCTGGTCTGGATCCACGGCGGCGGCTTCACCATCGGCTCGGCCACCGGCGCTTTCGGGGCCCAGACCGACGGCATCCAGTTCGCCAAGGACGGGGTGATCACCGTCTCGGTCAGCTATCGCCTGGGCCGCGCGGGCTGGTTCGCCCACCCGGCGCTCTGCAAGGAAGGCCCCTGCGGCAACTACGGCTACATGGACCAGATCGCGGCGCTGAAGTGGGTGCAGGCCAACATCGCCTCGTTCGGCGGCGACCCCCGGAACGTCACCATCGCCGGCGAGAGCGCGGGCGGCATCTCGGTGCTGGAGCTGATGCTGGCGCCCGACGCGCGCGGGACCTTCCAGAAGGCGATCGGCGAGTCGAGCTTCGGCCGGCTGGAGCCCACCTCCATGGCCGACGCCCAGGCCGCGGGCGTGAAGGCGGCGTCGGCCGCCGGGGTCAGCGGCGAGGACGCCGCGGCCGCCGCGGCGCTGCGCAAGCTGCCGCTCAGCGCCATGCCCTACACCGGCCCCTTCACCTCCCGCGCCGGCCCGATCCTCGACGGCCGCTATGTGCAGGGCGGCATCTACGAAGGCTTTGCGGCCGGCAAGCAGGCCAAGATCCCGCTGATGATCGGCGGCAACTCCAACGAGGCCAGCCTGTTCCGGCCGCAGCCCGCGGCGCTGGACGCCATCCCCGATGCGCGCAAGGCCGCCGCCCTGGCCGCCTTCGATCCCAAGGGGACCGGCAACAAGGCCCAGATCGTCAACGACATGGCCACGCGCCAGTACATCACCGAACCGGACCGCGCGATCAGCCGCGCCCAATCCAAGACCGGCCAGCCGGTCTACACCTACTACTTCTCCTACGTGAGCCCGGGTGCGAAGGCCCAGTTGCCTTACGGCGCGCCGCACACCGCCGAGATCAAGTACGCCTTCGCCGGGCCCAAGCAGCAGTTCGCCGAGGTCGACCTGCCGCTGGCCAAGGCCGTCAACGCCTACTGGGCGGCCTTCATCAAGAGCGGCGCCCCGGACAGCGCCGGCGGCCCGGCCTGGCCGAAGTTCGCGCCCAACGAGACCTACATGGAGTTCGGCGCCGACGGCCCGTCGCCGCACGACCATTTCCTGAAGGCCCAGCTCGACTGGCAGGAAGCCAATGTGAAGGCCGGCGCCGGGGCGTCGCCGACGGCGTCGAAGTAGTGCGTCAGCCCGAATATCCGTCCGCCACATAGACCCGCGACGTCGAGCTGGCGTCGCGGATCGGCAGGATAGCGGCGTAGGCCGGCGATGAGCGCCAGGCCAGCGCCGCGGCGCGGTCGGGGAACTCCAGGATGACGATGCGGCCGGGCGGCTCGCCTTCGATGGCCTCGGTCGCGCCGCTGCGCACGACATAGCGCCCGCCGAACGGCTCCAGGGTCGGCGGGACCTGGACCACATAGGTCTGGAAGGTCGCCGGGTCGCTGACCCAGATCTCGTTGACCACATAGGCCGCCATGGCGCGCTCCTCGACCGGAGCCGCAGCCTAACGACCAATATTTCCTTCGTCATTCCCGGCCTTGTGCCGGGAACCCATAGACTCCGAGGTGAAGAAGAGCCGCGGCGGCGCCCGAGATCTGTTGGCATCGCCGGCGACTATGGATTCCCGGGACAAGCCCGGGAATGACGATCAAGAAGGAAGCGGGCTCGTCACCGAGTGATCGGTCTACGCCCGCTTCTTGGCCGGGGCCTTGCGGGCGGGCGCCTTCTTGGCCGCGGCGGCGGGCTTGCGGCGCTCGCCGCCGGTCTGGCCCAGGCTGCGCTTCAGCGCTTCCATCAGGTCGATGACCTCGGCCTCCCTGGGCTCCTCGGGCGCTTCGACGGTGTGGCCCTTCTGCTTTTCCTTGATCAGGGCCCTGAGCGCGTCCTCGTAACGGTCGTTGAACTGGCTGGGGTCGAAGGGGCCCTCCAGTTGGTCGATGATCTTGGCGGCGATGTCGACCATCTGGGCCGGCGGCTTGACCGCCTTGATGTGCGCGAAGATCTCGTCGGCGGCGCGCACCTCGCTGGCGTTGCGCAGGGTGTAGGCGACGATGCCCTTGTCGTGCGGCTCCAGGGCCATCAGCCGCTCGCGCTGGTGCATGACCAGGCGGCCGAGCGCCACCTTCCCGGCCGTCTTCATGGCCTCCCGGATCACGGCGAAGGCCTCGGCGGCGATGTCGCCGTCGGGGGCCAGGAAATAGGGGTCGTTCCAGTAGAGGCGGTCGATGTCGTCGTCATCGACGAAGCGCTCGATGTCGAGGGTGCGGGTGGTCTCCAGCCGGACGTTCTCCAGCTCCTCGCCGGTGACCACCACGTAGCGGCCCTTCTCGATCTCGTAGCCCTTGACGATATCGGCGCGCTCCACGGGCCCGGTCTCGGGATCGGTCGGGATCATCCGGATGCGGTTGTGCGTCGCCTTGGAGAGCATGTTGAAATGCACCTCGCCGCCGCGCGAGGTGGCCGTGTAGAGCGCCACGGGGCAGCTCACCAGCGAAAGCCGCAGGTAGCCCTGCCAGGTCGGACGAGTGGCCATGGTCGCGATCCCCTTCAACGGAGTTGAGGAAACGCGGCCGACCGGGATTCAGTTCGGGCCGGCGGCTTCCATCGCGCCGTCCAGCGCCCCGGAGTTCCGGTCGGCGCCTTCCACCCGGGCGTCCTCGCCACGCCACGCGTGCACCTCGTGGCAGACCGGACAGCGGAACGACCGCGGCTCGACAATCGCGGATAGCGCGAAATCCTGGGTGCGGTGTCCGGTGGGGACCTCCGCGCCGGTCGTCGGGCAGTCGATGATGATCCTGGGCATGCAACCCTAACGGATTCAAACGGATAAGGTTGCCTGCCGAACCTAAGCTTCAGTCTCCGGGCGGCGGGCGGAAACCGCCGAATTCCCGCTCCGCCAACGCGGCGAAACCGAGGGTTGTGCGGTCCGCGGGGTAGGGCGACCGGTTCCGCCGCGGTCCCCAACGGTCTTCCTTCTTGATCGTCTTTCCCGGGACAAGGCCGGGAATGACAGAAGAAATGGTGGAATTACAACGAGCTGATTGGGCCGTCAGCCTAGACGACCTGGCCGGCCGCCTGGGTGCGGTGGGGGCTGTCCACCGACCAGATCTTCTCGATGTTGTAGAAGCTGCGGACCTCGGGGCGGAACAGGTGGATGATCACGTCGCCGGTGTCGATCAGCACCCAGTCGCAGTGCGGCAGGCCCTCGACCCGGGCGCGGCCGTAGCCTTCGTCCTTCAGGGCGCGCAACAGATGGTCGGCCATGGCGCCGACATGGCGGTGCGAACGCCCGGAGGCGACCACCAGACCGTCGGCGACGGCGGACTTGCCCTTGAGGTCGATGAATACAACATCCTGCGCCTTGTCGTCGTCCAGGCGGCTCAGGATCATGTCCTCCAGGGCGCGGATGCGGTCCCCAACAGGACGGGCGGGATCTTCCGAAGGCTTGGGGCCTTCGTGCGCACGGGGCGCAGCTTCACGGGTCAGCGGGGTGCTCCTTTGAAATCCTCGCGAGAGGGACCCTAGCACGGGCAGGGGCCCTGGTCAGCCGCCCATCAGGGCCTGAGCCGTTTCAGCCTTTCCCGCAGCGCCGTGGAGCTGAGGAAATTGAACCGGCCGAACAGGAACACCCAGGCGGGCGGCTTGGCGTCGGCCAGCCGGAGCGCCGCGGTCGACGGCAGGCGATAGGACGCGAAGCGCAGGGCGGCGGGCGAAAACCGGCTCTTCAGCGAGATCCACGGGCGCGAGACCACCGCCACCGGCGTCTCGCGCATGATCTGCACCCAGCCGCGCCAGCGGTGGAAGCTCGCCAGGCTGTCGGCGCCCATGATCCAGACGAACTTCACCCCCGGAAACCGGCGCTTCAGGGCGCGGACCGTGTCGATGGTGTAGGCGCTGCCCAGCCGGCTCTCGACGTCGGAGACGATCATCCCCGGCCCCTTGGCCAGGCTCCGGGCGCCGGCCATCCGTTCGGCGAGGTCCGCGGTCTCGTGGCGGGTCTTGAGCGGGTTCTGCGGCGAGACCAGCCAGATCACCCGATCGAGGTTCAGCCGCCGCTTGGCCGTCTCGGCCACGTGGGCGTGGCCCTCGTGCGCAGGGTTGAACGAGCCGCCATAGAGGCCCACACGCATTCCGGGCGTCAGATGGAATCCGGGCCGGAGCGCGGCCGGGCGTCCCCCGTCAGGGACGCGTCTGGCCGGTCCCGCGGACCACATATTTGTAGGTCGTCAGTTGCTCCGCGCCCACCGGACCGCGGGCGTGCAGGCGGTCGGTGGCGATGCCGATCTCGGCGCCGAAGCCGAACTCCGCCCCGTCAGCGAACTGGGTTGAGGCGTTGACCAGGACGATGGCCGAATCCACCAGCGCCACGAAGCGTTCGGCCGCCGCCCCGTCCTCGGCAACGATGGCGTCGGTGTGGGCCGAGCCGTGGGCCGCGATGTGGGCTGCGGCGCCCTCGACCCCGTCCACGACAGCGACGCTGATGATCGGCGCCAGGTATTCAGTGGACCAGTCGCCCTCGCTGGCCTCGGCCATGCCGGGGACCAGCGAGCGGGCCCGCGCATCGCCGCGCAGCTCGCAGCCGGCGGCGCGCAGGGCCTCGGCCACCGGCGGCAACAGGCGCTGGGCGTCGGCGGAATCGACCAGCAGGGTCTCGGCCGCCCCGCAGACCGACACCCGGCGCATCTTGGCGTTCACGGCGATGGCGACGGCCTTGTCGAGGTCGGCGCTGGCGTGGAGGAAGACGTGGTTGATCCCCTCCAGGTGGCCCAGCACCGGGGCGCGGGCCTCGGCCTGCACGCGGGCCACCAGGCTCTTGCCGCCGCGCGGAATGATCAGGTTCACCGCGCCCTCGAGGCCGCCGAGGATCAGGCCCACGGCCGCACGGTCGGCGGTGGCCACCACCTGCACACAGGTCCGCGGCAGGCCGGCGGCGGCCAACCCCTTGGCGACGGCCGCGTGGATGGCGAGGTTTGAGGCCAGGCACTCCGAACCGCCTCGCAGGATCGCCGCATTGCCCGAGCGCACGCAGAGCGCCGCGGCGTCGGCGGTCACGTTGGGGCGGCTCTCGTAGATGATGGCGATGACCCCGATGGGCGTGCGGACACGGGCGATGTCCAGGCCGTTGGGCCGGTCCCAGCGGTCCATCTCCGCGCCCAGCGGATCCTTGATCGCCGCCACGGTCTCGACGCCCTCGGCCATGGCCTCGACGCGGGGCCCGTCCAGCAGCAGGCGGTCGATCATGGCGGGGGTCAGGCCGGCGGCCTGGGCGGCGGCGACGTCGCGGGCGTTGGCGGCCAGGATGTCGGCGGCGGCGGCGCGGATCGCCTCCGCCATCGCCGCGAGGGCGCGGGTGCGGGTCGCCGCGTCGGACAGGCGCAGCGCCGCGGCGGCCTCGTGGGCCGCTCGCCCCATCGCGCTCATCTGCGCCTGCAAGCTCGCGCCGCCGTCGTCCATCCGGACCCCATTTGCTCAGACTGAGCCTTACCTAGCGGGTTTAACTCCTCTCCCCAAGCGGCTCCTCTCCCGAGCAGAGCGAGCGAGGGACGAGGTAGGGAGAGCGCGGCTTGCGAGGCGGGGGAGCCCCGACGATCGGTCGAGGGCCTTCGCCGCACCATCGGAAGAGACTGACAGCGTGCCGCCGGCCCTCTCCCTACCCTCTCCCTCTCGGCTTCGCCGGAGGAGAGGAGTCAGGTTCTCACGAACGGCAGGCTGGTCGTCGGGGGCCGGCCCATGGCCAGGAGCGCATTGGCGACCGCCGGTCCGATCACCGGCGTGCCGGGTTCGCCGACCCCGCTGGGCGGAGCGCCGGAGGGGACGATGTAGGTCTCCACCGTCGGGGCCTCGTTGTGGCGCAGCACCCGGTAGGCGTCGAAGTTGCGTTGCTGCGCGGCCCCGTCCTTCAGGGTGATTTCGCCGAACAGGGCGGCCGACAGGCCGTAGCAGGTCCCGCCCTCCATCTGGGCGGCGATCTGGTCCGGCGCGATGGCGGCGCCGCAGTCGATGGCGGTGACCACCCGGCCGACGCGCGGCTCGCCGTTGACCAGTTTCACTTCCGCCACCTGGGCCACCACCGAGCCGAAGCTCTCGTGCACGGCCACGCCGCGCGTCCAGCCGGCGGGCGCCGGGCTTTCCCAGCCCGCCTTGGCGGCGGCCAGGTTGAGGACCGCCAGATGCCGGTCCGCGCCGGCCTTGGCATAGAGGGCGCGGCGATAGTCCACCGGGTCCTTGCCTGCCTTCCGGGCGAGCTGGTCGATGGTGTGCTCCATGGCGAAGGCGGTGTGGGTCGCCCCCACCGAGCGCCACCACAGCACCGGAACGGCGGCGTCGGGATGGATCGCCTGGCCGTCGACCACGGGCGTGGCCTTCAGGTAGGGCGAGCCCTTGGCGCCCTCCACCGAGGTCGGGTCCAGGCCGCCGCCGCCCAGGGGCGAGCCCTTGCTCAGCGACTGGGTGACGATGCGGTGGCGCCAGGTGGCGGGATAGCCGTCCTTGTCGACGCTCACCCGCACCGCGTGGTGGACCAGCGGGCGGTAGTAGCCGGCGGTCATGTCGTCCTCGCGGGTCCAGACCAGCTTCACCGGCCGGCCCTTGCCCACATGCTTGGCGATGTGGACGCACTCGGCGACGTAGTCGGATTGGTAGTTGGCGCGCCGGCCGAAGCTGCCGCCGGCGAACAGGATCTCGATCTCGACGGCGCCGGGCAGGGTTCCCACGATCTTGGCGGTGTTGACCTGGTCCAGGGTGGGAATCTGCGAGCCGTGGATCAGCTTGGCGTGATGGCCGTCGACGACGGCCACGCAGTTCATCGGCTCCATCGTGGCGTGGGCGAGGAAGGGGAAGTCGTAGGTGACCTCCAGCGCCGCCGGGTCCGAGGCGGCCCGGGCCGCGTCGCCGCGCGCCTCGAAGGGATACCACTTCAGGCTGGCCCCGGTGGGCAGGGGCTTGCTCGCCAGCGCCGTCCATTCGGCGCGAAGCTGGTCCGAGCCGCGCTTGTCGGCCTTGGTCTCGTCCCAGGTCACCACCAGGGCGTCGCGGCCTTGGCGCGCGGCGTAGGTGGTCTTGGCGACCACGGCCACGCCGCCGGGGATCTGGAAGACATCCACCACGCCCGGGACCTTCTTCGCGGCGGTCGCGTCGAAGCTCGCGACCCTGGCGCCGAACTTCGGCGGGTGCGCCACCATGGCTGTCAGCATGTTCGGCAGGCGGACGTCCTGGGTGAAGCGGGCGGTCCCGCTGGACTTGACGGCGGAGTCCTTGCGCCGGACACGGTCGGTCCCGATCAGGGTGAAGGCCTTGGGGTCCTTCAGCGCCGGCCTCTGCGGCGGGGGCACCTTGCCGGCGGCGGCGAGCAGCTCGCCGAAGTGCGCCTGCCTGCCGCTGGCCGCGTGGCTGACGACGCCGTCCTTCACCGAGACCTCGCCGGCCGGCGCGTTCCAGGCGGCGGCGGCGGCCTGCACGAACATCGCGCGGCCCGCCGCGCCGGCGTTGCGAAGCTGCATCCAGCTATTGGAGATCGCCGAGGAGCCGCCGGTCCCCTGCATGCCGAAGCCGGTGTTGGCGTAGACCGAGGCGTTGGCCGGCGACTGCTCGACCTTCACCTTGTCCCAGTCGGCGTCCATCTCCTCGGCGGCGATGGCGGCCAGGCCCGCGTGGCTGCCCTGGCCGAACTCGATATGCTTTGAAACCACGGTCACGGTTCCATCGGCGGCGACCTTGATGAACGGGCCGAAGGCGCCGAAGTCGTGGGCCGCGCCGATGCTCATGACCTTGCCGATGGTCTGGGGCGAGCAGCCGATCAGCAGGGCGCCGCCCGCCAGGGTCGCGCCGATGCCCAGCGCCTGGCGCCGCGTCGGGACGGGTTCGAGGGCTGTGAGGTTCCGGAGGAGCTGGTTCATGGCGGTCCCTCTCAGGCCTTGGCTGCGGCAGGCTTGGCGACCGGCTGCCCAGAGGCTTCCTTGATCGCGGCGTGGATCCGCTGGTAGGTCCCGCAGCGGCAGATGTTGCCGCTCATCGCCGCGTCGATCTGAGCGTCGGTGGGCCTGGGCGTCTGGGCCAGCAGGGCCGCGGCGCTCATCAGCTGGCCCGACTGGCAGTAGCCGCACTGCGGCACGTCGTTCTTCACCCAGGCGACCTGCAGCGGATGGTTGCCGCCCAGGCTCTCGACCGTGGTGATCTTGGCCGTCGTCAGGGCGGCGATCGGCGTCGAGCAGGACCGGATCGGCTGGCCGTCGGCCAGCACCGTGCAGGCGCCGCACTGGGCGATGCCGCAGCCGTACTTGGTCCCGGTCAGGCCGAGCTCGTCGCGCAGCACCCAGAGCAACGGCGTCTCAGGGCTCGCCTCCACCGGCACGGCCCTGCCGTTCACGTTCAGCGTCGCAGTCATGGTCTCAGGATCCTTCCGGCGAGTCCGCGACGCATCCTAACAATGTTCAGACTGCGGGGTAAATGAGGCCGGCGTGGCGTGCGACGGCGGCCTCGGTTATTCAGAACCCGCCCATGCACGCCTTTCCCGCCTTCTATCCGCTATCCGGCAAGACCATCGTCGTGGCCGGCGCCGGCGAGGCCGCCGAGGCGAAGCTGCGGCTGTTCGCGGACTCGCCGGCTGAGATCCGGCGGCTGGAGGGCGAGGCGGCGCTGCAGCCCCGCTCCTACGAGGGCGCAGCCCTGGCCTTCGTCGCCACCGACGACGACGCCTTCGCCGAGGCCGCGGCCGGCGCGGCGCGCGCGGCCCATGTGCCGGTCAATGTGGTCGACCGCCCGGCGCTCTGCGATTTCACCACGCCGGCGCTGATCGACCGGGGCGAGGTGGTGGCGGCCATCGGCACCGGCGGCGCCTCGCCCATGCTGGCGACCCTGCTGCGGCACGACATAGAGGCCCGCGTGCCGCAGGGCGCGGGCCATGTGGCGGCCCTGCTCGCCGGGATGCAGGCCGAGGTGCGCCGCGCGCTCCCCGAGCCGCACCGCCGCCGCGCCTTCCTGCGCGCGGCGCTCACCGGACCCATCGCCGAAGCCGCGATGCTCGGCGACAAGGCGCGGGCCGCGGCCCTGCTGCGCGAGGCCCTGGCGCGCGACGAGCCGGGCGCGGGCCTGGTGCAGTTCATAGACGCGCGGGGCCCGGCGGACCTGCTGACGCTGAAGGCCGCCCGCGCGCTCGCCGCCGCCGACGTGCTGGTCTGCGACGAGGCGGCCCACCCGGACATCCTGGCCCTGGCCCGCAGAGACGCCGAACGCACCGGGCCGCAGACGATCGAGCATCTGGCCGAACTGGCCGCCCAGGGCCTGCGCGTCGCGCGCCTGGTCACGGGCCCGGGCTGGCGCAGCGAGCAGGTCGCCCTGGCCGAGCATGGGGTCGACGCCGAGGTCCTGCCGATCGCCGGCTAGACCCTGTTGACGCGCTCGCTCGCGCCGGGCCCATTGTGGCGGATCGGGCGGGGGAGATTTCATGCGGAATTCAACAGCGGCGGTCCTGGCGGCGAGCTTGGCCCTGGCGGCGGCGTCGCCGGCCTGGAGCCAGACCCCGCCGGCCCAAACGGCGGCCCAGATCGACGCGCGCGTGGCCCGGGTGCTGGCCAAGACTCCGCTGATCGACGGCCACAACGACTTTCCGTGGGAAGTCCGCGAGCGCTGGGCGGGCAAGACCGGCGCCTTCGATATGAAGAGCGACCTTACCCATGCGCCCGCCGCGCCGGGCTCGGATTCGACCGGCGGCCTGATGACCGACATCCCGCGCCTGAAGGCGGGCCAGGTGGGCGGGCAGTTCTGGTCGGTATGGATCCCGGTGACCGTCACCGGCCCGGCGGCGGTGCAGACGACCCTCGAGCAGATCGACGTGGTCAAGCGTCTGGCGGCCCGCTATCCGGCGGATCTCGGAATGGCCTATTCGGCGGACGACATCGTTCGCCTGCACAAGGAAGGCCGTATCGCGTCGCTGATCGGAGTCGAAGGCGGCCACCAGATCGACAATTCGCTCGCCGTGCTGCGGGCCTACTATGCGCTCGGCGCGCGCTACATGACGCTCAGCCACGCCACGGCCAACGACTTCGCGGACTCGGCGACCGACAATCCGAAACACCACGGCCTGACGCCCTTCGGCAAGGCGGTGATCGGCGAGATGAACCGCCTGGGGATGCTGGTCGACCTGAGCCATGTCTCGCCGGACGTGATGCGCCAGACCTTGGCTATCACTCAGGCGCCGGTGATCTTCTCGCATTCCGGGGCGCGGGCCGTGGACGAGCATCCGCGCAACGTGCCGGACGACGTGCTGGAAATGGTCGCCAGGAACCATGGGGTGGTGATGGCCAACTTCGCCACGGCCTATGTCAGCCATGAGCGGGCCGTGTGGAACGCCGAGCGCGCGGCGGAGCAGGCCCGGGAGAACACCCCGCCCTACGGCGGCCTCTATATCGGCCAGCCGGACAAGGCCAAGGCCGCCCTGGCGGAATGGGAGCGGACGCATCCGCGGCCGCACGTCACCCTCGTCCAGGTCGCCGACCACATCGAGCACATCCGCAAGGTCTGCGGCGTCGACTGCGTGGGCCTGGGCTCGGACTTCGACGGCATTCCCGACACGCCGGAGGGGCTCGAGGGCGTCGACAAGTATCCGGCGCTGCTGGCCGAACTGGCCCGTCGGGGCTGGTCGGACGAGGACCTCGGCAAGGTCGCCGGCGGAAATGTGCTTCGGGCGCTTCGCGAGACCGAAGCCGCGGCCAGGCGGCTGCAGGCGGCGCAGCCTTCGGAGGCCACGCTCGCCGACCTCGACGGCGCGCCGAAGCCTTAGGCCTCCAGCGGCCGGTCAAGGGTCTCCGGGACCAGGAACAGGCAGGTCGCGCAGGCGATGGCGGTGAAGACGAACGGGTACCAGAGCCCGGAATAGATGTCGCCCACCGAGGCCACGATGGCGAAGGCGGTGAAGGGCACGAAGCCGCCCACCCAGCCGGTGCCGATGTGATAGGGCAGCGAGAGCGCGGTGTAGCGGATCCGCGTCGGGAACAGCTCCACCAGGAAGGCCGCGATCGGCCCGAAGAGGGCGGTGGAGGCCACGACGAACACCATCAGCACCGCAAAGGCGGCGGGCAGGTTCATCCGCTTGGGATCGGCCTTGGCCGGGTAGCCGGCCCGCGCCAGCCCTTCCTTGATCTTGCCCTCGACGCTGGCCTTGATCGCCTTCGCCACGTCCGGCGGCGCGCCGCGCGCGTCGAGCGAGGGGATGGTCGCCAGGCCGACGCGCACGATCGCCGGCTGTCCCGGTTGCCCGGCCTCGTTGACGTAGGAGACCCCGGCGTTGGCCAGCACGCTTTTGGCGATGTCGCAGGAGGAGGTGAAGCTGGCCTTGCCCACCGGATCGAACTGCAGGGAGCAGTCGGCCGGGTCGGCGATGACCGTGGCCGGCGCGCGGCCTTGCGCCTCCGCCAGCGCCGGGTTCAGCGCGCCCGCCAGCATGTGGAAGCCGGGGAAGTAGGCGACCAGCATCAGGGTCATGCCGCCCAGCATGACGACCTTGCGACCCCACTTGTCCGACAGCCAGCCGAAGAAGACGTAGAGCGGGGCGCTGGCGGCCACGATGGCCATCATCAGGCCGTTGATGACGGTGGCCTCGACCTTCAGGAACTTCTCCATGAAGGTCTGCACGTAGAAGAAGGCCGTGTACCAGACCGCGCCTTGCGCGAACATCACCGCCACCAGGGCCAGCAGCACCAGCTTCAGGTTCTTCCACTGGCCGAAGGCCTCGGCGAAGGGCGCCGCCGACAGGCCGCCCTCTTCCTTCATGGCGGCGAAGGTCGGGCTCTCCTGCAGCTTCATGCGCATGAAGATCGACACCGCCAGCAGGCCCGCCGAGAACAGGAACGGGATGCGCCAGCCCCAGGCGTCGAAGGCGGCGGGGCCGAACGCCTTGCCCAGGGTCAGGCGGGTCAGGAGGATCACCAGCAGGGCCGCGAACAGGCCGAAGGCGGCCGCCGTCTGCACCCAGCTCGTGGAGCGGCCCCGCGCGCCCTTGGGCGCATGCTCGGCCACATAGATCGCGGCTCCGCCATATTCACCGCCGAGCGCGAAGCCCTGCAGGATCCGCATGAGCAGCAGCAGGACCGGCGCCGCGATCCCGGCGGTGGCGTAGCTGGGCAAAAGCCCGATGGCCACGGTCGCCCCGCCCATCAGGGCCACGGTGACCAGGAAGGCCCCCTTGCGGCCCACCAGGTCTCCGATCCGCCCGAACGCCAGCGCCCCGAGCGGCCGGAAGGCGAAGCCCGCGCCGAACAGGGCGAGCGCGGCGATATAGCCGGCCGTCTCGTTCAGGCCGGAGAAGAAGGTCTTGGAAATCACCTGGGTAAGGCTGCCGAAGACGAAGAAGTCGTACCACTCGAAGGTCGCGCCCAGCGACGAGGCGGCGACCACGGTGCGCAGCGAGGCGTGGTTGGCCGGCGTCTCAATTTCGTCTGCGGCGATCTCCGCCATACGCTCGTCTCCCCAGGCTCTTGTGCGAGACGGATTAGCACTCGTTCGCAAGCTGGTGGAAGAGTCGCCACTTATCGCCTCTCCCCGCGAAGCGTGGGGAGAGGGAAGGGTGAGGGGCGGCTGGGACCTCTCAGTCTCTCCCGCTGGTAAGGCGAGGGCCCGAGGTCTCGCCGAACCCCGGCTGCTCGCCACCGCAAGCTTCAAGGATCGCCCAGCAGACCCCGTCGCTGTTCGTGAGCACCTCGGAGTTCCAGAACCGGAGAACTCTTAGGCCAGAGCGTTCGAGATATGCGGTGCGGCGCTCGTCGTAGTCGAGGTTGTCGGCGTGTTGAGAGCCGTCGAGCTCAACGACGAGGCGGGATTCGACGCAGAGGAAGTCGACGATGTAGGGACCTCTTGGGACTTGGCGGCGCCACTTCCAGCCGCCCAGCCGACGGTCCCTGAGTGACCCCCAGAGACGCGCTTCAGCCTCGGTATCCTCCCGACGCAGCCTTTGGGCGCGCAGCGTCGGCGTCCTGTCTTTGAGCGTTCGGATCTTGCCCATGCCGCGAGGGTAGGATCGGTGAAGCTTCGCCGCCAGAGGGCCATTGCGGGACCAACGGCGGATCACGCCTCTACGAGCCGCCCCTCACCCTACCCTCTCCCCGCGAAGCGGGTAGAGGAGAGCTAGCAGGTCTTCTTCTTGCCGTTGCCGGCCCTGGGCGGCAGGGCGTGGATGTAGGTGGCGAGGGCGGTCACGTCGGCGTCGGAGAGCTTGCCGGTGGAGGCGATCACGTCCTTCATCCCGGTCGGCTCGTTGAAGCACTTGTCCGTACCCGACTTCAGGAAGTCGGCGATGTCCTGCTCGCTCCAGTCGCCGATGCCGTCCTTGGAGGGCGTGATGTTGTTGGCGAACCGCCCGCCGGCCTCTAGGTTCGGCGCGCCGGCGTAGAGCTGGCCCGTTTCCATGCCGCCGAGCGCGTTGCGCGGGGTGTGGCACTCCGCGCAGTGCGCCGGGCCCTCTGAGAGATAGGCGCCCCGGTTCCAGGCGGCGGACTGCTTGGGATCGGGCGCGAACTCATGAGGCTTGAAGAACAACAGCTTCCAGAAGCCGACCTCAGGACGCAGGCCATAGGGGAATTTCAGCGCGTGCGGCGCCGTGGGCTTGGCGATGGCCGGCAACGTCTGCAGGTAGGCGAAGAGGTCGCGCACGTCCGACGTCTTCATCAGGCTGTAGGCCGGGTAGGGGAAGGCCGGATAGAGGTGCTCGCCATGGCGGCCGGTCCCGCGCTTCATGGCGTTGGCGAACTGGGCCTCGGTCCAGCCGCCGATCCCGAACTGCTTGTCGCTGGAGATGTTCGGCGTGACGAAGGTCCCGAAGGGCGACTTCAGCTTCAGCCCGCCGGCCAGTTGGGCGCGGTCGTCCTGGCCTGGCGTCATGTGGCAGGCCGAGCAGTTGCCCGCGGTGAAGATGGCCTGCCCGTTGGCGAGGTCGGGATGATAGCCGGCCGTCAGCTCGGAGGCGGGCAGGGTCTTGGGCGCCGTCAGCACCCAGAGCGCGATGGCCACGACCACGGCCAGCGCGCCCACGACGATCAAACCGCGCCTAAGCATCGCCGTCTTCCATCCTTCGATTGTCCAGCGTCAGACGCGCCCCGGCGCGGCGCTGGATCAGGCCGCCTTCTTCTTGCGATAGATGTCGTGGCAGGACTTGCAGCTCGCGCCCACCGCGGCGAACGCCGGCTTGAAGCTCTCCGCGCTCGTCGCCTTGCCCGCCGCGGCGGCCAGGGTCCCCATCTCGGCCAGCCGCTTGTCGAAGTCGGCCTTGTTCTCCCAGACCTTCGGGTCGGCCGCCGTCTTGGGGTCGGCCCCGCTGCCGGCCGGATAGAGGCCGTGCAGCTTCTTGGCGTCGGCGCCCAGGCCGTCCATCAGCGTCTTGACCTTGGCCGCGTCGAAGGGCGTCGCCGCCGAGGTGAAGGCCGCGGACTCCTTCATGGTCTGGCCGACGTGCTTCATCGTCGCCTGCCGCTCCTCGACCGGGTTGCCGGCCGAGAGCGCGAGCGAGGAAATCCCGATCGCCAGCACTGCGCCGGCGGCGGTGGCCCACAGGGCAGTTCGAGAAGGCGTCATTGCAGGCTCCGGCATGCGCCCGCAGCCAAAGCGGGCGGGTAGGTTGCAGTGTCTGGAAGCCGCCGCACCCGTCAGGCGAAGCCCAACGATTTCAGCATAGCCCCCCAGTTTTCAGTCCCGTCGGCTGACGACCTACCGCGCTCAAGCCCCTGCCACAAGTGGCAAGGCCCCGACGCTGGGGCGTACCCGTTTTTCGAAGACGTGACGGCCCCTGCGGGCGTCCCGCCAGGCTAGAGCCCTTCCCACTCAGGTTGAATCAACCTGAGTGGCGAAGAAGGGCTCCAGATATAGGCGGCGCCCCTGTTCTTTCCCGGCTGACTTGATCCAAGTCAGCCGGGACAGGGTCTAGGGCTTCAGGGTCGCCAGGTAGTCGGCGATGGCCTTGGCCGTGGCCGCATCGCTGGCGCCCGAATAGTCCATCTTGTTGCCCGGCACCGTCTTGGCGGGGTCGAGGATGAAGGCCGTCAGGTTTTCCGGCGTCCAGCTCATGCCCCAGGCCTTCAGGGCCGGCGAATAGTCATAGTCGGCGACCGCGCCGGCCTTGCGGCCGGCCACCCCGAACAGGGTGGGGCCGAGCGACACGCCGCCCGGCTTGATCTCATGGCAGGAGGTGCAGACGGCGAAGTCGGCCGGCGGCGTGGCCGGCTGGGCCATGGCGGAGGTCGCGGCCGCGGCGGCGATCGCCGCCAGACAGAGGGTCGCGGAAGGGCGGCGCAGGCGCATCTCAGGTCATCTCCGAAGGCTAGTGTCCTCGGGGAAGCCTTAGCATCGGTATGCGAGCCGGTGGAAGCGGCTAGGCTGCGGTGGCCGCAGCCTTGGCCTCGAGCTCGCCCTCGGGCGCCGGGGAGCTGAGGCGGGCGATCTCGCGCAGCAGGACGCCCGGCGAAATCGGCTTGCCGACCACCCCGTCCATGCCGGCGTCGAGATAGGCGCGGCGCTGATGGGCGAGCACGTTGGCGGTGAGCGCCACGATCGGCGTCTCGGCGGCGGCCCCGCCCAGGGCGCGGATGCGCCGCGCGGCCTCCAGCCCGTCGATCCCCGGCATCTGCACGTCCATCAGGATCAGGTGGAAGTCGCCATGCCTGGCGGCTTCGACCCCCAGGTAGCCGTCCGCCGCGGTCGCCACCTGGGCGCCCAGGCTCTCCAGCAGCTTGGTGGCGATCATCCGGTTGGTGGCGTTGTCCTCGACCACCAGCACGCGCAGGCCATCCAGGACCGGGTCCAGGTTCTCGCAGGTCTCGACCACCGCCTCGGCGGGCTGGGCGGCGACCTCCAGCCAGAAGGTCGAGCCCAGGCCCTCCTCGGAACTGAAGCCGACGGCGCCGGACATCATCTCGGCCAGCTTCTGGGTGATCGCCAGGCCCAGGCCCGAGCCGCCGAACTTGCGGGTGGTCGAGGCGTCGCCCTGGTCGAACCGCTGGAAGATGCGGCTCTGCGCCGCGGCGGGGATGCCGACGCCGGTGTCGATCACGTCGAAGCGCACGAAGCCGGGTCGCGGCGAGCCGCAGCGCACCGTGACGGAGCCGCGCTCGGTGAACTTCACCGCGTTGCCGATCAGGTTGAACAGGGCCTGGCGCAGGCGCACCGGGTCGGAGCGCACCCAGCCCAGGTTCGGCTCGCAGTCGAGGCGCAGAAGCAGGCCCTTGCCCTCGGCCTGCGGCCGCAGCAGGCGGGTGACGCCGTCCAGCAGGCTCTGCGGGTCAAGCGCCTCGTTGGTCAGCTCCAGGCGGCCGGCCTCGATCTTCGAGAAGTCGATGACGTCGTTGAGCAGCTCGGCCAGCATCTGGCCGCAGGAGAGCGCCTCCTCCAGCATGTGGCGGCCCTCCTCGGTGAGCTTCTCGCCCTTCAGGAGATGCAAGACCCCCATCACGCCGTTCATCGGGGTGCGGATCTCGTGGCTCATATTCGCCAGGAAGGCGGACTTGGCTTCGCCGGCCGCCTCGGCCGCCTGCTGGGCCTCCAGCAGGGCGAGCTCCTGGCGCTTGCGCGCGTCGAAGTCCTGGATCAGGCCCACGGCCTTCAGCCAGCGGCCACCCTTGCCGACCTTGAGGTGGTGCGAGACACGGATCCAGCGGGTCTCGCCGTCCGGCCGCACGATCCGCGCGTCGAAGGCGCCGGAGCGGCCCTGGCCGGTGTGCAGGGTGCGGAAGGACTCGCGCACATGATCCAGGTCGTCGGGATGGAAGCCCGGGAAGCGAAGTTGGGTCGCCTCCTCGTAGCTGGCCTCGACGCCCTGGCCGGTGATCTTCACGAACTCGGGCGAGGCCCAGAAGGTCTTCGAAACGTGGTCGATCTCGTAGACCCCGGCCTCTGCGGCCTCGAGCGCCACGGCCAGGCGCTGGGCGTTGACCTTGGCCTCGCGCTCGGTCCGCTTCATCCGCAGCTCGCCGCGGCGGGCGATGTCCCGCGCGTTGGCCAGTTCGGTGATGTCCTCGGAGATCCCCTTGAGCGCGAAGACGCCGCCGGGCCGCGGGTCGGTGCGGAAGGTGGAGCGCCAGGAGGTCCAACGGCCGTTGACCTTCAGGCGGTGCTCGAGGCTGCCGCCCACGCCGCTGGTCACCGCCCCGGCCATCAGCGTCCGAGTGCGCTTCCGGTCCGCCGGGTGCACGACGGCGTAGAACTGCTCCACCGTGCGCATGTCCTCGGCGCGGATATTGGTCAGGGAGAGCAGGTCGCGCGACCACTCCACGCGCCCTTCCAGGGGCTCGAAGACCCAGGTGCCGATGCCGGCCGATTCGCTGAGCAGGCGCCGGGCGCGCCGCGTGTCCTCCAGCTCTTCGGCCTGGGCGCGCTCTTCCGTGGCGTCGCGCAGGGTGCCGATGAAGTCGCCGTTCGGCATCTTCTGCGTGCGGGCCGAGAACCAGCGGTAGGTTCCGTCCTTGGCCCGCATGCGGACCTCGCGCTCGACCACCCCGCCGGGACCCATGCCCACGAAGCGCTCGATCACGCCGGCTCGGTCGTCGGGATGGGTGAAGTCGATCGCACGCCGGCCGACCACCTCGGCCTCGTCCCAGCCGAGCAGGGTCTTCCACGCCGGGTTGACCAGCTTGTGGAAGCCGTCGGCGCTCACGACATGCATGAGGTCGCTGCTGTACTCGAACAGCGAGCCGATCATTTCAGCCTTGTCGGCCGCGCTTGACGCGCTTTTTCCGGCCATGGACGTCCACCCCCCGAGGTAGGGGTGCGACCATAAGGCTCAGTCGTAAACGTAACGTTGGTCGCGGTTGGCGGGCCGGCGCGCCCTCTAGAAGGCGTTTTCCCCGGTGATCGCGCGGCCCAGGATGAGCGCGTGGACGTCGTGGGCGCCCTCGTAGGTGTTGACCGTCTCGAGGTTCGCCGCGTGGCGCATCACGTGATACTCGCCCGAGATGCCGTTGCCGCCGTGGATGTCGCGGGCCTCGCGGGCGATGGCCAGCGCCTTGCCGCAGTTGTTGCGCTTCATCAGGCTGATGGCCTCCGGGACCCAGGCGCCCTCGTCGATCAGCCGGCCCAGGGCCAGGGCGCCCTCGAAGCCGAGCGCGATCTCGGTCTGCATGTCGGCGAGCTTCTTCTGCACAAGCTGGCGCGCGGCCAGCGGCTTGCCGAACACCTTGCGGGTCTGGGTGTATTCGCGCGACGCGTGCAGGCAGAATTCCGCCGCGCCCATCGCGCCCCAGGCGATGCCGTAGCGCGCCTTGTTGAGGCAGGAGAACGGCCCGCGCAGCCCGCTGACGTTGGGCAGCATCATGTCGTCGGGCACGAAGACGTCGGAAAGCGCGATCTCCCCGGTCACCGAGGCGCGCAAGCTGAGCTTGTTCATGATCTTCGGCGTCTCGAGGCCCTTGGAGCCGCGATCCACCAGGAAGCCCCGGATCACCCCGTCGAGCTTCGCCCAGACCAGGCAGACGTCGCTCACCGGCGCGTTGGTGATCCACATCTTGGCCCCGTTCAGCACGTAGCCGCCGTCGACCTTCTTCGCCACGGTGCGCATCGAGGCCGGGTCGGAGCCGCCATCGCTTTCGGTCAGGCCGAAGCAGCCGATGATCGTCCCCTTGGCCATGCCGGGCAGGTACTTCATGCGCTGCTCTTCGGAGCCGAAGGCGTAGATCGGGTACATCACCAGCGAGGACTGCACGCTCATCGCCGAGCGGTAGCCGCTGTCGACCGCCTCGATCTCCCGGGCGATCAGGCCGTAGGCCACGTGGTTGACCTCGGCGCAGCCGTACTTTTCCGGCAGCGTGGGGCCCAAGAAGCCCAGCTCGCCCATCTCGGTCATGATCTCGCGATCGAACCGCTCCTCGGCATAGGCCGAGACCACCCGCGGCAGGAGCTTGTCGCGAGCGTAGGCGCGCGCCGCCTCCCAGACCATGCGCTCCTCTTCCGAGAGCCGCGAGGCGAGGTCCAGCGGGTCGTCCCAGCGGAAGGTCTTCTGTTCGGCGGCCGTGTCGAGGGGCATGGAAAATCTCCAGAAAGAATGCGGCGCCTTATGAAGGGATATTAGGTTCCTGTGTAGACGCCCGGCCGCTTTTCCACGAACGAGGCGCGGGATTCCTGCACGTCGTTGGGCGCCCGGCGGGCGTAGTAGAGGCCGGCGCTCTCGTAGCGCAGGGCCTCCTCCAAGGTCGCCTCGGTGTTGTGCTGCAGCACCCGCTTGGAGACGCGCAGGGCCACCGGCGGCCAGCGGGTCATCTCGTTGGCGTAGTCGACCGCCGCGTCGACCAGCTCGGCGGAGCCTGCCAGGCGGTTCAGCAGGCCGAGCGACTTGGCCTCCTCGGCGCCCACCGCGCGGCTGGTGAAGATGATGTCGGCCGCCGCCGCATAGCCCACGATCCGCGGCAGGAAGAACGACAGGCCGGAGTCGGGCGAGAGCGAACGCTCGATGAAGACGCTCTTGAACCGCGCCGCCTCGCTGCCGATGCGCACGTCGCAGGCCAGGGCCGTGGACATGCCGGCGCCGGCCGCCACGCCGTTGATCGCCCCGATCGTCGGCTTGTCGAGCCCGCTCCACATCGCGGCCCAGCGCCCTACCCAGCCCATCTCGTCGAGCCGGTCGAACTGGTCCTTGGGCTCCGGCGCATTGCCGGCCACGGCCTGGCCTACGCCCATCAGGTCGGCGCCCGCGCAGAAGCCCTTGCCCGCGCCGGTGACCACCAGCGCCCGGAACGCGTCGTCGGCCTTCACCGTGGCCACGGCGGCGGTCACCTCCGCCATCATCGCCCGGTTGATGGCGTTCAGCCGGTCCGGCCGGTTCAGGGTCAGCACGCCCACGTGGCCGCGCCGCTCCAGGGTGATGGTCTCGTAGTCGCCCGCCTCGTAAGCCACTGTCGTTCCTCCGCCGTCCGCCCCGGCCGTCCCCAGCATCGCGCCGATCCGCAGCGCCGTCGAATCGTACCTCCCGCCGCTTCGCGGGGAGAAGACGTGATATTGCTTCTGCAAATCATTCTCATTGCAAAGCCGAAACGACCTAATTAAGAACGACTCGCAATTGCAGCGGGATGTTCGATGCGTGGCGGCGGGTTCGGGGTGGTGGGCTATCGCAAGGCGCGGCCTGTGCGGTTGGGCCTGGCCACCATGGCCGGCGCGGCCGGCCTTTGTGGCGCCGCCCACGCCGCCGAGCTTGCCGCCGGCGCCGCGGACGCGGCCGACGCCGCCACCGTCTCCGGCCTCACCGTGAACGGCGAGGCCAGGGCCCTGGACCGCGGGACCGGCCTCAGCGTGCTGACCTCCACCGTGCAGGACACCCCGCAGGCCATCAGCGTGGTCACCCAGGCGCAGCTCAAGGCGCAGGGGATCAACAGCCTGGAGGGCGCCCTGCGCAACGTGCCGGGCATCACCATCGCCATCGGCGAAGGCGGCACGCTGTCGGGCGATCAGTTCAAGATCCGCGGCTTCGACGCCAAGGACGACGTCTATGTGGACGGCCTGCGCGACTTCGGCGCCTACACCCGCGACAGCTTCAACTACGAGGAGGTGCAGGTCCTGAAAGGCCCCTCCGGCGCCATGTTCGGCCGCGGCACGACGGGCGGGGCGATCAACACCATCTCCAAGGCCCCCAAGCTCGACGACTTCACCAGCCTCGACGGCTACGTGGGCGACGGCCGCTACTACCGCGCCCTGGCCGACATCGACCGCAAATTCGGCGACACGGCCGCCGCGCGCCTGACCCTGATGGCCAACTCCACCGGCGTGGTCGACCGCGACCTGATCTATTCCGACCGCTGGGGCGCGGCGCTCGCCGTCGGCTGGGGCCTGGGGACGGACACCCAGGCCACCGCCAGCTACCTGCACCAGCACGACCACCAGCGGCCTGACTACGGCGTCGTGATCGTCCAGAAGCCTGGCGACCTGATCGCGCGTCCGGCCACCGAATATGGCGTGGGGGTGAGCCGCTCGAACTTCCTGGGCTTCCGCAACGACATCGACCGGTCCGACACCGACATGCTGACGGTGCGGCTGTCCCACCGGGTCAACGACAAGGTCACATTCACCTCGGATACCCGCTACGCGGTCTACAGCCGCTACTTCCAGTACACGACGCTGGACCAGTGCAACGCGGCCTGCACGACGGCGCTGTTCGACGGCGACCCGGCCACCGAGCCCTTCGGCGGGATCGGCGGCCAGGGCCCCTACCAGATGGACGCCTGGGGGTTGCAGAACATCTCCGCGGCGCGGATCGACGACGACCTCGGGCGGTGGAAGAACCAGGCCATCGTGGGCGTCGACGTTTCGCGCCAGGTCAACGACAAGCAGTTCTTCACCTACCTGCTGCCGGCGGGCTTCACGACGCGGCCGGCGATCCCGCACCCGATCGTCAACCCCGACCCGAATTTCCCGACGGGCTATGCGGTGTTCCGCGCCGTCCCCGGCCAGACCATCGCCTGCCCGTCGCTGACCGCGAACTGCACGACGACCGTGAACGGTGCGACGGTCTTCACCAACACCCTGGGGACGGCGACCGAGCAGAGCCACGGCGCCTCGACCGACGCCGCGATTTTCCTCACCGACCGGCTGTGGCTGACCGAGACCCTTTCGGTGATCGCCAGCTACCGGCTCGACCGCTACACGGCCGACCTCGACTCCACCTTCTTCAACAATGCGACCTCCAACCTGAAGGTGAAGCCGACGCTGAAGAGCCCGCGGGCCAGCGTGGTCTGGGAGCCCGCGGCCGACCGCACCTTCTACCTCTCCTGGGGCCGGTCGCAGACGCCGCAGGGGACCTCGGTGGTGGGCGCCGCGGCCAACCTCACGGTCACCGCCAGGGACCTGGCGCCCGAGGACAGCGAGATCTGGGAGGCGGGCGTGAAGTTCGCCCTGCCCGGCACGCGGCTTTCGGCCACCGGCGCGGTCTTCGACATCAGGAAGGACAATGCGTTGCAGACCGACCCGGCCACCGGCTTCCTGCAGGCCCAGTCCGGCGAGCGGCAGGAGGTGAAGGGCGTCGAGCTCGGCCTCACCGGCAAGCTCACCTCCGCCTGGACGATCAGCGCCGGCTACACCTACCTGGACGACCGGATCAAACAGTCCTTCGCCACCTGCGCCGTGCCGACCGTGACCGCGGGGACGCCCGCCGGCGTCGTCTGCCCGGCCGGCGTCACCGCCGCCCTGCCGGTGCTGAACACCGTGGCGGTCGGCCGACAGGTGACCTTCACGCCGAAGAACGCCGCCACCCTCTTCACCACCTACGACGCGTCACGCTGGATCGACGGCCTGTCCGTCGGCGGGGACGTCACCTATCAGAGCCGGCTGTTCCTGGGCTACACGGCCCGCAGCGTCAGCTTCACGGACCGCTCGACCCTGACCGCGCTGAGGATCGCCGAGGCGCCCGAAAACCTGACCCTCGACGCCTTCGTCAGCTATCGCGCCGGCCACTACCGGTTCGCGGTCAACGGCTACAACCTGGCCGACCGGCTGAACTACAGCCAGGTCTTCGGCACGCGGGCCACCCCCGCGGCGGGCCGCACGATCATCGTCTCGGTGGGAGCGACCTTCTAGCCATGCTGCTGCATGTCCCAGGCGTCCTTTCGGCCCAGCAGGTGGCCGCCGCGCGCGAGACCCTCGCAGGCCAGACCTGGGCCGACGGGCGTGCGACCGCCGGCGAGCAGTCGGCGCTGGCCAAGCGCAACCTGCAGCTCCCGCAGGACGCGCCCGCCGCGCGCGAGCTCGGCGAGACGATCCTCGGCGTCCTGGGGCGCAACCCGCAGTTCGTCTCCGCCGCCCTGCCGCTCAGGGTCTTTCCGCCGCTGTTCAACCGCTACGACGCGGGCATGGCCTTCGACACCCACGTGGACAACGCCATCCGCTTCGCCGGCCCCGTGCGCTTCCGCACCGACCTCTCGGCGACGCTCTTCCTCAGCGATCCGGGCGATTACGAGGGGGGCGAGCTGATCGTCGAGGACGCCTATGGCGAGCAAGCGATCAAGCTGCCGGCCGGCGACATGATCCTCTATCCGGCGACCAGCCTGCACCGGGTCGCGCCGATCGTCCGCGGCTCGCGCTGGGCCGCCGTCTTCTGGGCCCAGTCGATGGTCCGCGCCGACGCCCAGCGCAGCCTGCTCTACGACCTCGACAACGCCATCCAGGCCTTGACCGCCAAGGTCGGCCAGGGCGATCCGGCCCTGGTCAGCCTGGCCGGAACCTACAACAACCTGCTGCGCATGTGGGCCGACGTCTGACGCCGTAAATATTCATTAAGGTCCCGGAAACCCGACGCATCTGACCGTGTTGTCCATCCGTAGACTCCGGCAGGGAGCCAGCTGATGACCGTCGCCGCTTTTCATCCCGTCCGCCCCGCCTCGCTGCTGAGCGCGGTCGGCCCGTTCCTGGCGCTCGCGGCCCTGGCCTTCCTGGCCGGATTCGGCGGCTATCTGATCCTGGGCCCCGCCAATGTCCTGGACCTGACGGCCGGTCCGGCCGCGGCGCACGCCTCGGCGGCGACCCCCGCCGACGTGGCTGTGACCCCGGACGCTGACGCCCCCAACCCGCCCAAGGCGGTCTGACCCCGCCTCAGGCGCCGCGCGCCACGAACCAGCCGTTCCGGAAGCCGTCCTGCGCCTTGCCATAGGCGAAAGGTCCGCCCTCCGGCGTGGTCAGCCGCCCGCCCGCCGCCTCCAGCACCGCATGACCGGCCGCGGTGTCCCACTCCATGGTCGGCCCATGGCGCGGATAGATGTCGGCCATGCCCTCGGCGATGCGGCAGAGCTTGATCGAGGAGTCCATCGGCTCGCGCAGGTCGAAGCCATATTCCGCCGCCAGCTTGTCGGCGGTCTCGACCTTCATGGTGTGGCTGGTCAGCGCCAGCGCCGCGCCCTGGGGCCAGGGCCGGGCGCGAACCGGCTTGGCGGCCACGCCCTTCAGCCGCTTCATCGCCTGGCCGCCCGCCGTATACCAGACCTCGCCCGACGGCGGGGCGGCGACCGCGCCGGCCACCGGGCGGCCATGCTCGATCAGGCCGATGTTGACCGTGAAGTGCGGGTCGCCGCGCACGAAGGCCTTGGTGCCGTCCAGCGGGTCGACCAGGAAGAACCGCGGGCCGATGGCGTCGGGCGTGCCGAACTCGCTGGCGTCCTCCTCCGAGATCACCGGGATATCGGGATAGCGTTCGGCCAGGGCCTTGAGGATCAGCGCCTCGCCGGCCCGGTCGGCCTCGGTGACCGGGCTCTCGTCCGCCTTGTGGGTCACCGCTAGGCCGGAGCGCCAGAGGGGCAGGATGAGGGCCGCGGCCGCGTCGCAGATGTCGGCCAGCTCGGCCCCGATGTCGTTCATGGCGACCTATTAGGGTCGGGGCGCGGTTTTCCAAAGGCTCAAATCAAGCCAAGGTCCGCGCCATGACGGATACCCCCGCGACCACCGCTTCCATTCGACCGGCCGAGCTCGCCGCCTTCCTGGCCGCGCGGATGTGCCACGACTTCATCAGCCCGGCGAGCGCCATCGTCTCGGGCCTGGATCTGCTGGAAGACCCGACGGCGCAGGACATGCGCGAGGACGCCATGGGCCTGATCGGCGCCTCGGCGCGCAAGCTCGCGGACCTGCTGGCCTTCACCCGCGTGGCCTTCGGCGCCTCGGCCTCGGCCGAGACCTTCGACGCCCGCGAGCTGGAGAAGCTGGCGCAGGGCGTGTTCGGCCATATGCGCGCCCAGCTCGACTGGCAGGTCGAGCCGGCCGGGGTGAACAAGCCCGCCGCCCGCACCCTGCTGAACCTCGCCCAGATGGCCGGGGCGGCCCTGCCCACCGGGGGCGTGGCGCGGATCCGCGCCGTCGAGGAGGGCGGCTCCATCGCCATCGCGGTCGAGGCCACCGGCCCTCGCGCGCGCCTGCGCCCCGAGGTGCTGGCGGGCCTCGCGGGCGACGGGCCGGGCGAGGGGATGCACGGCCACTGGGTCCAGGCCCGCTACGTAAACCTGTTCGTCACCGACGCCGGCGGCCGCGTCCTCGCCGAGGTGGCCGACGAGAAGGTCACCCTGGCGGCGACGATCCCGGCTTGAGCATGGTCCGGGGAAGACCGTCCTGAGAGGCCCGCCCAGCGAGCGCCAGAATCTTAAACCACCAAGGTCGCCAAGGGGCTCATGAAGCGAGGGGCGCCACGTTTCGGCGGCAAAGCGTCTCGGCGACCTTGGCGCCCTTGGTGGTTCAAAAACGGAGTCGTCGCTGGCGCGAAGCCTCGGGGCGGCAAACCCTAGTCCCGAAGCCCGGCCCCGATCACGCAACTGACCCTGCCGTCGCGGATGGCCACCGTCGCCGAGTGGCCGACGCCGGGCTCGAACAAGACCTTGCGGCCGCCGAGCGTCACCTCCACCGCCGCCGGCGCGTCGAAGTTGCAGACCGGGAAGCTGGCTTGGCTGAAGACATTCTCCACCGGCACCACCGCGCAGAAGGCGTCGCCGATCTGGTAGGCGAAGCCGATCCCCTGGAAGACGAAGGGCGCCGGCGGCTTGGCGCCGCGGGTCGCCGGCGAGGGCGTGCGCGACACGGGGCAGGCCGGTCCCTTGACGACCCACTCGCGCAGGCTGGCCCGGTGCGCCGCCCAGGTCCCGACCCCGACCGAGATCGGGATGGCGGCGATGGCGGTGAGCAGCACCACGATGCCCAAGGTCTGCAGCCGCGCGAACAGCGGCCCGCGGCGGCGGCTGAGCCGGATCGGCTGGGCGAAACGCTCGGGATCGGGCCGCGGCGCGTCGGGTGTCGGGCTCATAAACTACATATGTAAATCGACTCTGGCGGCTTGGCTATCCCCACATCATCTCCATTCGTCATCGCCCGGCTTGTCCGGGCGACCCATGATCGCCTGAGGTCGGATGAAGAGGCGAGGCCGCGCCGCGAACAGCCGCCGCGCACGGAGATCATGGGCGGCCCGGACAAGCCGGGCCCGAAGTTCAGCGCCGCCCCTTGCCGGGATCCTCGCCCGCCTTGCGCATCGCGCCGGCGATCTCCGCCCGTTGCAGCGTCCCAGCCTCCCTCGCATTGGCCCGATAGAGCCCGGTCAACAGGGCGAGGTCCTGAGGCGTGGCCGCCTCCGGCCGGTCTTCCGCCTCGCAGCCGTCGGCCATCAGGTTGAGGATCGTCGGCAGGCCGGAGCAGCGCTCCAGCCCCTGCCACCGCGACAGCGCCAGCACCGCGATGTAGTCCGCGACGGCCTCGATCTTCTCGCCGGCCACCCGGTTGGCGTCGGCGAGGATCAGGCTGTGCGCCAGTTCCGAACTCATGTCTGTCCCGAGCCGGCTGCCTGCCCGGCCCGTCAGCGGCGGCGCCTTGAGGTCGCAGGGCGGCGCGCCCGGCAAGCCGGTCCCCTGGCAAGGCGCCGGGTCGTTGAGCTCGAGCACGCCTCGCCCGTCCGCGCCCACCGCGCGCGTGAGATACCAGGCCTGGACCGGCCGGCTGAAGGTGATCAGCTTCTTCAACTCAGCTCGGAAATAGAAGCCGAACAGGATGTCGCGCCGCCTGGCGATATCGGCCAGTTGCGCCTGCGGCCGGGGCGAGAAGATCACGTTGACGTTGGGCGTGCAGGTCGCCGCCTCGGCCACCGGCGCCTTGACCTCCCGGGCCACCTCGACAACCCGCCTGGCCACGAAGGCGTCGAACTCCGCCGGCAGGCCGACCACCCTGACGCAGATCGGATCGCGGAACCGGGCGTACTGCTCGAAGCGGCTGGCAGGCAGGCGCTGGCGCACGAACTCGGTGGCGCGGTCGACGAGCGGGTCCTGTTTCGCGGGGCCCTCGACGGTGATCCCGCTCACCGTCGAGGCCGGCGGCGACGCCTTGGCGGGGACGGGTCCGGCCTGTGGAGTCGGCGCCGCGGCGGCCGCGAACGCCGCGGCGCTCGCCAGGGCTGCGATGACCGCGGCGGCGCGCACCTAGCGGCGGCCGTCGGCGGCGTTCGCCTTGCGCACGGCGCTGGCGATGGTGGAGCGCTGCTGGTCGCCGGATTCGCGCGCCTCGACGGCGTAGAGCGCGGTCAGCAGGGCAAGGTCCTGGGGCGTCGCGGCCTCCGGTCTGGCGTCGGCGTCGCAGCCGTCGGCCATCAGGTTGAGGATGGTCGGCATGCCGCTGCAGCGGTCGAGCTTCCGCCAGCGGGCCAGGGCGAGGACGGCGACGTAGTCGGCCACCGCCTCGATCTTCTCGCCCGCGACCTTGTTGGCGTCGGCGATGACCAGGCTGTGAACCACCTCGGTGCTCATGCCGTTGGAGAGCCGGCTGCCGGCGCGGCCGACGCGCGGGTTCAGATGGTCCGTCGGGTCGTGGATTTCGAGCCGGCTCTCGCCGGTCGGTCCCCGTGTCCGCGTGACATACCAGGCCCCGACCGGCCGGGTGAACGCGGCCAGGCGCTTCAGGTTGGCCTCGTTCCAGTAGAACCCCAGCAGGATGTCCTTACGCTTGGCGATGTCGTTGAGCAGCGCCTGCGGCTCGGCGGTGATGATCACATGAACATTGGGCGTGCAGTCGGCGGCCTTGGCGACCGGCGCATGCACTTGGCCCGCGATCTCGACGATTCGCCTGGCGATGAAGGCGTCGTACTCGTCGGGCAGGCCGACGACCTTCACGCAGACGTCGTCGCGGAAGCGCGGGTACTGTTCGGAGAAGGTGCTCTCCGGCAGGCGCTGGCGAACGAACTCGCGGGCCGGATCGACCAGCGGATCGGCCGTCTTCGGCGCGTCCACGGTCACGCCGCTGACGGTGGGCGCCGTGAGGGCTGGCTCGGTCTCCCTGGCGAGCGCCGGGGCGCTGAGCGCAAGGCCCGCCAGGCCGATCAGCAGCCGCCTCGTCCCCATGATGCCGCGCTTCCCGTCGCATAGCGTGTTCGGCCAGGACGATACGTCGAGGCCCAGTCGAGCGCGACTGGAAAAGAACGGCGATCGGCCGCGCTTTGTGGTCTCCTGAAAGGAGGTCTTGCACCCCTCCTTAACCATCGCGGCGCGACAACGGGGCATGGTTAAGGACGCGCCGCGCGTGAAGCTGGGCCTGGTGATCGACGACAGTCGGGTGGTGCGCAAGGTCGCGCGCCGGATCCTCGAGGACCTGGGCTTCGAGGTGGCCGAGGCGGGCGACGGCGCCGAGGCCCTGGCCTGGTGCCGGAGCGCGATGCCGGACCTCGTCCTGCTGGACTGGAACATGCCGGTGATGGACGGGCTGGAGTTCCTGCGCCGCCTGCGTCAGGAGGCCGGCGGCGGCGCGCCCCGGGTGGTGTTCTGCTCGGTGGAGAGCGACCTCGACCGGGTGCGCGAGGCGCTGGACGCCGGCGCCGACGAGTACATCATGAAGCCCTTCGACGGCGACATCCTCGCCTCCAAACTGGCCTTGGCGGGGGCGCTGTGACCCCGCAGGATCGCGAGCTGATCGCCCGCCTCAGCGCCGAGCGCGCGGGCCTGAGAGTCGATCCGGACAAGGCCTACCTGCTTGAGAACCGCCTGGCGCCGGTGGCGCGGCGCGAGGGCTTCGCCTCGGTCCACGACCTGGTCTGCGCGATCCGCGACCGCGACGACGACCGGCTGGCCTGGCGGGCCGTCGAGGCCATGTCGCCGGCCGAGACCGCCTTCTTCCGTGAGCCGCAGACCTTCGCGCGGATCGTGGGCGAGGTGCTGCCGGACCTGGCCATGCGGCGGGCCGGCGGCAAGATCCGCCTCTGGTCGGCGGCGTGCGGCACGGGGCAGGAGGTCTATTCCCTGGCCATGGCCCTGGCCGAGTCCGCGCCGCCGGGCGTGACCGTGGAGGTGTTCGCTTCGGACCTTTGCGAGCGGCGGCTGGAGAAGGCCCAGGCCGGCGTCTACAGCCAGTTCGAGGTGCAGCGCGGCCTCTCCGCACGCCGGCTGGTGACCCATTTCGAGGGGCTGGACGACGGCTTTTCGCTGTCGCCGCGGGTGCGCCAGATGGTGCGCTGGCGGCGCGTCAACCTGATGGAGGATCTGGGCCGCCTGGGCCAGTTCGACCTGGTGCTGTGCCGCGGCCTGCTGGGCCATCTGCTGGAGGACGCCCGCGCCCGGGTGCTGGGCGCCCTGGAGCGGACGCTCGCGCCGGGGGGCTGGCTGGTGCTGGGCGAGGGCGAGGCCGCGCCGGGCCTCAGCGCCGTGGCCGGGCGCCCGGGCTTCCACGGCCGCGGCGTCTCTGCGCGGGTCGCAGCTTAAGACCCCACGCAAAAGAAAACCCCGCCGCAGGGCGACGGGGCTCCTCAGATCCTTGGTCGAAGGCGACCTAGTGCTTGGCGTCTTCGGCGGTGTTGGTCACGGCGTGGCCGGTCGCCGAAACGTCCTTGCCGGCGCCGGCGACGGTGTTGCAGGCGGCGGTGGCCAAGCTGGCGGCCAGGACGGCAAAGATGACGAACTTGCGCATGGGGTCTCTCCGGGGGTTTTGAAACTCGTCCCGTAACAACCCTTATGCTGCCGCTTGGTTCCCTTCCTTCGACGCATCCGCCTGCGGGGGGTCGGCGGCGGGGGTCGGGAAGAAGAGTCGCGCGGTCACGCCGCCGGCCTCGTTCCGCGTCACCTCGGCGCGGCCGCGAAGCTGGCGGGCGAAGGCGGTCATCAGGGTGCGCCCGACGCCGGACCGCGACAGGGCGTCGTCGGCCGGCTGGCCATCGTCGGAGATCGCCAGCTCGGCCTCCTCGCCGCGCACGCGGAAGTCCAGGGTCAGCACCCCGCCGCGGGCGCCGAAGGCGTGCTTCTGGGCGTTGGTGATCGCCTCGACGGCGAACAGGGCGAGCGGCGCCAGGCGGTCGGGGTCGATGACCAGGGCGTCCACCGAAAGCTCGGTGCGCACCGGCTGGCCCTGGTTGATCTCGCCGGCCACAAGCTGGGCGGTGAGTTCCTCCAGGAAGGGGCGCAGGTCGACCCGTTTCAGGTCCGGGCCCTGGTAGAGGGCGCGGTAGATCAGCGCCAGCGCGGTGATCCGCTGGCGGGTGTCCGACATGGCCGCGCGCGCCGCCGGGTCGGTGAGGGCCCGCTGCTGCATGTTCAGGAGGGAGGAGATGACCTGCAGGTTGTTCTTCACCCGGTGGTGGATCTCGCGCATCAGCGCGTCCTTCTGGGCGAGGTTGTCGCGCAGGGAGGCGTCGCGCCCGACGATGGCGTCGGCCATGTCCTCCAGGGTCTCGGCCAGCTCGCGGATCTCCGGCGGCATCTGCTCAGCCTGCACGGGCCGGACCGAGAGCCGGCCGCGGGCGTAGAGGGCGGCGATGCGCTGCAGATAGGCGATCCAGCGGATCACCACCCGGTCGGTCACCAGCAGCACCGCCGCGAGTGCCAAGCCGAAGGTCATGATCGGGAAGAGGATGCCCGACAGCGGATTGAGGCGCGCCCAGGAGAAGATGCCCGGCGATTGGGCCGACAGCACTACATAGACCTCGTCGCCCGCCACCGGGGCGGCGGCGTAGACCCGCCGCTGGCCGCGCGCGTCGGCGCCGTACCACACCAGCGCCCCGTTCAGGCGCACCTGGTCGCGCCAGCCGCCGGGCAGGGTGGGGAAGGCCTTGCCGTCGGTCTCGCTGATGTAGCGGCCGCCGGCGTCGGCCAGCGCCACGTCGGCGTGGGCGGGCAACGTCGGGTCCGACACCGACGGCTCGAGGCTGGCCAGCGCGATCACCGCGGCGAAGGCGCCGTCGAAGGTCCCGTCGGGCGCGCTGGCCCGGACGGCCGCCAGCACCGAGGGCTGGGCCGCCGAGGTCGCGCCGGGATCGCGGGTGATGACCAACTGGTCGCCGCGCTGCAGGCGCTGGAACCAGGGTTTCAGCGTACGCTGCGGGTCGAGGGGCACGTCGGCGGCGGCGCAGGCCACCCGCCCGCGACGGTCGAAACGCACCAGGTTGGCGTAGCCCGGGATGCGCCGGGTCACCTCCGCCAGGCGGTCGGCGCACTGGTAGCCGATGGCCCCGGGCGCCAGCGTCTGGAGCAGGATCCCGGCGCCTTCCATGCGGCTGCGCGCCGTGGCCGCGCTGCGCTCGGCGGCGAAGCCCAGGTTTTGCCGAAGCGCGATGCGCTCGCGGTTGAAGGCGATGGCGGACTGCGCGACGCCGATGATCAGGACGGGAAGCAGCGCAGCCGCCAGGGCCGCTGTCAGGCGGACCCTGATCGTGCTCAGCGAACCCCAGGCAAGGCCGGTCATGGAGAGCCGAGTTCCGTCCTCAACGGACGGTGCTTAGCCGCTCCGCATCTGCCAGGATAGCCCGCATGGCGTCCCCCGCCGACGCGCCGTCGCGGTCGTAGGATCCTGACTCCAGGATGCCGTGGAGGGCCCGGCGCGCCCGGCTGACGCGGCTCTTCACCGTGCCGACGGCGCAGGCGCAGATCTCGGCCGCCTCTTCGTAGGCGAACCCGCCGGCGCCCACCAGGATCAGCGCCTCGCGCTGCTCCGGCGGCAGCATGGCGAGGCCCTGGCGCAGCTCGTCCAGCGCCACCGGCGCCTCCGGATCGTCCACCGCCACCAGGGTCCGCTCGGCGGCCTCCTGGTCGAGCTGGCTCTGCCGCCAGGAGCGGCGTTTCTCGGAATAGAACTGGTTGCGCAGGATCATGAAGGTCCAGGCCTTCATGTTGGTGCCCATCTGGAAACTGGCGCGCGCGTCCCAGGCCTTCATCATGGCGTCCTGCGCCAGGTCGTCGGCCGCGGCTGGGTCGCCGCAGAGGGTGCGGGCGAAGGCCCGCAGGTGCGGGATGAGTTGGACAAGCTCGCGCTTGAAGCCTTCGTCGTCCGAACCGGAACGCGAAGGACGGGCCGCGGGGGTGTCCGACATCAGCCGTTCTCCGCCGTCTTGCCGTCAGCCCGGCGAAGGATTTCGAGGAACTCGTCCGGGACGTCCTCGTTGACGACTTCGTCGAACATCTGGCGCAGCCGCACGCCGATCGCCTGCTGGCGAAGACGCGCTTCATCCAACGCGGCGGAAGGTTTGCGTGGGTCCGGTGAAGACATGTTTTCGATCATACTGTCGGCGTGCCGCTTTCGCGGGGGCCGCCCCCTCGTGGAATCCTCGTCGCCCATCAACGCCCCGCTTGGCCTGGGGTTCCCGCACCCGGCGCGCAAGATGCGGAAAACTCCCGGTCTTGGGAACAAGTTCCCCATCGTTGCGTTTTTGCATCATGATGGGGTCTGTGGGGGAACGCCTTCGGGTGCCCCCATCTAAGGCCAAAGCGTTCAATACCAACGGGAGGGGTTCGCCCTTGAGTCTGCTAGCACGTCTCGCGCCACATCTGCCCTACGTCCGGCGCTACGCCCGGGCCCTTACCGGCGACCAGACGACCGGCGACCACTACGTCCGCGTCGCGCTTGAGGCGCTGGCGGCGGGCGAACGCACGCTGGAGGCCAACCTGACGCCCCGCGTCGCCCTCTATCACGTATTCCACGCCATCTGGTGCTCCTCCGGCGCCCAACTGGAAGCCGCGCCGCAGGACGACGACCAGAGCGGCGACGACACCACGCGCCGGCTTATGCGCATCGCCCCGCGTTCGCGCCAGGCCTTCCTGCTCACCGCCCTTGAGGGCTTCACCCCCACCGAGGCCGCCCAGATCCTCGACTCCGACTTCGCCGAGGTCGAGCAACTGATCGCCGAGGCCCAGACCGAGATCGACGCCGAACTGGCCACCGACGTCCTCATCATTGAGGACGAGCCGGTGATCGCCGCCGACATCGAGGCCCTGGTCAAGGAACTCGGCCACACCGTGGTCGACATCGCCGCCACGCGCACCGAGGCGGTGGACGCGGTGGCCCGCAAGACGCCTGGGCTGGTGCTGGCCGACATCCAGCTCGCCGACGGCTCGTCGGGCATCGACGCGGTGAAGGACATCCTGGCGCGCTACAACGTGCCGGTGATCTTCATCACCGCCTTCCCCGAGCGCCTGCTGACCGGCGAGCGGCCGGAGCCCACCTTCCTGATCACCAAGCCCTTCCAGCCGGAGACGGTGAAGGCCGCCATCGGCCAGGCGCTGTTCTTCCACCCGCGCAAGGCGTCCAAGCAGGCGGCCTAGACTCTGTCCCGACTGACTTGGATCAAGTCAGCCAACCTGAGTGGGAAGGGCTCTAGGCCGGCGGAACGGGCGAACAGGCTCCACGTTGAGACAGGGCGCCGCGGCCATCGCGGCGCCCGTCTTCGTTCGAGGAGAGATGCCAATGCTCGGTTGGGCGCTCGTTTTCGCCGTCCTGGCCATCGTCGCCGGGGTGCTGGGGTTCGTGGGCCTCGCGGGCCTGGCGGCCACCATCGCCAAGGTGCTGTTCGTGGTCTTCCTGGTGCTGTTGGTGGCGAGCTTCGTCATCCGCGCCTTCCGCGGCCAGTCGGTGGTCTAGCCACGACGTTTTGTCTCCCCCGCTTCGGCGGGCAGAGCCGCAAGGAAAAAGGCCGCCCAGCAGTGGGCGGCCTTTGTTTTGGGCGGGTTGCGGCCGCTTCAGGGCGCGGTCGGGTTCGGCCCCTTCTGCTGGGTGGCGGGCGCCGGCGCCGGCGCGTCATAGGCCGGGGCCGCGGCGGCGTGGGCGCTGGTCCGCTGGGCGTCGGCGCGCGACAGGTCGGGCGCCTTCCAGGTCCAGGCGAGGAACAGGCCGAGGGCGGCCAGCAGGGTGCCGGCCACCAGCACCCAGAACATGTGGCGACCGAAGCGGCCTTGCCGGGCCGGCGTCGCGGCCAGGACCGGCTGGGGTGTGTCGTCGGGTCTCGAAGTGTCGGCCATGGAAGCGTCCTTTACTCAGGGGGGATGTAGCTGAACGGGCCGGTGGCCGGTCGGCTGGAGACGGCGTGGACGGGATGGATCAGCGAGCCGATCACGGCGCTGGCGAGGGCCAGGCCCAGGACGGCGCAGACCACGGCCAGCCGGCGGCGTCCCGCCTGCTGGCGCCAACTCGGCGTCTTCACGAGGACCGGGCCGCGCCCGACGGCATGGCCTGACGGCATGGCGCAGTGTTCCCTGCAAGCGCGGGCGGGGCGCGCCCGTCGGTCTGGCAAACGCCCGCCGCGCGACAGCGTTCCCCGAACGCCCGCCACGCCCGGCCGTATCTCCAGGTAAAAAGATGCAATAACAAAGAGTTGCGGGGCATCGTCTTCAATAGTGAAAAAAGTTGAAAAAAGTTGGACGGCCGCCGGAACGCATTTGGGGGCTGTGAGTTTCTAGATTTGCGGAGGCGGCGACGCCCCCCCCGACTTGAGACCGGCGACCATGCCGGTCTGCCGTCTCCGCACCCCTTTTCTCGATGATGCACACTGGGCGGGTCCTTCGAAGGGATCCGCCCTTTCCTTTGGCGCCGTTAGCTGGGCGCCAGGTGCACCACGATGTCGGCGCGCCGGCGCAGCGGCCGGGCGCGGCCGTCGGCGGTGGTCGAGCCGGTCTCGCCGACGGCGGTGATCTTGAACTCGGCGGCCGGCAGGCCGGCGCCGGCGAGCGCGGCGGTCACCGCCTGCGCACGGCGCTTGGAGAGGTCGAGATTGCTGTCGGAGGCGCCGCCGACGGAGTCGGCCAGGCCCAGGACCTCGACGCCGGTGACCTTGCAGGGCCTGGCCTGCTGGGCCGCGGCGGCGATTACCGCGCGGCCCTCCTTGGTCAGCTCGGCCGAGAAGCTGTCGAAATAGATCTGCGCCGTCTGGTCGGCGCAGCGGGGGGCCGCCTTCACGATCCGGCCCCGCGCGGTCTCCGTGGAGGCGCAGCCTCCCAGCCCGAGCGCGAGGCTCAGCCCCAGGATCGCTATGCCGTTCGCCGTCGCGCGGATCGTCATGTCAAAGCCCCTCATCAGGACGACAAAAGGCGGCCGGAGAAGTCCGGCCGCCCTCTCCGTCCCTGTCGGGCAAAACGCCGCCCGGGCGCCCCAGTTCCGTCCGCGGCGCCGCATCCAGGCCGGCGGCTTCCCGGAACCTGCGTCGCGCCCTGCCGTTGGGGTGGGGACAGCACCTTGAACGGGAGCCCTTCGATGGTTGGCGCACGCCTAGACACCGACGACAGGATCGCACGGCCGGTCGACACCCTCGACATCAAGGAGGTGCAGGCCGATGTGCGCGAAGCCTACGAACGCGGGCGCGCCGACGAACGCGCGAGCCGCCGCCGGCATCCGATCTTCATGACGCTCACCTTCGCCGCGGCGGTCTGCGGCGTGGCCTTGCTGGTCCTGGCCGCGGCCAACGGCTCATTCAGCCGCGGCGGCAGCGTGGCCGACGAGAACCTGCAGGCCGCGGTGAACAAGGCCGAGCCCCAGGTTCGTGACGCCGCCAGTCAGGCCGGCCAGTCCTTGCGCGACGCCGGGCAGGCTGCGAAAGCCAAGGCCGCCGGTTCTCCGAGCTAGGCGGGATTCTTTGGGGGCGAAGGTCAAAACGGTCGAGGTGGTCGCCAACGTCGCCTCCGGCAGCGTGGGCCGCGACGCGCCCGCCCAGGTCGAGAAGATCCTTTCGGACTTCGGCCTGACCCATCACGTCTGGACGCCGGAGCCGAACGAGGTGGTCGACTGCCTGCGCGCCGCCATCGACAAGGCGCCCGACCTGCTGGTCGTGCTGGCCGGCGACGGAACGGCCCGCGCGGCGGCCGAGCTCTGCGGCCCCGAGGGGCCGATCATCGCCCCCTTGCCGGGGGGAACCATGAATATGCTGCCCCACGCCGTCTATGGCGTGCGTCCCTGGCCCGAGGCGCTGCGCCTGGCCCTCGAGCACGGCTACGAGCGGCCGATCGGCGGCGGCTCGATCGCAGGACACAGCTTCCTGGTGGCCGCCATTCTCGGATCGCCCGCCCTGTGGGCGCCAGCTCGCGAGGCCGCCCGTTTCGGCAAGCCCAAGCTGGCGTGGCTGCGCGCGCGTCGCGCCCTGCGGCGCACCTTTCAGGGCCGGCTGCGCTACATGCTCGACGGCGCGGAGCGGGAGAAGGCCGAGGCCCTGGTGTTCATCTGCCCGCTCACGTCGCGGGCTTTGGACAACGAAGCCCACACGCTGGAGGCCGCGGCGCTGGACGTGCACGGCGTGTCCGACTTGCTGCGGCTGGGGTTCCACGCGGTGACCGGCGACTGGCGCGACTCGCCCGAAGTCGTGGTGAGGCCCTGCAAGGCGGCCCGCGTCTGGGGATCGCACAACATTCCGGCGCTCCTCGACGGCGAAACCGTACAGCTGAAGACCCTGGCCGAGGTGCGTTACGTGGCCCGCGTGGCCCGCATCCTGGCCCTCCCCAAGGACGCGTGAGCCGTGACCATCCGACTGGCGCACATTTCCGACATCCACTTCGGCGGCGAGAACGCCCAGGCCGTCGCGGCGGCGACCGACTACGTCAACGCGGGCGGCTTCGACCTGGTGGTGGTGACCGGCGACCTGACGCGGTACGCCGAGGTGGAGGAGTTCCACCGCGCGGCGGCCTGGCTGGAGCAGATCCAGGCGCCCAGGCTGGTCACGCCGGGCAATCACGACGCGCCCTACCTCGCCTGGGCCGAACGGATCTTCGCGCCGTTCCGCCGCTATGAGCATGCGATCGGGCCCGCCGCCGCCCAGGCGCATCTGGGCGGCGGCTTCGCGGTGCGCGGCCTCAACACCGCGCGCGGCGCGCAGCCGCGGATCAACTGGTCGAAGGGCCAGATCTCGCGGCGCCAGGTGGCCGCGGCGGTCGAGTGGTTCGAGGACTCCCATCCGGCGTGCGTGCGCATCGTCGCCTGCCACCATCCGCTGACCGAGATGATCGGCGGCCCGATGACCGCGCGGGTCTGGGGCGGGGAGGCCGCGGCCCGCGACTTCGCCGAGGCGGGGGTCGACCTGGTGCTCTCCGGGCACATCCACGCGCCCTTCACCTGGCCCTATCCGTTCGCCGACGGGAAGACCTACGCGGTCGGCGCGGGCACGCTCTCGATCCGCGAACGCGGGACGCCGGCCAGCTTCAATGTGGTGGAAATCGAGGATGCGGCGATCCGCGTCGCCGCCATGGGGTGGACCGGATCGCACTACGAGGCGAACCGCACCTGGTCCCTCGACCGCCGCCGCCCGAACGCGGCGGCAGGGTCTTAGGACGAAGCCCGGCCGCCGCGCAAAGGCGGACGGCGCGGGTCGTCGGCAAGTCGCGTCAGAGCGTCGTGCCCCGGCCGCGCACGAAGTTCATGATCAGCGAGACCACGAACAGCACGAGGAAGACATAGAAGGCGATCTTGGCGATACCGATCGCCGCACCGGCGATCGTCGTGAAGCCAAGTACGCCTGCGATCAAGGCGACCACCAGGAAAGTCAGAGCCCAGCCGAGCATTGCGGTTCCTCCGTTTGCGCGCCTATGGCGCTATCGGCCAACCAACGCCTGGAGCTCGGCCGCGTTCCGAACGCTGCTCTCTTAAGGCCTTGCGAAGCCCGGCAGGGTCAGTGTTTCGGCGGCGACGGCCGCGGCGCGAAAGCCGCGGCGATGATGGCCGTGAGGATGCGCGGGTTCTTGAACGCCACCGTGGCGGCGGCGGCGACGGCGCCCAGCGCCACCAGCGGGCGTTCGCGGGCCAGATCGATCAGCTTGGCGGTAAGGTTCTGGGTGTCGCCCTTCACCGGCTTCGGCCGCACCTTGCGGGTGATCAGGAGGGCGATGACCAGGGCGATGAACGCCACGATGCCGGCGACGGCCGCAGCGGCCCAGGCCGGCCCGACGACCTCGCGCAAGGCCGCATAGATCGCGAAGGCGATCGCGACCATGCAGATGGCCGCCGCCGCCGCGATGGCGGCGAAGGCGGCGATCAGCCCGACGAACTTCCTGAAAATCATGCCCCCGGACGTCAATCGTGCGCGTCTAGCGGCGCGACGAGGAAGCCGTGGCCAGCAACAGGCCGATCAGCACGCCGATGCCGAGCGCGGCGCCGGTGGCCGCGAGGGGCCGTTCGCGGACCCGCTCGGTCATGTACTGCTGCGCCTCGTCAAGCTGCTGGCCGGCGGTGTCGCTGTAAGCGCGCGTCTGGGCGCGGAGCTGCTCGATGCCCTCGGTGACGGCGCGCTCGATACGCTTGGCGGCGTCGGCGAAGGAGCGTTGCGCCTCGGCGGAGAGTTTGGAGGCCTTGTCGGCGGCCGCGTTGACCGCGGACGTGGCATCCTCGGCGGTATGGTCGATGCTGTTCGCGGGCATTGGGACGTCTCCGAAGGCTGGCCCCGGCGAGCGGCGGGGCGATGGAACGCTGAACGTGGGACACCCTAGCGGGTTCCCGCCTTGGCCGCAAAGGCGAGGCCGCCTCCCCAGCGGTCGGAAACGCCGGCTTCCGAGCACGGTTCCTGTCGCGGTCCGGCCGCCGCCGCCTTATGTTCAGGCTATGACCTTAGGTGACCTTGGCCATAGCGAGGAGCATCGCCGCCTGGAACGGGCCGTGGCGGTGGCGGGCCTCGGAGAATTCGCGTGGGACGCGGCGGCGGGGCTGTTCGCGGTCAGTGCGCGGATGGCCGCGATCACCGGCCTGCGGCCCGGCCCGGCGCCGGCCAAGACCACCCAGGCGCTGGAGCCCTTCATACCTCCTGAGCAAAGCCGCGGCCCGGACGGCGCCTATGAATTCGAGTTCCGCCATGTGCGGCCGGACGACGGGCGGACCGTCTGCCTGCGGGTGGCGGGCGTGCTGGCGCGCGGCCCCGACGGACGGCTGCTCAGCGTCACCGGCGTCGTCGAGGACGTCACCTCGCGCAAGCTGGAGGAGGACCAGCGCCAGACCCTGCTGGCCGAACTCGACCACCGGGTGAAGAACGTGCTGGCCACGGTCCTGGCGCTGGCCCAGCAGACCGCCAAGCGGACCACCTCGCTGGACGCCTTCCTGGCCAACTTCGGCGGGCGGTTGAAGGCCATGGGCTCGGCGAACGAGCTGCTCACGGCCGCGCGATGGCGCGGCGCCGCCATCGACCACCTGGCCGCCGCCGAGCTCGGGGCGCTGGCGCCCGGCCAGACCGCCTGGGACGGCCCGGAGCTGTTCCTGACCCCCCGGGCGGCCAATGCGCTGGCGCTCGGCCTGCACGAACTGGCGGCCAACGCGGTGAAGTTCGGGGCGCTTTCGGTGGAGACGGGCCGGGTCAACCTGCGCTGGAGCCGGCTGCCGGACGGCGGCTTCGAGCTCACCTGGACCGAGAGCGGCGGCCCGACCGTCAGCCCGCCGGTGCGCCGCGGCTTCGGCGCGACCCTGCTGGAGCAGGTGACCGGGCGCGAGCTGAACGGCGAGGCGGCCATCGACTACCGGCCCGCCGGGGTGTGCGTGCGCCTGCGGGCCGGCGCGGCGGCCGTGGCGCCGCGTCCGGAAACCGTGCCCGACGCGCCGGCCGCCCGCGTCGTCGAGGCCGTCACCACCGTCGCCGGCCCGACAAACCTGCGCGGCGCGCGGGTGCTGATCGTCGAGGACGCGGTGCTGCTGGCCATGGAGCTGGAGACCGGCCTTTCCGACGCGGGCGCCACGGTGATCGGCCCGGCCTACGAGTTGGAGGAGGCGTTGGCCCTGCTGGGCCAGCCGATCGACGCCGCGGTGCTCGACGCCAACCTGAACGGCCATTCGGTGAGCCCGGTCGCCGAGGCGCTGGCGGCGCGCAACGTGCCCTTCGTCTTCGCCACCGGCTATGGTGAGACCGGCGGAGCGCCCGGCGGCTTCGACGCCCCGGTGATCCGCAAGCCCTACGACGTGACCCAGGTGGCCTCGGCGGTCGCGGAGCTGCTGCAGGTCAACAGGTCGCACCCCCAAAGCCGCCCCTGAGACAAGGCGCCGCCTCGGCTCGGCTTCGAGGGCGGGCTAAGCAAGTGGCCGGGGGGGCCTGCGGTGTCATCGCAGGGGCTGGACCGGCGGCCTAAAGGACTTCGCCCGACTCAAGCGACCGGAACTCCCTTGTGCGGTCCGCGGCAGAGGTCGCGGACCGGCGCATTTCGGCTTCAGACGATCCCGGCCTTGCGCAGCTCGGCCAGCCGCGCCGCCGAGACCCCCGCGCGGGCGGCCAGCACTTCGCCGGTGTGCTGCCCCAGGGCCGGGCCCGGCCAGCGGACCGAGCCCGGGGTGCGCGAGAGCTTCGGAAAGGCGTTCTGCATCCGGATCGGGCCGAACACCGGATGCTCCGTCGTGACGATGGCTTCGCGGGCGGCGAACTGCGGATCCTCCAGCATGTCCGGCGCGCGGAACACGCGGCTGGCGGGCACGCCCCGGGATTCGAGCAGGGCCAGCAGGTCGGGCAGGGCGAAGGTCGAGGTCCAGGCCGCGACGATGGCGTCCAGCTCCTGCTGGTTCACGCCGCGGCTGGCGTGGTCGACGAACTTCGGGTCGGTCTTCAAGTCCGGCCGGCCCATGGCTTCGGTGAGGCGGGCGTAGACCGTGTCGCCGTTGCCGCCGATCAGGATCAGCTCTCCGCCGGCGCAGGGATAGGCGTTGGAAGGCGCGATGCCGGGCAGGATCGCGCCCGACCGCTCGCGGACATAGCCGGTGATGTCGTACTCGGTGACCAGGTTCTCCATCACCGCCAGCACGCTCTCGTAGAGGGCCGCGTCGATCACCTGGCCGCGGCCGGTGCGGGTCCGCTCGTGCAGGGCCATGGTGATCCCCATCACCGCATGCATCGCCGCCAGGCTGTCGCCGATGGAGATGCCGGCCCGCGCCGGCGGCCGGTCCGGCTCGCCGGTGACGTAACGCAGGCCGCCCATGGCCTCGCCGATCAGGCCGTAGCCGGCGCGCTCGGCATAGGGGCCGGTCTGGCCGAAGCCGGAGACCCGGGCCATCACCAGCCTGGGGTTGTCCGCCGAAAGGGTCTCGTAGGAGAGGCCCCACTTCTCCATGGCGCCCGGCCGGAAGTTCTCGATCACCACGTCGGCGCCGGCGATCAGTCGGCGCGCGATCGCCTGGCCCTCGGGCTTGCGCAGGTCCAGGCCCACCGACTTCTTGTTGCGCCCGATCACCGGCCACCAGGGGGAGTGGCCCTGCGGCAGGCTGCGGCCCCACTGGCGCATCGGGTCGCCCACCCTGGGGTCCTCCAGCTTGATCACCTCGGCCCCGAAGTCGCCGAGGATCTGGCCGGCGAAGGGCCCCGCGATCAGCGAGCCCATCTCGATCACGACGAGGTCCGAAAGCGGGCCTTGGCTGGTCGTCATTTCCTGTTCTTCCCGATCGTCATGGCGGCGCTTGTCCCGGCTATCCACCGACACCGGCGCCGGAGCCTTGCCCGCAGCGATGCCGCGTATGCGTCCCCGGGACAAGCCCCGGGAATGACGGTCCTGCGGATGGGGTGGACGCTCGCCGTCGCCCGGCGTAAGGCGCTTGCCCATGAGCCAGTATCTCTTCGACCCGCCCGCCGTGACCACCGTCCCGATCCAGGGCCAGGACGCGGTCTTCCCCGTGCGCCGAATCCTCTGCGTGGGCCGCAACTACGCCGCCCACCGGCGCGAGATGGGCGGCGACGACCGTGACCCGCCGTTCTTCTTCGGCAAACCGGCCGACGCCATCGTCCCGCCCGGTGGCGACGTGGCCTATCCGCCGGAAACCGCCAACCTGCACCACGAGATCGAGCTGGTGGTGGCCCTGAAGTCCGGCGGCGCCGACGTGCCGGTGGAAAGGGCCCTGGACCTGATCCTGGGCTACGCCGTGGGCGTCGACATGACCCGGCGAGACCTGCAGAACGCCGCGAAGGACAAGGGTCAGCCCTGGGACGCCTCAAAGGGCTTCGACCAGTCCGCGCCGATCTCGGCGATCAAGCCCTGGACGGGCGCGCCGCCGCAGGGCCGCATCACACTCTCGGTCAACGGCCAGGTCCGCCAGGACGCCGTCGTCGCCGACATGATCTGGGCCACCGCCGAGATCGTCTCGGAGGCCTCCAAGCTCTGGACGCTCGCCGCGGGCGACCTGATCTACACCGGCACTCCGGAAGGCGTCGGCCCCCTGGTCCGCGGCGACGTGGTCACCGGCGAGGTCGAAGGCGTCGGCCAGCTCAGCTTCAAGGTCGTCTAGGCGCGCGTGGGATGAGCTTCACCCTCTACAGCGCCTGGCGCGCCACCGCGCCCTACCGGGTCCGCATCGGCCTGGCCCTGAAGGGCGTGGCCTACGACTATTCCGCCCTGGACCTGATCAAGGGCGAGCAGCGCGAGCCCCAGTACGCCGCGGTGAATCGCCAGAAGCTCACCCCCGCTCTCGACCTCGGCGGCGGCCGGGTGCTGACCCAGAGCCTGTCGATCCTCGAATGGCTGGAGGAGGAATACCCCGACCCGCCGCTGCTGCCGACGACGTCGCTGGACCGCCAGATCGTGCGGGCCATGGCCCTGATCGTCGCCTGCGATATCCACCCGCTGAACAACACCCGCGTGGGCCGCAAGCTGCACCAGATGGGGATCGACCAGGCGGGCATCCTGGAGTGGACCCAGGCCTGGATCCGCGACGGCTTCGACGCCCTGGAGCCCATGGTCGCCGAGTACGGCGGCGGCTACGCCTTCGGCGACACCCCGAGCCTGGCCGACTGCTGCCTGATCCCCCAGGTCTATTCCGCCAACCGCTATCAGCTCGACCTCGGCCCCTGGCCGGCGATCCGCGCGGTGAACGAGCGCGCCCAATCGCACCCGGCCTTCCAGGCCGCCCACCCGAACCAGCAACCCGACGCGGTCCCGCTCTAGATGCTAGACGACCTGAAGGCCAACAACCGCGCCTGGGCCGCGCGCAAGATCGCGGCCGATCCCGGCTTCTTCAAGCGGCTGGAAGGCCAGCAGGCGCCGAAATACCTGTGGATCGGCTGCTCCGACTCCCGGGTCCCCGCCACCGAGATCGTCGATCTCGATCCGGGCGAGATGTTCGTGCACCGCAACGTCGCCAACCTGGCCCCGCCGCAGGACTCCAACTACCTGTCGGTGCTGCAGTTCGCCATCGACGTGATCAAGGTGGAGCACGTCCTGGTGGTCGGCCACTACGGCTGCGGGGGCATCGCCGCGGCCGTGGACGGCCAGCGCCGCGGCATGGTCGACCACTGGCTGCACCCGATCCGCGAGGTCCGCCACGAGCACCGTCACGAGCTGGACGCCATCCCCGAGGAGCGCGCGCGGCTCGACCGGCTCTGCGAGCTCAACGTCATTCGCCAGGTGAGGAACGTGGCCTCGGACGTCTTCGTCCAGGACGCCTGGGCGCGCGGCCAGAAGGTCTGCGTCCACGGCTGGGTCTATTCGATCGCCACGGGCCTGGTGAACGACCTGGGCGTCACCGTGGGCGGGCCTGCCGAACTCGACCGGCTGGAGAACGGGGTTGAGGCTTAGGGCTTCAGAGGTCTTCACCATATTCTTGCTGAATCAAAGATTTACCCTTCTTCGTAACTGATTCCTTTACGCTGATGGGTCAGTTTTCACCCGTTGAACTCGGACTCGGGTGATCAAATGCGAAACCCCTTCAGACAACTCCACCTCTCCAGACTCGTCCCGAAATTCGTGTCGCGCGCCCTGCGCGACCGGAGAGGGGTCAGCGCGGTGGCCTTCGCCATCACCTTCGCGGTGCTGGCGCCCATGTCGCTGGGGCTCTTCGACGTCTATCAGGCGAACGAACAGCACGGGAAGCTGCAGGACGCCCTGGACGCCGCGACCCTCTACGCCGCCCGCTCCAGCGCCACCGACAATCCCACGATCAACAGCATCGGCAGCAAGGCGCTGGCCGCCAACCTCCAGCTCGTCCCGGGCGCGACCCTGACCTCCTCGTCGTTCACACTGGTGAACAACAACACCCAGGTGCAGGCGCAGGCGGCGGTCCAACTGAGCGCCTTCTCGCCGATGGCGGGCCATTCGCCGGTCCAGGTGTCCTCCGAGGTCACCCGCAACGGCAACAACATCGAAGTCGCCATGGTGCTCGACAACACCGGCTCGATGGCGGGCTCGCCGCTCTCGTCGCTGCAATCGGCGGCCAACCAGCTCATCGATCTGGTCGTCTCGAACACCCAGACGCCTTTCTATTCAAAGATCGCCGTCGTGCCCTATTCGAACGCCGTGAACGTCGGCGCCTACGCCGCCACAGTGCGGGGCGTTCCCATCACCGCGCCATCGCCCATCGCCGCCCCGTGCATCGACCTTCCGGGCTGCACGAAGATGAAGTTCACCACCGCGTCCGGCTCGCCGCCTACGTTCAACGTGAGCAGTTGCGTCAGCGAGCGCACCGGCGCCCAGGCCTTCACCGACGCCTCCTACAACGGCGCCCCGGTGGGTTGGGTCTATCCCGCCGCCGACAACCCCTGCATCGGCGCCACCATCCAGCCGCTCAGCAGCAACAAGACGACCCTCCACAACATGATCGGCACCCTGACGGCGGGCGGCTCGACCGCGGGCCATATCGGCGTGGCGTGGGGTTGGTACATGCTCTCCCCGAACTGGGGCGGCCTGTTCCCGTCCGGCAGCCAAGGGGCGGCCTACGGCACGCCGAACACGCTGAAGGTGGTGATCCTGATGACCGACGGCGCCTTCAACACCGCCTATTGCAAGGGCGCGATCTCGAACCCCAGCTCGGCCACCGACGGGAGCAGCGGCGGCTCGAACGAGCACGCCGCCTGCGCCTCGCCCAACGGTGACTCCTTCACCCAGGCTCAGTCGCTCTGCAGCGCGATGAAGGCGGCGCCGAACAACGTCATCATCTACACCGTGGGCTTCCTGCACGGCGGGGCCGATCCGCAGGCCCAGGCGATCCTCGCCAACTGCGCCACCGACGCCGCCCACGCCTACCTGCCGACCACCGGCGCGGCGCTGCAGGTGGCGTTCCAGGCGATCGCCGCAGACCTGAACAAGCTGCGGATCTCCCACTAGATCCGAGCGAACGACCGCCCGCCGGCTGACCTGATCCAGGTCAGCCGGTTGGCGTTTTCGCCGTCTTCGGATCTGGCCTCAGGCGAGCTTGATCTCGCGCAGCCGCTCCTGGAGGAACGCGTCCGCCGTGATCGGGGTCGGGTAGCGGTCCGGGTGGCCCGCATCGACGCAGTTCGGCAGGGTCCGGATCAGGTAATCCGAGTTGAAATGCAGGAAGAAGGGCGTCGAGTAGCGCGCGAAGCCGCGCCGCTCCGGGGCCGGGTTCACCACCCGGTGGGTGGTCGACGGCAGGCGGTTGTTGGTCAGCCGCTGCAGCATGTCGCCGATGTTGCACACCAGGGCGCCCGGCGGCGGATTGACCGCCAGCCACTGGCCGTCGCGATCCAGCACCTCGAGCCCCGCCTCCTCCGCGCCCAGCAGCAGGGTGATGACGTTGATGTCCTCGTGCGCGGCGGCGCGGATGTGCGGCCCGTCGAACGGCACGGGTGGGTAGTGCAGCAGGCGCAGGATCGAGTTGCCGAAATCGACGGTCCCGTCGAAGAAGTGGCGGTCCAGGCCCAGGTAGACGGCGATCGCCTCCAGCACCTTGAGGCCCATGGCGTCCAGCGCGCCGTAGAGCCAGCCCACGGTCTCGTGGAACTCGGCCACGTCGGCGTCGGGCCAGACGTTGTCGGCCATGTGGCTGCGGTACGGATGCCCCGGCGGCAGGTCGCGGCCGACGTGCCAGAATTCCTTGAGGTCGTAGTTCACCTCGCCCTTGGCGGTCTCGACGCCGAAGGGGGTGTATCCGCGCTGACCGCCGACCGGCAGCTTGTACTTGAGCTTGTCGGCCTCCGGCAGGGCGAAGAACCGTTTGGCCGCGGCGAGCGCGGCGTCGATGCGCGCCTGGGCGATCCCGTGATCGGAGATGACCGCGAACCCGAACCGCTCGAACGAGGCGCCGAGGGTCTCGGAGAAATGCGGAAAGTCGCGGCCGAAGCCCTCGAAGGAGACGGGCGCGATGCGGGGCGGCAGGGTGTGGGCTTGGCTCATCCGCTAGGTTCTATACCCGCTCCTCGTCGGCCTCCAGCCGTCGGACCGACGCCAACTGAGGCGCGTCCTCGCGGTCTTCCTCCTCGGCGATGCGCTCCATCTCCGCGCGCAGCACCCGCTCGGTCGTCTCGCGGGAATCCCGCGTGGCCATGACGTAGCGGTCCTCCTCCCCGGCGATCGGCGCCAGTTGCTTCCAGAGCAGGTTGTCCTGTTCGCGGAACAGGCTGGCGGCCCTATTGGCGCGCCGCTCGCTCAAGCCCAGGGTCAGCAGCGCGCGGCGGCCGTAGTTCAGCGCGCTCTCGAAGGTCTCGCGCTCGACTATGACGCCCGGCGTCTTGATCAGCTCGTAAGCATGCCGCCGGTCGAACGCCCGGGCGAAGATCGCCAGCTTCGGGAAGGCCTGGCGCGCGGCGGCGACCATCTCCACGGCCTTGTCCCGATCGTCGATGGCCACCAGCAGGAGCCTGGCCTTGTCCGCGCCGGCGCTGCGCAGCAGGTCGATGCGGCTCGCGTCGCCATAGTGCACCCGCCAGCCGAAGCGGCGAAGGATCTCGATCTGCTCGATGGAGGATTCCAGCAGCACCACCTTGAAGTTGTTGGCCAGCAGCAGGCGGGTGGCGATCTGGCCGAAGCGCCCGAAGCCGGCGACGATCACGTCGGGGTCGCCCTCGTCGAAGGGCAGGTTCTCGGGCTCGGGCCTCTCCTCCAGCCGGGTCAGGACCAGCTTCTCGTAGGCGGCGGTCACCAGGGGCGTGGCGGCCATGGAGACGGCGACCACGGCGGTCAGCAGGCGGGCGAGCTGGGCGTCCATCACATGGACCCCCACCGCGAAGCCCAGCAGGACGAAGGCGAACTCCCCGCCCTGGGCCAGTCCCACGGCGGTGGTCAGGGCGACGCTCGACGGCGTCCGGAAGAGGCGGCCGCAGATGTACATGGCCACGGTCTTCAGCACGATCAGCCCGCCGACCGCCGCGGCGATCGTCAGGGGATGCTTGAGCACCAGGCCAAGGTCCAGGCCGGCGCCGACGGTGATGAAGAAGAGCCCGAGCAGCAGGCCGCGGAACGGCTCGATGTCGGTCTCCAGCTCGCGGCGGAATTCGCTTTCGGCCAGCACCACGCCGGCCAGGAAGGCGCCCAGGGCCGGTGACAGGCCCACCAGCTCCATCAGCGCGGCGACCGCCACGACCGCCAGCAGCGCCGAGGCGGTGAAGATCTCGCGCAGGCGCGCGGCGGCGATGAAGCGGAAGATCGGCCGGGTCAGGTAGCGGCCGCCCACCGCCACCGCGGCGACCGCGGCGAGCTGGGCCGCCACACGGGCCCACATCGGCAGGGCGCCGACCAGGTTCGTGTCGTGCGCCGGGCCCGCCGCCGGGCCGCCCGCGGGCGCCAGCAACGGCAGGAGGGCGAAGAGCGGAATCACCGCCAGGTCCTGGAACAGCAGCACCCCGAAGGAGGCCTCGCCCACCGGCCCCTGCCGGGTCCCCTTCTCCTCGAGGCTCTGCAGGACGATGGCGGTGGAGGAGAGCGCCAGGATCAGGCCGGTGGCCAAGCCCAGCCGCCAGTCCAGGCCGAAGGCCAGCGAGCCGGCCCCGACGAGCGCCGCCGTGGCCAGGAGCTGCGCCGTGCCGACGCCGAAGATCGCGGTGCGCATCCGCCACAGCAGGGCCGGGCGCACCTCCAGCCCGATCAGGAACAGCAGGATCACGACGCCGAACTCGGCGAAATTCAGGATGTCGCCTTCTGGGCCCACCAGGTCGAGGGCGAAGGGCCCCACCAGGACGCCGGCGATCAGGTAGCCCAGCACCGAGCCCAGGCCGAGCCGCTTGGCGATCGGCACCGAGACCACGCCCGCGGCCAGGTAGACCATCGCCTGGACCAGGAGGGAGTAGCCGTTCATCTCGCGGATTCCATGCCGGCGATTCGGTCATGGAGGCAGGCCCGGCGGGTCTTGACGAGTCTTTTTCAGCGTCAGGGCGGCTTGCCCGTTTCCAGATGCTGCGTTGCGGCGTAACAGGGCGGAATGGCCAGCAAGACAGTGAACAGCGCCGCCGACGCCCTTGCGGGCGTGCTCTTCGACGGCATGACGATCATGGCGGGCGGCTTCGGCCTCTGCGGCATCCCGGAGAACCTGATCGCGGCGATCCGCGAGACAGGGGTCAAGGAGCTGACAGTGGTCTCCAACAACTGCGGGGTCGACGACTTCGGCCTGGGCGTCCTCCTGGCCGGCGGGCAGATCCGCAAGATGATCTCCAGCTACGTCGGCGAGAACAAACTGTTCGCGGAGCTCTACCTCTCCGGCAAGCTGGAGCTGGAGTTCAACCCGCAGGGCACGCTCGCGGAGCGCATCCGCGCCGGCGGGGCGGGCATCCCGGCCTTCTTCACCAAGACCGGCGTCGGCACTCTGGTGGCCAACGGCAAGGAGGTTCGCGAGTTCGACGGCGAACTCTATGTGATGGAGCGCGGCCTCACCGCCGACCTCTCCATCGTCAAGGCCTGGAAGGGCGACCACGAGGGCAACCTCGTCTATCGCCGCACCGCGCGGAACTTCAATCCGATGATGGCGACCGCCGGCAAGGTGACGGTCGCCGAGGTCGAGGCCCTGGTGGAGACCGGCCAGCTCGACAAGGACAACATCCACACCCCGGGCATCTATGTGGACCGCCTCTTCAAGGGCGCGGTCTATGGGAAGCGCATCGAACAGGCGACCACCCGGCCGCGCGAAGAGAAGGTGGGCGCCTGATGGCCTGGACCCGCGAACAGATCGCCGCCCGCGCGGCCCAGGAGCTGCGCGACGGCTTCTACGTCAACCTCGGCATCGGCATCCCGACCCTGGTGGCGAACTACATCCCGACCAGCGTGCACGTGACCTTGCAGAGCGAGAACGGCATGCTGGGCATGGGGCCGTTCCCCTATCCCGACGAGATCGACCCCGACCTGATCAACGCCGGCAAGCAGACGATCACCGAGCTCGCCTCGTCGTCCTATTTCTCCTCGGCCGACAGCTTCGCCATGATCCGCGGCGGCCACATCGACCTGTCGATCCTGGGAGCGATGCAGGTGGCGCAGAACGGCGACCTGGCGAACTGGATGGTGCCGGGCAAGATGGTCAAGGGCATGGGCGGCGCCATGGACCTTGTGGCTGGGGTGAAGCGTGTCGTCGTGGTCATGGAACACACCGAGAAGTCCGGCGCGCCCAAGCTGGTCAAGGCGTGTTCCCTGCCGCTCACCGGCCAGGGCGTGGTCGACCTGGTGATCACCGAACTCGGCGTCTTCGACGTCAGCCGCGGCAAGGGCCCGCTCACTCTGACGGAGCTGGCGCCCGGCGTGACGGCGGACGAGGTCAGGGCCAAGACCGAGGCGGCGTTCGAGGTCGCTTAGTTTTCCTCCCCGTGACGCGGAGGGAAGAGCGCCCCTGTAACCAATGCCGGCGTGATCGCGTATACTCAGGCGACCCTAGCGCTTACGAATGGCATGCTGATCCCATGAAGACCCGTCTGTTCGCGGCCATCGCCGCCACGACCCTGATGTTCGCCAACGTCGCGCCCGCCGCGGGCGCCCTGAAGACCGCGGTCTTCGCCGGCGGCTGCTTCTGGTCGGCCGAGCACGACATCGAGCATACGCCCGGGATCAAGGACGTGGTCGTCGGCTACGCGGGGGGTTCGGGCAAGAACCCGACCTACGAGAACCACGAAGGTTTCCTGGAATCGATCAAGGTCACCTACGACCCGGCGGTCATCAGCTATCCGCAACTGGTCAACGCCTTCTTCCACCACATCGACCCGACCGACCCCAACGGCCAGATCTGCGACCAGGGCCCGTCCTACCGCACCGCCGTCTTCGCCACGGACGCCACCGAAAAGGCCGCCGCAGAGCAGGTGAAGGCCGAGGTCGGCAAGGAGCTGGGGCTGCCGATCAAGACCATGATCCTGGGGCCCACCACCTTCTGGATGGGCGAGGGCTATCACCAGCACTACGCCGAGAAGAACCCGGTCGCCTACATGACCTACCGCATCGGCTGCCGGCGCGACCGCACGCTCAAGGCGGTGTGGGCGAAGGCCCCCGGCTAGATCCGGACTTGGGGCAGGCGCCGCCCGCCCAGGTCCATGTCGGAGCGGGATAGCTCGCCCGGATAGCGCCCGAGAGGTGTACGGAAGATCCGGATGGCCCGAAGCCGGCCCAGCCCGGCGACGCGCCGCAGCCCCCGCGGCCGTCCGCGTCCAGGTCCGTCGACCGCCGCGCCGCCGAAATCCGTGGACCAATCATCGAGCTGATCCCGCCCGCGACCCGGCGCCCGCACGAGGGGCGCCGGCGCCACAGATGGCGGCTTCTTGGCGCGACCGACTGCCACCGTAGCAAAACCGTCACCAACGGGTGCGATTTCCGCGCTATACGGCTAAATCAAGGCAGCGAAGTCGTCCGGGGTGACGGCTTCGGGGCATCCTAAGAGGGGGTACTATGCATCTGAAACTCAATCGCGCCTTGTGCGCGAGCACCGCCTTGGCCACTGGCCTGCTGCTGGCGTCGAACGCCCTGGCGCAGTCGACCGCCACCCAGGTCCAGGAGCTCGTCGTCACCGGCGCCCATGGCCAACCGACCGTCGCGGGTGTGATCACCCAGGTCCAGGAGGCCAAGGACGAGTCGATCGTCAATCACCAGTTCTTCGAGCGCCAGCCGGCAGGCCAGAACTTCGCGCAACTGATCAATCTGCTTCCGGGGGTCAACTACACCTCCGAGGACCCGACCGGTAACCTCAGCGGCGACATTCGCATCCACGGCTTCGACGGCGCCCACATCGGCGTCACGATCGACGGCGTGCCGGTCAACGACAGCGGCAACTACGCGGTGTTCCCGGGCGAATACCTCACCGAGGAACTGACCGACCACATCACCGTCAACATGGGCGCGACCTCGGTGGACAGCCCCACGGCCTCGGCCGTCGGCGGCACCGTCGACCTGGTGTCCAAGGTCCCGACCAAGGACCGCCAGCTGATCATCCAGCCCACCGTCGGCAGCAACAACTTCACCCGCTACTATGTCGAGGGCGAAAGCGGCGAGTTCGGCCCCTGGGGCACCCGCTTCTACCTGGCCGGCAACTACGACAACTCCGACAAGTGGGTCGGATCCGGCACCGAGATGAAGGAAGGCCTCGACGCGCGGATCTATCAGCCGCTGAAGGGAAGCGACTTCATCAGCCTTTCGGCCAGCTATACCCTCGAGCACAGCTATTTCTACCAGTCGTCGTCGCCGGCGCAGTTCGCGCAGTTCGGCAAAAGCCACATCGACTACAACACCCAATGGATCGTTCCGACCGCGGTCAACGGCCAGATCGACACGCCGGCGGGCAGCGCCGCGGGAAGTCCCGCGATCTCGCCCGGCCAGCTGCAAGGCAGCGCCGGGGCCAGCGGCTACGACGGCAACTTCTGGGCCACGCACCCGAACCCGGTGGTCTTCGGCACGATCCGCGGCGCCTCGAAGTTCTCGCTGACCGACAAGCTGACCTTCACCTTCGACCCGTCGTTCTTCTACACCCTGGCCAACGGCGGCGGCGTGACCGCGCTCAGCGAAACCGACCCGCGCCTGAAGGGCAACAAGGCCGGCTCGCCGGGCGTCGACCTGAACGGCGACGGCGACAGGCTGGACACCGTCGATGTCTACAGCCCCAACAACACCAACACCCACCGCTACGGCCTGCTGACGTCGCTGCTCTACGATCTGGACGAGCACAACCACTTCGCGCTCGGCTACACCTTCGACTACGCGATGCACCGGCAGACCCAGGAGTACGGTTACATCGACCCGATGACCGGCATGCCGGGCTCGGTCTTCGGCGGCAACGGCATGATGGGTTCGACCCCGATCGTCACCGCTGACGGCAGCATCATGCGCGGCCGCGACCGCCACTCGATCGCCGAGCTGAACCAGGTCGCCGGGAACTACATCGGCAAGTTCATGGACGACAGGCTGCACGTGAACATCGGCGTGCGGGCGCCCTTCTTCAAGCGCGACCTGAACCAGTTCTGCTACACCTTCAACGGCACCAGCGCCTATTGCGACACCATCGACCAGAGCCAGGTCCTTGCGGCCTACAACGCTGGCGTCGCGGCGGGGAACACCAACGCGCTCTCGACCCTGCTGTTCGGCCGGAACGGCGCGATCTCCTTCAACGCGGTGACCAAGACCCCGAACTTCCGCTTCCCGTTCCAGCAGACCTTCAACTTCAACAAGGTCCTGCCGAACGCCGGCGTCACCTACCGCATCAACGACGACCAGTTGGTCTACGCGACCTACGCCCAGGGCTTCTCCGCGCCGAAGACCGACGACCTCTACTCGTCGACCACGGCCATCGTGCAGCCCGAGACCTCGGACAGCTACGCGGTCGGCTGGCGCTACCAGTCGGCCCTGCTGACCACCTCGTTCAGCGCCTGGGACGTGGACTACAAGAACCGCATCGTGCAGTCGTTCGACCCGAACGACCCGACCCTGTCGATCGACCGCAACATCGGCGAGGTGCAGATCTACGGCCTCGACCTCGAAGCCGGCGCACATCCGTTCGAGCACTTCACGATCTACGCCAGCGCCGAGTTCACCAAGAGCGACGTGAAGAGCAACGAGATCGTCGCCGCCGCCGGCGCCGTGGCCCTGGCCCTGCCGACCAAAGGCAAGGAGCTGGTGCTGACGCCCGACCGGACCTTCTCGGCCAACGCCCGCTACGACTTCGGCTGGATCGATACCGGCATGTCGGTGAAGTACACCGGCAAGCGCTGGCTCGACGACACGAACACGATCGGCATGCCCGACACCACGATCGTCAACTTCGACGCACGCATGCCGGTAACCTGGTGGGGGGCGCAGAACACCTATCTGCAGCTCAACGTCGCCAACCTGACCAACACCCGCCAGCCCTACCGTGTCTCCTCGGTGTCCAACGCCACCGCGCTGACCGTCGGCGGCACGCCGATCTCAGCGAGGCCCTACTTCTACTTCTACAACGCGCCGCGGACCCTGTCGGTCACCCTGCACGCGCAGTTCTAAGCCCAAGGATCGGGTTCGAGATCGAGGGGGCGGCCCGGCGACGGGCCGCCCCTTTCGTTTGGCGCGGGGTCGCGGCTTGACGACCGGGGCCGCACGGCCCATCTGCGCGCGTTCTCAACACCTCGGTTCGTTGGGCCTTGGTTCAGGGGGTTCGAGCTCTCGGATGAATTTAACCGTCCCCGCCGAATGGGCGCCGCACAAGGCCATGTGGCTGGGTTTCCCCAGTCACGCGGAGCTGTGGGAGGACGACCTGGCGCCGGCCCAGGCCGAGGTCGCGGCCCTGGCGCGGGCGCTGGCCGGCCCGGGCGGCGAGCGGGTGCGGCTGATGACCGGCTCGGCGGCGGGCGAGGCCGACGCCCGCGCCCTGCTGGGCGGCGTCGACGGGATCGAGATCGTTCCGGGCGCCTTCGGCGACATCTGGCTGCGCGACACCGGCCCGATCTTCGCGCAAGGGCCGGCGGGGCCGCGGGCGCTGGCTTTCCGCTTCAACGGCTGGGGCGGCAAGTACGACCTGGCGCACGACGACGAGGTGGCGGCCCAGATCGCCGCGGCCTCGGCCACGCCCCGGGTCACCCACGACTTCATCCTGGAGGGCGGGGCGGTGGACCACGACGGCGAGGGCACGGTGCTGACCACGGGCCAGTGCGTCCTCAACCCCAACCGCAACCCCGGCTGGACGCAAGCCGCCGCCGAGGCCGCCTTCGCCCAGGCCCTGGGCGCGCGGAAGGTGCTGTGGCTCGGTGAGGGCCTGGCCAACGACCACACCGACGGCCACGTGGACAACCTGGCGCGGTTCGTCGCGCCCGGCGTCGTCGCCTGCCCGGTGGCCTTCGGGCGCGGCGACCCCAACGCCAAGGCCTATGACGACGCGGCCCGGCGGCTGGCCGGCATGACCGACGCAACGGGCCGCAGGCTCACGGTCATGCGCATCCCCTCGCCCGGCTGGATCGACGGAGCGGACGGCAAGGCCGCGCCGGCCAGCCACATGAACTTCCTGATCGCCAACGGGGCGGTGATCGTGCCTCTCTACGAGGACCAGGCGGGGCGCTTCGCCGTCCAGGCCCTGGAGCACCTGTTCCCCGGACGCCAGGTGATCGGCCTGCCCTCGCAAGCCATCCTCACCGGCGGCGGCTCGTTCCACTGCATCAGCCAGCAGGAGCCCGCCTGATGACCCGCACGATCAAGGTGGCGGCCCTGCAGGCGAGCTTCGGCCTGGACCTCGACGCCAATATCGCCCGCACCGCCGAGCTGATCCGCGAGGCGGCGCTCCGCGGCGCCCAGGTGATCCTGCCGCCGGAGCTGTTCCAGGGGCCCTACTTCTGCGTCGCCCAGGAGGAGCGCTGGTTCAAGGCGGCCCATCCCTGGCGCGAGCACCCTTGCGTCAGGGCGCTGGCGCCGCTGGCGGGCGAGCTCGGCGTGGTGCTGCCGATCTCGATCTTCGAGCGCGAGGGCCCGCACTATTTCAACAGCCTGGTGATGGCCGACGCCGACGGCTCGCTGATGGGCGTCTACCGCAAGAGCCATATCCCCGACGGACCGGGCTATATGGAGAAGTACTACTTCCGCCCCGGCGACACCGGCTTCAAGGTCTGGGACAGCCGCTTCGGGCGGCTGGGCGTCGGCATCTGCTGGGACCAGTGGTATCCGGAGGCCGCCCGCGCCATGGCCCTGATGGGCGCCGAGGTGCTGCTCTATCCCACCGCCATCGGCTCCGAGCCGCACGATCCCAGCCTGGACACCGCCGCGCCCTGGCGCAGGGCGATGCAGGGCCACGCCGTCTCCAACGTGATCCCGGTCGTGGGCGCCAACCGCACCGGCTTCGAGCCCTGGGAGAACTATCCGGGCGGCGGGCAGCTCTTCTACGGCTCCAGCTTCGTCGCCGACCATCGCGGCGACCTGGTCCAGGCCTTCGGGCGGGAGGACGAGGGCGCCCTGGTGGCGGAGTTCGACCTCGATTTCCTCAGCACCCACCGCGCCGCCTGGGGCTTCTTCCGCGACCGCCGGCCGGACCTCTACGGCGCGCTGACCCAGGGCCGGCCGCAATGAGGCGAGGGGCGTGATCGAGACCGAGCGCCTGATCCTGCGGGCCTGGCGCGAGTCGGATCGCGAACCCTACGCCGACATCATGATCGACGCTGAGGTCGGCCCCTGGCTGGGCGGGCCGTTCACGCGCCAGCAGGCCTACGAACGCGTGGAGCGTTTCACGGCGAGCCTGGCCGAGACCGGCCTCGGGCGGCTGGCCATCGAGCGCAAGGCCGACGGCCGCCTGATCGGCCACTGCGGCCTGGCCCACGCGCCGGACACCAAGCCCGTGCCGCAGGGCCTGGAGATCGGCTGGGCGCTGGCGCCCGACGCCTGGGGCTCCGGCTATGCGGTCGAGGCCGCCCGCGCGGTGATCGCCGACGGCTTCGCCCGCACCGACGCCGCCGAGATCCTGGCCTTCACGGGAACCGCCAACCTGCGCTCCCAGGCGGTGATGCGGCGGCTGGGCATGCTGCGCGCCGCCGAGCGTGACTTCGACCACCCGCTGCTGGCCGCGGAGCATCCCCTGCGCCGGCACATCGTCTACGTCGCGCCGCGGCCCTAAGGCCCCGCCGTCAGGACCGCAGCACGGTCTTGCCGTTCTTGATGACCGTCGCGCCGCGGGCTGCGACGCGGGCCTCGAAGGAGATGACCTTGCCGTCCTTCCAGAGGTCGACGGTGATGGTGTCGCCGGGGAAGACAGGGGCCGAGAACCGCGCCTGGTGCGACAGGATCTGGTCGGGGTCGTAGCCGGTGATCGCCTGCAGTACGGCGCGGCAGGTGATGCCGTAGGTGCACAGCCCGTGCAGGATCGGCCGCGGGAAGCCCGATCGCCGGGCGCTCTCCGGATCGGAATGCAGCGGATTGCGGTCGCCGTTCAGGCGGTAGAGCAGGGCCTGGTCCTCGCGGGTCGAGATATCGACGGAAAGGTCGGCCTTGCGCGCGGGGATCTCGTGCGGCTCGGGCTGGCCTTCGGAGGGGCCGCCGAAGCCGCCGTCCGCGCGGCAGAAGCTGGAGCCCGTCAGGGTCGCCACCAGCTCGCCGGCCTCGTCCTTCCAGATGGTCTCGTTCAGCAGCACCGCGCCCTTGTCCTTGCCCTTGTCGAAGGCGCCGATGGTGCGGCTTTCGGTGGTGAAGGTCCCGCTGGACGGCAGGGGCTTGTGCAGCTCGACCTTCTGCTCACCGTGCACCAGCATCAGGTAGTTGGGCTGGCTGGGCCGGTGCCCGGGCTTGGTCGGCAGGGCTTCGGTCTGGCCCCGCCCGGCCAGCACCGTGGCCGCGGTCGGCACCACCTTCAGGCCCTTCTCGTAGACGAAGGCCAGTTCCGTCTCGTTCATCGGGTCGGCGCCCAGGCCGACGCCCAGCGCGTAGAGCATCACGTCCTTGTCGCCATAGGTGAAGGTGCGGGGCTTGGTCCCCTGCTCAAGGACGTCCGGGTAATAGATGGGCACGACTATTCCTCCGAATTTATGGGCTGGCTCTGAGGGCCGCTGAACTATGGCGAAGATCAAAGCGCCTGGACCCGAGGGGCGCAAGCCGGCAGGGCGCGCGCAGGCGCCCGAGGGGCGCATTTGCGGGGCAGGGCCTGATCGGCTAGAAGCGGCGACTTCCGGCGGGCGGGCCGCTTCCAGCCGTCCACGGTTCTCCTCGACCTCGAAGGCGCTTCATGACGACCACCGCCCAGCCCGGCATCACCGGCAACGTCCTCTTCTACTCCCAGCCCGAACCGCTCTCCCCGGAGATGCACGGCAAGATGGGCGTCAAGAACATGGACGGCCCGTTCGGCTTCGCGAAGGCCGGCCACGCCGTGCCGCTGACGGTCGGCGAATTTCCCGCCGCAGCCTCGACAGGTCCGATCATCTTCGTGGGCGACGAGAAGCTGCCGATCTCGGTCATGGGCCTGAACGCCGGGGAGAACCTCTTCGTGCGTCCCGACGGCCTGTTCGAGCCGGGCGTCTACATCCCGGCCTACGTCCGCCGCTATCCGTTCATCTTCGCCAACGACGACGCGGCCAAGCAGATGGTGCTGTGCATCGACCGCGCGGCGGAGTTCATCGTCGAGAGCGGCTGGGACATGCCTTTCTTCGAGCCCGACAGCCAGCCCAGCGCCTACACCAAGAATTGCATCGAGTTCTGCAACAACTTCGAGCTGGAGCGGCAGCGCACCGCCAACTTCGTGCAGATCCTGAAGGACCTGGACCTGCTGGAAACCAAGACCTCCACCTACAACCCGATGAACCCGGACGGCACGCCCGGCGAGCCGCAGAAGATCGCCGACTATTTCGGCGTATCGGAAGAGAAGCTCTCCAAGCTGCCCACCGAGAAGTACATAGAGCTGCGCGACAACGGCGCCCTGCCGCAGATCCACGCCCACCTGGTTTCCCTGCTCGGCTGGGACCGGCTGGTGGCGATCACCCTGTCGCGCCAGATGCAGCAGCCGCAAGCCGCCAACGCCTAAGCCCGCTCATCCCTCCTCTTTAGGGGAGGGACAGGCCGCGCCAGCGGCCAGGGTGGGGCAGTCGCGTTCAGGCGGCTGGCTCTCAGCTTGGCCCGCACACCCCCACCCGACCTCGGCTTCGCCTCGGCCACCCTCCCCTAAAGAGGAGGGATGCTCACCTGGCGAAGACGCTCCGCGTCAGGCACGAGAAGACCAGCCGGCCGGCCTCGTCGAGCAGGTCGTGCTGGGCGATGACGATGCCCTTGCCGTCGCCCACCGGGTCCTTGGCCATGATGGTCATGCGCCCGCGCAGCAGCTCGCCGGCCGGCGGGTTGCGCACCCAGCGGAGCGCGTCGACCCCCAGCCGCTTGGTCTGCGGCCAGTCGGTGTGGGCCACCGCGTCGAGGCGGGCCCAGATCGCATAGACCATGGCGTCCGGCGCCCCGCGTTCAGGGGCCCAGCCGGGGGTGAAGGCGCCGATGAAGCTCTGCAGCGCCTCGGCCTCGACCGCGGCCGCGCCGAGCGACACCACCTGGCCGATCTGGATGTCGTCGAAGGAAGCTGGCACGGGCGGGTCCTGCAAAACGCGATTCGGATAGCCGGGGTCCGCCGATGATGGGCTGGCCCCGGCGCCCAAGTCGAGCCTCGCTTTGCGTGACGGGCCCAGCCGGGCCATATAGCGCCCGATTGACGGTGCGCAACGAGGCGATGATGCGGTTCCTGGCAGGCGTGCTCCTGGCTTTGGCGATGGCCCTGCCGACCACAACCCTGGCCCAGGGGCCGGGGACGACCCACCACGTGGCCGCATCGCTCGTCGCCTCGAAGGACGCCGTCGCGCCGGGCGAAACGGTCTATGTCGCCCTGCGCCAGAAGATCGAGGCCCACTGGCACACCTACTGGCGCAACTCGGGCGACAGCGGCGAGCCCACGCGGATCAAATGGGACCTGCCGGCCGGCTGGCGCGCCGGCGACATCGTCTGGCCCGCCCCGAAGAAGATCCCGGTCGGCCCGCTGATGAACTACGGCTACGAGGACGAGGTCCTGCTGCCGGTTCCGGTCACCGCGCCGGCCGGAGCCAAACCCGGCGACAAGGTCACCTTGAAGGCGCAGGTCTCGCTGCTGGTCTGCGCCGAGGTGTGCGTGCCGGAAGACGATGCGCTCAGCCTGACCCTGCCGGTCGTGGCGACCCCCACGGCAGGCGGCGGCGCGGCGGGCGCCGAGGTGATGGCCGCGGTGGCCGCGTCGCCGAAGCCCGCGGGCCTCAACGCCGTCTATCAGGCCCGCCCCGGCGGCGTGGCCCTGGCCATCACCGGGCCGGCGCTGAAGGGTTCGGACGCGGCGGGCGCCTATTTCTTCCCCTTCGAGTCCACGGCCATCGACCACGCCAAGCCGCAGGCCATCGAGCGCGGCCCGGACGGCCTGACCCTGACGCTGGCCCCCGGCTACGGCTTCCAGGGCGGCAGGACCCCGGCCGGCATGGGCGGGGTCCTGGAGGCGGGCGGCAAGGCCTATGAGGTGGCGGCCGTCCCGGGCGTCCCGCCCGCCGGCGCTTCCGGCCTCGGCGCGCCGGCGGCCAGGGGCGCGGGCGGCGCGGACCTGGGCCTGGCGGCTGCGGCCCTGTTCGCCTTTCTCGGCGGGCTGATCCTCAACCTGATGCCCTGCGTGTTCCCGATCCTGGCGATGAAGGCGGCTTCCCTGGCGGGCCATGGGGGCGCGGAGAACGCCGCCGCGCGGCGGCAGGGCCTGGCCTTCGGAGGCGGGGCGGTGCTGACCTTCCTGGCGCTCGCGGGCGCGCTGATCGCGCTGAAGGCGGCGGGCTCGGCCATCGGCTGGGGCTTCCAACTCCAATCGCCGCCGGTGGTGGCGGTGCTGGCGCTGCTGATGCTGGCGGTGGCGCTGAACCTCTCCGGCCTGTTCGAGGTGGGGACCTCGCTGCAGGGCGCAGGCTCGGGCCTGGCCGGCCGCGGCGGAGCCCTGGGCGCCTTCTTCACCGGCGCGCTGGCCGTGGTCGTCGCCGCGCCCTGCACGGCGCCCTTCATGGGCCCGGCGCTCGGCTGGGCGCTCACCCAGACGCCGGTCGCCGCGCTCGCCGTCTTCCTGGCGCTGGGCCTGGGGTTCGCCGCGCCCTTCGTCCTGGTGGCCTATGCGCCGGGCGTGCTCTCGCGCCTGCCGAGGCCCGGCGCCTGGATGGAGATCTTCCGCAAGGCCCTGGCTTTCCCGATGTACGGCGCGGCCGCCTGGCTCGCCTGGGTGCTGTCGCAGCAGGCGGGGCCCGAAGCCCTCGCCCAACTGTTCGCCGCCGCGGTGGCCATCGGCTTGGCCGCCTGGCTCGCGGGCCTCGCCCAGCGCCGCGCCGCCCAGGGCGGCAGGCCGCTCGTCCTCGGCGCCGCGGCGGGCGTGGTGGCTGCGCTGGCCGTGACCGCCGTCGCCTGGCCGCAAGACAAGGCCGGCGAGCTCAAGCCGGAGCCCTATAGCCCCGAGCGGCTGGCGGCCCTGCGGACCGAGGGCCGGCCGGTGTTCGTCAACTACACCGCCGCCTGGTGCGTCTCCTGCCAGGTCAACGACAAGGTGGCGCTCTCCACCCATCAGGTCGCCGAGGCCTTCGCCCGCCATAAGGTCGCCTATTTGAAGGCCGATTGGACGAAGCGCGATGGCGCGATCGCCGCCGAACTGGCCAGCCACGGCCGGGCCGGGGTGCCGCTCTACTTGGTGTACGGGACAGGCGGCGGCGACGGCGCTATCCTGCCCTCGATCCTGACGCCGGACATCGTGGTCAAGGCGGTGGAGGCCGCCGACGCGCACTAGCCAGGGAGCCCTGCGATGATCGCCCGCCGCACGCTTCTCGCCGCCGTCGCCTGCCTGGGCTTGGCGGCGCCCGCCTTCGCCGAACCGCAGCTCGGCCAGCCCGCGCCCGCCTTCAAGGCCATGGACGCCCTGGGCCACGAGCGTTCGCTGTCCGACTTCGCCGGAAAGACCGTGGTCCTGGAGTGGACCAACTCCGGCTGTCCCTATGTGGGCAAGCACTACGGCTCCGGGACCATGCAGGCCCTGCAGAAGAAGGAGACGGCCGACGGCGTGGTGTGGCTCACCGTCTCGTCCTCGGCCCCGGACATGCAGGGCTATTTCACGGGCAAGACGGCCCAGGCCTGGGCCGCCCGGCAGCACTGGGCCGGCACCGCCATCCTGCTCGACAGCGCCGGTAGGATCGGCCGCGAATACGGGGCCAAGAACACCCCGCACATGTTCGTCATCGATCGGGCCGGGCGCATCGCCTACATGGGCGGCATCGACGACCGGCCCTATGCCGACCCGGAGAGCCTGAAGGGCGCCAAGCCCTACGTGGCCATGGCCCTTGCCGACCTGAAAGCCGGGCGGCCGGTGGCCACGCCGGTGTCCCAGCCCTATGGCTGCAGCGTGAAGTACAACTCCGCCGACTAGGCCGGAACCCGAGGGGCTGAAACGCTTGTCCGACCTGACCGACGCCTGGGGGCGACTGACCCGAGCCGCCGCCGCCGCGGGCGCGCGGCGCATCGTCTCGCTGTTCGATGCCGAGCCCGGCCGGCTGGACCGCCTGTCGGTGAGCGCCGCGGGCCTGGAGCTGGACCTCTCCAAACAGCCGTGGTCGCTGGGCGACGTGGACCTGGCCCTGGCGCTGGCCCGCGCGGCCGACGTCGAGGGGGCGCGCCGCCGGTTCTTCGCCGGCGAGGCGGTGAACGCATCGGAGAAGCGCGCGGCCCTGCACATGGCGCTGCGTGCGCCCAAGGGCGCGGCCTTCCGGGCGCAGAGCGTGCCGGTCTCGATGGAAGTGGAGGCCATGCGCGTGCGGATGGCCGACTTCGCCAACCGCGTCCGCGCCGGGGACCTGAGGAGCGCGGCGGGCAAGCCTTACCGCGCCGTGGTCCACATCGGCATCGGCGGCTCGGATTTCGGGCCGCGGCTGGTCTGGGAGGCCCTGCGGCCCGTGGACCCGCAGATCGAGCTGCGCTTCGTGGCCAACGTCGACCCGGCCGAGCTGACCTTTGCCCTCGCCGGGCTGGATCCCGCCCAGACTCTGGTGGTGGTGGTCTCCAAGACCTTCACCACCCAGGAGACCATGACCAACGCCCAGGCGGCGCGGGACTGGCTGCGCGCCACGCTGGGCCCGGCCGGCGACATCCAGATGGTCGCCGTCTCCGCCGCCCCGGACGCCGCCCAGGCCTTCGGCGTGCCGGGCGCCCAGGTGTTCGGCTTCCGCGACTGGGTGGGCGGCCGCTATTCGGTCTGGTCCTCGGTGGGCCTGTCCTGCGTGATCGGCCTCGGGCCGCAGGTGTTCGAGGCCCTGCTGGCCGGCGCCGCGGCGATGGACAACCACTTCCAGTCCGCGCCGCTGACGGCGAACGCCCCAGTGCTGCTGGCGCTGGCCCACATCTTCAACCGCAACGGGATGGGCCGGCCGGTCCGCGCCGTCGTGCCCTACGCCCAGCGTCTGCACCTGCTGCCGAACTTCCTGCAGCAGTTGGAGATGGAATCCAACGGCAAGCGGGTCGACGCCCAGGGCCGCCCGGTGGCCCAGGCCACCGCCGCGGCGGTATTCGGCGACGCCGGCACCAACGTCCAGCACGCCTTCTTCCAGCTTATCCACCAGGGTTCCGACGTGATCCCGGTGGACTTCATCGCCGTGCGCGAGGCCCGCGAGGGCGATCCGGCGGCCCAGCGGATCCTCAACTCCAACGTCATCGCCCAGGCCGAGGCCCTGATGGTGGGCCGCTCCGAGGCTGACGTCCGCGGCGAGCTGGCCGCCAAGGGCGTGAGCGCCGCCGAGATCGAGACCCTCGCGCCGCAACGCGCCTTCCCCGGCGACCGGCCCTCGACGATGATCCTGCTGGAGCGCCTGGACCCGGAGCGGCTGGGCGCGCTGCTGGCGCTCTACGAGCACAAGACCTTCGTCGAAGGCGTGCTCTGGGGGATCAACAGCTTCGACCAGTGGGGCGTGGAACTGGGCAAGACGCTGGCCACGCGGGTGCTGGGCGAACTGCAGGGCGGAGCGCCCGGACAGCACGATCCGTCGACCACCCGGCTGATCGCCAGGCTCGGCGGCTGACTCGCCTTGTTCACGATCCTCGGCTATAGGCGCGTCCCCATGAGCGGTTTCGCGCACCACCACGGCCATCCCCACCATCCGACCCGGCAGGGTTCGGCCTGGGACCGCTTGGCCTGAAGCGACCCTCTCCGAGCCCCGCATCCGCGGACGGGGCTCGACGATCTTCAGCTCCGTCCGTCGCCTCCCTTCTTCAAGGACAAGACGATGGAAAACCTTCCTTCCTTGAGCGAGCGCCCCGCAACGGCTAAGCGCGAGCCCATGACCGATACCGCCCGACCCGAAGCCCGCAGTCCCCGCGGCTTCGTCGACCGCCGAGCCCGTGACCTGACCGCCGAGCGGAAGATCCTGGCCGCGGTGGCGGAGGTCTATGAGCGCTACGGCTTCGAGGCCCTGGAGACCGGGGCGTTCGAATACGCCGACGCGCTCGGCAAGTTCCTGCCGGACGCCGACCGGCCCAACGAGGGCGTGTTCGCGCTACAGGACGACGACGAGCAGTGGATGGCGCTGCGCTACGACCTGACCGCGCCCCTGGCCCGGTTCGCGGCCCAGAACTGGGAGACCCTGCCAAAGCCCTTCCGCCGCTATGCCTTCGGGCCGGTGTGGCGCAACGAGAAGCCGGGCCCCGGCCGCTACCGCGAGTTCGTCCAGTGCGACGCCGACACCGTGGGCTCGGCGCGGCCGGAAGCCGACGCCGAGATCATCGCCATGGCGGTGGCGGGCCTGGAAGCCGCGGGCCTGCCGTCCGGCTCGGCGATCGTGAAGATCAACAATAGGAAGCTGCTAGATGGGCTCCTCGCATCCGTCGGAGTGATGGATGAGCGTCAAAAGCTCGTGGTGTTAAGAGCCGTCGACAAACTTGATCGGCTTGGGCCCGAAGGCGTGAGTATGCTGTTGGGTAAGGGTCGCCTTGATGAATCCGGAGCGTACACAACTGGGGCTGAACTTAGCCACCACGGCATCGATAGCGTACTGAAGTTCATCGGTGCGGATGGAGCGCCTCTTCAATTCACCGGTGCCGGCGGCCAACCGATCCAATTTGTCGCCGACCGATCTGCCGTACTCAATCGAATGTCATCCGTCTTGTCAGGGTCCGCCTTAGGCGAAGAAGGTTTGGAAGAGCTCGCCAAGATCGATCAAGCGCTCACCGGCATGGGTGTCAGTCCGGCGAGAGCCAATTTCGATTCATCGATCGTTCGCGGCCTTGAATATTACACGGGCGCGGTGTTCGAGGCGGAGCTGCTTCTTCAGACGACGGACGACAAGGGCCAGCCGATGCGGTTCGGCTCGATCGGCGGGGGCGGGCGCTATGACGACCTGGTGGCGCGGTTCACCGGCGAGCGCACCCCGGCCACCGGCTTCTCCTTCGGGGTGACCCGCCTGGCGGCGGCGCTGAAGGCGGCGGGGCGCGACCTGGCGGCCGACGCGCGCGGGCCGGTCGTGGTGCTGGTGCTCGATCAGGACCGGATGGCCGATTACATGGCCGTGGCCGGCGAGCTGCGGGCCGCGGGGATCGCCGCCGAGGTCTATCTGGGGACCTCGGGCATGCGTCCGCAGATGAAGTATGCGGATCGCCGGCTCTCGCCCGCCGCGGTGATCATCGGCGGCGACGAGTTCGCCGCAGGGACCGTGACGCTGAAGGACCTCGACCTTGGTCGCGAGCTGGCGTCCGGGGTGACCGACAACGCCGCCTGGCGCGCCGAACGGCCCGGCCAGATGACGGTTCCGCGCGCGGAGCTTGTGGCGGCCGTGCGCCGCATCGTGGACGCGCCGAAGAGCGAGGGTTCGGCGTGAGGGTCGAGCCGCCGGTTCCGCCCGAGGCCCTGGCGGCGATCCGCGCGGCGCTTGCCGCCGCGGGAGCCGAGGCCGTGGATGCTCCGATCCTGCAGCCGCTCGGCCTGCTGCTCGACCTGGCCGGCGAGGCCATGCGCGCTCGGCTGTTCGTGGTCCAGGCGGAGGGCGGCGCAGAAGCCTGCCTGCGGCCCGACTTCACCGCCGCGGTGGCCCGCCGGCACATCGAAAGCGGGGCGGTCGCCGGACGTTACATCTACGAGGGGCCAGCCTTCCGCTCGGAGCCTGAGGGCGACCGCCCGGAGGAGTTCCTGCAGCTCGGGGTCGAGCTGTTCGCGCCGGCCGGAGGCTCGGCTGCGCCGGCCGACGCCGAGGTCGCGGGCCTCGCCTGGCGCGCCGCCATGGCCGGTGGGCGCGAGGACCTGACGCTGTGGCTGGGCGACGTGGGCCTGTTCGCCGCCTTCATCGAATCGCTCGGCCTGCCCGAGGCCTTGGCCGCGCGGCTGAAGCGGGTGGCGGGCCGACCACGGCTGCTGCAGGCGGAACTGGCGCGGGCCGGCGAGGCGGTGGCTTCGACGGCCGATGGCGGGCAACTCGCGGCCATGCTGTCCGGCCTCTCGCAGCCGCAGGCCGCGGCCATGCTGGAAGAGGTCTGGGCGCTGGCCGGCGTGGAGCCGGTGGGCGGCCGAGGGGCCGGCGAGATCGCGGCCCGACTCGTGCGCAGGGCCGAGGCCGCCGCCGCTCCGGCCCTGACGGACGCCCAGGCCGGCGCCATCCGCGCCTTCATGGCCATCTCCGAGGCCCCGTCGGCGGGGTTGAAGCAGGTCCGGTCCCTGGCGGGTCGGGGCGCCGGCCTCGACGCGGCGCTGGACGACTGGGACGCCCGCCTGGCGGCGCTGTCCGACATTCCCCCGGGGCGCATGAGTTTCGCGCCGGCCCTGGGGCACGCCTTCGACTACTACGACGGCCTGACCTTCGAGGTGCGCAGCGCCGCCCTCGGCGCCGATCGGCCGGTGGCTGCGGGCGGGCGCTATGACGGCCTGCTGGCGCGGCTGGGCGGTGCGTCCGGCGCACGGGCCGTGGGCTGCGTCGTGCGGCCCTGGCGGGCCTTTGCCGGAGGCGAGGCATGAGCCGTGAGCTGATCATCGCCATCCCGTCCAAGGGCCGGCTGAAGGAGCAGGTCGAGGAATGGCTGGCCGACTGCGGCCTTCCCTTGTCGGTCAGCGGCGGCGCCCGCGGCTACCTGGCCAGCCTGAAGGGGCTGCCCGGGGCGCAGGTGCGCCTGCTGTCGGCGGGCGATATCGCCGATGCGCTCGGGGCCGGCGAGGCGCACCTGGGCGTCACCGGCGAGGACCTGCTGCGCGAGCGCGGCGACCTGGAGAGCCGGGTGTTGCTGCTGCGGCCCCTGGGTTTCGGCCGGGCCGACCTGGTCGTAGCCGCCCCGAAGAGCTGGCTCGACGTCGACACCATGGCCGACCTGGAGGAGGTGGCGCACGATTTCGTGGCGCGCACCGGGCGGCGCATGCGGGTGGCGACCAAATACCTGGGCCAGACCCGCGCCTTCTTCGCCCGCCACGGGGTGGTCGACTACCGGATCACCGAATCGGGCGGAGCCACCGAGGGCGCGCCCGCCTCCGGCGCGGCCGAGCTGATCGTCGACATCACCACGACCGGCGCGACGCTCGCCGCCAACGGCCTGAAGATCCTCTCCGATGGCCTGATCCTGCGCAGCCAGGCGCAGCTCGCCGCGAGCCTCAAGGTGAGCTGGGAGGCGCTGCAACTGGCCGCGGCCGAGCGGCTGTTGCGGGCGGTGGAGGCGCGGGCCGCGGCCCGGACCAGCGCGACCCTGATCTGGCCGGCGGCGGGAAGCGCCGCCGAGGCCGCCGTCGTCGATAGTCTCGCCGCCGCGGGCGCCCAGCGCCGGCCGAACGGCCTCATGGTCGAGACCGGCCGGGCGGCGGAGGCCGCCGCGGCGCTGACCGCCGCAGGCCTGGGACCGGTGACCGTCTCGCAGCCCGACTTCGTCTTCGAAGTCGAGTGCCCGCCATTTGCGGCCTTGAAACACCGCGTTCTTTGACGATCCCGTCAAAACGAGACCTATATTTCCCGGGCCTCGCGAAAATCTGATGCTGTCGTGCCCTGCAATGGCCTTGAAGGCGTTGACTCGGGTCAAAAATTGCCGTTTCTTCACTTCGCGAGAGACACGAAGGCGCAAGACCTTCGATCTCCGGCGTTTCGGGGAGGAAACGCCCGCTCTAATAAGAGCGACTGCTCAAAAAACGGCCCGCTGCGATTATCCCCCGCAGCGGGCCAAATTTTTGCCCGGAACCATTTTTGACGCATGAGTCAAAATTATCCCTCCCCATCTTGGGGAGGGTGGCGAGCGCCAGCGAGACGGGTGGGGAAGTGTCGGCCGGAATGTTGAGTCAGCGCTTGAACGCGACTTCCCCACCCGACCTCGGCTTCGCCTCGGCCACCTTCCCCATCGAGGGGCGGGATAAGCTCACCAGATCCTCACCCGGTCGGCCGGGGCCACGTACATGGCGTCGCCGGGCTTGAGCCCGAAGGCGGCGTAGAAGGCGTCGACATTGCGCATCGGCACGTCCACCCGCGCGCGTTCCGGCGAGTGCGGATCGCTGACCAGTTGCTGGCGCAGCGCGTCGTCGCGGGTCTTGCCCCGCCAGACCTGCGCCCAGCCGAGGAACACCCGCTGATCGCCGGTCAGGCCGTCGACGATCGGGGCCGGCTGTCCGTGCAGGGACGTATGGTAGGCGTCCAGCGCCAGCAGCAGTCCGCCCAGGTCGGCGATGTTCTCACCCATGGTCAGGTCGCCATTGATCCTGGCGCCGGGCAGCACCTCGAAGGCGCCGTACTGCTTGCCGAGCTTCACGGTCTCGGCCTGGAACTTGGCCGCGTCTTCCGGCGTCCACCAGTCGGTGAGGCGGCCGCTGCCGTCGTAGTGGCGGCCCTGGTCGTCGAAACCGTGGGTAGTCTCGTGGCCGATCACCCCGCCGATGGCCCCATAGTTGACCGCCATGTCGCCCTCGGGATCGAAGAACGGCGGGGCGAGGATCGCGGCCGGGAAGACGATCTCGTTGCCGTTGGGATTGTAGTAGGCGTTGATGGTCGGCGGGGTCATGCCCCACTCGGCGCGGTCCACCGGCCCGCCCAGCCGGCCCACGCGGAAATCCCAGTCGAAGGTCGTGGCGCGCTGGACGTTGCCGTAGAGGTCGTCGTCCCTGATCGTCAGGCCGGAATAGTCGCGCCACTTGTCCGGATAGCCGATCTTGACGGTGAAGGCCGCGAGCTTCTCCAGCGCCTTGGTCTTGGTGGGCTGGCTCATCCAGTCCAGCCGCTCGATCCGGCCCTTCATGGCGGTGCGGATGTCGCCCACCAGGGCCAGCATCTTGGCCTTGCTCTCCGGCGGAAAGTAGGCGGCGACATAGACCTTGCCGAGCGCCTCGCCGATCTGGCCATCGACCAGTTGCACGCCGCGTTTCCAGCGGGGCCGCTGCGCCGGCTGGCCGTTCAGGCCCTTGCCGCGGAAATCGAAGCGCGCGTCGACGAAGGCCTGCGACAGATAGGGCGCGGCCTGGTCCACGAGGTTGAACGCCTGCCAGGCCTTCAGCGTCTCGACCGGCGTCCTGGCGTAGATCGCGGCCAGCTTCGGGAAGGCGGTGTTCTCCTGGGCGACCACCCGCGTCGCCTGGCCCAGGCCCGCGCCGGCCATGAAGGCGCTCCAGTCGAAGCCGGGCGCCATCTCCGCCAGCTTGGCCGTCTCGTAGGCGTTGTACATCCTGTCGTCGTCGCGCTGCTCGGCGCGGGTCCAGGAGTCCCGGGCGATCTCGGTCTCCAGCGCCACGATCGCCTTGGCGTTGGCCGCCGCGTTCGGCCACTTCGCCAGGGTCAGCATCCTGGCCACATAGGCTTCGTAGGCCGCCTTCTGCTTGGCGAAGCCCTTTTCAAGGTAGTAATCGCGGTCGGGCAGGGCGAGGCCCGCCTGGTTCAGGTAGACGGCGTAACGGTCGGGGTCCTTGCCGTCGACCTGCACGGCCGCGGCGAACAGCGAGCCGCCGAAAGTATGCTGGGCGCGGCCCATGGCGCGGGCCACATCTGCCTTGGTCTTCTCGGCCTTGATCGCGGCCAGGTCGGCGGCCATCGGCTTGGCGCCCAGCGCACTGACCTTCGCCTCGTCCATGAAGCTGCGGTAGAGCGCGCCCACCTTGGCCTGCTCGCCGGTGGCGGACCCGTCCGCCGCGGCCTTGTCCAGCAGCGCGTGCAGCCGGCTCTGCGACAGCTCGTTCAGGGCGTCGAAGGCGCCGAAGCTCGCCCGGTCCGCCGGGATCACCAGGGACTTTTCATAGCCGCCGTTGGCGTACTGGAAGAAATCCTGACCCGGCGGGGTCGCGGGGTCCCGGCCGGCCAGGTCGAAGCCCCAGGCCCCCATGCGCGGCGCCTTGGCGATGTCGGGCGCGGGGCCGGCGGGCGCGGCCGGGGCCGGCGCGGCGGGCGGTTTGGCCTTCGCCTTGGCCTTGGGCCTGGCCTTGGCGTGCGCCGGCGCGGGCGTCGTGTCTTCCGCATGCGCCAGCGTGGAGCCGGCGGCGAGGAGGGCGGCCGCCGCGGCGGCGCCGAGCCAGTGGATCTTCATGGTGGGACGGCTCTCGAAGGTGGACGTGGCCCGACCATGCCCTCGCAGGCCCGCGGGCGGGGGTTACTTTTTGGTCAGAAACCGGACGCCTGCGCCAGGGCCTGTCCGGGCTGACCCGAGGCAGGCCAGGATGGGCCTTAGCGGGCCATGCCGGCCATCGGCGCCGGCGCGCGGCCGTCGGTCACCTGGAAGACGACCTTGACCTTGGCGCCGCTGGCGAAGCTGAGCGTCGCCGGCGCCTGGTCCCCGGCCTTAAGCGTCCGTGTCAGGCCGATCAGCATCAGGTGATAGGCGCCCGGGCCGAAGGTGGTCCGGCCGCCCGCGGGCACCGGGACGCGGTCTTCCCGCCGCATGGTCATGACCCCGCCGGACATGGATGAGGAGTGCATCTCCACGCGCGCGGCGAGCGGGCTTTCGACCTTCTCCAGGGCGTCGGCGGGGCCATGGTTGGCCAGCACCATGTAGCCGATGCCGGTCGTCCCGGCGACGGCGGGCCGGCTCCAGGGCTGCAGGACCTCCACTGTTCCCGCGCTGAGGGCGGTGAGCGGCGTGGCCGCGGCGACGGCGAGGGCGGCGGCGGCGAACATCTGCTTCATGGGCGCTTCCCTACGCAACGATGATGGCCGCCATCGGGCGCCTCCGCCTGCGCGGGCCGCAGGGTCCGGCTGTGATACCAGATCCTGCGGCCCGGCGGTCAGACGGCTACTTTGCCCGCTTCCAGTTCGGGGCCTCGGCTCCGCGAGCCGGTTCGCCGGGCCGGTCCTGCGAGTAGGCATAGAGAGGCTTGCCCCGATACGCCCACTGCACGCCGCCCTCGGCGCGAGGGATCAGGCTCCAATCGCCGAAGGCCTGCGCGGTCCCGGGCGCGGCGAGCGGCGGCCACATGCGCGCGCAATCGTCCCCGCAGTGCGACATGCCCACCATGGTGTCGTAGTTGAAGGTGTAGAGCGGCCGGCCGGCCGCATCGGCCAGGCCTCCGTCCGGCAGTCGCTGAACCCCCGCCGGAAGGCGCTCGCCCGGCGGCGGCGCGGCGGCGGCCGGCTCACCCGCAAGCGTCAGCGTCAGGCTGGGCGCTGGGTGGGCGGGACGCGGTCCGCCCGCGGGCGTGGCCTCGTCCCAGCGCACCGTCGTCGCCCCGCAGGTCTGGGCCGCGGCGAAGGCCAGCGGCCCCGCCTTGGCGGGCAGCCGGGCGTGGACCGGAAAGCCGTCCGCCTGATGCGGCGCAAGCTCGCCGCGCCAGGTGACGGCGACCCCGCCGTCGCCCAGGCGCTCCAGCGAGACGGTCCAGCCGTCCTTCGCCGGCGGCTCGACAGCCGACAGACTAGCCGGAAGTTCGACGCGCAAGGCGGTCGTGGGCTTGCCATCGCAGCCGTGGCCGACGACGAAGCGCAAGGTTTCCTCGGCGCCGGCCACGGCGGTCGCGGGTTGCAGGGACACATGGGCCGTCGCGGCGCCGGATGCGGCCGCCGCCGCTAGCACGCAGGCCGACCTCAAGAAGGTCTTCATCGGGAAAAGCTCCGGGTTCGCCGCCGCGGCGCACGCCTGCGCGCCGCGGCGGCAGGGGGTTCAGAACGTGTACTTCAGGTCCGCGACGAAGGTGCGTTGCGGGAAGGGGTGGAACAGGAAGTACGACCGTCCGCCCAGGTTATCGACGCCCAGCCCGGCCTGCAGGTGCGGCGTGAGCCGGTAGAGCGCATGGGCGTCGGCGACGAAATAGCCGCCGAAGCCCTGGTAGGTGTTGGCGTAGGGGTCGCTGTTGTCGATCGTGGCGAAGGACCGGTCGCTGTAGCGGGCCGCCAGGGTCAGGGCGAGCTTCGGCGTCGCGGCATAGGTGGCCACCACGGCGCCGCGCAGTCGGGGCAGCTGCGGCAGGTCCTTGCCGACGGCGGCGGGGAAGGCGGCGTCGCGATCCGTCTTGGCCTCCACGTAGGTCACCCAGCCGGAGAGCTCGAGGCCGGACACCAAGGCGTCCCTCTGGTCGGCGACCACCTCGACGCCGGTGGCGTGGGTGCGGTCGATGTTCTGCACGAAGCTGAACAGGCTGGTCGAACCGGGAAGCAGCGGCGCGGTCTGCGAGAGCAGCGCGTTGGTGATGCGCTCGTCGAACAGCGAGACCCGCAGGCTGCCGCCGGCCCAGGTGCGCTCCGCCGACAGTTCGCTGGAAAGCGCCCGCTCCGGCTTCAGCCGGGGGTTGGGAACCGACAGCAGCGCGCCGGTGGTGATCGCCTGGTAGAGCTCGGTCACGGTGGGGAAGCGGTAGGCCACGCCGGCCGAGGCCTTGAAGGTCCAGTCCATCGACGGGACGTAGGCAAGGCTGGCCTTCGGGGAGAAGGCGTCCTTCTTCAGCGACGGCTGGTTGACGTTCAGCGCCGGCGCCACCGAGAAGTTCAGGCCGTCATAGGCCCGCCAATGCTCATAGCGCCCGCCCAGCGTGGCCTTCAACTCCGGCGTGGGCGACCAGACGTCCTGCAGCCAGAACGCCTGCGTCTGGGTGCGCCCGCGGCTGAAGGTCAGGGTCGCTCCGGCCGAGCCGTCGATCCAGTTGGTGAGGGCGTACTTCGGATTGTTCAGCTTGAAGCCGTCCTCGTGGGCCCCGAAGGTCACCACATTGGGGCTGCCGGCCGGCCGCCAGGTCCCCTTGGCGTCGAGGGTGTGCCATCCCGTGCCATCGAGCGAGGTGGTCGTGCCGGCCCCGCCTGAGAACGCCGCCGGCAGGGCGCCGCTCGGGATCCGCTGGCGGTCCCTCAGATAGTCGAACCTGGTCGCCACCAGCTCGAAGTCGAAGACGCCGTCGGTGTGCGAGGCCAGCGACAGCCCCTGCGCCACCTCGAGCTCCTCGAGGTTGTAGACCCCGTTAGAGAAGGCGCTGTTGGCGAGGGTGTAGGCGCGCCCGCCGATGTTGACCGTCCCGGCGTAGACCGGCTGGCCGCTCCCATCGCGCAGGTAGCTGTTCACCGTGGCGTCGTCGCCGTTGTGGAACAGGCCGAAGGTGTAGGCCGCGGTGATCTCGGGCGTCAGGTCCCAGGTCATGCGCCCCGACAGGTTGTCCTGCATCTGGTGCTCGATGCCCATGGAGCCCAGCACCTGGATCGGCGCGCCGGTGCGGTTGGAATCGCTGAAGGCGCCCGTCACCGGAATCCCGGCGGCGCTGGTCGTGGCGGGCGCGAGCGCCGTGGCGTAGGTCAGCGGCTGGGCGTGGCTGTCGAGGTGGTTGTAGCTCAGTCGGAACGCCAGATCGCCGAACCGGTCGCCGAGATCCGCCGCGAAGCGGCCCGTGCCGTAGCTTTTGTCGTCGCCGTATTTGGAGAACGACTGGACCGCGCCCTGGACCTCGGCCGTCGCTTCGAAGCCGCGCGGCATGCGTGTCGTGAAGGCGATGACGCTGCCGATGGAATTGCCGGCGTACTGCGCGGCGAACGGCCCGTAGAGCACGTCGACCCGCTCGATGGCGTCCGGAGCGACCAGGCCCCACTTCGGCGAGGCGGTGGAGTTGTTGTTGCCGATCAGGGCCGAGATCAGCACGCCGTCGACATAGATCAGGCTGCGGGCCGAGGCCCCGACGCCGGAGGTCCGCGTCGTGACCGGCGCCTGGGTGTCGCCGATGTGCCGCTGCCGGATCAGGACGTCCGGCAGGTAGCGCAGCACGTCCTCCGGCGTGAGGACGTTGATGGTCTTGGCGATCTCGTCGGCGGTGATGCTTTCGGTGGTGGTCGGCAGGTCGCGCAGGTCGGAGATCGACGACGGCGCGGTGACGGTCACCTGCGAGACGGTGGAGTTGGCCGGCGCCTCATCGGCGCAGGCGGCGTTGGCGGTCGCGAGGGCGCAGACGCCGGCGAGCAGCAGAAGTTTCATTGTGGGTTCCCCGAGAGCCGCGTGTGTTCGGCGGCCCAGACGTCAGTTCGCGCGGCCGAAGGCGGCGCGGCGGATCAGGCGGTCTGGAGGGAAATGGGCGGGCCCTGGCCGGGCGGGCGTGGCGGCGCGCGGGCGCGGGGGACGATTCGATCGGTCGGCGTGGCGTGCTCGACCCGGCTCACCGTGTAGGCGACCGGCTGGATGTCCAGGGCCGGCGGCGGCGTGGCGGTGACCAGGGCGGCGGCCAGGCAGTCCGCGCAGGCCGAACCGTGATGGTGCGCCGGCGAGTCCGGCTTGCCGTCAGGCGCGAAAGTCTGGGTTCCTTCGGCCGTGCAGATGGTCACATGGCCGTCGCCCGACGCGGCCATGGCCGACGTCGGGATCAGCGCCTGCACCATCAGTGCGAACATCACGAACAGCGCGACGATCGCTCTTCGGTCGTGCGGGGCGTGAGGGGCCGGCGGCATGGCGTCGTCTTAGGCTAAACCGGCGATTTCTCAAGGCCCGGCCGGCTTTGCCGAATCGAGGCGATTTCTACTGTCGGGTTTCGGGCAAATCCTATGGCGCCAACGGCGCCGGGAAGGCGCCGGAAATTGGTCCGTGTTCGCCTCTTGGCGGGAACAAAGCGGCGCCGTCGGCGTTGCAGGGTCAGCGCATTGGGGCGCCGGTCATTTAGGGGGCGTGGATGACGCCGGTTGGGCGGGGAGTCGGGAGCGGTTGGCGCAGGCCGAGCGCCCTGTCGGCATGCCCGCGGCCCGTCTGCGGCGACGAAACGGATTTACAAGTTATTCCAAAGCGTTCGACGGGGTCCAAGGCGGAGCTGTTAAGGCTTCGCGCGCCTCCCTGTCGATCGAGATCAACTCCGGAAAGAACTGGGGACCGCGCCGGACGCGCCAGTTTTCCGGCGAAGCTGTGGATCGGCCGCGAGCCGATGTTGATCCCCACGGCGGTAGTCGTATAGCGTCCGGTTAAGGCTCGCTGGTCCAAGAGATTGAGGTTCGAGTGTGGCTTCGGTGACACTTACCTAATCTCCGGGGCTTGTTATAAGAAAAGCTGGGTCAATAGGCCGCAGCGCTAGGGCAATGAGAGGGCTCTGATTATGAAGTTCAAACTCCTGGCAGGAGCCGCGCTGGCGGCGGTGTTCGCCGCGTCGGCCGCTTCTGCGGAAACCGGTTGGTACGGCGCCGTCGATCTCGGCTACCACATGCCGGAAGGCACCAAGCTCGAATCCAGCAATTTTGCCGCCAACGGGCAGAATTATATCTGGAACTTCAATCAAAAGGACGACTACACGGGCTTCGCTCGCCTGGGTTACCAGGTCGCCGACCACTGGCGCGTCGAACTGGAAGCCGGCTATCGTCCCGGTGACATCAAGAGCGTTGCGGGCGGCAGCAACCAGGCCGTCATCGGCCTCTGCACGCCCGGCGTGCTGCGCACCGCCGCCGCCCCGAACTGCGGCGCTCCGAACGGCAAGATCGAGTCGTGGAGCGTTATGGCCAATGTCCTCTACGACATCGGCCCGGATTGGATCATCAATCCGTTCTTCGGCGCCGGCCTCGGCGCGAACCACCTGGCCCTGACGACCGATGGTCAGTTCTCGAACGTCACCGGCGTGGTCACTCCGCAAAGCGGCCTGAACCCGGCGATCCAGAACCTGCACATCGACGACAGCCAGACGGTGTTCGCCTATCAGTTGATCGCGGGCGCGGCCTGGAAGGCCACGGATCGTCTGAACGTCGACCTGACCTACCGTTTCCACGGCACCTCGCCGGCGAACTTCGTCTCGGTGGGCACCAACGCGCTGCAGCCCGGGACCTTCCAGGGCAAGTATCGCGACAGCTCGGTGACCCTGGGTCTGCGGTATTCGTTCGCGGCTCCCCCGCCGCCGCCGCCGCCTCCCCCGCCGCCGCCGCCTCCCCCGCCGCCGCC
>NZ_DATMNA010000034.1:0-24638 GCF_035569475.1 Phenylobacterium sp.
CGCGCGGCTTGTTCGGCAGCAGGGGCTCGATCAGCCGCCACTCCACTTCGCTCAGATCGTATCGCGCCATCCCAGGCTCCTTTCGGAAGCCTTGAATCAAGCGTCGACCTCAGCCGCAACCTTTATGGGTTCAGAACCTAGTGCGGCGCCTCGTCGGGCGACGGGGCCGGCGGCGCTTCGCTGGGCGCGGCGGCGACCTGCGCGGGGGCGGCGGCCACGGCGGTCGGCGGCGCGGTCGCTGCGGCGGCGCGGGCCTCGTCCTCGGCCTCCTGCTTGGCCTCCTTGTCCGCCTCGAGCTTTTCCTTCTCCTCGGGCGTCAGTTCGCGGGCCGGGGCCGCGCCTTCGATGCGTTCGGCGCCGAGCGGCACCGCCTCGGTCGCCACCAGCGACGCCGCGCCGGCGCTGCCCGCCGCCCGCTCGCCCGGCATGCGACCGCGGGACGGGGCGTTCACGACACCCAGGGTGAAGGCGGAAAGCGCCACCACGGCGATCAGTCCCGCGACCACCTGAAGCACCCGATGCGGCATCGTCCATTGCATGGGCGCGACCCTAATGCCGGGGCCGTGGCTCGGCAAATCGCCCGTGCGCCCGGGGGCAAAGTAAATGCCGGTTAACCATCCGCGCGCGAAACAGGGCGGGTGATTTGAGTGGAGCGGCTTTGGCATGGCGCGGACGGCGCGGAAGACCGGCATGGCCCTGGCCTGGCACATCGCGGGCCTGGCCTGGTCGCATCCGGGGACGGCGCGGTTGCGCGGCGGGATCACCGCGGCGGCCGGGGCGGCGCTCGCCGTGGCCTTCGCCACCTATAACGCCGCCGACCCCAGCCTGAACGCCGCCAGCCCGGCGGCGCCCGCCAATGCGCTGGGCGGGCCCGGCGCGGCGCTGGCCGACCTCGGCGTCCAGTCCCTGGGCCTGGCCTGCGCCTTCCTGGCCCTGACCGTGGTGGTCCTGGGCCTCTGCCGCGCCGCCGCCGGCGAGCCGGCCGCCAGCCGCCGGTCGCTTCGCCTGCGCGCCCTGGCGGGCGTCGTGGGCGTCCTGGCGCTGGCGGCGGCCCTGGCCTGGCCCGCGCCGCCCGCCGCCTGGCCGCTGGCCAAGGGGCTGGGCGGCCTGTGGGGCGACGCCCTGCTCAGCGGCCTGTCGCGCCTGCTCGCCTTCGCCCACCTGCCGCTCGCCCGGCCGATCGCCGCGGTGGCGTTCGCCGCCGTGGGCCTGGCGGCGCTGGCCTACGCCATCGGCCTGCGGCCGTCGGAGCTGCGCACCCTGGGCGACTGGCTGTCCGCCGCCCTCACGCCGAAGCCCAAGGCGGCGGCCGCGGCGGCCGCGAGGCCGGAACGCGCCGCCAGGGTCTCGGCCCGGGAGCGCCGCGAAGGCGGCATCCCCGACGCCGCCCTCGATCCGGCTCCCCTCGCTCAGGACCCCGGCGACGGCCCCAAGGTGCGGGCGCCCAAGACGGCGGCCAAGGAGAGCCCCCGCGAACAGCGCGAGGCCCAGTCGACCTTCGAGTTCGTCCGGCCCGGCGGCTTCCTGCTGCCCGAGCTTTCCATGCTGGCCAAGCCCAAGCCCCGCGCCGCCCAGTTCGACGAAGGCGCGCTCCGCCAGAACGCCCAGCTCCTGGAAAGCGTCCTGGCCGAGTTCGGCGTCCGCGGCCAGGTGGACCAGATCCGCCCCGGGCCCGTGGTCACGCTCTACGAACTGGTGCCGGCGGCCGGGGTGAAATCCGCCCGCGTCGTCGCGCTCAGCGACGATATCGCGCGCTCCATGAGCGTCGCCGCCTGCCGGGTCTCGGTGGTGCCGGGCCGCAACGCCATCGGCATCGAGCTGCCCAACCAGAAGCGCGAGACAGTCTACCTGCGCGACCTGCTGGCCAGCTCCGAATACGAGCGCGGCGGCCAGACCCTGCCCATGGCGCTCGGCGAGACCATCGGCGGCGAGCCCTACATCGCCGACCTCGCGCGGATGCCCCACCTGCTGATCGCCGGGACCACCGGCTCGGGCAAGTCGGTCGGCGTCAACGCCATGATCCTGTCGATCCTCTACCGCCTGCCGCCGGACCAGTGCCGGATGATCATGATCGACCCGAAGATGCTGGAGCTCAGCGTCTACGACGGCATCCCGCACCTGTTGGCGCCGGTGGTGACCGATCCGAAGAAGGCCATCGTGGCGCTGAAGTGGACCGTCCGCGAGATGGAGGACCGCTACCGCCGCATGTCCAAGATCGGCGTGCGCAATGTCGCCTCCTACAACGAGCGCGCCAAGGAGGCCGCCGCCAAGGGCGAGCACTTCGAGCGCACGGTCCAGACCGGCTTCGACGAGGCCGGACGGGCGATCTACGAGAGCGAAAAGATCACGCCCGAGCCCATGCCCATGCTCGTGGTGATCATCGATGAGGTCGCCGACCTGATGATGGTGGCCGGCAAGGACATCGAAGGCGCCGTCCAGCGCCTGGCGCAGATGGCGCGGGCCGCGGGCATCCACCTGATCATGGCCACCCAGCGCCCCTCGGTGGACGTGATCACCGGCACCATCAAGGCCAACTTCCCGACCCGGATCAGCTTCCAGGTCACCTCCAAGATCGACAGCCGCACCATCCTGGGCGAGCAGGGCGCCGAACAACTGCTGGGCCAGGGCGACCAGCTCTACATGGCCGGCGGCGGGCGCATCACCCGCCTGCACGGACCCTTCGTCAGCGATGGAGAGGTGGAGGCGGTGGCCAAGTTCCTGCGCGAGCAGGGCCAGCCGCAATACCTTGAGGAAGTCACCGCCGCCGCGGACGAGGACGGCGAGGCGGGCGATCTGGGCTTCGGCGGCGGGGACGGCGAGTCCAACGACCTCTACGACCGCGCGGTGGCGGTGGTCACCCGCGACGGCAAGGCGTCGACCAGCTACATCCAGCGCCGCCTGCAGATCGGCTACAACCGCGCCGCCTCGCTGATGGAGCGGATGGAGCAGGAGGGCGTGGTCGGCCCAGCCAACCACGCCGGCAAGCGCGAGATCCTGGTCAGCGCGGCGCCTTAAGTCGATGCGCTGTCAGCGAAGCGTCGATATCGCTCCAGCGTTTCGACAAGTGTCGTCGGGTCGAGTTCCCAGCCGCTGCTTATCGTGGCGTCGAAGCCGGTCCAGCTAGCGCGCATATTGGGACTTGGCGCCCTGCCGACCCTGAAGCTGTAACCGACTAGCGAATCGATCAGCGGCGGACGCGGCGGCACGAGCCCGAACCTGTCAATATCGGCCCAAAGAAGCCGACGAGCAGGCCAGCCGCTGACCTTCCAGGTCAGTCCCGTAGCGTCGAGAGTCAAAGTTGATGGGATCGCGGCCCTCACGGCGAAGATACCTGTGGCGAAAACAGCCAAGCCAATGAGCACCCAGACATAGAGCGACATGCCCCAGGCGCCCATTCGGGCGAACATCCATGCGGACGTCGCGCACATTGCCATGACAACAGAGAGCATCCGCATCTGACCTGCGGCGGTGCTTTTGATCCGCAATGTCGGCAGTGCATTCTGGTCCAAGGCAGGCTCCTCGCGGAGCCAAACCCCCAGGGCCGCCAAGGTCAAGCTTGGGGTCTTAGCCGAGGCGGACGTTGGCCTGCATTCATTCGAATGCTGGATAGCCCTGAAGCCCATGGTTGATTGCGAGCTTGGGCCTCTCGGCAAGTCAAGGACGCGCCAAAGGCGCGCCGCGGAGCGGCTGGCTTCGCCAGTCCTTGAGTTGCCGAGAGGCCCAAGCAAATCATGGCCATCATGGACTTAAGGAGCAGTCTGTCCGCGCCGGCCGAGGATGGCGCTTAAGGCCTCAGCGGCTCCGCCGGCCGCCCGGCTTGTGGCCCTTGGTCATCGGGTCGGGCTTCTTCGGCAGGGCCCGCGGGGGATCGCGGCGGTAGTCCTCCTGGCTCGTGCCCAGGCCCATCCGCCCCGGCTGCTGTTCGCGCAGCGGGCTTTCGCCGGATCTCAGGCGCGCGATGGCGTCGGCGAGAAGGTCTGCGGTCTCGACGTCGCCCACGGCGCGGGCCTCGGCTTCGCGGGCTTCGAGCTTTGCGATGGGGTCCATGGCGCACCAACCTAGCATGGCGCGGCTCCGTTGCGCCGAGCCGGGACACCAATCGGTGTTCCGGGCGCCTTGCGGCCGCCATGCCGCGCGGCCACCTTGGATCCCATGAGAACGCCGACCCCGACCACCCGCCGCCAGCTCATCGCCCTGGTCGCGGCCGCCGCCCTGACGCCCGCCGCCGCCCTGGCCGCGGCCGCCCCGCCCGCGCCGGCCCTGACGGCGGAGGACCAGGCGCTGGTGGACAAGGCGGTGGCCTATCTTCAGGGCCTCACCGAAGCCAAGGGCCGCTTCACCCAGACCGACGCCCGCGGCGCGGTCACCACCGGCGAGCTGTTCCTCAAGCGCCCGGGCAAGGCGCGCTTCGCCTACGATCCGCCGGCGGGCCTGCTGGTGGTCTCCGACGGCGGGCGGGTGATCGTTTCCGACAGCCGGCTGAACACCTTCACCGCCTATCCCCTGGGGGCGACGCCGCTGTCGCTGTTCCTGGCCAAGACCATCCGGCTCGACAAGGGCGTGCAGGTGACCCGCGTCAGCCGCGCGGCCGACGGCTTTTCGATCACCGCCCGCGACGGCAAGCGCGAGACCGCCGGCCAGATCACGCTCACCTTCCGCGACACGCCCATGTCGCTGATCGCCTGGACCGTCACCGACGCCCAGGGCCACACCACGAGCCTGCGCATCAGCGGCCTGCAGGCGGCGTCCGGCCTCGATCCGGCCCTGTTCGTACTCAGGGACCCGCGCCCGAAGCCGGCGACTCAGGGGTGATTGTGACGAATTCATCACGAGCAAGGGCTAACTCTTCGGAGCTTGACTTTTGCTGTCCATGTGGCGTTAATGACACTATCTCGCTAGCGCGGCGTTCGCGCCGGCGGAATCCGTGCCGGAACCTATCCCCTCCCGGCGGCGGCATGAGAGACCACTGAAACGCCCGGGCTTTCTCCAGTGCCCGGGCGTCTCTTTGTCCGCTCCATTCCCATCCCTTACGCCGGAGCCTAAGGAGCGGCATGCGCCTTCGAATCTGCACCTGGAACGTCAACTCCGTACGCCTGCGGGCTGAGCAGGCCGCCCGCTTCGTCGCCGAGCAGGCCCCGGACGTCCTGTGCCTCCAGGAGATCAAGTGCCGCGAGGGCGAGTTCCCGAAGCAGGCCTTCATCGACATGGGCCTGCCGCACCTGAAGATCGCCGGCCAGAAAGGCTGGCACGGCGTCGCCATCGCCTCGCGCCTGCCGCTCGAGGAGGCTCCGCCGCTGGACGTCTGCCGCGAGGGCCACGCCCGCTGCGTCGGCGCGACCGTGGCGGGCGTCGAGATCCACAACTTCTACATCCCGGCCGGCGGCGACGTCCCCGACCGCGCGGAGAACCCGAAGTTCGATCACAAGCTCGACTTCTACGAGAAACTGACCGCCGAACTGTCGAAGCGCGATCCCAAGGCGCCGCTGGCCATCGTCGGCGACCTGAACGTGGCCCCGGGCGAGAACGACGTCTGGAACCACAAGTACATGTCCAAGATCGTCAGCCACACGCCGGTCGAGATCGAGGCCATGGCCGCGCTCCACGCCTCCCTGGGCTTCATCGACCTGAACCGGGAGGCCTATCCGGAGCCGCAGAAGCTGGCCTCGTGGTGGAGCTACCGCGCCCAGGACTTCCGCCAGTCCAACCGCGGCCTGCGCCTGGACCATATCCTGGTGACGCCGGGCCTGCGCGACGCGGCCTTCCGCTCAGGTTCAGCGGCGGCGCGAATCCACGACGACGTGCGGGAGTGGGAACGGCCGAGCGACCACGCTCCGGTCAGCGCGGACCTCGCGCTTTAAGCCTCCTCTCCCCAGCGAAACCCTCTCCCTTCGCGCTACGCGCGAGGGAGAGGAGCTCTCACGGCGCCAGCTTGTACCCACCGGCCTCGGTGAGCAGCAGCTTCGCGTTCGCCGGATCGCTCTCGATCTTCTGGCGCAGGCGGTAGACGTGGGTTTCCAGCGTGTGGGTGGTGACGCCGGCGTTGTAGCCCCAGACCTCGGCCAGCAGCTCCTCGCGCGACACCGGCTTCTCCCCGGCGCGGTAGAGGTATTTCAGGATGTTGGTTTCCTTCTCCGTCAGGCGGATCTTCTTGCCCTGCGGATCGACCAGCATCTTGGCCGAAGGGCGGAACTCGTAGGCGCCCAGGCGGAAGACCGCGCCCTCGGAATGCTCGTAGTCGCGAAGCTGCACCCGGATGCGGGCCAGCAGGACTGCGAACTTGTAGGGCTTGGTGACATAGTCGTTGGCCCCGGCGTCGAGGCCCTGGACGGTGTCGTCGTCCTCGCCGGCGGCGGTCAGCATGATGACCGGGGTCGAAACCCCGCTGGCGCGCATCCGGCGGCAGGCCTCGCGGCCGTCGAAGTCCGGCAGGTCGACGTCGAGCAGGATCAGGTCCGGCCGCTCGGTCTGGGCCAGCCGTACGCCGTCGGCCGCGGTGGCCGCCTCCAGGGTGTCGAAATCCTCGGACTGCAACTGCTCGGCGACGGCGCCGCGCAGGTCCGCGTCGTCATCGACGATGAGGAGGGTCTTGCGTTGGGCCATGACCGGAAGAACATGCACCGTGTCGCCGCCCGCCACCAACCGTATTTAGGAACCGCCGCGTGATCTTCACCGCAACCGCCGATCTGCATGGGCCGGGCGGATGGCTCGACCTGGGCGGACGGCGCGCGCGCTGCGCGCTGGGCAAGGCCGGGGTGACGCCCGCGGCCGACAAGCGCGAGGGCGACCTGGCCTCGCCGGCCGGCGTCTGGCCGATCCGCCAGGTGCTCTACCGGCCCGACCGCGGCGGCCCGCCCCGGACCGCGCTGCCGGCCACGGCGCTCTCGCCGGACGACGGCTGGTGCGACGACCCGGCGGACGCCGCCTACAACCGGGCGGTGAAGCTGCCGTGCGCCGCCAGCCACGAGGCCATGTGGCGCGACGACCATCTCTATGACCTGATCGTGGTGCTGGGCCACAACGACGATCCGCCGGAGCCCGGCATGGGGTCGGCCATCTTCCTGCACCTGGCGCGGGAGGGCTATGCGCCCACCGAGGGCTGCGTGGCGCTGGCCCGGCCGGACCTGGAAGAACTGCTGGCCGCCGCCCGTCCCGGCGACGCCCTGGAGATCCGCGCCGGCTGACCCGCGCCGTTGACAGGCTTGTGGGCCGGATCCAAAAGCCTCGCCCATGGCCCACACGCCCAAAACCGCCCAGCAAAATCAGACCCGCCGTCCGGCGGCGTGGGCGCGCTTGGCCATTTCGAACTAGGTCCTCCAACCCTTCGAAGCCAACCGCCAACCCCGCCCGACCGGCGGGGTTTTTCATGTCGCCGTTCGGGCCTTTCGCCAGCGAGAAGGACCCATGACCACCGTCTTCCGAACCGAGACCGACATCGACCGCGTCGGCCTCGGCCTGATCTACCGCTCGCTCCCCAAGCCGGAATGGACCCACGCCGGCCACTTCGCCGCGGCGCTGTGGCTGTTGCGCCACCGGCCGGACTGGCCGCTCGCCGAGCGAATGCCGCCCCTGATCCGCGCCTACAACGAGGCCACCGGGGTCGAGAACACCGACAGCGGCGGCTACCACGAGACCATCACCCAGGCCTCGCTCGCCGCGGCGCGCGCCGTGCTGGCCACCCATCCGCCGGACGCACCCCTGCACGAGGTGATGGACGCCTTGATGGCAGGACCGCTCGGGCGCTCGGACTGGCCGCTGGCCTACTGGTCGAAGGACCGGCTGTTTTCGGTGGAAGCGCGCCGCAGATGGGTCGAGCCGAACCTGCGGGCCTTCGATCCTGAGGCGATCGCAGCGATCTAGCTGCGCGCCCCGAACACCGCGGAGCCCACCCGCACGCTGGTGGCCCCGAAGGCGATGGCGGTCTCGAAGTCGTCGCTCATGCCCATCGACAGCTTCGCAAGGCCGTTGCGCGCCGCGACCCTGGCCAGCAGGGCGAAGTGCGGCCCGGCCGGCTCGGCGGCCGGCGGGATGCACATCAGGCCCTCCGGCTCCAGGCCGTAGGTCCGGCGGCAGGCGGCGATGAAGGCGTCGGCGTCGGCGGGGATCACGCCGGCCTTCTGCGGCTCCTCGCCGGTGTTCACCTGGACGTAGAGGCGCGGCGCCTTGCCCTGCTTGCCGATCTCCTCGGCCAGCACGCGAGCCAGCTTCTCGCGGTCGAGGGTCTCGATGACGTCGAAGAAGGCCACCGCATCGGCGGCCTTGTTGGTCTGCAAGGGCCCGATCAGGTGCAGCGCGATCTCGCCGCGCCGCTCGGCCCAGCGGGCCTGGGCCTCCTGCACCCGGTTCTCGCCGAACACCTTCTGGCCCGCGGCCAGCACCGGCTCGACCGCCTCCCAGGGCTGCATCTTGGAGACCGCCACCAGGGTCACGCTCTCGGAAGGCCGCCCGGCGGCTTGCGCTGCGCGGGCGATCCGGGCCACGACATCGGCCCAGGCTCTTTCGGAAAGGGCGGCAGGAGGAGGCTGGGCCATTTCGGGTGGGTTCTGGACCTTGGCGAGGACGGCCCAGTTCCTAGGGCGCCGGGCGCGCCGGCGGAAGGGGGCGAGCGCGGTCCTGCCGCCGCTGCTGTTCTTCACCGATCCGGCCAGGACGCCGGACCCGGAAGCGGTCGCCGCCAACCTGCCGCGCGGCGCGGCGGTGGTGTTCCGCGCCTTCGGGGCCCCGAACGCCGAGGCCCAGGGCGCCCGGCTGAAGGCGATCGCCCGGCGCCGCGGCCTGCTGCTGCTGATCGGGGCCGACGCGGACCTGGCCCGGGCGCTGGGCGCGGACGGCGTCCATCTGCCGGAACGCCTGGCGCACCGCGCGCGGCGGGTGAAGGCGGCGCATCCGCGCTGGATCGTCACCGCCGCCGCCCACTCCACTGCCGCCGCGCGACGAGCCCTGGCGGCCGGGGCCGACGCCGTGGTGGTCTCGACGGTGTTCGCGAGCCGCTCGGCCTCGGCGGGAAGGCCGATGGGCGCGCTGCGGCTGGCGATCCTGGTGCGGCGGGCGGGCGGCGCGGTCTACGGCCTGGGCGGCATAGACATGAAAAAGGCCCGCCTCCTGAAGGGAACGGGCCTGACGGGTATCGCCGCGGTGGACGGCCTTAGAACTTGAACTTGGTCTCGAGCTGGACGCGCGGCTGGCTGGTGTCCGGCGTGTTCGGTTTCGGCCCCGGGATCACCTGCTGGTCGCCGAAGGCGAAGGCGCCGCCGACCCGCAGCGCCGGAGTGATCTTGTAATAGGCGCCGGCCTGGATGTCGTTGAGCGTCGTCTGGCGGGTGTCGGGCTGCTGCAGGTTCAGGGTGACGCCCCACCGGCCCTTGGCCGCATCCAGCTTCAGGGCCTGGGTCCCGGCCATGATCGGCGAGGAATCGGCGTGGACGGTGAAGTCGAGCGGCTTGGTCGCGGCGCTTTGAGCCGACGCCGTGGCCGTCGCCGGAGCCGCCTGCGCAGCGCCGCTTGCCGCCCCGGTCAGGGCGGTCATGGCGACCAGCATTGCGAACCGACGGACGGACATGCCCAACATATAGCCCCTCGACGCGGCGTACGCACCCCCGGTCGCCCAAGGTCCGCCACAGTCGAAGCCGATTAGAGAGCCGGACCGGCTAAGGTCAACTTAATCCGCGCGTACAATCACGGGATGCGGCGAAGAACCTCTCCGCCTGTGGCGGCAGGGTCACGCGATTCCTGTTTGGCGAGTGACACGGCATTGTTATAGAGGGCGCGGCGCGGGGCGGCGCCGGGGCGTTGGCTTGGCGCCGCGGGAATCATTGGAGACGGATACATATGCCGTTTGTGCGCGGTACCTGGATGCGTGGCGTTGCGGTGAGCGCCTTGGCTGTCGCCTCGATGGGCGTGGCCGGCTGTTCCCACATCATGCATCCGCTCGGCGGCGGAGAGGGGCCCAAGGCCGTCTCCAACCCCGATTCAGCCGCCCAGATCGGCGTCAACGGCTATCTGTGGCGCGCGACCTTGGACACCCTGTCGTTCATGCCGCTGGCCTCGGCCGATCCCTATGGCGGCGTGGTCATCACCGACTGGTACGTGAACCCGGAAAAGCCGGATGAGCGGTTCAAGTGCACCGTCTACATCCTGGACGCCCGGCTGCGCGCCGATGGGCTGAACGTGGCGGTGTTCAAGCAGAACCGCGACGCCTCCGGCCAGTGGATCGACGCCCCCTCGGCCAGCCAGACCGAGACGGACATCGAGAACGCCATCCTGACCAAGGCGCGCCAGCTTCGACTTTCGAACATCAGGGGCTGAGACGCCCTTCGATCGTTCGCTCGTCGGCGCGCCGCTCCTGAAGAGGCGTTGACCGGACCTCCAACTCCAGTCCAAAGCCTCCTCGATGGCCCGCTACAACCCGAAAGAAACCGAGCCCAAGTGGCGCAAGGCCTGGGCGGACGCCGACGCCTTCCGCGCGGTGATCGATCCTTCGCGGCCCAAGTACTACGTGCTGGAGATGTTCCCCTATCCGTCGGGGCGCCTGCACATGGGCCATGTGCGCAACTATGCGCTCGGCGACGTGATCGCCCGTTTCAAGCGCGCCCGCGGCTTTTCCGTGCTGCACCCCATGGGCTGGGACGCCTTCGGCCTGCCCGCCGAGAACGCCGCCATGGAGCGCGGCGTCGATCCCAAAGGCTGGACCTACGACAACATCGCCCGGATGCGCGCCGAGCTGAAGGAGCTGGGCCTTTCGATCGACTGGTCCCGCGAATTCGCCACCTGCGATCTGGCCTACTACGGGCAGGAGCAGGCGCTGTTCCTGGACCTGTTCGCTCGCGGCCTGGTCTATCGCCGCGAGGGGATGGTCAACTGGGACCCGGTGGACCAGACCGTGCTGGCCAACGAGCAGGTGGTCGACGGCCGCGGCTGGCGCTCCGGCGCGGTGGTCGAGAAGCGCAAGCTGAACCAGTGGTTCCTGCGGATCACCGACTACGCCGACCAGTTGACCGACGACCTGGCGACCCTGGATCGCTGGCCCGAGAAGGTGCGGGTCATGCAGGAGAACTGGATCGGCCGCTCCAAGGGCCTGACCTTCTCCTTCGACTTCGCCGGAAAAGCGCCTGACGGTTTCGAAAAGGGCCTGGAGGTCTACACCACCCGGCCCGACACCCTGTTCGGGGCGAGCTTCGTGGCCATCGCCGCCGACCACCCGCTGGCCGAGCAGGTCGCGGCCGCCAACGACGCAGCCAAGGCCTTCATCGCCGAGTGCAAGAAGGGCGGGGCCAGCCAGGCCGAGATCGACACCGCCGAGAAGCTGGGCTTCGACACCGGCATCCGCGTGAAGCACCCGTTCGACCCGTCCTGGGAGCTGCCGGTCTGGATCGCCAATTTCGTGCTGATGGACTACGGCGCGGGCGCGCTGTTCGGCTGCCCGGCCCACGACCAGCGCGACCTGGACTTCGCCCACAAGTACGGCCTGCCGGTGAAGCCGGTGGTGCTGCCGCCCGGCGAGGACCCCGCGAGCTTCACGATCGGCGACGAGCCCTACCTGGGGCCGGGCGTCATCTACCACTCCGGCTTCCTGGACGGCCTGGACATCGAGGCCGCCAAGGCCGCGGCGATCGCCCGCATCGAGGCGATGGGCAAGGGCCAGGGCGCGACGGTCTTCCGCCTGCGCGACTGGGGCGTGGCGCGCCAGCGCGGCTGGGGCTGCCCGATCCCCGTGGTGCATTGCGACAAGGACGGCGTCGTGCCGCTGCCGAAGTCGGCCCTGCCGGTGGCCCTGCCCGACGACCTGGAGTTCGGAAAACCCGGCAACGCGCTGAGCCGCCACCCGACCTGGAAGCATACGACCTGTCCCAAATGCGGCGGCCCCGCGACCCGCGAGACCGACACGCTCGACACCTTCGTGGATTCCTCCTGGTACTTCGCCCGCTTCGCCAACCCGCACGCGGCCGAGCCGATCGATAAGGCCGCGGCGGACTACTGGCTGCCGGTCGACCAGTACATCGGCGGCATCGAGCATGCGGTGCTGCACCTGCTCTATGCGCGCTTCGTGACCAAGGCCCTGGCCGACGACGGCCAGTTGTCGGTGCGCGAGCCGTTCGCGGGCCTGTTCACCCAGGGGATGGTCACCCACGAGACCTATCGGCGGCAGAGCGGCGAATGGCTGGAGCCGAAAGACGTCGAGGTCCTGGTCGAGGGCAAGGCGCGGCGCGCGCGCCTGATCGAGAACGGGGCCGAGGTGGTGATCGGCGACGTCGAGAAGATGTCGAAGTCCAAGAAGAACACCGTGGCGCCCGAGGAGATCTTCGACGTCTACGGGGTGGACGCCGCGCGCCTGTTCGTCCTCTCCGACAGCCCGCCTGAGCGTGACGCCCAGTGGTCGAACGCCGGCGTGCAGGGCGCCTGGCGGTTCGTGAACCGGGTCTGGGACGAATTCGACAGCCAGCCGGCGGCCGGGGTCGACGGCGCGGCCGACGATGAGGCCGCCACGGCGCTGCGCCGGGCGACCCACAAGCTGATCCGCCAGGTCACCGAGGCCATCGACACCTTCCGCTTCAACTCCGGCATCGCGCGGCTCTACGAGTTCCTGAACCTTTTGAAGGCCAATCCGGCCGCCGGCGCGACCGCCGCCGTGCTGGCCGCTCGCCGCGAGGCGCTGTCGGCCTTCGCCCGGCTGATCGCGCCCTTCACGCCGCACCTCGCCGAAGAGTGCTGGGCGCGGGTCGGCGGACAGGGCATGGTCGCCATGGCGCCGTGGCCCAGCTTCGACGCCGCGCTCACCGAGGACGCGGTGCGGGTGCTGCCGGTGCAGGTCAACGGCAAGCGCCGCGGCGAAATCTCGGCCCCGGCGGGCGCCTCGGCGGCGGACGTGGAGAAGATCGTGCTTGACGACCCCGAGATCGCGCGGCGCCTTGAGGGCCTGACCATCCGCAAGGTGATCGTGGTGCCCGACCGCATCGTCAACATCGTGGCCGCTTGAGATGAGCCGCACGGCGCAGCTCCTGCTGACCGTGGCCGCCGTCGGCGCGAGCCTGGCGCTGGGCGGCTGCGGATTCACTCCGCTCTACGCCGCCCCGGGCGTTGTCCCCAAGCTCGCCGCGATCAACGTCATCCAGCCCAGCGGCCGCGCTGGCTTCCTGATCCGCGAGCACCTGGACGACGCCTTCGCCAAGAACCGCTCGGCGCCGGCGGCCTATTCCATGCGCCTGTCGCTGTCCGAGGCGCGCTATCCGCGCGGCGTGCGCACCGACAACGTCGCCACCCGCTACGAATATGTCCTGACCGCCGACTACACCCTGGCCAACCTGCCGGGCGGCGACGTGGCCAAGAAGGGCCGCGTGCGGGTCGAGGTCACCTACGACTCCGCCGACCAGCCCTATGCCTCCATCGCCGCCGAGCAGGACGCCGAAGACCGGGCGACCACCGAGGCCGCCCGGCGCATCCAGCTTGAGCTCGCCTCGTGGCTGGCCACCGGAGAGCCCTCGCCCAAGAAGCCGCAGAAGGTGATCCCGCCGCCGGCCGACTCCCTGACGCCGACCGACTCCTTGACGCCGACCGGACCGCCGGCCGGAGGCTGAACGCCTTGATCCTCGGCAAGCGCCCGGACATCGAACGCTTCCTGTCGCGGCCCGAGGCCGGTGTCCGCGCCGCCCTGATCTACGGCCGCGACATGGGCGTGGTGCGCGAGCGGGGCCAGGAGCTGGCGGCCAGGATCGCCAAGGACCCCAACGACCCCTTCGACGTGGCCCAGTTGACCGACGGCGACCTCGACGGCGACGCGGGGCGCCTCGAGGCTGAGCTGGCGGCCCAGTCTCTGATGGGCGGCCGCCGGCTTGTGCGCCTGCGGTTCTCCACGGAGAAGGCCAGCCTCGACAAGCTGGTCGCCGAGGCCCTGACCCGCCATGCGGCCGGCGAGCTCAATCCCGACGCCTTCCTGCTGATCGAGGCCGGGGCGCTCGGCCGCGACTCCGCCCTGCGCAAGGTCGCCGAGAAGGCCGCCGGCGCGGCGACCATCCCCTGCTACGAGGACGAGCCGGGCGACGTGGCGCGCCAGGTGCGCGAGGCGCTGGCGAAGGACAACCTGTCGCTCACCAGCGAGGCCTTGGCGCTGTTCGTGGCGCGCATGCCCAAGGAGCGCGGGGTCGCCCGCCAGGAGATGGAGCGTCTGGCGCTCTTCCTTGGCCCGGGCAGCGGCGTCACCGCCACGCCGACCGACCTGGAGCCCTTCCTGGGCGTCGAGCCGGAGGCCTCGCTGTCGGACGCCGCGGCCGACGCCTTCGGCGGCCGGCCGGGCGAGGCGCAGGCCGGCCTGCGGCGCGCCGCGCAGGAAGGCGAGGGCGGCCCGGCCGCGGTGCGCGCGCTCGGCATGCATCTGGGCCGCCTGCGCCGCGCGCTCACCCTGGCCAGGAGCGGCGCCGGCCTGCAGGAGGCGGCCAAGGCGGCCGGCGTCTTCTGGAAGCAGGAGCGGGAGTTCCTGCGCCAGGCGCGGTCCTGGAGCCTGGAGGAACTCGACCGCATCCAGCCCCAGATCCTCGACGCCGACCGCCTGTGCAAAACCGCGGGCTCCCCGGACCAGTTGATCGCCGAGCGTCTCGCCCTGACGGTCGCCAGCCGGGCGCGGCGCCTGGGCCTCTAGCGCGCCCCTTGCCACCGGCCCGGGACGCCGGGATACTTAGGTCCATAAGCAGCAATGACTGCAGGTGGCTCGGGAGGCGGAAATGTTAGCAAAGGGTTTGAAGGCGTTGGCCTTTTCTGCGGTCGCGGGGCTCCTCGCCCTGCCGTCACTGGCCTACGCCCAGCCGCCGGCCCCGCCTAAGACCGCCTACAAGGCGCCGCGCGACGCCTATGGCCATCCGGACCTGCAGGGCGTCTGGACCAACGTCGCGGTCACCCGCCTGGAGCGCAACCCGAAGTATGGCCCTGGCCTGGTGCTGACCGAGGCCGAAACCCGGAAGATCGAGGCCAAGACCCAGGCGCAGATCGATCTCGGCAACAAGCCCACCGACCCGAACGCCAAGGTCACCGACCTGCCGGCCGACTGTTCAGGCGGCCGCGGCACCGACTGCAACTACAACGCCGCCTGGACCGACCCGGGCAGCGTCGTCATGCGGGTGAACGGCCAGCCCCGGAACGGCTTCATCACCTCCACGCCGGACGGCCGGGTGCCGATGCGCAAGGACGTGCATATCAACCTCTACGGCCCCACCCTGAAGGCCGGCGCGAGCCCGAGCGACAACCCCGAGACCCGCGCCTTGGGCGAACGCTGCCTGCTGTCGTTCGGCAATTCGTCGGGGCCGGTGATGCTGCCCGGCCTCTACAACAACACCTATCAGTTCGTGCAGACCAAGGATCGGGTGGTCATCGACGTGGAGATGGTCCACGACGCGCGCATCGTGCGCCTGGACGCCGCGCAGCATCTGCCGGCCTCCGTGCGGCCCTGGATGGGCGATTCGATCGGCCACTGGGAGGGCGACACCCTGGTGGTCGAGACCACCAATTTCCATCCCGAGCAGGCCTTCCGCGGCGCGTCCGAGCACCTGAAGGTCACCGAGCGCTTCACGCGGACCGGCAAGGACCGGATGCACTACGCCTTCTGGGTGGAGGATCCGACGGTCTTCGCCCAGCCCTGGGGCGGCGAATACGAGTTCTCGCGCATAACCGGCCAAGTCTACGAATACGCCTGCCACGAGGGGAACTACGGGCTGGTGGGCATCCTGCAGGGCGCGCGGGAGGAAGAGCGTACGGGCCACAAGACCGCACCGACCAATGTCGACCAGAAGGCCAAGGCGACGGACGCCGAGGACGGCGAGGGCCTGTAGTCGAGCTTAATCCCGGACCCGCGAATAGACGAGGCAGTCGGCCGGCTCGCCTGGGCCCGTGTAGTGCGCCTTTCGAAGAGTGCCTTCGGCGGCATAGCCACAATGCTCAACCGTGCGGGCGTCGGCGAAGTTTTCCACGGCGATGATCAGTTGCAGCCGGTGGCATTCCGGATGCTGCGCGAAGAGCAAGTCGGAGAACAGGCGCAGGGCTTCCGAGCCATAGCCTTTGCCACGGTCGTCTTCGTTGTGAAGGCTGTAGCCGATCTCGAAGCCGTGCACCCGGGGACCCGGCGGGTAGTACTGCATGGTCCCCACGAGACGGTCTTCGACCTCGAAGGCGGCGACCCCGGTCTTTGGAGTCCAGAAGCCGGTCTGGTCGTGGACGGCGCGGGCCCAGGCGAGATCGGTCATGGGCTCGGTGGCCGAGAGGCTAAAAGCGTGCGCAGTGGCGGCCTTGAGGTCAGGGATGCGGATCGTGCGCAGGCGCACGAGCTTGCCTTGAGCCAAAATCATTGGGGCGCGATCATGAGCGGGTCAGCCTTCGGCAGAGCTCGTCGAGCTGTTCGAGGGTGGCGTATTTGATGCGCAGCTCGCCCGCGCCGCCGCGGTCGAGGATGTTGACGCTCATGCCCAGCACGTCCTCCAGGTCGACCTCGAGGGCTGCGGTGTCGGTATCCTTGGACCGGCGCGGCCCCGAGGCCTTGGCGGGTCCGCTGCCGCCCTTGCGCTTGGCTAGGGCCTCGGCGTCTCGGACAGAAAGCCCTTTCTCGACAATGGCTTGCGCCAGCGCCTCCGGTTGATCGGCGCTGAGGATGGCCCGCGCGTGACCGGCGGTGAGGCGGCCATAGAGAACATGGTCCTGCACGTTCGCCGGCAGTTGCAGCAGGCGAAGGGTGTTGGCCACGTGGCTGCGCGACTTGCCGACCGCGGCGGCGGCCTTGTCCTGGGTGTAGGCCATCCGCTTCATCAGCGAGGCGTAGGCCTGGGCCTCCTCCATGGCGTTGAGGTCCTCGCGCTGCACGTTCTCGACGACGGCGATCTCGAAGGCCTTGTCGTCGTCGAGCATCCGCACGAGGGCGGGGATCGCCTTGAGGCCCGCCTGCTGGGCCGCGCGCCAGCGGCGTTCCCCGGCGACGATCTCGAATTCGCCGGCGGTCTTGGGCGAGGGGCGCACCAGGATGGGCTGCAGGACGCCCTTGTCGCGGATCGAGGTCTCCAGCTCGGCGATCTCGGCCTCCGGGAAGTGGCGGCGCGGCTGGTCGGGGTTGCGATGGACCAGCTCGATGGGGATCTCGCGCGCGCCTTCGCCGGCGGCCACGGGCCCGTCGCCGTCGCTCGCGTCGTCCAGCAGGGCGGATAAGCCCCGGCCCAATCCTCTGCGGCCCTCGGCCATCGAAATCCCCTTACGCCGCGACTTTGCGGCGGGCGCGTTCGCGCAGAACCACCTCGCGGGCGAGCCGAAGGTAGGCCTGACTCCCCGCGCATTTCAGATCATAGACCAGCGCCGGCTTTCCGAACGACGGCGCCTCGGAGACCCGCACGTTCCGCGGGATCACTGTCTGGTAGACCGTCTCGCCGAAGTGGTCGCGCACGTCGTTGGCCACCTGGGCCGACAGACCGTTGCGGCGGTCGAACATGGTCAGCACGATCCCCTGGATCTCCAGCTTGGGATTGAGGCTGGTGTGGACCAGTTCGATGGTGCGCATGAGCTGGGTGAGGCCTTCCAGGGCGAAGAACTCGCACTGCAGGGGCACCAGCACCGCGTCGGCCGCCGCCATGGCGTTGACCGTCAGAAGGTTCAGCGAGGGCGGGCAGTCGATCAGCACATAGCTGTAGGTCGCGGCCTCGCGCACCCGGTCGAGCGCGTCGCGCAGCTTGTAGGAACGGCGCGCCTGCTGGGCCAGCTCCATCTCGACGCCCGAAAGGTCCGGATCGGAGGGCACCACGTCCAGGCCCGGCACGGAGGACTTCACCACCGCCTCGCTGAGCGGCTTTTCGCCCATCAGCACGTCGTAGAGGGTGTTCTTGCGTTGCGCCCGGCCGATGCCGAGGCCGGTCGAGGCGTTGCCCTGGGGGTCGCTGTCGATCAGCAGCACCCGCTCGCCCACGGCGGCCAGGGCGGTGCCGAGATTGATGGCGGTGGTGGTCTTGCCCACGCCGCCCTTCTGGTTGGCGACCACCAGGACCCGCATGGGCGGTTCAGGTCTTGCGGGCACGGCCGAGCCTCCTCACACGCACGATGCGGCCTCTGGGGTCGCTTTTGGATGGCACGACGTCGGCCTCATATTCCCAATGCCTGGCCGCCTCCTTCATCTCGGCCACCACGTCCTGTCCCTTGAGGAACAGGCCGGTAGCGCCGGATTGAAGGTAGGGCCGGGCATACCCGAGCAGGCGGTGAAGCGGCGCACAAGCCCGCGCGGTGACGATCTCCACAGTTAGATCGAGGTTTTCCGCACGCGTGTTGTGGACCGTGGCCGGAAGCGTCAGCTCTTCCACCACTTCGGAGAGGAATCTGCAGCGCTTGGTCATGCTCTCCACGAGGTCCACGTGGAAGCCGATCACGCCCTTGCCGAGTATGGCCAGCACCAGGCCGGGCAGACCGGCGCCGGCGCCCAGGTCCGCCCAGGCCCGCGCGTCGGGCGCCAGCCGCAGCAACTGGGCCGAGTCCCAGGCGTGGCGCGACCAGAAGTCGGGCAGGGAGGCTGGGCCCACCAGGTTCATCACCGCGTTGCGTTCCGCCAGGCGGACGCGGAACCGCTCCAGGTCGGCCATCTGGGCGGGCGTCGCGCCGCTGACGGCCGCGAAGCCGTTCGCGTCCATCGGGGCCGCCGGCGCCAGGGGCTCAGGCGGCGCGGCGACGGACATGGGCCAGCAGGGCGGTCAGGGCGCCAGGGGTCACGCCCTCGATCCTGGCCGCCTGGCCAAGGGTCAATGGCTTGACTTGATTGAGTTTTTCGCGGGCTTCGTTGGAGAGGCCGCCGACCCCGCCATAGTCCAGGTCGGCCGGCAGCGTCAGGTCCTCGTCGCGGCGGAAGGCGGCGACGTCGGCGGCCTGGCGATCCAGGTAGCCGGTGTAGGAAGCGTCGATCTCCACCTGCTCGCGAACGGCCGGCGCCCATGCGGCGATCTGCGGCCAGATCCGGGCCAGGTCGTCGAAGCCGATGGTCGGATAGGCCAGGAGCTCGGTGAGGTTCCGCCGTTGCCCGTCGGCCTTCACCGGCAGGCCGGCTTTCTCGGCCGCTGACGGGGTCAGCGTCAGGTTCGCCGCCAGGGCGCGGGCCTCGGCCAGGGCCGCGGCCTTCCGGCCGAACGCCAGGGCGCGGGCAGGGCCCACGACGCCCAGGGCCTCGCCCTTGGCGGTCAGCCGCTGGTCGGCGTTGTCGGCGCGCAGGATCAGGCGGAACTCGGCGCGGCTGGTGAACATCCGATAGGGTTCGGTGACCCCGCGGGTCACCAGGTCGTCGATCAGAACGCCGATATAGGCCTCGTCGCGGGCGAAGGCGGCCGCGTCCAGCCCGGACGCCGCGCGCGCGGCGTTCAGCCCGGCCACCAGTCCCTGGGCGCCCGCCTCCTCATAGCCGGTGGTGCCGTTGATCTGGCCGGCCAGGTAGAGCCCCGGCAGGCGCTTGGCCTCCAGGGTGGGATAGAGCTCGCGGGGGTCCACGTAGTCGTATTCGATGGCGTAGCCGTAGCGGCGCACCCGCACGGCCTCGAGCCCCGCCATGGTGCGCAGGAACAGGTCCTGGGTCTCTTCCGACACCGAGGTTGAGACGCCGTTCGGATAGACCGTGTCGTCGTCCAGGCCTTCCGGCTCCAGGAACACCTGGTGGCTGGTCTTGTCGGCGAAGCGGACCACCTTGTCCTCGATGGAGGGGCAGTAGCGCGGGCCGACGCCGGTCGCCTTGCCGCCATAGACGGCGCTCTCGCCCAGCCGCGCGGCGATGATCCTGTGGGTCTCGGCGTTGGTGTAGGTGATCCCGCAGGCGATCTGCGGCGTGGTGATCGCCTCCGTCAGGAACGAGAAGGGCGTGGGCTCGTCGTCCGCCGCCTGCATCTCCAGCCGGCCCCAGGCGATGGTCGAGCCGTCCAGTCGCGCCGGAGTCCCGGTCTTCAGCCGTCCCATCCGCAGGCCCGAGGCGTAGAGGCGATCGGAGAGGCCGATGGCCGGCGCGTCGCCCACGCGCCCTGCGGGGATGCGTTCGTCGCCCCGGTGGATCACGCCCTTCAGGAAGGTGCCGGTGGTCAGCACCACGCGCCCGGCGCGATAGGCCGCCCCGCTCGCCCCCAGGACGCCCACGACGACGCCGTCCTGGACGATCAGGTCCTCCACCGCCTCCGCGACGAGGGTGAGGTTGGGCGTTTGCGCCAGTTCCGCCTGCATGGCCTCGCGGTAGAGCCGCCGATCGATCTGCGAGCGCGGCCCGCGCACCGCCGCACCCTTCGAGCGGTTCAGCAGGCGGAACTGGATGCCCGCCCGATCGCCCAACCGGCCCATCAGCCCGTCCAGGGCGTCGATCTCCCGCACCAGATGGCCCTTGCCCAGGCCGCCGATGGCCGGGTTGCAGCTCATCTCGCCGATGGTCTCGAGCTTGTGGGTGAGCAGAAGCGTACGCGCGCCGAACCGCGCCGAGGCGGCCGCCGCCTCGCAGCCGGCGTGGCCGCCGCCGATGATGATCACATCCCAGGTCGTCATGGAGCGCTGCATATAGTCGAAGGGAAGCGTTGTTTCACGTGAAACAACGCTTCCCTTCCTTAATGGGGAGGGTGGCGAGCGAAGCGAGACGGGTGGGGCGGTTACGACTGGGCGCTGACTGGGCGCTGACTCGGCGTTCCGGCCCGCGCTTCCCCCACCCTGGCCGCTATCGCGGCCGTTCCCTCGCCATGAAGGCAAGGGAAGCTATTTCCCAATGCAGAACGTCGCGAAGATCCGCCCGAGCACGTCCTCGGGGTCGATGCGGCCGGTGATCCGGTCCAGGGCGCGGGCGGCCAGCCGCACGTCCTCGGCCGCCAACTCCAGGGATTCCTCCTGCGCCAGGGCATGGCGCAGGCGCTCGGCGGCCTCGGTGAGCAGGTCCCGGTGGCGCAGGCGCGTGGCGGCGGGGATTTCCGACCCGCCCAGCGCCTCGACCACCGTCTCGGTCAGCGAGCGCTCCAGCCAGGCCACGTCATTGGGGCTCCGGGCCGTGAACGGCTCGCCGGGCAGCCCCTCCAGGCCCTCGCCCAGGTCCCGCTTGGTCAGGAGCACGATGTCGCCGCGACGCAGGGACGCCGGGACCGCCGGTTCCGGGTCGCCGTAGCCGTCCACCAGCCAGACCCTCAGGCCCGCCGTGTCCGCCCAGGCCTCGGCCCGGCGCACGCCCTCGGCCTCGATTTCGTCGGTCGTGACGCGCAGGCCAGCGGTGTCGGCCACCACCACCTTGTAGCCGCCCAGCACCATCGGCACCTCGATGATGTCCCGCGTTGTGCCCGGTGTCGCCGAGACGATGGCCGCCTCGCGCTTGGCGAGCGCGTTCAGCAAGGTCGACTTGCCGGCGTTGGGCGCGCCGAGGAGGGCGATCCGGAAACCCTCGCGCACCTGTTCGCCCCGCGCCACGTCCGCCGCGGCGGCCTCCAGCTCGTCGGCCAGGATCTCCAGGATCGGCCGCGCCCGCCGGGCGACGTCGACCGGCACCTCCTCGTCGGGAAAGTCCACGGCGGCCTCGAGCATGGCCGAGGCGCGGATGAGCCCGTCGCGCCAGCGCGCCTGCACGTCCGATAGCCGCCCGCCGAGCTGGGCCAGGGCCTGGCGGCGCTGGGCCTCCGTCTCGGCGTCCACCAGATCGGCCACGCCTTCGGCCTGGGCGAGGTCCAGCTTCCCGTGCTCGAAGGCCCGGCGGGTGAACTCCCCCGGCTCGGCCAACCGCAGGCCCTGGGCGGCGAGGGCGTCCGCCAGCGCGCCGACCACCGCCGGGCCGCCATGGACGTGCAATTCGGCGCTGTCCTCGCCGGTGTAGCTGCCGGGCGCCGGGAACCAGAGGACCAGGGCCTCGTCGATCGCCACGCCCTGCGCGTCTGCCAGCGTCCTCAGCGAAGCCCGGCGCGCCGCCGGCAACCGCCCGGCCAGGGCCTGCACCGCGGCCCGCGTGCCGGGTCCCGAGACACGGACCACCGCCACCGCCGCCCGTCCGGCCGCCGTGGCCGGGGCGAAGATGGTGTCGTTCATTTCCCTAAGGACGTTTCTGGGCGGCCGCGTTCATGCCCACTTCCATCAGCTTGCGGAACTGCTCCTGGGCGCCGGCGCCGAAGCTCATCCAGTTCTTCACCAGCTCGTCCGGCGAGATCATCGCCATGTTGGCGTCGATCCGGCCCTTCATCTCATTGACCAGGTGCTCGTTGATCGCGCTGACGTCCGGCAGCCCCATGAACCGGCGCGCCTCCTCCGGCGTGCAATCCACTTCGATGGTCATCTTCATGCCGCAAGCTCCCGCTTCGGATTCCATATGGCCGTCTGGCGGCCTCGCGCGCTAGTAGCGCAGACATCGAGCCTTGCGGAAACCGGAGACCAGCCATGGGCGAGCGCACCACTATCACCACCAAGGACGGCGCCTTCGGCGCCTATGTGGCCCGGCCCGCCAAGCCCAGCGCGCCCGCCATCGTGGTCATCCAGGAGATCTTCGGGGTGAACCAGGTGATGCGCGACGTCACCGACGGCCTGGCCGCCCAGGGTTACCTGGCGATCTGCCCGGACCTGTTCTGGCGGATCGAGCCCGGCATCGACATCACCGACAAGACGGACGCCGAGTGGAAACGGGCCTTCGAGCTGTTCAACGCCTTCGACGTGGACGCGGGCGTCGGCGACATCGCCGCCACCATAGCCCACATCCGCGGGGACGCAGGCTGCAACGGCAAGGTGGGGGCCGTGGGCTATTGCCTGGGCGGTCAGCTCGCCTTCCTCACCGCGACCCGCACCGACGCGGACGCCTCGGTCGCCTACTACGGCGTGGGCCTGGAGAACCGCGTGGCGGAGGCCGAGAAGCTGACCCACTCCTTGCTGATCCATATCGCCGAGGAGGACGAGTTTGTGCCCAAGCCGGCCCAGGCGGTGATCCTGGCGGCGCTGAAGGACCATCCGCAGATCGAGATCCACACCTATCCGGGCTGCAACCACGCCTTCGCCCGCGAGGGCGGGGCGCACTTCGACGCCGCCGCCGCCAAGCTGGCCAACGGCCGGACCCTGCAGTTCTTCCAGAAGGTGCTGGGCTGATGCGGGCGATCCGCTTCGAACAGACCGGCGGGCCGGAGGTGCTGCGTCTCGTGGAGATCGAGGCCCCGACGCCGGGGCCGCGCCAGGTGCTGATCCGCCACGAGGCCATCGGGATCAATTTCATCGAGACCTACCAGCGCTCCGGCCTCTATCCGATGAAACTGCCCTCCGGCCTCGGCAGCGAGGCGGCCGGCGTGGTCGAGGCGGTGGGCGCGGAGGTCACGCGCTTCAAGGTCGGCGACCGGGTGGCGACTGCCGGCTCCGGCCTGCCCGGGGCCTATGCCGACTATTCGGTGGCGCTCGCCGAGCGCACCGTGGCCCTGCCCGACAGCGTCGACTTCCGCACGGCCGCGGCGGCCCTGCTCAAGGGTATGACCACCGAGTTCCTCCTGCGCCGCCTGCATCGGGTCGAGGCGGGCGAGACCATCCTGGTCCACGCGGCCGCCGGCGGCGTCGGCCAGATCATGACCCAGTGGGCCAAGGCCCTCGGCGCCGTGGTGATCGCCACCGTCGGCTCCCAGGAAAAGGCGGCCCGCGCCCGCGAGCTGGGCGCCGACCACGTGATCCTCTACCGCGAGCAGGACGTGGCCGCCGAGGTCCGCCGGATCACCGACGGCAGGGGGGTGCCGGTGGCCTATGACGCGGTGGGCAAGGACACCTTCGAGGGAACCCTGAAGAGCCTCGCGCGGCGCGGCCTGTTCGTCAGCTTCGGCAACGCCTCGGGCCCGCCGCCGCCCGTCGAGGCCCGCCTGCTGATGGTCAACGGCTCGCTGTTCTTCACCCGCCCGACCATGGGCGACTACCAGGCCACCACCGAGGAGCTCGACGCCAGCGCCGCGGCCCTGTGGGAGATGATCGGCTCCGGCAAGGTGAAGATCGAGATCGGCCAGACCTTCCCCCTCGCCGAGGCCCGCAAAGCCCACGAGGCCCTGGAGAGCCGGGCCACGATCGGGGCGAGCCTGCTGATCCCGTGACGGCTCATCCCTCCCCGTTGCGGGGAGGGTGGCGAACGCCAGTGAGACGGGTGGGGAAGCGTGGTCCGGAGCGCGGAGCCAGCGCTTGAACGCGACTGCCCCACCCTGGCCGCTACGCGGCCTGGGGAGGGATGAGCGCCCGATGTTTCACGTGAAACACAAGTAGAACTTGTAGGCCCGGGTAGGGCCGCAGCCCTACGTGTTCATCGACTGGAAGAATTCCTCGTTGGTCTTCGAGGAGCGCAGCTTGTCGAGCAGGAACTCGATGGCGTCCTGGGCGCCCATGGGGCCCAGAATCCGGCGCAGGATGTAGGTCTTGGTCAGGTGCTCCTTGGGCGTGATCAGCTCCTCCTTGCGGGTGCCGGACTTGATCACGTCGATGGCCGGATAGACCCGCTTGTCGGCCACCTTGCGGTCGAGCACGATTTCCGAGTTACCGGTGCCTTTGAACTCTTCGAAGATCACCTCGTCCATCCGGCTGCCGGTGTCGATCAGGGCGGTGGCGATGATGGTCAGCGAGCCGCCTTCCTCGATGTTCCGCGCCGCGCCGAAGAAGCGCTTCGGGCGCTGCAGGGCGTTGGCGTCGACACCGCCGGTCAGCACCTTGCCGGA
>NZ_DATMNA010000035.1:0-4841 GCF_035569475.1 Phenylobacterium sp.
CGGTGAAGCAGCTGATCGAGGACCACTTCGGCGGCGTGCGCGGCGGCTGGTCGAACCTGAAGGCGGTGATCCCCGGCGGCATCTCGGTGCGGATGATCCCGGCCGACCAGTGCGACGAAGCCGTCATGACCTACGAGGACCTGCAGGCGAGGGGCTCCGGCCTCGGCACCGGCACCATGATCGTGTTCGACAAGGACGCCGACCTGGTGAAGGCGATCGCGCGGGCCTCCTATTTCTACAAGCACGAGAGCTGCGGCCAGTGCACGCCCTGCCGCGAAGGCACCGGCTGGATGTGGCGGGTGATGGAGCGGATGGTCACCGGCGAGGCCGAGATGTCCGAGATCGACCTCTTGCTCGACGTGGCCAGCCAGGTCGAGGGCCACACCATCTGCGGCCTCGGCGACGCCGCGGCCTGGCCGATCCAGGGCCTGTTCCGTCACTTCCGCCACGAGGTGGAGGGCCGCATTACCCAATACCGTGCGCGTCCCGGCAGCTATGCCGGCGCCTCCATCGCCGCGGAGTAGAGCGCATGCCGATTTGCAAGGTCGACGGCGTCGAGGTCGAGTTCGAGCCCGGGATGAACGTCCTGCAGGTGGCCGAGCTGGCGGGCAAGGAGATCCCCCGCTTCTGCTACCACGAGCGGCTTTCCATCGCCGGCAACTGCCGCATGTGCCTGGTCGAGGTGAAGCCCGGCCCGCCGAAGCCGCAGGCCTCCTGCGCGCTGCCGGCCGCCGAGAACATGGAGATCTTCACCGACACGCCGATGGTGAAGAAGGCCCGCCACGGGGTCATGGAATTCCTGCTGATCAACCACCCGCTGGACTGCCCGATCTGCGACCAGGGCGGCGAGTGCGACCTGCAGGACCAGGCCATGGGCTATGGCCGCGACGACAGCCGCTACGTCGACAACAAGCGGGCCGTCGAAGAGAAGTACATGGGACCGTTGATCAAGACGGTCATGACCCGCTGCATCCAGTGCACGCGCTGCGTCCGGTTCATCACCGAGGTCGCCGGCGTTCCTGACATCGGCCTTATCTCTCGCGGCGAAGACGTTGAAATCACGACCTATTTGGACAAGGCCGTGGCCTCGGAACTGAGCGCCAACGTCATCGACCTCTGCCCGGTCGGCGCGCTGACCTCCAAGCCCTACGCCTTCAACGCCCGGCCCTGGGAGCTGAAGAAGACCGAGAGCGTGGACGTGATGGACGCGCTGGGCTCGGCCATCCGGGTGGACGCGCGCGGCGCGGCCGTGCTGCGGGTGCTGCCTCGGGTCAACGAGGACATCAACGAGGAGTGGATCTCCGACAAGACCCGCTACGCCGTCGACGGCCTGGCGCGCCAGCGCCTGGACCGGCCCTACGTCCGCGAAGCCGGCAAGCTGCGCCCCGCGACCTGGAGCGAGGCCCTGGAGGCCGTGGCCGCCAAGCTGAAGGCCACCGCGCCGGACCGCGTCGGCGTGATCGCCGGCGACCTGCAGGACGCGGAGTCGATGAAGGCCGCGCTCGACCTGTTCCGCGGCCTGGGCGTGCAGTCCACCGACTGCCGCCAGGACGGCATGATCCTGGGCGGCGGCCCGCGGGCGAGCTGGTTGTTCAATTCGACGATCTCGGGGATCGAGGAGGCGGACGTCGTCCTGCTGGTCGGGACCAATCCGCGCCTGGAAGCGCCGGTGCTGAACGCGCGGCTGCGCAAGCGCTGGCTGGCCGGGGCGCTGAAGGTCGGCGTGATCGGCGAGAACGTCGACCTGACCTTCCCTTACGAATACCTGGGCGCGGGCCCGAAGAGCCTGGCCGGCGTCGGCAAGGCCAAGGGCGATTTCGCCGCCGCCCTGAAGGCCGCCAAGGCGCCGGCCATCGTGGTCGGAGCCGGCGCCCTGACGCGCGCCGACAGCGCCGCGGTCCTGAAAGCCGCCGCCGCCACGGCCAAGGCCTTCGGCATGACCTGGAACGTGCTGCACAGCGCCGCGTCCCGCGTCGGCGGCCTGGACCTGGGCTTCGTTCCGGGCGCGGGCGGCAAGACGGCGGCCGAGCTGGTCGCGAAGGGCGGGGCGGACCTGCTCTTCCTGCTGGGCGCGGACGAGATCGATGCGTCGGCCTCCAAGGCCTTCACGGTCTATCTGGGCACGCACGGCGACCGCGGCGCGCACACCGCCGACGTGATCCTGCCGGGCGCGGCCTACACCGAGAAGAACGGCCTCTACGTGAACACCGAGGGCCGGGTGCAGCAGGGCGTCCGCGCCGTGTTCCCCAAGGGCGAGGCCAAGGAGGACTGGGCGATCCTGCGCGCGCTCTCCGAACGCCTGGGCGCGAAACTGCCCTACGACAGCCTGGACGCCTTGCGCGCCAAGCTGTTCGCCGACCACCCGAGCTTCGGGCGGATCGACCACGTGGACGGTCCCGCCGGCGCCGCCGGCCTCGACCTCGGCGCCCTGGGCGGCAAGGGCGAGCTCTCCGACGCGCCGTTCGCCGGCGCGATCACGGCCTTCTACCAGTCCAACCCGGTCGCCCGCGCCAGCGTGACCATGGCCGAGTGCGCCGCCCAGGCTTCGGGCGCCGCCAAGATCGCGGCGGAGTGAGCATGGCTGTCTCGACCACCGTGACCACCGCCGCCATCCAGTCCGACAGCCCGGTTATCTGGACCCTGCTGACGGTGGGCCAGATCCTGCTGGTGACCGTCGTCCTGCTGCTGACCGTCGCCTTCCTGATCTACGGCGACCGCAAGATCTTCGCCGGCGTGCAGATGCGCAAAGGCCCCAACGTTGTGGGCCCCTTCGGCCTGCTGCAGTCCTTCGCCGACCTCGGCAAGTTCCTGATCAAGGAACTGATCGTGCCGGCGGGCGCCGACAAGTTCGTCTTCCTGCTGGCACCCTTGATCAGCGTGACCCTGGCCCTGGGGTCGTGGGCCGCCATCCCGCTCGCGCCGGGCTGGGTGATCTCCAACATCAACGTCGGGATCCTCTACCTGTTCGCCGTGTCGTCCATGGGCGTCTACGGCATCATCATGGGCGGCTGGGCGTCGAACTCGAAGTACCCCTTCCTCGGCGCGCTGCGCTCGGCGGCGCAGATGGTCTCCTACGAGGTTTCCATCGGCTTCGTGATCATCACCGTGATCCTGCTGTCCGGGACCATGAACCTGACCCGCATCACCGAGATGCAGGCCGGCGGCTTCTGGCACTGGAACATCCTGGGCGGGGCCGGGCTGAAGAACCTGCCCCTGGCCCTGGTGATGATCCCGATGGGGGTGATCTTCTTCATCTCCGGCCTGGCCGAGACCAACCGTCCGCCTTTCGACCTGCCGGAGGCGGAGAGCGAGCTCGTCGCGGGCTACGCCATCGAATACGGCTCGACGCCCTACATGCTGTTCTACCTGGCCGAGACCTCGAACATCATCCTGATGAGCGGCCTGATGGCCGTGCTGTTCCTGGGCGGATGGCAGGCGCCGTTCCCGGTCCCGGCGTCGTTCTCGGCCCACTTCCCGGCCACGGTGATCAGCCTGGTCGGTCTCTTCTGGCTGGCGGCGAAGACCTTCTTCGTCTTCTTCATGAACGCCATGGTCCGCAGCGTCGTGCCGCGCTACCGCTACGACCAACTGATGCGCCTGGGCTGGAAGGTGTTCCTGCCGACCAGCCTCGTGGCGGTGGCCCTGGTGGCCGGCTGGCGGGTCTACGGAGGGATCGGATGAACCGCGTCCTCATGCCCCTGGCGGCCGTCGCGTTCCTCGGCCTGGCGGCCTGCGAAACCACCGAGAACGACGGCGGGGCGGCCGACTACGACGCCCTGAAGCGCGCCCAGGCCGATTGCGCGGCCCAGGGCGGCAAGCTGGTCCTCAAGGACCAGGGCGACGCCCAGCGCATCGACGCCTACACCTGCAAGAGGACCTGAGATGTTCCAGCGAATCGGACAGGCGATGAGGGGCGCGGCGCTGATGGATTTCGCCGGCGCCATCGGGCTGGGTCTGAAGTACATGACCCGCCCCAAGGCCACCGTGCTCTATCCCCACGAGCGCAACCCGCAGAGCCCGCGCTTCCGCGGCGAGCATGCGCTGCGCCGCTATCCCAACGGCGAGGAGCGCTGCATCGCCTGCAAGCTCTGCGAGGCGATCTGCCCGGCCCAGGCGATCACCATCGAGGCGGAGCCGCGCGAGGACGGCAGCCGGCGCACGACCCGCTACGACATCGACATGGTGAAATGCATCTACTGCGGCCTGTGCCAGGAGGCCTGCCCGGTGGACGCCATCGTCGAGGGCCCGAACATCGAGTTCGCCGTCGAGACGCGCGAAGAACTCTACTACGACAAGCAGCGTCTGCTGGATAACGGCGACCGCTGGGAACGCGAGATCGCGAAGAACCTGGAACTGGATGCGCCCTATCGCTAAGACCCGCCCGGGCCTTTTGCGACAAGCGAATCCCACACTGAGTTAGGGAGCTGGAACAGCCGATGGCCCTGCAGGCGATCGCATTCTATCTGATGGCGGCTGTGACCCTGGTGAGCGCGCTCGCCGTGGTCTCGGCGAAGAATCCCGTGCACTCGGTCCTGTTCCTGATCGCCGCCTTCTTCTCCGCGGCGGGGCTCTTCGTCCTGCTGGGCGCGGAGTTCCTGGCGATGCTGCTGGTGGTCGTCTACGTGGGCGCCGTCGCGGTGCTCTTCCTCTTCGTCGTCATGATGCTCGACGTCGATTTCGCCGAGCTTAAGCAGGGCTTCCTGCAATATCTGCCGATTGGCGCGCTGATCGCGCTCTTCGTCGCCTTCGAACTCGGCTATATCGCCATCGGCTGGACACGCTCGCCGCAGGCGGCGGAGGCCGCCGCGCCCGTCGGCGCCGTCGCCAATACGGCCGCTTTG
>NZ_DATMNA010000036.1:0-56761 GCF_035569475.1 Phenylobacterium sp.
GACGCGGAGGTGATGGACTGGCTGGCGACGGCGCACGGCCTCGTCGCCGCCAAGCTGCCGCGCAAGCAGCGCGCGGCCCTGGGGCTCGCCGTTTGACCCGCGAGCAGGTCGAGGCGGCGGCCATGGGCCTGCAGGCCACGACCAAGGTCGTCCAATGGGGCGGCTCGGACGTGTACAAGGTGGGCGGCAAGGTGTTCGCCATCTGCGGCCTGCGCGGCGGGCTGTCGTTCAAGGTCAGCGAGATCGGCTTCGTGGCGCTGACCGAAGGCGGGCCGGCCCGCCAGGCGCCCTATCTGCACAAGGGCTCCTGGGTGATCGTCGACCTGGACGGCGCGCCGGACGAGGACATGGCCGACTGGCTGACCAACGCCCACGCCCTGATCGCCGCCAAGCTGACGAAGGTCGCGAGGCGCGAGCTGGGGCTGGCCTAAGCGACCAGGGTCTCCTGGAACCGGCACGGGTCGCCCAGGTGCGGGGCCACCACCTCGCCGTCGCGCATGACCACGGTCCCGCGGATGATCGTCGCCATGGGCCAGCCCTTGGTCTCCATGCCGTCGAATGGGGTCCAGCCGACGCGGCTGGCCATCATGTCGTGGCGGATGGTCTTGCGGGCCTTCAGGTCGACGATGGTCAGGTCGGCGTCGTAACCCTCCGCCAGGCGGCCCTTGTCGGCCAGCTGGAACAGGCGGTTGGCGCCGTGGCTGGTGAGGTCGACCAGTTGCTCCAGGCTGAGCCGCCCCTCCGCCACGTGGGTCAGCATCACCGGCAGCAGGGTCTGCACGCCGGGCATGCCGGAAGGCGAGGCCGGGTAGGGCCGGGCCTTCTCCTCGGAAGTGTGCGGCGCATGGTCGGAACCCAGCACGTCGGGGACGCCGTTGGCCATCCCCGCCCAGAGGGCGGCGCGGTGCTCGGCGGTGCGGATCGGTGGGTTCATCTGGGCGTAACCCTTCAGCCGCTCATAGGCCTCCGGGCCCTCCAGCGTCAGGTGCTGCGGGGTGAACTCGACGCTCGCCACGTCCTTGTGGGCGGCGAGGTAGGCGACCTCCTGGGCGGTGGTGACGTGCAGCACATGGATGCGCTTGCCGAGTTGGGTGGCGATGCGCACCAGGCGCTCGGTGGACTGGATCGCCGACTGGGCGTCGCGGACCTCGTAGTGGCTGGTCCAGTCGCCGGGGCGAGCCAGCGGGCGGCGGTCGGCCAGGCGGTACTCGTCCTCGGAGTGAAAGGCCGCCCGGCGGTTCACGTGGCGCAGCACCTGCTCGATGCCCTCGTCGTCCTGCACCAGCAGGCTGCCGGTGGAGGCGCCCATGAACACCTTGATCCCGCAGCAGCCGGGCAGGCGCTCCAGCTCGCCCAGCCAGCGGGCGTTCTCGTGCGTGCCTCCGACGTAGAAGGCGTGATCGCAGTGCATGCGCCCCTTGGCGCGGGAAAGCTTGTCGGCGAGCGCGTCCGGGTCGGTGGTTGTGGGCTCGGTGTTGGGCATCTCGAAGACCGCCACGACCCCGCCCAGCACCGCGGCGCGGGAGCCGGTCTCCAGGTCTTCTTTCCACTCCAGGCCCGGCTCGCGGAAGTGCACCTGGGTGTCGATGACCCCGGGCATGACGGTCAGGCCGGACGCGTCGAACACCTCCCCGGCGCTGGCCTGGCCAAGGTCCCCGATGGCGGCGATCTTGCCGCCGCGCACGCCGACGTCGGCCAGGCCGCGGCCGGCGTGGTTGATCACTTCGCCGCCGCGGACGATCAGGTCGTAGGTTTCAGTCATGTCCCCTTTTCCGTGGCCGCGAGCAGTTCCTCGGCGGTGTCGCCCACCGTTTCGACGCTCAGGTCCATCATGTGACAGAGCGCCTGGCCGAAGCCCGGGTCAACGGCGCGGATCTGCTCATAGCTGCGCGGGCCGCGCGCCACGCGGGTCTCGGCGCCCCAGGGCCCATAGAGCTGCTCGTCCGACGGGCCGAACAGGCCCAGCGTGGGGATCCCCGCGGCCGCCGCCAGGTGCATGGTCCCGGAGTCGTTGCCGATGAACAACCGCGCCCGCTTCAGGCAGGCATAGGCGGTGAGCAGGTCGGTGTCCTCGGTCAGGTTGATGAACTGGTGGCGCATGACCACGTCGCGCAGGCCCTTGGCGAGCTTGGCGTCCGCAGGCCCGCCCAGCACCATCAGCCGCCCGCCCTTCATCGGTCCCTCGGGGTCCAGGAGGCGCATGGCGACCCGGGAGAAGCGCTCCAGGGGCCAGGTCTTGCCCAGCCAGTTGGCGGCCGGCGCGAGCGCCAGGATCGGGCCGGAGCCGGCGGTCAGCTCGTCGGCGCGCGCCTCGGTTTCCGGGGTGGTGAAGATGTAGGGCGGCGCGGGATCGTCCTCGATCTTCAGGATCCGGGCGGCCTCGATCACCTTGTGCACCGCGGGCCCGGTGTTCTTGCGCCAGATGGCGCGGCGCCGGGTCGAGACGAAACGCGACAGGCCCGAGCCCCGCAGGTCGACCACCAGGCCCCAGCGTCTGCCGCGGACCTGGCGCCAGAGCTCGATCCAGTGGCTGCGGTTCTTGGCCTTGGCGAGCACGATGACCCGGTCGAGGTTCGGGACCTCCTCGAACAGGGGCGCGGCCACGGGTCCGGCGACGATAGTGAAGCGGGCGTTGGGAATCTCGTCGGCCAGCCGCTTGACCAGGCCGGACGACAGCACCGCGTCGCCGATCCGGTTGGAGGTGATGAACAGGATCGGGAAGGCGCCGCGCGACATCGGCCCTCTATAGGACGCGCGGTGCTGGCGCTCCACCGCCGCACACCCCAAATTACGCCGATGAGCGAAACCCTGACCTTTGCGCCACTGCCCAGCCGCGCGCTGATCGCGCTGTCCGGACCGGACTGGCGGGATTTCCTGCAGGGGCTGATCACCCAGGACGTGGCGACGCTGGGCGTGGGCGAGGCCCGGTTCGGGGCGCTGCTGACGCCGCAGGGGCGGCTGCTTTACGACCTCTTCGTGGTCGGCCGCGAGGACGGCGGCGGCTGGCTGGACGTACTGGCCGAGCATCGCGCGGCGATCGTCCAGCGCCTGACGATGTATCGCCTGCGGGCCAAGGTGGAGATCGCGCCGGACGAGACCCAAGTGTCGAGCCTGTTTCATCGCGAGGCCGTCTTCCCGCCAGGGGGAGAGGGCTTTGTGGCTGACCCTCGGCTCCCCGCGCTCGGCTGGCGTGGCTATGGCGCCGAGCCGCCCGCCGGCGCACGCGTCGCCGATGAGGCGGTCCGCGACGCCTTCAAGCTGGAGCTCGGTGTTCCCGGCCCCGCGGACTGGGGTTCGGACAAGACCTATCCCATCGAGGCCAACTTCGACCTGCTGAACGGCATCGACTTCCAGAAGGGCTGTTTCGTCGGCCAGGAGACCACCTCGCGGATGAAGCGCCGCGGCCAGATCAAGAGCCGCATGCTGCCGATCGCCTTCGACGGGCCGCCGCCCGCGCCGGGCGCCGAGGTGCTGGCCGGCGACCTGCGGGCCGGGGTGGTGACCTCCAGCGGCGAGGGACGCGCCATGGCGCTGCTGCGGCTGGACCGGGCGGAGGGCCAGAGCCTGACCGTCGACGGCCGGCCTGTGAGGCTGGAACGCCCGGCCTGGCTGCTAGAGGCCCTCGGCGTGGAAGCGGCTTAGGGCGGCCAGGGTCTCGGCGGGCTTCTCCTCCGGCAGGAAGTGGCCGCAGTCCAGCGCCTCGCCGCGCACGTCGCTGGCCCATTCGCGCCAGACTGCGATGGGGTCGTACCAGGCGCCCACCGCGCCCCTGGCGCCCCAGAGCACCTGGACGGGGCAGGCGATCCGGTGGTGGCCCGCGGCCTTGTCCTCCCAGTCCAGCGCCCGGTCGAACCCGGCGCCGGCGCGGTAGCACTCGCACATGCCGTGGATCACCTCGGCCCGCCGGGCGCTGGCCAGGTAGTCGGCATAGGCCGCGTCGGTCATGAACGGCGGCTGGACGCCGCGGAACAGGAAGTATTCCGGGTCGTGTGCGATCAGCTTTTCGGGGAAGGGCGCCGGCTGCGCCAGGAACGACCAATGCCAGTAGCCGATGGCGAAGCGGGGATCGATCCGCGCCCAGACCTCGCCGGTGGGGATGATGTCGAGCACGGTCAGCCGACGCACCGCCTGCGGGTGGTCCAGCGCCAGGCGATAGCCGACCCGCCCGCCGCGGTCGTGGCCGGCCACGTCGAACCGCGCGAACCCGAAATGGGCCATCAGGGCGACGGCGTCGCGCGCCATGGCCCGCTTGGACGAGGTCTCGTGGTCGGCGCTCGAGGGCGGCTTGGCGCTCAGGCCATAGCCGCGCAGGTCCGGCGCGACGATGGTGAACCGCTCGGCCAGGCCGCCGGCGATCTGTCCCCACATCATGTGGGTCTCGGGATAGCCGTGCAGCAGCAGGAGCGGCGGCCCCGATCCGCCGCGCCGCACCCGCAGCGAGACGTCCTCGCCCACCTCAACCTGTGACAACTCGAAGCTTTCGAAGTTCATCGAACGCCCTCGCTCTTGTCTCCGGCCGCCGGCTCGGCTGAGAGTGCCGCCGATGGCTGAATCCCTGATCCGATGCGGCTGGCGCGGCATGGCCGGCGACCCGCTCTACGAGGCGTACCATGACACTGAATGGGGCGTACCGGAGTACGACTCCCGGGCGTTGTGGGAAAAGCTGGTGCTGGACGGCTTCCAGGCGGGGCTCGCCTGGATCACCATCCTTCGCAAGCGCGAGGCCTTCCGCGCGGCCTTCGACGACTTCGATCCCGAGAAGGTCGCCCGCTATGGGGAGGCCGACCGGGCGCGGCTGATGGCCGACGCCGGCATCATCCGCTCCAACGCCAAGATCGACGCCGCCATCCAGTCAGCCAGGATTTATCTCGCCATGCGCGACGCGGGCGAGGACTTCTCCGATTTCTGCTGGGGCTTCGTGGACGGCAAGCCGCTGCAGACCGGCGCGGTCGGCATCGGCGACGTACCGGCCCAGACGCCGCTGGCGGTGGAGGTCTCCAAGGCGCTGAAGGCCAAGGGCTTCAAGTTCGTGGGGCCGGTGATCGTCTATGCCTGGATGCAGGCCGTCGGCATGGTCAACGACCACCTGACCTGCTGCTTCCGCTACGAGGCGATCCGCAAGGCGGGAGAGGCGCGATGATCCGGGCCGCGGGGCTCGTCCTGACCCTGGCCCTCGGGGTCGCGGCCTGCCAGACGGTCGGGCCGGTGCATCTCGGGGAGATCAACCAGGGCCGCGCCACGGTCCTGGCCAAGACCGAACTGGCGCGGCGGCATATGGAGGCGATCGAAGGCTGGCGCGCCCAGGTCGACGACTACGCCACCATCTGGGTGGTCACCTTCTATCGCCCGACAGGGACGTCGGACGGACCGCCGTTCGTGCGGGTCAGCCTCAACAAGCACACCGAGAGGGTGGTCGCCGTGACCACGGGGGACTAGCCATGGCGCGGGGGCCGACGCTCTTCCTGGAACGGGCCTTCATCGGCGGCCCGGTCTGCGGCGTGGACGAGGCTGGGCGCGGGCCCTGGGCCGGTCCGGTGAGCGCCGCGGCGGTGATCCTCGACCCCAAGCGGGTGCCCAAAGGACTCGACGACTCCAAGAAGCTCTCGGCCAAGACGCGCGAGGCGCTGGAAGTGGAGATCAAGGCCAAGGCCGCCGCCTGGTGCGTGGCCTTCGCCAGCGTCGAGGAGATCGCCGCGCTCAACATCCTGCACGCCGCGGGCCTGGCCATGCGCCGCGCCGTCGAGGGCCTGTCGGTGACGCCGGCCTATGCCCTGGTGGACGGCAACTACCGCTTCGACCTGCCCTGCGAGGTCAAGACGGTGGTGGGCGGCGACGGCAAGTCGAAGTCCATCGCGGCGGCCTCGATCCTGGCCAAGGTCGCCCGCGACCGGCTGATGGTCGAGATGGACCAGCGCTATCCCGGCTACGGCTTCGCCAGCCACAAGGGCTATCACGCCGAGGTCCATGTGGAGGCGCTGCGGACCCTCGGCCCTTGCGAGATCCATCGCCTCGCCTGGGCTCCGGTGAAGCTGGCGCTCATCGGCGGCCTCCCCTCGCAGGACGAGTTCGCCTTCGAGGACTGACCGCCCGCCGCGCGGTCTCCGGTTCGCACACCAAGGTTACCTTAACACCCGCTCCTTATGGTTTCCGGACCCGCAGAAGGCCGGGGAGGGGACGTTGTCGAACAACCACTACGACCTGATCGTCATCGGATCGGGCCCTGCGGGACGCCGCGGCGCGATCCAGGCGGCCAAGCTCAACAAGCGCGTGCTGGTGGTCGAACGCGGCCGGCGCGTGGGCGGGGTCTCGGTCCACACCGGCACCATTCCCTCCAAGACCCTGCGCGAGACGGTGCTCAATCTGTCGGGCTGGCGCGAGCGCGGCTTCTACGGCGCCGCCCACCGCGCCAAGAAGAACATCGGCGCGGAGGATCTGCGCCGCCGGCTCGACATCACCCTCGGCCACGAGGTCGACGTGCTGGAGCACCAGTTCGCGCGCAACGGCGTCGACACCGTCGAGGGGGTGGCCACCTTCACCGCCCCGCACGGCCTGGCGGTTACGGGCTCCGGCGGGGTCGCCGACTACACCGCCGAGAAGTTCCTGATCGCCTGCGGCACCCGCCCGTTCCGCCCGGCGCATATCGGCTTCGACGGCGAAAACATCGTCGACAGCGACGAGATCCTGGAGATCGCCCGCATCCCGCGCCAGTTGGTGGTGGTCGGCGCCAGCGTCATCGGCGTGGAATACGCCTCGATCTTCTCGGCGCTGGACGTGAAGGTGACCATCATCGAGCCGAACAGCGTGCTGATGCCGTTCCTCGACCGCGAACTGGCCGATGAGTTCGTCCACGACCTGCGCGAGCGCGGCGTGATCATCCGCTTCGGCGCCAAGGTGGTCTCCGCCGATGTCGTTGGCCCGCAGGCCTGCCACCTGCGGCTCACCGACGACCGGGAGCTCGCCGCCGACATGGTGCTGTTCTCCGCTGGCCGGGAAGGCGCGACCGATGGCCTGGGCCTCGCGGCCTGCGGCCTGGAGACCGACGAGCGCGGCCGCCTCTGCGTGGACAAGGCCAGCTTCCAGACCGCGGTCCCGCACATCTACGCCGCAGGGGACATCGTGGGCTTCCCGAGCCTGGCCTCGACCTCGATGGAGCAGGGCCGGATCGCCGCCTGCCATGCCTTCGACGCGCCCGCCCAGGCGGCGCCGGAGTTCTTCCCCTATGGCATCTATTCGGTGCCGGAGATCTCGACGATCGGGATGAACGAGGAGCAGGCGCGCGAGCGGGGCATTCCCTACGAGTGCGGCGTCGCCCGGTTCCGCGAGACCTCGCGCGGGCACATCATGGGCATCAGTTCCGGCTTCCTGAAGATGTTGTTCGCCCTGGAGACGCGGCGCCTCCTGGGCGTCCATATCGTCGGCGAAGGCGCCACCGAGCTGATCCACATCGGCCAGGCGGTGTTGAACCTCGAGGGCACGCTCGACTATTTCGTGGAGAACACCTTCAACTATCCGACGCTGGCCGAGGCATACAAGGTCGCCGCCCTCGACGCCTGGAACCGAATGCCCAGGCAGCAGCCTAGCGTGCAGGCGAGGAAGACGAAGCTGGAATTGGCCGCCAAGGCGGTGAGCGGCTAGGCCGCGCGCCGGCGCCGCTGGCCGCGCATCGCCGCGCCCACGCCGCCGAGGCCGAGGGCCAGTAAGGCCCAGGTCGACGGCTCGGGGGCCGGCCCGGTCACGCCGGGCGCGGCCAGCAACGGCTGAACGCCTTGGGAGGTCGTGGTGGCCGCCTGTCCGCCTGCACCCACGCCGCCTCCGCCGCCGCCCGAAGGACTCGACAGGAAACCGCCGCCGCCCGAGGGCGGACCGAGCTCACCGCTGTTCCCGCCCCCGGCGAAGAAGCTCCCATCGTCGGCCGAGGAACCGGCGTCCGCGGACCCGCTGAACTCGAACGCCGCGGGGATGAGCACGCCCGGCGCGTCGGCCTCGACGCCGTCGGACGCCTCTTCCGCGGGCTCGACGGCGTCTCTCACGCCTTGCAGGGAGAGGAGAAGGGCGTGCGGCGCGCCGCTCCTGTGCGCAGGGTGCAAGGCCGCGCCGGCCGGCATAGCGACGGCGACGGGACCGGAAGACCATGCCGCGCGCTCCACGCGCCCCTGGGGAGCGATCGTCTTCAGGGCGGGCGCCGCATCATCAGCGCCTGGGTCCGCCTGCCCGATGTCCAAGGTGTAGGCGTTGCCGACCATCAGCACCAAGGCGATTGCGCCGGCCATCAGGCCGCTGGCGGCGGCCAGCCCCCATGCGCGGCCCGCCGCGCGGGCGCTCTGCAAGATGGTTCCAGGCGTAACTCGGGTCTGCATCGCCGTCCAAACCCGCGATGACGTGAAAAGGCTCCCAAGGTTAAGCTATTGATTTTACACAGACAATTTTCCGACACATTGGAGTCCGGCATTTGGCCACATTGGAGCTTGGCCGTGCGGAAGGCCCTGGGCGGCCATCTGGCCTTAACCTTCTGTTGGCCATGTTCCGAAACGGGTCCTTCACCATAGGGCCCCACGATTCAGCTTCGTGAATCCGAGAGGCGAGTATGGCCGTTCCCATCGACACCATCATCCTGGGCGATTGTCTCGAGGCGCTGAGGAAGCTCCCCGACCGCTCCTGCGACCTGGTGTTCGCCGATCCGCCGTACAACCTGCAACTGGGCGGCGACCTCCTGCGGCCCGACAATTCCAAGGTCGACGCGGTCGACGATCACTGGGACCAGTTCGAAAGTTTCGCCGCCTACGACGCCTTCACCAAGGCCTGGCTGTCAGAATGCCGCCGCATTCTGAAAGATGACGGGGCGCTGTGGGTGATCGGCAGCTACCACAACATCTTCCGGGTCGGGGCGACGCTGCAGGACCTGGGGTTCTGGATCCTCAACGACATCGTCTGGCGCAAGTCGAACCCGATGCCGAACTTCAAGGGTACGCGCTTCACCAACGCCCACGAGACCCTGATCTGGGCGACCAAGTCGAAGGGCGGCAAGCGCTACACCTTCAACTACGACGCCATGAAGATGGCCAACGACGAACTGCAGATGCGTTCCGACTGGAGCCTGCCGCTCTGCACCGGCGAGGAGCGGCTGAAGGACGAGACCGGCGGCAAGGCCCACCCGACCCAGAAGCCCGAGGCCCTGCTGCACCGCCTGATCCTGGCGTCGACCCGGCCCGGCGACGTGATCCTCGATCCCTTCTTCGGCACCGGCACCACGGGCGCGGCGGCCAAGCGGCTCGGCCGCCACTACATCGGCATCGAGCGCGAGGAGGCCTACGCCAAGCTCGCCAAGGACCGCATCGCCAAGGTGCTTCCGGCGACGGCGGAGGAGATGGTCGTCACCGGCTCCAAGAAGTCCGAGCCGCGCATCCCCTTCGGCCAGATCGTCGAGGCGGGCCTGCTGCGCGCCGGCGACGTGCTCTACGACGACAAGGGCCGTCACGCCGCCCGCGTCCGCGCCGACGGCAGCCTGGTGGTGGGCGAGCTTTCCGGGTCGATCCACAAGGTCGGCGCCATGGTGCAGTCGCAGCCCGCCTGCAACGGCTGGACCTACTGGCACTTCAAGTCGGACAAGGGCCTGGCGCCCATCGACGTGCTGCGCGCCAAGGTCCGCCAGCAACTGGTGGCCTAGCTGCAGGCGCCATAGGGGCCTAGGCTGGCGCCGGGTTGGTCGATGCTTCGAAAGCAGGTCCTGATCGCGCTCGGCATGCTGGCGGCGGTGGTCGTCTGCCTCGTCGTGGCGTCACGCGCCCTGGGCTCGCACGACGGCGGCGCGGTTGCGACGGCCGAGCGCTTGGCGCTGGCGGGGCGATGGCTCCTGGTCCCAGGGTTTTGCCTGCTCGCGGGACTCGGCCTCACCGCCAACCAGCGCTTCCTGCGCGCCGACGCCATCGACGGGGGACCGGCGGCGAAGCCGGGCTTCCTGGAGATCAACCTTCGCTACAACCAGAACACGCTGGAGCAGACGGTCCTGGCGGCCATCGCCTGGACGGGGCTGGCGCTGACCGTGGCGCCACGCGATCTCGGACTGATCCCGGCGCTGGCGGCCCTGTTCGCGGCGGGGCGGGCCGCCTTCTTCCTGGGCTACCTCTACGCCCCTTGGGCGCGGGCGTTCGGCCTGGGGCTGACCTTCTATCCGACCCTCGCGGCCATGATCTGGCTCGCCGCCAGGCCCTTCGCCTAGCGTGAGCTCAGCACGAACTCGTTGCCCTCCGGGTCCTTGAAGATCGCAAAGGTCCCCCACGGCTGCTTCTCCGGCGGCCCGCGGAACTCGACGCCGCGGGCGCTGAGCTGGCGGTGGGTCGCCTCGACGTCGTCGCAAGCGAAGGAGCCGTTGAAGAAGGTTCCCACGCGGTCCTCGTGGCCCTCCGGCGTGAACAGGACCAGGCCCGTCTGGCTCCCGGCGATGGCGAGTTCGATCCAGCGCTGGGCGCCCATCGGCTGGTCAGTGGTCACCCGGAAGCCCATCTTCTCGGTCCAGAACTTCAGTTGCAGGTCCTGATCGCGGCATGCCACGCCGGCGAACTTCAGGTGGGTGATCATCGGAGCCTCCGCTTGTTCCGCCCACCTTTGCCGGATCGGCCACGGGACGGACAATTCGTCCAATGATTGCTATAGTAACCAAGATGACTCGAAAGATCGCCCTCGACCCCTATGTCGTCGATGTCCTGATGCGCGACCTGGTGGGCCACGACCGCACGCCCTCGGCCTTCCTGGTCTATCTGTGGCTCTGGGCGCGGACCGACGGGGGCCAGCGCCGGTTCGCCGCCAGCCTCTCGGCCATCGCCCTGGAGACCGGCCTGTCGAAATCCTCGGTGCAGAATTCGGTGCGCCAACTGACGACTCGGCGGAAGCTCCTGGCGATCACGCGGACGGGAGCGACCAACCCGCCGGTCTATGAGGTGCTGACGCCATGGGTGCGCGTCCAAACCTGATCATTCACCGTAGTTCCGACGCGACCCTTTGGCGCCTCGCGCGTTGTGAAGCGGTTCCCAGCAATCAGGAGTGGTGAAGATGGCTGCCATGGCGCAGGCCTCGCGGGTGATCCCGGCCAACAAGGCCGAGGTATGGGAAACCCTCACCTCGCGCGAAGGCATGAAGGCCTACATGATGGGCGCGGAGGTCGAGGCGGTGTGGCGCGTGGGCGGCCCTATCGTGATGCGCGGCGAATACAACGGCCGGCAGTTCGAAGACCGCGGCGAAGTGCGCTCCTTCGAGCCCTGGCGGCGGCTCAGCTACACCCACACCAGCTCCGCCGCGCCGGACCGGACCCATCTTGTGACCATCGAGCTGGCCCCCCAGCAGGCCGGCACCGAGGTCACCGTCACCCAGGAAAACGCCGACGGCTCGGTGACCGAGGCCGATAAGGCCCGCCAGGCCGACTACGAAAAGACCTGGGCGAAGATCCTCGAAAAGCTCGCCGAGGCGGTCGCCGACTAAAGCAGGTTCGAGAGCCCGGCCCGCGCCGCCTTCAGGAAGACGCTGGGCAGGGCGGCGAGGCCGCGCCGCGGCGTCCAGATCATCCCGTCGGCCTCGCCCTCCGCCCGCAGCAGCTTGAGCGTCAGGGTGAAGTGGGTGAACCCGTGCTCCACCTCGCCCACGCCCCGCCAGTCCGCCGGCGCCGGCGCGGCCGCCCTGGCCTCGGCCTCGCTCCAGGGTCCCGTGCGCCAGTCACTGGTCGGAAGGGCCAGCATGCCGCCCAGCAGACCCTTGGGCGGACGCCGGACCAGGGCCACTTCGTCGCCGCGGGTCAGCACATAGGCCACGCCGTGCCGATGCGGCCGTGCGGTCTTGGCGGTGCGGCGCGGAAAGCTCTCCGGCGCGCCGCCGGCGAGCGCCGCGCAATGACCTGCGACCGGGCAGCGGTCGCAGAGCGGCGCCTTGGGGCGGCAGACCGTCGCGCCCAGGTCCATCAACGCCTGGGCCCAGTCGCCGGGCCGGTCATCCCGGACCAGGCCGCCGGCCAGGCGCTTCAGCTCCGGCTTGGCGTCGGGCAGGGGCTCTTCGACGGCGAACAGCCGCGCCATCACCCGCTCGACATTGCCGTCGACCACGTTGGTCGCCTCGTCGAAGGCGATCGCGGCGACGGCGGCGGCGGTGTAGGGCCCGAGGCCGGGCAGGGCGCGCAGACCTGCCTCGGTGTCTGGGAAGACCCCGCCATGATCGGCGGCCACAGCCCGGGCGCAGGCCAGGAGGTTTCGGGCGCGCGCGTAGTAGCCGAGCCCCGCCCAGGCGGCCATCACCTCGCCGTCGGCCTCCGCGGCCAGGTGCGCCACCGTTGGCCAGCGGGCGGTGAACGCCAGGAAATAGGGCGTGGCGTGCGGCACCGTGGTCTGCTGCAGCATCACTTCCGAGAGCCAGACCCGATAGGGGTCGGCGCGGACCCCGGCCGCATGCGCCTTCGGCCCCACCCGCCACGGCAGGTCGCGGGCGTTGGCGTCGTACCAGGCGAGCAGTTGGGCGCGGAGGGCGGCGGGGTTCACTCCTCCTCATATCGTCATCCTCCGGTCGCGCGCGAGCGCGATCCCGGGGGAACCCAGGCAGACGCGCCATCTTGCCAGATTCAGCTTGAGCGCCCCGGATCGTCCTTCAGACGACCGGAGGATGACGATAAGGTAGGAGCCATGCCCCGCCGCGACCTGCCCAGCCCGCAAGAGGCGCTCCGGATCCTGACCGCCAAGCGCACGCGGCCGCCGCGCCGCCCGCCGCCGCCGCTCGGCCGGGCGCTGAACAGGACCTTGAAGGAGCTCGACGCCAAGTTCGGCCAGGGCTCCGGGGCCCTGGAGGCCCGCTGGCGCGAGGTGGTGGGCGCCGAGATCGCCAAGCGCACCGAGCCGGTGAAGCTGACCCGTGGCCGCAACGGCGGCCCTTCGTCGCTGGAGATCCGCGTGGCCGGGCCGGCGGCGGCGCTCATCCAGCACCAGGCCCACGAGATCCTGGCGCGGGTGAACCTCTTCCTGGGCGCCGACGCGGTGCAGAAGCTGCGCATCGTCCAGGGCCCGCTGCAGCACAAATACGAGCCCGCCGCCAAGCCGCGCCGCCGCCTGCCGCCGCTGGACGCCGCGGCCGAGGCCGGCCTGAAGAGCGACCTCGCCGCCGCCCCCGACGGCAAGCTGAAGACCGCCCTCCTGGCCCTCGGCCGAGGCGTCCTGCGCCGCGGCCGGGCCTTGGACTAACAAGCGCCGCGATCCTCGCCGCCTGTCGCGCGGTTGGTGGGGCCGGATGGAATCGGGCTTTACTCGCCCTTCGCCAGGAGATCCTGCCCGCCATGACCCTCGCCCGTCCCATCCTCGCCGCGGCCCTGGCGGCCGTCCTGGCGGCCGGCGGGCTGGGCTTGGGCGGCTGCGCGAAGAGGGCCGCGGACCCGGCGTCGGTGGCCCAGCCTGGGGATATGAGCCTGGGCAATCCCGCCGCGCGGGTGAAGGTGATCGAATACGCCTCGGCGAGTTGCCCGCACTGCGCCCGCTGGGACATGGAGGTCTTCCCGGCCTTCAAGGCCAAGTACGTCGACACCGGCAAGGTCAGCTACACGCTGAAGGAATACCTCACCGAGCCGCAGGCCCTGGCGGCGGCCGGGTTCCTCCTGGCGCGCTGCGCCGGGCCGGGCCGCTACTTCCCGGTGCTGGACGCGGTGTTCCGGGGCCAGGAGGAGATGGTCCGCACCGGCGACCCGCGCGGGGTGCTGAGCCGCATCGCCGCCGACCCGGGCGGGATGACGCCGGCGCAGCTCGACGCCTGCATGCGCGACACCGCGGCGGAGAAGGAATTGGCCGCGCGCGCCGACCGGCACATGCATGTGGACAAGATCAACTCGACTCCCACCTTCGTCATCAACGGCGTCCGCTTCGAGGGCGAGATGAGCCTGCCCGAGCTGGACGCCGCCATCGCCAAGGCCGCCGGATAGGAGCCCTATGCTGAACCGCCGCTCCGCCCTGATCGCCGCCGCCGCCGCGCTCGCCGCCGGCGCGGCCGTAAGCGCGCCCGCGCCCCTGCCGGACGACATGAGCCTGGGCAATCCCAAGGCCAAGATCGAGGTGATCGAATACGCCTCGCTCTCCTGCCCGCACTGCGGCCACTTCAACGAGGCGGTGTTCCCGGCCCTGAAGGCCAAGTACATCGATACCGGCAAGGTGCGCTACACGCTCAAGGAGATGCTCACCGAGCCAGCCAATGTGGCGGCGGCCGGCTTCCTGCTGGCGCGCTGCGCCGGGCCCGGGAAGTACTTCACCGTGGTCGACCAGGTGTTCCGCAGCCAGCCGCGCTGGACCGAGGGCAACGTCAAGCCGATCCTGGCCGAGATCGGGGCCGCCAACGGCGTCGACGCCGCCCATTTCGACGCCTGCCTGCAGGACCAGGCCGCGGTGGACGCGGTGGTCGGCCGCGCCAAGCGCGCCGCCGAGCAGGACGGGGTCAATTCGACGCCGACGCTGTTCGTCAACGGCAAGAAGATCGACACCGTGCCGCTGACGCCGGAAGACCTCGACGCGGTCATGGCGTCGGCCGCCAAGGGCCCGTCATCGAGCAAGGGAGGGCGCTAGAGCAAAGTGCACTTCCAGCGGCTGCGCCTTTCGGGCTTCAAGTCCTTCGTCGATCCGACCGAGTTCCGGATCGAACCCGGCGTCACGGGGATCGTCGGGCCGAACGGCTGCGGCAAGTCGAACCTGCTGGAGGCCCTGCGCTGGGTGATGGGCGCCAATTCGGCCAAGGCGATGCGGGCCGGCGGCATGGACGACGTGATCTTCGCCGGCGCCGCCAAGCGGCCCTCGCGCAACCACGCCGAGGTGGCGCTGACCATCGACAATTCCGACCGCCGCGCGCCGGCCGCCTTCAACGACAACCCGGTGCTGGAGGTGGTCCGCCGCATCGACCGGGGCGAGGGCTCGACCTACCGGATCAACGGCCGCGAGGTCCGCGCCCGCGACGTGCAACTGCTGTTCGCCGACGCCTCCACCGGGTCGAACTCCCCGGCCCTGGTCCGCCAGGGGCAGATCAGCGAGCTGATCGCGGCCAAGCCGCAGAACCGCCGGATGATCCTGGAAGAGGCCGCCGGCGTCAGCGGCCTGCATTCGCGCCGCCACGAGGCGGAGCTGCGCCTGCGCGCCGCGGAGGCCAACCTCGCCCGGCTGGAGGACGTGGCCCGTGAGCTGGAGACCACGCTCGGCCGCCTGAAGCGCGAGGCGCGGCAGGCCGAACGCTACAAGAGGCTGTCGGCCGAGATCCGCGCCCTGCAGGGCGCGGTGCTCTACGCCCGCTGGGCCGAGGCCAGGGCCGCCGCCGAGCGCCTGGGCGCCGAGGCCGCCGCCGCCATCCGGGCGGTCGAGGACACGGCCGGGGCCGCCGCCGCGGCCACCACGCGCGCGGCGGCTGCGGAAGAGGCGATCAAGCCGCTGCGCGAGGCCGAGACCATCGCCGCCGCCATCCTGCACAAGCTGGCCATCGACAAGGACCGCCTGGACCGCGAGCACGAGGCCCACGCCGCGGAGCTGGAGCGCCTGACCGGCGACCTCGCCCGCATCGACGCCGACCGCGCCCGCGAGGAGCATATCGTCGAGGACGCCGGCGCATCGCTCGCCCGCCTCGCGGACGACCTCGGGGCCCTCGAGGCCGCGATCAAGGCCGCGCCCGAGCGCATCCCCGAGCTGGACGCCGCCGCGAAGGCCGCCGAGGCCGCCCGCGCCGCCGCCGACGCCGAGGTCGAGGCCCTGGCCGCCCAGGTCGCCGCCCAGGAGGCCGTGCGCGAAGCCGCCGCCCATCGGGTCGAGGAGGCCCAGGCCCGCCTGTCGCGCACCCGCCGCGCCCTGGACCAGGCCAAGTCCGAGCGCGAGGCCCTGGGCATCGCGGTCAATCCGCAAGCGGCGCAGGCCAAGGCCGAGCTGGAGGCCGCCGAGGCGGCGCTCGCCGCCGCCCGCGCCGCCCTCGACAAGGCCGAGGAAGACCGCACGGCCGCGCAAGGCGCCGAAGTCTCCGCCCGCGAGGCCGCCCGCAAGCTGGACGAGCAGCTCGGCCGCCTGACCGCCGAGGCCCGCGCGCTGGCCGCGCTCGTGGCCCAGGCCAAGCGCGGCGGTTTCGCCCCGGCCCTGGACGCGGTCTCGCCGGACCGCGGCTACGAGAAGGCTCTGGCCGCCGCCATGGGCGATGACCTCGACGCCGCCCTCGACAGGCAGGCGCCGTCCTTCTGGGGTGGCCGTGACGCCGAGGCGCCGATGTGGCCCAAAGGCGCGACCCCGCTGAGCGGCCTGGTCAAGGCGCCGGCCGCGCTGGCCGCGCGCCTGGCCTTCACCGCCCTGGTCGACCGCGCCCAGGGCGACGCCCTGCAGGCGGGGCTGGCGCCCGGCTGCCGGCTGGTCTCCAAGGAAGGCGACCTCTGGCGCTGGGACGGGTTCACCGCCCGCGCCGACGCGCCCAAAGCCGCCGCCGTGCGCCTGGAGCAGAAGACCCGGCTGGCCGAGGTCGAGGCCGAGATCGAGGCCCTGACGCCGAAGGCCGAGGCCGCTCGGGCGACCCAGAAGGAGGCCGCCGCGAGGCTCGCGGCCATCGAGGAGGCTCTCCGCGCCGCGCGCCGGGAGACCCCAGCCGCGGAACAGAAGACGTTGGCCGCGCGCGCGACCCTCGAACGCTTCGACCGCGAGGCCGCCCGCAAGGAGGCCCATGCCGCCTCGCTCGACGACGTGATCGCCCGCTTCACCGCCGAAATGGCCGAGCTCGAACAGGCCCTCGCCGCCGCCCAGGCCGCCGCCTCCAGCGAGACCGACGGCGAGGACCTCGCCCAGCGTCTGGCCGCCGCCCGCGCCGCCGCCGGCCCCGCCCGCGAGGCCGCCGCCGAGGCCCGCGCGGCGCTGGACGTGGAAGTCCGCGAGAAGGGCGGCCGCGCGCGGCGCCTGGAGGCGCTGACCGCCGACCGCGAGGACTGGACCCGCCGCTCCGCCGCCGCCGCCAAGCGCCTGGAGGCCCTGGCCGCGGCCCGCGTCAAGTCCGAGGCCGAGCTTGCCAAGGCCAAGGCCGCGCCGGAGACCCTGGAGACCCGCCGCGCGGCCCTGCTGGACGAGCTGGCGGTGGCCGAGGCCCGCCGCGCCAAGTCCTCCGACGCGCTCGCCGGCGCCGAGCATGAGCGGGCCGAGGCCGACCGGGCCTTGCGCGGGGCGGAAGCCGCGGCTTCCGAGGCGCGCGAGGTCCGCGCCAGCCTCGCCGCCCATTCCGAGGCCGCACAGGCCCGCCTCGCCGAGGTCTCCGCCCAGATCCGCGAAACCGCCCGCATCGAACCCGAGGCCCTGGCCCAGAAGCTGGCCGACGAGGCGGTCGCCATCCCCACCGACGCCGGGGGAATCGAGGCCCACCTCTACAACCTGGAGCGCCAGCGCGACGCCATCGGCCCGGTGAACCTGCGCGCCGAGGAGGAAGCCGCCGAGCACGCCGCGCGGCTGGAGACCATGCAGTCGGAGCGCAGCGACCTGACCGGCGCGATCGCCCGGCTGCGGGAGGGCATCCATGAGCTGAACAGCGAGGGCCGCGAGCGCCTGCTGGCCGCCTTCGAGGTGATCAACGAGCACTTCAAGACGCTCTTCCAGGCCCTGTTCCAGGGCGGCCAGGCAGAGCTGCGGCTGGTCGAATCGGAAGACCCCCTCGAGGCGGGCCTGGAAATCTACGCCTGCCCGCCCGGCAAGCGCATGGCCACCATGAGCCTGATGAGCGGGGGCGAGCAGGCGCTGACCGCCACGGCCCTGATCTTCGCGGTGTTCCTGGCCCAGCCGGCGCCGATCTGCGTGCTCGACGAGGTGGACGCCCCGCTGGACGACGCCAACGTCGATCGCTTCTGCAACATGCTCGACGAGATGCGCCGGCGCACCGAGACGCGCTTCATCGCCATCACCCACAATCCGGTCACCATGGCCCGCATGGACCGGCTGTTCGGCGTCACCATGGCCGAACGCGGCGTCTCCCAACTGGTCAGCGTCGACCTCTGCCAGGCGGAGGCCATGGCGGCCCAATAAGGGAGTCGGGCAGTGGGCCGGCCGTGCTTCTTGAACCCAGGTCGCGGACCATGTGTCGCGACGTCACAAATATCGTGCAAAAACAATATGATATAGAGCATCCGCCCAGCCTTGACGCGCCGCAGCACGGTCTATAGGTTCCGCGCGACCTAAAAGCCCCCGCCGTGGCGGCGACGTCGCGGTCATTAGGCCTTCCGACGTATGCCACACCCCCATGAGCCGCCAGATGAGGCCCTAGCCAGCCTCGATCAGCGCTTGGGAGCGGCGGAGGCCGCGCAGGCCCGCAAGGTGAGTCCCGAGACTCACGCGGCCATGGCGCAGGGGTACCGCTTCGTAGGGGAAGTGGTTGGCGGGGTGCTCGGTGGCGTCGGCCTTGGCTGGCTGCTGGACCACTACGCCAAAGTGACAGCGCCCTGGGGCATAGTCGGCGGTCTGCTGATTGGCACGGGGTTCTCGATCTTCACCGCGGTCACGGCCGTGGGGAGGGCGAACAGGATGGCAGTGGACGCGCACGGGACGGTTCCCGTCGCGGCCGACGACGAAGACGAGGACTAAGGCCCTTATGGCGAACCAACCGGCCATCCAGCCGATGGAACAGTTCATGGTCCACAAGATCGTGGACCTGCCTGTCGTGCACATCGGCGGCATGGCCCTCGACCTGTCGATCACCAATTCCGTGGCCAGCATGATCGCCGGGGCGATCGTCCTGGTGCTGTTCTTCGCGCTCACCGCGCGGCGCGAGATCGTGCCGAACCGCGGCCAGGCCCTGGCCGAAAGCCTCTACAACATCATCGACCGGGTGCTGGTCGGGCCGATCATCGGCCACGAGGGCAAGCCCTACGTGCCCTACATCTTCTCGCTCTTCCTGGTCATCCTGGTGCTGAACCTGATGAGCGTGGTGCTGGCGATCTTCAACATCGGCGGCATGGAGCTGACCTTCGCGGTGACCGCCCAGTTGGCGATCACCGCGACGCTCGCGGTGCTGACCTTCTTCAGCGTCTTCATCCTGGGCTTCGTGAAGCACGGGCCGAAGTTCCTGACCCTGTTCGCGCCCTCGGGCATGCCCAAGGTCATGCTGGTCTTCATGGTCCCGATCGAGATGCTGTCCTACTTCGTGCGGCCGGTGACGCTGGCCATGCGTCTGTTCGGCAACATGCTGGGCGGCCACGTGGTGATGAGCCTGTTCGGCTCCTTCGTGGTGGCGCTGGGCATCCTGGCGCTGTCGGGCGGGGTGGCGACGCTCGCCTTCATCCCCAGCGCGCTCTCCTTCTCCATGATCGTGGCGCTCACCGGCCTGGAGCTGGTGGTCGCGGTCCTGCAGGCCTTCGTCTTCGCGGCGCTGGCCACCGTGTACCTCAACGAGGTCGTGAACTTCGGTCACGGCCACTAACCCAACCCGAAATCTTCGAGAGGAACCACCTGACATGAACGCCGTCGCTGACTTCCATACCTACAAGCTGATTGGCGCGGGTCTCGCCGCCATGGGCATGATCGGCGCCGGGGTCGGCCTGGGCGTGCTGTTCGGCTCCTACCTGCAAGCCGCCATCCGCAACCCGGCCGGCGCCGCCAGCCAGCAGACCATGCTGTTCCTCGGCATGGCCCTGACCGAAACCATGGGCCTGTTCGCCTTCGTGGTGTCGCTGATCATCCTGTTCGGCTCCTAAGCCCGAACCGTCCCAAGAGGCTGATCGCCGATGGCGACCGAGACCCAAGAAAGCACGGCCCCGGCGGAACATGCGTCCGCCGGCCTGCCGCAGTTCGACTTCCAGTGGTGGCCGGGCCAGATCGTCTGGTTCCTGGTCGTCTTCCTGTTCGTGCTGCTGTTCGTCCGCCTGTTCGTGTCGCCGCGGGTCGGCGGCACGATCGACGCGCGCGAGGGCAAGATCAGCGGCGACATCGCTGACGCCCGGCGGCTGAAGGAAGAGGCCGAGGCGCAAGCCGCCGCCGCCGCCGCCGAGACCGCCCAGGCCCGCGCCGCGGCCCAGCGCCTCGCCGCCGAGGCGCGCGCCAAGGCCCAGGCCGAGGTCGCCGCCAAGCTCGCCGAGGAAGAGGCCAAGCTCGCCGAGAAGGGCGCCGTGGCCGAGGCCCGGATCGCCAAGTCGCGCGACGCGGCCATGGGCAACGTCGCCGGCATCGCCGCCGATGCGGCCGGCGCCATCGTGGCCAGGCTCACCGGCAAGGCCGCATCGGCCGCGGAGCTCTCCGCGGCCAAGGGATCGTAGACGCCGATGGAACTCCTGACCTCCGCCCACTTCTGGGTCGGCGTGGCCTTCGTGGTCTTCGTGGTGATCCTGGTCTTCGCCGGGGTGCACAAGTTCGCCTGGAAGGCGCTGGGCGACGCGGGCGACAAGGTCCGCGCCCAGCTCGACGAGGCCAACCGCCTGCGCGAAGAAGCCCAGGCTCTGCTGGCCCGCATCCAGTCCGACCGCGAGCATTCCGAGAAACTGGCCGCCGAAATCATGGCCAACGCCCAGGAGCAGGCCCAGCGGCTGCAGGCCGAGGCGCAGGAACGGCTCGCCGAGCAGATCGAGCGCCGCGGCCAATTGGCCGAGCGCCGCATCGCCACCGCCGAGGCCCAGGCCGCCGCCGAGGTGAAGGCCGCGGCCGGCGAACTGGCCGCCGAGATGGCCGAGACCGTGCTCGCCGCCCGCATCGCCGGCGCCAAGTCCGATCCGCTCATCGACAGCGCCATCGGCCAGCTCGCCGGCAAGCTGCAGTAGCGCCCACAACTGTCGTCCCGGGTTTCGCGGAAGCGAAAGACCGGCACCCATAGGCGTCGACGGGTCCGCAGCTATCCTGAGAGTTTCGCGAGTATGGTCCCGGACAAGCGCTGGGATGGCACGTTTGGTGACTAGGCCGTCCGTGGCCTGAGCCGGCGGCCGAGGTAGCGGCGGCAGCGGGCGGCGAAGCGGATGCGCTTAGGCAGCACCAGCCGTTCCAGCCGCAGGTACTGCTGCCAGAACACCGGGATGATCTCCGGGTCGCGGCGCATCAGCCGGCGGATCGGGAACACCATCTTCGGGTGGGCGTGCTGCATCCGCAGGAACTGGCGCTTGGCCCGGAACGAGTTGCGCAGGACGATCATCAGCCCGATCACCAGCAGCGGCAGGCCGATGTGCCCCGGCAGCGGCGCCAGGATCAGGCCCGCGATCATGATGATCCCCCCCAGCCCAAGCAGCAGCCAACGCGCCACGCGCGAGGCTAACTCGCGGGCGAACTCGTCAGAGGCGCGGTAGACGCGCAGGGAGGGCATGGCGAAAGTCACTGGAATCAGACCTGGGAACGCGCGCACGGCCCAAGGGGAGGTCGAACCGCCGCTGCGCAAGCTTGATATGCGAACGCTCTCTAGAGTCGTAAAGGCGCCGGCCGGGTTAAATTTCGCTCATTTCGCCTATTCGGCCACGGATGGCGCCGGCGCCACACCTGCGATGCAAGCCGGCCACGAGATCCTCGCGCCAGACGCGAAATCTCCCTCCGTCTACGGAAAGGCCTATTCCGCCGCCAGCGGCGCCTCCTGCTCCGGCCGCCAGGTCAGCTTCGGCTTGCGCGCCGCCAGGGTCTCGTCGAGCCGGCGCAGCGGGGCGAGATAGGGCGCGCCGGTGAACCGCTCGGCGTCGCCGGCCTTGGCCGCCCCGGCGAGCGCCAGCAGGGCGTCGCAGAAGCGGTCGAGCTCGCGCTTGGACTCGGTCTCCGTAGGCTCGATCAGCATGGCGCCGTGCACCACCAGCGGGAAGTACATGGTCATCGGATGGAAGCCCTCGTCGATCATCGCCTTGGCGAAGTCGAGGGTGGTGACGCCCGTGCTTTCCAGCCAGGCGTCGTCGAACAGCGCCTCGTGCATGCAGGGGCCGTCGGGGAAGGCGGGCGTCATCTCGGCGGACAGGCGGGCCTTGATGTAGTTGGCGTTCAGGACCGCATCCTCGGCGACCTGGCGCAGGCCGTCGGCGCCGTGGCTGCGCATGTAGGCGTAGGCGCGGACGTACATGCCCATCTGCCCGTGGAAGGCGCACATGCGGCCGAAGGCGCTGGCGGCCTCGCCCTTGGCTTCCTCGACGAGCTCCAGGCCGGCCTCGCCGTGGACGATCCAGGGCGCCGGGGCGAAGCGGGCGAGGGCCTTCGACAGCACCACCGGGCCTGCGCCGGGACCGCCGCCGCCGTGGGGTGTGGAGAAGGTCTTGTGCAGGTTGATGTGCATGGCGTCGACGCCGAGGTCGCCGGGCGCTACGCGGCCCACGATGGCGTTGAAGTTCGCGCCGTCGCAGTAGAAATAGGCCCCCGCCTCGTGGGTCAAGCGGCTGATTTCCATCACATCTCGCTCGAACAGGCCGCAGGTGTTCGGGTTCGTCACCATGATGGCGGCGACGTCGGGGCCGAGCTTGGCGGCGAGGTCGGCGAGGTCGACGCGGCCGTCGGCGGTCTGGGCGATCTCGGTCACCGAATAGCCCACGAAGGCGGCGGTGGCAGGGTTGGTGCCGTGGGCCGAGGTGGGCACCAGGACCGTGCGGCGGTGGCCCTGGCCGGCGGCCTCGTGGGCGGCGCGGATGCAGAGCAGGCCGCAGAGCTCGCCGTTGGCGCCGGCCTTGGGCGTCATGGCGACGGCGGGCATGGCGGTCAGCGTCTTCAGCCAGTGGGCCAGGCGGTCGATCAGCTCCAGCGCGCCCTGGGTCGTCGAGACCGGCTGCAGGGGGTGCAGGTCGGCGAAGCCGGCAAGGCGGGCCATCTTCTCGTTGAGGCGCGGGTTGTGCTTCATGGTGCACGAACCCAGCGGATAGAGCGCCAGGTCGATGGCGTGGTTCTTCTGGGAGAGGCGCACGTAGTGGCGCATCGTCTCCGGCTCGGAGAGGCCGGCCAGACCGATCGGCGCCGCGCGTACCAGGTCGCCGAGGTCCGAGGCGTCGTGGTCGGCCGCATCGAAGTCGACGCCGGTCTTGTCCCAGCCGCCGAGCTCGAACAGCAGCGGCTCGTCCTGGAGGAGACCGCGGCCGCCGGTGAGCGACGCATGGCCCTCAGGACCGCCGGCGGCGTTGGGTCGGGTGGGGCGGCCCACGCTGGACATGCTCATTGGCCGAGCCTCCACTTCAGAGCGGCAGACAGGGCCGCGATATCTTCCGATGTCGTGGTCTCGGTGGCGGCCAGCAGCAGGACGTCGTCCATGCCGGCCCCGGGCGCGAGCCGCGAATAGGGCACGCCGGCGACCACGCCGTCGGCCAGCAGATCCTCGACCACATGGGCCGCGTCGGGCACGCGCACGGCGATCTCGTTGAAGAACCGGGGGGTAAGGATCTCCACCGTCCCCTTCAGGGCGGCGGCCAATTCGCGCGCGCGGCTGTGGTTGATCGCCGCCATCTGGCGCAGGCCCACCTCGCCCAGCAGCGACAGGTGGATGGTGAAGGCCAGCGCGCAGAGGCCGGAGTTGGTGCAGATGTTGGAGGTCGCCTTCTCGCGGCGGATGTGCTGCTCGCGGGTCGAGAGCGTGAGCACGTAGCCGCGCCGGCCGTCGGCGTCGACGGTCTCGCCGCAGAGGCGGCCGGGCATCTGGCGAACCAGCTTCTCGCGGCAGGCGAACAGGCCGACGTAGGGGCCGCCGAAGTTCAGCGAATTGCCGATCGACTGGCCTTCGGCCACGGCGATGTCGGCGCCCATCTCGCCCGGCGATTTCAGGAGGCCGAAGCTGACGGCCTCTGTGGTCACCACGATCAGCAGCGCGCCGGCGGCATGGGCGGCGTCCGCGATCCGGGTGACGTCGGTGACGACGCCGAAGACGTTGGGAGTCTGGACCACGACGCAGGCGGTCTCGGCGTCGATCGCGTCGATCACCGCGGCCTCGGCGTCGATCGCCGCGGCCTGCCGGACGATCTCCATCCCCTCGGCGTGCGCGATGGTCTGGGTGACGGCGGCGTAGTGCGGATGCAGGCCGCCGGAGAGGATGGCCTTCTCGCGGCGCGTCACCCGCTGGGCCATCATCACCGCCTCGGCGCAGGCCGTGGAGCCGTCGTACATCGAGGCGTTGGCGACCTCGAGCCCGGTCAGGGCGGCGACCTGGGTCTGGAACTCGAACAGGACCTGCAGGGTCCCTTGCGCGATCTCCGGCTGGTAGGGCGTGTAGCTGGTCAGGAACTCCGAGCGCTGGATGATGTGGTCGACGCTGGCCGGCACATGGTGGCGATAGGCGCCGGCGCCGCAGAAGAACGGGCCCTCGCCCGCCGGGCGGTTGCGGGCGGCCAGGCCGGCGAGTTCGCGCTCGACCTCCATCTCGCTCGCCCGCGTCGGCAGGTCGAACAGGGCCGCCTTGCGGGCGGCCGCCGGCACGTCGGCGAACAGCGCCTCGACATCGGCGGCCCCGATCACGCCCAGCATCTGGGCGCGATCCTCGGGGGTCAGGGGCAGGTATCTCATTCGGTCAGTTCCAGTGGAGTCTTCGGGCGTGTTGAGGTCTCAGCGCCCCCTCCGTCCTTCGGGTCCCCCTCCCCCGTGAACGGGGGAGGTTCTGAGCGTCCGATACCTCTCCTGCGAGCGGGGGAGGGGGACCACGAAGTGGTGGAGGGGGCGCTGGTTCAAATCAAAGCGTCTGCAGGTAGGCTTCGTAGGCCGGGCGATCCATCAGGGCGTCGACTTCGGCGGGGTTGGCGACCTTGACCTTGGCGAACCAGCCGGCGGCTTCCGGGGCGGCGTTGACGGTCTCCGGCGCATCGCCGAGCGCGGCGTTGGCCTCGACCACCTGGCCCGAGATCGGGGCGTAGACGTCCGAGGCGGCCTTGACGCTCTCGACCACCGCGAAGCCGTCGCCGGCCTTGACGGTCTTGCCGACGTCGGGGGTCTCGACGAACACCACGTCGCCCAACTGTTCGGCGGCGTAGGCGGTGATGCCGACGGTGGCGACATCGCCGTCGACCTCGACCCACTCGTGATCCTTGGTGAAGCGCATGGGGTTCTCTCTAGGCTGGGAGTTTGCGGACGTAGCGGTGGGGGACGAACGGCGCCTTCACGACTTCGGCGGCCTGTGGCTTGCCGCGGACGATGACCTTGAGCTGGGCGCCGATCTCGGGGTTCACGCCGCGAACGAAGCCCAGCGCGATGCCGCATTTCAGGACGGGGGAGAAGCCGCCGGAGGTGACCACCCCGATCACCGCGCCGCTCGCGTCGGCGATCTCGGCGCCTTCGCGGGCCGGGGCGCCTTCGAGGACCTTCAGCGCCACGCGGCGGCGCGCAGGGCCTTCGGCCAGTTCCTTGACGATCCGCGCCGCACCGGGGAAGTCGCGCTGCTCGCGGCGGTTCTTGTTGATGGCGAAGGTCAGGTCCGCCTCGACCGGGCTGACGGTCTCGTCCAGGTCGTGGCCGTAGAGCGGCAGGCCCGCCTCCAGCCGCAGCGAATCGCGCGCGCCCAGGCCGATCGGCTTCACCCGCCGGTCGGAGAGCAGGATGTTCCAGACGTCGTCGGCGGCGACGTCGGGGACCGAGATCTCGTAGCCGTCCTCGCCGGTGTAGCCGGAACGCGAGACGATCAGGTCGACCCCGAAGGCGGTCATCAGGCGCACGTCCATGAAGCCGAGCGTGCCGGCCTCCGGCGCATAGTGCTGGAAGACGGCCGCGGCTTCCGGGCCCTGCAGCGCGATCAGGGCGCGGGTCTCCAGCCGCTCGATGGCCACCTGGCCGGCGAGCTCGGCCTCAATGACCTTGAAGTCGTTGTCCTTGCAGGCGCCGTTGACCACCACGAAGAGGCCGTCGTCGCCGGTCCCCTCGGAATTGACCGGCCGCGCGGCCATCAGGTCGTCGACGATGCCGCCCGCGCGGTTGAGCAGCACCGAATACTTCTGCCGGCCGGGCTTCAGGTTGATAAAGTCACCGGGGACCACCTCCTCGAAGGCGGCCCGGGGGTTCACGCCGCGCAGCCGCGCCTGGCCCATGTGGGAGACGTCGAAGATGCCGGCGTGCTCGCGGGTCCAGAGGTGCTCCTTGAGCACGCCCTCGGTGTACTGCACGGGCATGTCGTAGCCCGCGAAGGGCACCATGCGCGCGCCCAGCGCCAGGTGCGCCGCGTGCAGCGGGGTGGTCTGGAGGGGGGCTTCGGCGGGCGACTGGGCCACAGGTGGGGACTCCGGCTGACGATGGGGCGAGCCGCCGGGGGACGGTCCCCTGGCATCCCGCGCCCCCGCTGTCCTTGGGCCTGAGAGATTTCGGACCGCCCTAATTCGGCGCGTCCCCTGCTCCTTCGGCGTCCGCCTGCGCTCTCACGAGCTTCGGAGGATCTTTCCAGCGTGCATCAGCTCGTCGCGGTCCGTTTGCCTGAGCGTTTCCGGGGCGGTTGCGCCTTCGGCTCCGGGGCGCCCCGCGGTGGTCAGCCGGGTCCCGATCTCTCCCGCGAGAGTTGGCGGAGGGATGCGGGATTGGGGGTGGGGAGTCAAGGCGGGGGGCGACTCCGCTCTTCTCGCGAGTTGGTTCGCGCGTGGCCCTGGCGCAGATCGATGCCGATGATCCGATCGCCAGGACGCTATTGGGCGCCCCGTCGAATCGAACAGTTGCGCCGGGATTTGGCGGCGAGCATTCCCTGCGATCCCCCTGAAGATTGCCCGAAGGAACAGCTTCGCTCCAAGCCATTTGGGAATTGCTCCCGGCCCCTGGAGCCTTTCGTCATGGCTCGGACAAGCCGGGTCATGACGTCTTCGACATGGGTGATTATGTCACCGACCTAGGCGAGGAGGCCGCCGCCGTCGACGTAGAGCACCTGGCCCGTCACGTAGGTCTGGCGGATGAGGTAGAGGTAGCCTTGCGCGATCTCCTCCACCTCGCCGGCGTGGCCGACGGGCAGGCGTGCGGCCTCGGAGGCGTAGAAGGCGTCGCGTTCGGCCTCGCCCATGCCGGCCCAGAGGTCGGTCTTCACGACGCCCGGCGAGACGCAGTTCACCCGCAGGGGCTTCAGGTCCACGGCGAGCGCCCGGGTGAGCCCCTCCATCGCGCCGCAGATGCTCGACGCCGCCGCCCAGCCGGGGCCCAACGGGCGGGCGCCCGCCGTGCCGGAGGTGAACACCATGGAGCCGCCGTCCCGGATCGCCTTGCGCCCGTACTTGGCGGCGGCGAGCGCGCCCCAGTACCGGAGCTCGAAGAATCGGCGGACTTGGGCGAGATCGGCCTCCAGCCCCAGGAGCTGCAGGGGCTCCCCGGCCGTGTAGACGAGATGATCGAACTCGCCCACCGCCTCGAAAAACCCACGCGTGGCGGTCTCGTCCGAGAGGTCGACCGCGCGGCCTTCGGCGCCCGCGCCCAGGGTGGCGACCGCCGCCGTCACCCGCGTCGGGGAGCTCGAGCCGACCACGACTTCGGCTCCCCGTTCAGAGGCGGCCTTGGCGACCGCGAAGCCGATGCCGGACGTACCGCCGAGCACGACGATGCGTTGCTTGTTCAAGGTCATGGCGAAACTCCTCAAGATTTGGATGCCGCACGATCCGCTTTACCCGACCTGGAATCCAACGCATCTTTGTCATGCTGATGTTGCCGAAAACTCATCCATGACGTTCGACGCGCGCTTGCTCTCAGGCGTCGGGGTGATGGCCGCCGTCGTGGAAAGCGGCGGCTTCACCCGGGCGGCGGAAGCCGTCGGGTTGACGCCATCGGGGGTCAGCCGGGCCATCGCGCGGCTTGAGGCGCAGGTCGGGGCTCGGCTGTTCGACCGGCATCCCCGGATGGTGGCGCTGACCGAGGCCGGAGCGCGCTTCCATGCCGAGGTGGCGCCGCTCCTCGCCTCGATTACCGAGGCCGCCGAGACCGCCGCCGCCGACTCCACCCAGGTCCGCGGCCGGCTGAAATTGAGCGTCGACCCGTGGTTCGCGCGCATTGTGCTCGCGCCGCGACTGCCGGCGCTGCTGGCGCGCTATCCGGAGCTTTCGCTGGAGCTTCGTGTGACCAACGCCTTCGAGGAGATGCTCGCCGGCGGCGCCGATCTCGCCCTGCGCTTCGGGCCGCCGCCGACCTCAAGCCTGATCGCCCGCAAGCTCCTGGAGACGCGGGTCCTGACGGTCGCCACGCCGGCCTACCTGGCCGGCCGGCCGGCTCTCCGCGCGCCCGCCGACCTCGCCAAGCACGACGCGATCCTGTTCCGCGATCCGCAGTCCGGACGGGCGTTCGCCTGGGAGTTCCATCGCGGCGGCAAGACGATCGAAGTCCCTGTCGCCGGCCGCCTCGTGCTGGACGATCCTTCCGCGGCGCTGGCCGCCTGCGAGGCGGGACTGGGTCTGTTCCAGAGTTTTGAACTGGGGCTCGAACCCTGGCTGACCAGTGGCCGGCTGGTCACCGTGCTGGACGATTGGGCGGAGGAGCGCTTCCCGCTCCACGCCTACTATGCGTCGCGCCGCCAGTTGCCGGCCAAGGTGCGCGCTTTCCTGGATTTCATCGCGCTCAGCCTGACGGCCTGACGGCCTGACGGTGAAGGCCAGGCCGGGGCGGCTGGCCCACCTGCGCTGAATGCCCGGGGCTATGGTGGCTAAGGCAGCCGGATGCCGGCCGCCAAACCTCCTCGGGGAGAGAAGCGGAGAGGGCGGGGCTCCCGGCGCTGCGCGAATCCTGAGACACATCTCGTCCGATGACGCGCTACCGATCCGCGATCCTGTCCGAGCTCAGTCGCGCAAGGTTCGCCGACGTCGACGGCAACTACGACCACGAGCTGGGTCCCGAGCCGCCGCCACCGCCGGGCGTGGTGCGGCAGGCTCTCACCGTCTCCCGGGAACGGGCGCGCGAGGCCAGGCGCCTGCTGGAAGAGGCGCTCGGGGCGCTCGGCCGGGCGCTGCAATACAGCCTCTCGCCCGGCCGCTATTTCTCGAAGCACGCGGCCGAGGAGATCGCGCGCGGTCAGTATCTTTACGATCGCCTGGCCGATAAGCGGTCCCGCGCTCTGCTGCTGAAGCTGGTCGCGTTCAAGGTGCTGGGCCATCGGAAGGTCAAGCTTCCCCGGAACACGCCGGACTACCTGCCGACCATCGAGTCGATGAACCAGTTCGTCACGGACGCGCCGCCCGTGAAGATCAAATTCATGGACCTCGCATTGTCGGTCTTCGACACCAAGCCGCTCGGCTACGATATGCGCGTCCATGCGACGAGCACCGGCCTCGCCTACGCGATCCGGCAGATGCAGTACGAATATCACAACGGCGACGTGCACTGTAAGGCCGAGGCCGGCGATGTGGTGATCGATGCGGGGGGCTGCTGGGGCGAGACCAGCATGTACTTCGCCCATGAGGTCGGCCCCTCCGGCGCCTGCGTTTCCTACGAATTCATTCCGAGCAACATCGCGGTGTTCGAGCGCAACCTCGCGCTCAACCCACACCTGGCTTCGCATGTGTTCCTGGTCCGGCGCCCCATCTGGAGCCGCTCCGGCCACGTGCTGCACTTCGTCGACTGGGGTCCGGGGAGTCGCGTCGCCGCCGATCCGGGCGGCCAGTTCCGGCCGGACGGTCAGACCGAGACCATCACGATCGACGAGACGCTGGAGAAGCTGGGTTTCGACCGCGTCAACTTCATCAAGATGGACATCGAAGGCGCCGAGCTCGAAGCGCTGAAGGGCGCGGAGGGGTCGATCCGCAGGCGCCGACCGAAGCTTGCCATCAGCCTATACCACCGGCCCGAGGATTTTACCGAGATCCCGCGCTACATCGACAGCCTGGACCTCGGCTACAAGTTCTACCTTGAGCACCACACGCTCTATGGGAACGAGACCGTGCTGTTCGCCGTCCCGTCGCCCCGCGCGCTCGACGCCGCCTACGCCCTGCGCAGACAAGGCGACCTCGCAGGCGCCGAGTCGAAATACGACGAGATCATCACGGCCGATCCGGGCGGCCAAGACGCCATGACGGCGCGCAATGACCTCCTCCGGCTCTACGAGGAAACGCACCGCCCGGACGACGCCGAGCGGATCATGCGGGCCGCGCTGAGCGTCGCCCCGAGCGACGCCAAGTGGCGGTATAGGCTGGCGACGACGCTGCTTCGGCAGGGACGGTACATCGAGGCCTGGGACAGCTACGAGGCGCGCGCCGACCTCAACGGCTCGCGTGACGCGGTGCGAGGTCTGCCCTTCCCGGAATGGCGGGGTGAACCGGTCAGGACGCTGCTGGTCTGGCCCGACGGCGATTTGGGCGACGTGATCCAGCACTCGCGCTATCTGCCGCTGCTTCGCGACCGCGGGATCTCGGTGACCCTCGCCTGTCCGCCGGCGCTCTCGGCCCTGCTGGAGCCGCTGGTCGACCGGGTCATCCCACTCGCGGCGGATCTCGACGCGCCGGATCAGGACGCCTGGGTGATGATCGGCTCGCTGCCGCGTGCGTTCGGGACCGGACCCGACGCCGTGCCGCCCCCGGCGCTCGTCGCGGGGCCGGAAGGCGGCGTTGGCGTTGGCGTATCGCTCGAGGGGCTGGAGGGTCTGCCGGAACGCGACAGGATCGCCATCACCGCACGCGCCGAGGCCCTTTCGGGGCCGGGCGCTGTCCGGCTGGATGAGGTCTGCGCGGGGCTCGACGCCCCCGCGATCGCAGGCAAGCTTGCGGAATTGGAGCACGTCGTCTGCCCGCCCGGCGCCTTGGCGCATCTGGCGGCGTCCCTTGGCAAGCCCACGACGGTCTTGATTCCGGAGTGGAACACCGACTGGCAGTGGGGCCAGGACCGGGAGGATTGCGCCTGGTATCCGTCGATCAAGCTGATCCGGGTGTCCGCCGCCTAGATGGGGGCGGGGGTTCGGCCCGGGACGGCCGGCGCGCCGCGGGCGGGCTTGTGCACGAGCAGCTCGATCTGGAACTCGCTGCAGACGTTGAGGGTCGTCTCGGCCAGGCGGCCGGCGCTTTCCGGCGACAGCATGCCGGACTGGAACTGGCTCTTGTAGGGCTCGTCCAGGATCACCGTCCGCTCGATGATCTCGAAGTCGACCTTGTTGCGACGGGCCAGCGGCTGCGGGTCGGCGGGCGACGGCGCCAGCCCGTCGAACAGGCCCAGCAGGATCGGGCTGACCACGCGCACGCAGGTGGGGTCGTACAGGAAGGCGTTGTGCTGCGGATGCTTGGCGACGATCTTGATCTTCGCCCCCGGCTGGCAGACCCGATAGAGCTCGCGCATCATCCCCTGGAAGGTCTTGAGGTCGCCGCCCATGTGTTCGAGGGACCGCTCGAATTTCACTTCCTTGGCGTAGTTGTCCGGCCACGGCCAGGGCGTGTGCTCCAGGTCGACGACCATGTCGGCGTCGACGTCGCGGCGGATGTCGACGTTGACGTAGGGCACCCAGCCGCGGAGGCCGGCGCCGAGATTGAGCGTGGCGCCCGAGGTCCTGGCGCGCCGGCCCGGAATCCACTTGGCAAGCCAGACGTCCATCCAGCGGTAGGCCTTCTCCCAGATCCGGTAGCGCCGGCGGACCCCCTCGTAGTAGCGGCGCTTTTCAGGCGTGAAGCCATCCTCCTCGCGCCCGTTCAGCAGCAGCCGGTCGCAGTAGTGGTAGATCGACTTGGTGAACTGAGGGACGTAGCGGTAGCGGAGCCAGCGATTGCACGCCCTCAGACTGTCGATGTTCCACATCCAGCCCTTGGTCTCGCTCATGTTCGAGAACAGCCCGCCGGCATGGGCGCGATAGACCGACCAGGGCTCCGGGAAGAAGCGGATCTTGCCGTGCTGGGCGTGGGCGATGGTGATGAAGATGTCGCAGGACAGCGGGCTTCGCAGGTAACGCGGCACCTTGCCTCGGAACACGTTCCGGAACGTGAGCGACGAGGCGTGGAAGAACGACGACAGCATGATCAGCTCGCCGATCTCATGGGCGTCCTTCAAATAGGGCTCCATGAAGAGGTGCGGCTCCTTCGAGCCGTCCTCGTAGACCTTGATCGTGTTGTTGGCGCAGGCGACGAAGTCGGGGTTGGCGTCGAGGAACGCGACGTGGGCCTGCAGCCGGTCGGGCGAGGCCCAGTAGTCGTCGCCTTCAAGGAAGGCGATGTAGTCGCCGTCGAGCGTGCAGAAGCCTCGATAGAAATTCTTTTGGGTGACCTTGTTGCCGATATTCTTCTTGTTGATGAAGGGCTTGACCACACCGGGATAGCGCGCGGCGTAGTCGCGGACGATGTCCTGGGCGCCGTCGGTGGAGCAGTCGTCGATCACGTGGATGGCGAAGGTGAAATCCGTCTTCTGGGCCAGGACGCTTTCGATCGCCTGGGCGAGGTACTTGGCGTGGTTGTAGGTGATGATCATCACCGTCACCTTTGGACGCCCGCCCCGGCCCTGCTTCACAATCGGCTGCTGCAAACCTGCCCCCAAATGCGGTCCGTCTCCCCGCGCGAAAGGCGCGGCGCTGCGGTCAGGACACATCAGACACCAGGTTATGCCGACTCGCCGGGCGGCGGCGATAGCAGCGGCGCACGGACTTGGACAGGTTCGCGCCCGTCGCTGCGATCGGTTGGACGGCGGCCGGGGCGTTCCTATCTGGGCTGGCGCGGCCGGGTGGCGGGACAAGAGAGGTTCGAGTCACATGGATCTGAAGCTGAAGGACAGGCTGGCGCTGGTGAGCGGCAGCACCGCCGGGATCGGGCTGGCGATCGCCCGGGCCCTGGCCGCGGAAGGCGCCCGGGTGATCGTCAACGGGCGCACGCAGGCCGCGGTCGACGAGGCGGTGGCGCGGTTGCGGTCGGAGACCGGCGCCGAGGTCCTGGGCTTCGCCGGCGACCTGACCCAGGCGGCCGACGCCGAGGCGCTGGCGGCGCGGCATCCGGGGGTGGAGATCCTGGTCAACAACCTGGGGATCTTCGAGCCCAAGGCGTTCGAGGACATTCCGGACGCCGACTGGACGCGGTTCTTCGAGGCCAATGTGCTGAGCGGGGTGCGGCTGGCGCGGCTCTACCTGCCGGCCATGCGGGCGGCGGACTGGGGCCGGATCATCTTCATCTCCAGCGAGAGCGCGGTGCAGATCCCGGCGGAGATGATCCACTACGGCATGACCAAGACGGCGCAGATCGCCGTGGCCCGCGGCTTGGCGGAAGCCGTGGCGGCGACCGGGATCACGGTCAACAGCGTGCTGCCGGGGCCGACGCGCTCGCGCGGGGTGGAGGATTTCGTCGGCGTCCTGGCCGAGCGCGAGGGCAAGTCGTTCAAGGCCTTCGAGGCGGAGTTCTTCGAGACGGTCCGGCCGACCTCGCTGATCAAGCGGTTCGCGACCCCGGAAGAGGTCGCCGCGCTGGTGGCCTATGTGGCGAGCCCGCTGGCCTCGGCCACCACCGGGGCTGCGCTGCGCGTCGACGGCGGAGTGATCAAGAGCGCCTTCTAGCCGCGCCGCGCGAACCTGCGCCAAGTTTCGCCATGATCCTGTGGAGATCGTGCGATCCGGCGGATCGCTTGAACAGCATCTGCTTGGCGGTGCTTGGAAAAAAGCCCTTGGTGTCGGGAACCCGACGCGGGCGCTGCCGGTTGGCGTTGGTCGAGGTTCGTGGGTGGTCGCATGGCGCGCGTGCTGGTGGTCGAGGACCATCATGAAATTGCGGAGTTGATCCGCGAGGTCCTTGAGGACGCCGGGATGCAGACGGTGTGTGTGGAGAGCGACCGCGACGCCTATGCGGCCCTGAGCGGGGGACCAGGCTTCGAGGCCGTGGTGCTGGACATCAACCTGGGGTCGGGGACCACCGGCTACGACATCGCGCGCCGCGCGCGTTCGGCCTTCCCGAAGGTGGCGGTGGTCTATGTGAGCGGCCAGACCTCGGCGGAGTCGTTCCAGGCGTTCGGGGTCGAGGGCAGCGACCTGATCCCCAAGCCGTTCACGCCGGACGAGGTGCTGGAGACGCTGCAGCGGCGGCTGCCCGGGGCGTGACCCGGGCCTGCGGCCTGACGGTGGTGGGTCCGAACCATCCGGAGCGGCAGCCGCCTCTCCCCCAAGCGCAGCGAGAGAGGGAGAGGGTAGGGAGAGGGCGGCTGGATTTGTCGGTCTCTCCCGGGTCAGGCGAGGGCCCTTGACCTACCGCCGGTGGCCGCGTTGTTTTGCGAGCCGCCCTCTCCCTACCCTCTCCCTCTCGGCTTCGCCGGGGAGGGGCGTTGGCTACATCCGCTCCGGGACGGCGATGCCGAGGACGTCCAGCGCGCGTTCGAGCTGGGCGAGCGTGGTCTGGGCGAGCGCCAGGCGGGATGCGCGGGTCGCGGGCTCGGCCTGCAGGATCGGACAGGCGGCGTAGAACTTGGAGAAGGCCTGGGAGAGCCGGTAGGCGTGCTCGGCGACGGCGTTGGGCGCCTGGCGGTCGTAGGCCTCGGCGAGCGCCGTTTCGAAGGCGTCGAGGGTCAGCACGAGCTCGCGCTCCGTGGGTTCGGCGACGGCGATGGGGCCGGGCATGACGCCTTCTTCGGCGGCGCGGCGCAGCACGGATTTCACCCGCACCGCCTGGTAGAGCAGGTAGGGGCCGGTCTTGCCCTCGAAGCTGGTGAAGCGGTCGAGGTCGAAGACGTAGGAGGTGCCGCGGAAGTTCTGCAGGTCGGCGAACTTGAGCGCGGCGACGGCGACCTTGCCGGCGATGTCCTCGAACTCGTCGGCGGGCAGGTTCTCGCCGAGGCCCGCTTCGTGCAGGCGTTCGCGGGCCTTGGTCCGGGTCATCTCGATCATGTCGGCGAGCTTCAGGACGCCGCCCTCGCGGGTCTTGAAGGGCTTGCCGTCGGTCCCGTTCATGGTGCCGAAGCCGACGTGCTGGAGCTGGCCCTCGGTGGCGTAGCCGGCCAGGTAGGCCGCGCGGAAGACGATCTCGAAGTGGTCGGCCTGGCGCTGGTCGACGCAGTAGATGACAAGGTCCGGATCGAAGGCGCGCTTGCGGTCGAGGATCGTCGCCAGGTCGGTCGTGCCGTACATGGCCGAGCCTTCGGAGGAGACCACCAGCAGGGGCGGCAGCTCGCGCTTGTCGCCGTCCCGGGCGACGCGGATGATCCGGGCGCCCTGGTCGTCCACGAGGAGGCCCTTGGCGTCGAGCTCGGCGACCATGGGGTCGATAAGGTCCTCGACGTCGCTCTCGCCCTTCCAGAGGTCGAAGTCGACGCCCAGCGCGTGGAAGTCGCGCTGCAGGGCGACCTGGGTCACGTCACGAAACCGCTGCCAGAGCGCGAAGTAGCCCGGCCGGCGGTCCTGCAGGCCCGCGGTGATCTTGCGCGCGCGGTCGCGGTAGTCGGCATCCCCCTTGCCCTTGGCGGCGGCCTCCGGATAGAGCCGGTCGAGGTCGGCCAGGGTAACGGCGTCGAAAGCCGAGGTGTCGGCCTCACCGCCGGCGTTGAGAGCCTCGACGGCGGCGGCCACCGCCGGGCTCTCGTCCATGGCCGCGCCGATCAGGAGGCCCATCTGGTAGCCCCAGTCGCCGAAGTGGGCGTCGCCCAGGACGGTGTCGCCGCGAAAGCGGTAGAGGCGCTTGATGGACTCCCCGATGATCGAGGCGCGCAGGTGGCCCACATGCATGGGCTTGGCGACATTGGGGCCGCCGTAGTCGACCAGCACGCGGCGCGGCTGGGCCACGGCTGAGGCGCCCAGGCGCGGGTCGTCGGCTATGTCTTGGGCGCGGCGCGCCAGCGCGGCGTCGGTGAGCTTCAGGTTGATGAAGCCGGGGCCGGCGATCTCGACGGCGGCCAGGCGGGCGTCGCCGGCCAGGGCCTCGGCGACGGCGGCCGCCAGCTCGCGCGGGTTCCGGCCCAGGCGCTTGGCGGCGGCCAGGGCTCCGTTCGACTGGAAGTCGGCGAGGTCGGGGCGGTCGGAGGCGGTGACCCGCCCCAGCTCAGGCGGCAGGCCAAGGCCCGCGAAGGCGGCCTCGACCGCTTCGCTTAAGGCCCCTTTGAGGTCGCTCATCGGCGGGGCTGGGTGTCCCCGGCGGCGGCGACGGCGGTCGCGCCCGTGGCGTTCACCCGGAAGCGTTTGCCCAGGCGGTTGAACTCGGCCATCTGCGGCGTCACGTCGAAGCCCACCAGCACCTCGAAATTGGCGCCCGAGGTGGTCTGGGTGCCGCGCGGGATGACGATATTGTTGATCGCGTCGTTCATGTAGACGCGGTCCTTGCCGGCCGGGAAGCTCACCGGCAGGTCGAAGTTCTGGCGAGTGATCACCTCGCGGTTCCGATCAGTGACGGCGATCCAGTAGTGGTAGGTCTTGGTCGTAGCCGTCGCCTGGGGGCCTTTGCCGAGCTCGAACAGGATGTCCATGGTGACCTTGATCGGCTCGTCGTCCTTGTATTCGCAGCCGGCCGAGATGCCCTGGATCTCGCCGGAGAAGCCGACGTTGGCCGAGGCCTCGCGGCCGTCCTTGAACTCCACGTAACGGCTGGCGTCGTAGAGCGTCTTCACGAACGGGCAGGGGCCGGAGTTCTTCAGCGCCGGCAGGGCGGCCTTGCTGTCGCCCCACTCCTTGTCGCGCTTCTTCTTCTTGGCGTCGTCCTGCGATTGCCCCTGGTCGCCGCCGGGACCGCCGCCGCCGGGGCGGCCGCCGCCGCCGCCAGGACCGCCGCCGCCGCCATACTGGGCATGGGCCGCGAACGGGGTCGCGACCAGGAAGGCGCAGGAGCTCAGGATGATCAGGCGGCGCATGACGGGCGTCCGTGGCTTTCGAAAGCGGCGCGCGCAAGGCGCGGGCCAGTTAGCGCCTAAGTACAGCCTGGAGACTGTGGCGGCAACGCGGCTGGCGGCCACGCCCCGGACCCCTTAACCTGTCGGCGATGTCGCACATCTCCGTCGCCCGTCCGTCGCTCACCGTCCTGCTGGCCAGTCCACGCGGGTTCTGCGCCGGCGTCGACCGGGCGATCCTGATCGTCGAGCGGGCGATCGGCCGGTACGGCGCCCCGGTCTATGTGCGCCACGAGATCGTCCACAACCGCCACGTGGTCGAGCGGCTGAAGGCGCTGGGCGCGATCTTCGTCGAAGAGCTGGAGGAATGCCCGCCGGACCGCCCGGTGGTGTTCTCCGCCCACGGGGTGCCCAAGGCCGTGCCGGCGGAGGCGCGGGCGCGCAAGATGCTCTTCCTCGACGCCACCTGCCCGCTGGTCTCCAAGGTGCATGTGGAGGCCGGCCGCCATTTCGAGGCCGGCCGCGAGATCGTGCTGATCGGCCACGCCGGCCATCCGGAGGTGGTCGGCACCATGGGCCAACTGCCCGAGGGCTCCGTGACCCTGATCGAGACCGTGGAGGACGCGGCCGCGTTCACGCCGAAGGACGCGGCCAACCTGGCCTTCATCACCCAGACGACGCTGTCGGTGGACGACACCGCCGAGATCGTGGCGGCCCTGAAGGCCCGGTTCCCGCAGATCGCCGCCCCGCACAAGGAAGACATCTGCTACGCCACCACCAACCGCCAGGAGGCGGTGAAGACGGTGGCCGAGCGCTGCGACGTGCTGCTGGTGCTGGGCAGCGCCAACTCCTCGAACTCCGTGCGCCTGGCCGAGGTGGGGCGGCGCGCCGGGACGCGGGCCTACCTCCTCGACGACGCGAGCGGGCTGAACCTGGCCTGGCTCGAGGGCGTGGCGACGGTGGGCGTCACCGCGGGGGCCTCGGCGCCGGAGATGCTGGTGCAGGGCGTCCTCGATCGCCTGGCGGAGCGCTTCGATCTTGCCATCGAGGAGATCGACGCCGCCCGCGAGACGGTGACCTTCAAGCTGCCGAAGGTCCTTGCATAGGCAGCGAACCCCCGGAGGCGCCGAAGAGCGCGCGCGGACTCGCGTCGATCAAGCATCCAGCATCAATATACGCGCGACCGCGTTCACCACGACACGCGATGACCTTAATTGATTAGTGAACGACGGGGCGACGTGCGCTTTTACATGGTGGAGGACGCCACCATGACTTGCATGAGGTTCACGATCTCAGAGGAAAACTCGGGATGGTTTGTCGGAGGGCGCGACAGGTTCGGGCCGTTCTTCTCCAAACAGCGCGCCGTCGACCTGGCCGAGGGCATGGTTTCGGCCCTGCGGGCGATCGGAGAAGACGCCGAGATGCACATCGCCGCGCATCCTGATCCCCACCCTCTCGCCTCGGCGCCGAACCTGGCGGAACGGCTGCGCTCCAGCCCGCCAGCCCCGCGGGCTCATATGGGCGCCTGACAGAAGGGCGTCGCGGCCTGCGGGCCGGGGTGGCTGGCGGACCCGATGCGCCGTTGCGAGCGTAACGGACTGAGAATTACTTTCCATGTCGACCGTGATTCAGCCATTGGCGCTGTTCTGGAAATATGAAATCAAGCAGAATTAAGTTGTATGCAAATATAAGCCGCACGCGGAACCGAAGATATTACTGGGTGTTTCGGGCTTACCCCAAGACATTCGGAGATCTTCAATGCGTACGAAACTGCTTTTCCTGAGCGCCAGTCTGTCCGTGACCCTGGCCCTGCCCGCGTTCGCCCAGAGCACCACCTCGACGACCGTCACCACTGAGAAGTCCCACGCCGGCGCAGGCGCGGGCGTCATCGGCGGCGCCGCCACCGGAGCCCTGGTCGGCGGCCCTGTCGGCGCGGTGGTGGGCGGCGTGATCGGCGCCGTGGCTGGCTCGACCCTGGATCCGCCCGCCGAGGTGAAGACCTATGTCCGCACCACCCACGTGGATCCGGTGATCTACAACGGCCCGATGGCGGTCGGCGACGAGCTGCCCTCGACCGTCGTGGTCTATGAGGTGCCCCGGTACGAGCGCTATCGCTGGACCTATGTGAACCACCAACGGATCCTGGTGGACCACAACACCCACAAGATCGTCTCGGTGATCAACGACGACCAATAGGGACAGGCCGGCTCCGGCCGGTTGCGAAAGGATGGCCCAGGTTCTCGCCTGGGCTTTTCTTTGCCTGCGTTCGGGCGGCGGACGGCGTGCGACAGGTCCGCGTCCCGATCGATCGCCGATGACGGTTCCGACCCGAAGCGGACTCTCGTTTGGCCAGGCCATGGCGTGTCGGCGCGCGTAGGGGGCGAACCTTCCCCGACCACCCGCCGTGATTGCTCTTGGCTTGGATATCAAGCTATACTTTAGCGGGAGACGTCAGTCTCATCCTCTGGCCGTGAAGGAGCATTCGATGCTTTGGCGAGCCGGTTTTCTACGCGTAAGCGCCCCTATCCTCGTCATCATGCTCGCGGCGCTGTCCGTCGCCGGCGGCGTCGGGCGATCTGTGGCGGCGCCCGCCTGCCGTATCGCCGGCGTGAATCTGGCGTCGAAGACGCTCGAAGAGGGCAGTCACCACTGCACGGCGGAGGACTATGCGGTCACATGCGATCACGCGGTCACGAAGCACCAGGCCGGGTTCGACGCCGACTGCAAGAAGGCCTGCGAGCCCTACGTCAAGAAGAGGGAACGGCCCCTCGAGGAGCCTGCGGTCAAGTGCGCTGCAAACCCGGTGGAGGTCACGATCGACGCGTTCGACCAGGCCAAGCACTGCAAAGAGGTCCGAGGCGGCGCCATGGTGAGTTGCACGGTCTATCCCAAGTGCACGTGCGATCCGTAGGACCTATCCCAGCATGCGACGTTGGTCCGCAAGCCGCCGTTGAAGGCGGTCGCGCGGCCGGCCTTCAAAGCCCGGCCGCGCTCGCTATCCGCCCTGGTCAGAGTTGCGGCGTCACCTTGGTCGTCGTCGTGACCGAAGAGGTGGCGGCCGGACTTGTCGTCGTGTGATGCGTCACATGCGTCCGCGTGGACCGATGGGCGCTGGCCGGCTGCTGGGTCGTGACGGTCGTTTCGACCTGAGGCGAGGAGGGAGGCTGGGCGGCCAGGGCGGCGGAATTGCGCGCGGCCGCCGCGTCGGCCGCCGAGCTTGCCGCCGACTGCTGGGCGGCTTCGGCGCGTGCGTTGGCCTCGGCCGCCTGCTGCTGCGCGGTGAGGGCCTGCTGCTGAGCGGTCGCCGCCTGGTCCTGGGCCGCGGCGGCCTGATCGTGGGCGGCGAGCACTTGATCGCGCGCCGCGGCGATGCCTTCCCGCTGGGTCTCCCGCGCAGAAGCCACGGCCTGGTCCTTGCGCCGCTGCAGCTCGCCGATCGCGGTGTCGGCGAGCGCCGAGGCGCGGATGGCTTCCGCGATGGAGGGCGACTTGTGGCCGGCCTCGAGATCTTCCTTGGCCATGGCCAGGGCCGCCCGAGCCTCGGCCGTCTCGCGTGGCAGCTCGGTGCTGGCGCCAATGGATTCGGCGGTGTGGATCTTGGCCTCCGCGGCGGCGATGGCTTCGCGTGCGCGGTCGGTCTTGCCGGCATGGGCGGGCGTTGTGACGGCTAGGGCCATGGCGCTGGTCGCCAGGAGCGATGCGAAGGTCATTTTACGAAACATGATGTTCTCCCGCCATGACGACCGCGGCTGCTGCTTATGCCGCTGGCATGGCTTGCTGTTTGCGTGCCCCGTCCAACGGCCCACACGGACAAGGGTTGCAAATCCGCCAAACAGCCGGAGCGGCCGGAGCTCAGGATTTGGCGCAACGAGGCGCGAGGCTTCTTCCCCGGCCAGGCGGGGCCGCATGGGCCCGTCACGGCGTCCCTAGCCTTAGGCGCGGGCCTCCAGCACCATGTTGAACGGGCCCTCGGTCGCGCGACGGACGCGGGTGAAGCCACCGTCCCGGATGACCTCGGTGAGCCGCGCCTCGCCCGCCTGGGCGCCCAGGGCCTCGCCGACCTCCTGATCGAGCGAGGTGGGCACGCAGATCATGGTCGAGGCGTTGTAGTAGAGCCGCCCCACCGGGTTCAGGTTGTCCGCGGGGCGGTCGCCGGCGACCGGCTCCACGACCATCCACGTGCCGTCGTCCTTGAGGATCCGCCGCATGTGGCGCGCGCAGCCCCTTGGGTCGCCCATGTCGTGCAGGCAGTCGAAGGCCGTCACGAGGTCGAACCCGGTGTCCTCGATCTCCTTGACGCTGGCCGCCTCGAAGCCGACGCGGTCCGAAAGGCCGTGGGCCTTGGCGTGCCGCCGGGCTTCCTCCACCGAGGGCTCGTGGAAGTCGAAGCCGACGAAGCGGCTGTTGGGAAACGCCTCGGCCATCAGCAGGGTGGAGAAACCCACGCCGCAGCCGATGTCGGCGACCTTGGCGCCGGCCTTCAGCTTGTCCTCCACGCCGTCGAGGGCCGGCAGCCAGTTCTGGACGATGTTGTTGACATAGCCCGGGCGGAAGAACGCCCCGGTCGCGCAGAAGAGGCACCCGGCGGAGTCGCCCCAGCGAACGCCGGCCCCGGTCCGGAACGAGTTCTCGACCTTCGGTTCGCCCTCGATCATCGCCGCGGCGATGTCGAACGCTCCGGCGAGGTAGACGGGGCTGTCCTTGGCCGCGAAGACCATGGCCTGCTCCGGCGAGAGGGAGAAGGTTTCGGCCGCCGGGTCGTAGTCGACATAGCCGTTGGCGGCCTGGGCCAGGGCCCATTCGCGCACGTAGCGCTCCGTCAGGCCGCCGGCCCGCTCGGCGAGCTGGCCGGCGGTGGCCGGGCCGCCCGCGTGCAGCGCGTCGAACAGCCCCAGCCGGAACCCCAGCCGCGCCGTGGGCACGCTGAAGGCGCCCCCAAGGTCGCCCAGCATCTTGCCGACAAATTCGTTCAGCTTGTTTTCGTCGAGGATCGCCATCGCCGTCCTCCCGCCCCATCCAAGGCGCCGACGCTGTCGCGAACGCCCTCCGGACGCAAGTTACGTAACGGTGATATTCTCCTGCCAACTCAGTCGCGGCGGGGGCGGCGCAGGGTGAAGGTCTCGAAGGCCGCAAGCCGGCCGTCGGTCCCCACCACGTCGTAGTAGGTGACCTTGATCGTGGTGAGGTCGCCGGGGCGCGCGCCCGGGTCGACGGCGAAGGCGGCGAAGCCGTAGGCGTGGGCGGCGTTGCGCACCGCCGACCACGACGCCGGCTCGCGCACATAGACCGGCGGGCGGCGGCCGGTCTGGGCGTCGGGCGGCCCCACGGCGGTGATCACCCGGCACTGCGGCGGGTCGAAGAACAGGTCGTTCGAGGGCCGGGACGTGCCGCCGCCGCCCAGCACCATGTGGACACAGCCCCGGGTGGTGTCGATCACGTCGGTGGCGGTCGCCGCGGCCCGCGGCGTCAAGGTGGCGTTCGGCTCGGCGCCGCGCAGCGGGTGCGAACGCTCGTAGTGGTGCTCGTGGCCGCAGACCACGAGGTCGACGCCGTAGCGGTCGAACAGCGGCGCCCATTCCTGGCGGATCCCGAGGTCGGCGCCGTTGAACTTGTCGGCGCTAGAGATGGCGACCTGGTGCATGCAGACCACGATCCAGTCGATGTCGCGGTTGCGGCGCGTGGCCGCCAGCTCCGCCTCCAGCCAGGCCTTCTGGGCGCCCGACGAATAGCCGCGGACGTAGCTGTCGCCGCCATCCTGGTAGGCGACGTCGTCGTTGGCGATGCTGACCACCCGCACCGAGCCGACGGTGAAGGCGTACCAGAGCCCGCGCGTGAGCTCCGTCTGGCCGGCCGCCTCGGGGACCTGGAAATAGGTCTGATAGGCCCGGTAGCCGATCGGCCCGTTGCCGAGCTCGTTCTCGTGGTTGCCGGGCGAGGGCATCCACGGGCGGCGGCTGGCGCTGCGGCTGTTGTTCGCCCAGAAATCCCACCAGGCCCGCACGCGGTCGTGGGCGAGGTTGGCGTAGCAGAGATCGCCGTTGAACAGGTGGAACAGGGGCGCCACGCGCTCCACGCCGAGCGTCGTGTCGGCCCCCGCCGGGGCGCCGAGGTTGTCGTTCACCCAGAGCGGCCCCGGGAGCGTCACCCCCGCGGGCGGGACGTATTCGCGGCCGAGCGTCGGCGTGCCCTGGTCGCCGAAGCTGGTGAAGGTGAACGCCGCGCGTCCCCGCGGGGCGGTGCGGAAGGTGGCGAACTGCGGCGTCGCCCCGTCATGCAGCGCCCCGTAGATGTAGGGTGTGTCGGGACGCAGCCCGCCGAGCTTCGCATGGTGGGCGTAGACCACCTGCCCGGACTTGCCGTCCACGTAGCTGACCGTCGCGGCGGCGGCCTGCTGCTCGAGCCGGCCGTCCATGCGCCCCAGCAGGACCCGTGGATGGTCGACCGGCTGCAGGGTGTGCCAGGAGACCACCATCTGCGACGCGGCGTCCGCGCCGAACTGCAGGTGCAGGCCCGCGACCGGGGGCGTCGTCGCCGGGTCGGACGTCGCGGGCGCGGCCTCGGCGGGTCCGGGCGTGGCGAGGGCTCCGGACGCCGCTGCGCCGGCCCCCAGGCCCGCGGCCGCCAGCAGCCGGCGTCGGCTGATTTCGAATTCGGATCCGGTGTCGGGTGAGGTCATGGGCCAGATCGCCTCGGGATTCGCCGAAGGGACCTATCCCAGCTCCGCGACAGTTCGGCAAACCGGCCCGCGCGCGATCTTCGCCGGACACTCTTCCATGTTGACGCGCGGCGCTTCGAGGTATCACGTATAACAACGTTCGATGGGCATCGGTCTTGGGAGGCTGCGATGACCCTCAGAGCCCTGGCCGCCGCGGCGGCCGCCGCCCTCGTGGCCGGGACCACCCTCTCCGCAGGCAGAGCCGAAGCCGCCGGTCAGGTCTCGATCCAGATCTTCGGCGACCCGATCATCAATGTGGACGAATGCACCGACGGCTGCCAACTCAGTCTCCTGTTCCAGGTCCGCAACAATGGGCTGGTGAATTCGGTGATCAGCCTGGGGCTCATGACGACCACCGTCGAGGGCGTGCCCGGCACCGACATAACCAACGACGTGCTGACGGCGGGGCCGACGGGGCAGGCCTTCCCCGGCTCGTGCGGCACGGCGCTGGAGGCCTTCCAGTCCTGCTTCATCAACGCCCAGTTCAATGTCGTCGACGCCGATCCCTTCGACCAGGATCACGACGACGCGCACGCCGACTGGGGGGCCTGGCTCGTGCAACTGCATGTGCCCTGGGTCGTGCCGCAACCGCCATGCGATCCGGCGCGGAGTCCGACAGGGGACGTGTGCAGCGGGACGCAGGCCAGCCCGTTCTACGACGTGCACGTCAACGACGACCGGGCACCTGTCCCCGAGCCGGGGGCCTGGGCGTTGCTGATTCTGGGCGCGGGGCTGGCGGGCGCTGCGCTGCGCCGACGCCGGGCGGTCGTCGCGGCATAGAAGGCGGTCGAGGGATATCTGGCGCTGTGGCCAAGCCGGGCTAGGGTCGGCGCATGACCCTGGAACAGCTCCGCATCTTCGTGGCCGTCGCCGAGCGCCAGCACATCACCCGCGCCGCCGAGGCGCTGAACCTGACGCAGTCGGCGGTCAGCAGCGCCATCACCACCCTCGAAGGCCGGCACGGAATCGCCCTGTTCGACCGGGTCGGGCGCGGCATCGTCCTGAACCAAGCCGGCGAGGCCTTCCTCGACGAGGCCCGCGCCGTGCTGGCCCGGGTCGCGGCCGCCGAGGCGGCGCTGGAGGACCTGAGCGGGCTGCAGCGCGGGCGCCTGTCGATCCACGCCAGCCAGACCATCGCCAGCTACTGGCTGCCGCCCCGGCTCGCGGCCTTCCATGCGAAGTATCCCGGCATCGGGCTCGACGTGGCCATGGGCAACACCGCCCAGGTCGCCCGCGCCGTCGCCGAGGGCGCGGCCGAACTCGGCCTGGTCGAGGGCGAGGTCGACGACCCGGTCTTGAGCCGCTCGGTGATCGACCATGAGCAACTGAGCCTGGTCGTGGGCCGCAGCCACCCCTGGGCGTCGCAGGCGCCGGCCAAGGCGCTGGATCTGACGGCGACCTCCTGGGTGCTCCGCGAGCCGGGCTCGGGGACCCGCTCGTCGTTCGAGGCCGCGCTGGCCTTGCGCGGGCTGAGCCTGGCCGACCTGACCGTGGCCATGGTGCTGCCGGGAAACGAGGCCGTCCGGGCCGCCGTCGAGGCCGGCGCGGGGGCGGCGGTGATGTCGGCCAGCGTCGTGGCCCTGGCCGTGGCCAGCGGCGCCCTGGTCGCCCTGCCGCTGGACCTGCCGCCGCGCGCCTTCCACCTCCTGCGGCACAAGCAGCGCTACCGCAGCCGGGCCGGCGACGCCTTCGTCGAGATCGCCAAGGGGTACGCGGGGCGGGAGACGGTCTAGGCGGATACGTTCGATCAGATCGAACGTTCATAGCTGTCATATCCGTTGGAATAGAACGATCTCCGCGCCCACCTTTGTGGTCAAGGAGCGCGCCGCAGCTTGCGGCCGCCACTCCCGACCGGAGTGAGCCATGACCGCCATCGACCAATTCGCCTCGCCGCTGATCTTGCGGCGCGCCTGGGCGCCGCCCGCGCACACCGTCCTGTCTCCCCCGCCGGCGGCGTCCGATCGGCCGTTCGAAGAGCTGCGGCGTGCGGCGCCTGAGCTTGGAGTCAGCGGCGTCCACCCGAACACCGTCGTGGCCCTGGTCGCCCTCTATGCGGCGCTCCTGCTGTCGTTCTGGCTCTTCTTCGGGACGCTCGAGACCGCCCTGACGCTGGGGGTCATCACCGTGTTCGGCATCCTGTACTTCGGCCTCATGGCGGGCGGCGTCCTGGTCGCCGACAGCGCGCCGCGCAGCGTTCGGGGACGCAGCTTCGGCGACTTCCTGGAGGGCCGGGTGCTGGTCGCGACCGGCTGGATCGCGGGCCGGGAGGCGCTCGCGCAGATCCTCGTCCTGCCCGCCGCACTGGTGCTCGGCGGGACGACTTTCGGACTGATCTGGCGGCTCACCGCCGGCTGACGCCTCCGCCCCGACACCGCCGCCCTGCAACGCCTACGTCCCGGATCCAGATCATGACCGACACCGTCCAGCTTCGTCCCGCGTCCCCCGGCCTCAAGCCGTCTCCCAGCCTTCCGAGCCTGCGCGAGGTCGTGCGGCAGTTCACGCCCAACTGGTTCGCCGTGACCATGGGGACGGGCATCCTGGCGCTCGCGCTGGCCCAGTTTCCCATGCCCGTCCCGGGCCTGAAGGCGGTCGCCGAAGGGCTGTGGGTCTTCAACATCGGCCTCTTCACCCTGTTCACCGCGCTCTATGCGGCGCGCTGGACCTTCTTCTTCGACGGCGCGAAACAGGTGTTCAGCCACTCGGTGATGTCGATGTACTTCGGCTGCGTCCCGATGGGCCTGGCCACGATCGTCAACGGCTTCCTGGCCTTCGGGATCGCCCGTTTCGGGCATGCGGCGGTGGACATCGCCGAAGGGCTCTGGTGGCTCGACGCGGGCCTGGCGCTGGTCTGCGGGATCGCTGTCCCGTTCCTGATGTTCACCCGCCAGACCCACGCCATCGACCAGATGACGGCGGTGTGGCTGCTGCCGGTGGTGGCCGCCGAGGTGGCCGCCGCCAGCGGCGGGCTGCTGGGGCCCCACCTGGCCGACGCCCACCATCAACTGACGGTGCTCATCGCCAGCTATGTGCTGTGGGCCTGCTCCGTGCCGCTGGCGATGGGTATTTTGGCGATCCTCGTCCTGCGCATGGCGGTCCACAAGCTGCCCCCCGCCGGCATGGCCGCCTCGAGCTGGCTGGCGCTTGGGCCGATCGGCACCGGCGCCCTGGGCCTGCTGGTGCTTGGCGGCGCGGCCCCGGCGATCTTCGCGGCCAACGGCCTCGGCGACTACGGCGCCGCCGCGCGCGGCATCGGCCTGGTCGGCGGGCTGCTGCTGTGGGCCTACGGCCTCTGGTGGGCGGCCATGGCCGTGCTGATCACGCTCCGCTACCTGCGCGAAGGCCTGCCGTTCAATCTGGGCTGGTGGGGCTACACCTTCCCGGTCGGCGTCTACACGGTCTGCACGCTGAAGCTTGCGGCCCTGCTTCCGATACCTACGTTCGGTGTCTTCGGCGCCGCCTTGGTGATCGCGCTCGCCGCCATATGGCTGGTGGTCGGGGCGCGGACGGTGAGGGGCGTCTGGCGCGGCGAACTCTTCGTGTCGCCCTGTCTGCAAGGAGACTGACGTCGGCGCGGACCGACCCGCAAAGCCCGGATCCCCCTGTGCTTCCTGTTGAGTTCGTCGGGCTGGGCCGCGCGCCATGTCCGGATGAAGGACGAAGACCATGAATCGGACGGCGAAAGACCAAGTCCCAACGACCAGTCGCCGAGACTTCCTCCTGGGCGCGGGCCTGGTCGGCGCGGCGGGCCTCGCGACGCCGGCCTGGGCCGAGCAGATCGTGGACCTCGGCCTGCCCGGCGGCCCCTCGAAGCGGCCCCTCACCAGCGCCTTCCCCGGCAAGAGCAACATGATCCTGCAGCGCACGCGCCCGCCGCTGCTCGAGACGCCGATGGAGGTCTTCGACCAGGGTGTGTTCACGCCCAACGACCGGTTCTTCGTGCGGTGGCACTGGGCGGTGATCCCGACCTCGGTCGACGTGACGAGCTTCCGCCTGAACGTCCACGGCCATGTCAGCCGTCCGCTTTCGATCACGCTTGCCCAACTCCTGGCCATGCCGCGCGTGCAGCTCGCGGCGGTCAATCAGTGCTCCGGCAATTCCCGCGGGCTGTTCCAGCCCCGGGTGGCCGGAGGCCAGTGGGCGCACGGCGCCATGGGCAACGCCAGGTGGGTCGGGGTCAGCCTGCGGCACGTCCTCGACCTGGCCGGTGTCCAGCCCGGCGCGATCGCGGTGCGGTTCGGGGGCCTCGACGAGCCGGTGGTTCCCACCGCCCCGGACTTCACGAAGTCGATCGCCATCGACCACGCCCGCGACGGCGAGGTGATGCTGGCCTTCCTGATGAACGGCGAGCAACTGCCGCTGCTGAACGGCTTCCCGGTGCGCCTGATCGTACCGGGCTGGTACTCCACCTACTGGGTCAAGATGCTCAACGACATCGAGGTCCTGGATAAACCGGACGACGGCTACTGGACGGCCAAGGCCTACAAGATCCCGGACACGCCCTTCGCCAACGTCGCGCCGGGGGCGACGGGCTTTGCGACCGTCCCGATCAACCGGATGGTCCCGCGGGCCTGGATCACCAACCTCGCGGACGGCGCCACGGTCGCGGTCCAGCCGTTGTTGCCGGTGGGCGGCCTCGCCATGGGTGGCGACGCCGGGGTCGCAAAGGTCGAGCTGTCGGCCGACCAGGGCCGTAGCTGGGCGCCCTCGACGCTCGGGCCGGACGAGGGCAAGTACAGCTTCCGCCGCTTCGACGGCGCGGTCCGCATCGCGGGCCGGGGGCCCGTCGCCCTGATGGCCCGCTGCACCAACACCGCCGGCGTGACCCAGCCGATGACCCCCAACTGGAACCCCGCGGGCTTCATGCGGGGCTGCGTCGAGACAACCCATGTGGTGCTGGCATGACGCAGACGCCGAATCCCCCTTCAGGGGCCAAGACCCTGCTGATGGTGTTCGCCATCGGCGCGGGCTTCATCGTCCCCGTTCTCCTGGCCCGGGATGCGTTCCAGGCCAGCCTGGCCGAACATCCGGCGGTCCCGGCAGCGGCCCAGGCCGCCGCCCCCCCGTCGCAGGTCTCGGCGGGCGGCGTCGCGCTCACCTCGGTCAGCGTCCAGTTTCCGGACGACCAGCCCTATCCCAAGGGGCCGGGCGCCGACGTCATGAACGCCAACTGCACGGCCTGTCACTCGGCCAACATGGCCCTCAACCAGCCACGTCTTTCGGCGGCCGACTGGAAGGGCGAGGTCGAGAAGATGCGGGGGACCTACAAGGCCCCGGTCGCGGACAAGGACGTGCCGGCGATCGTGCAGTATCTGACCGCCATGAGCGACGCCCTGGGACCCGCGGGCGCGCCGGCGGCAGGCGCGCCGTCCCGGACGCCCTCGGGGCTCACCGGATAGGGCCGCAGGCTTCGAGCCTATCGCGCGTGCCGGGCCGCCGCCGTAGCCGCGTTCAGCTTGCGGATACGCTCCTCGTAGAGCCGCGCCAGGCGGTCTGGGTCGGAGACGCTGTTGCGGGCGTCGCGCCAGGCGAGCTGCCGCTGGCGCAGCAGGGTGCGATCCTGGTGGGCCGCCAGGGCCGCGGCGTAGGCCTGGCGCAACTCGCCCTGCAGAAGCTGCAGCTTCGGGTCGCCGCAGATCGTGCGATCCGCTGGCGTGGCCGCCCCCGCGCAGGCCCTGGCCCCGCCGCGCGCCGGCCGTTCCAGGGCGGGCGGGGCGGTATCGGCGGCGGAGTCCGCCTCGGCGCTTCGCGAGGCCGGGGCCGGCGATTCGGTCGCCGCCGCGTCCGGCGCGCGGGTGGGCCCCTGGGCGTCGGGCGGGGTGATCGGCGCCGCGCGGAGATCCGGGCCGGGCGGCGCGGCGGGCGGCGCGGGCTGGACCTCGGGCGCGGGCTCGGCGGCGCTGGCGCTCGGAGCCGGCGGCGTTTCGGGCGGCGCGGGCGCGGGCGTGAGCGCCGCAGTCTGGACCTGGGCGGCGGCCGGTGCGGTGGGCGATGACGGCGCATTGCGGACGAGGACGGCGCCCCACCAGCCCAGGGCGAGCCCTATGGGGATGCCGAGCGCCAGCCCTGCGACCAGCCCCAGGCGAGGCGGCCGAGGTGCGGAACGGCCTGGCTTGTCCTCAAGGTGCATCCGCAAGCCCGGGTCTTCGGCGTCCGCCGCGTCGTCCCGCGGCGGCTCCGCATCGGCGTGCCAGAGGCTGAGCGGACGGTGCGTCTCCAGGGGCGGCGGAGATTCGAGGTCGAGGGCGGCGACCGGCGCGGCGGCTTTCGAAGCCGGGGGCTGCGGCGGCGGCGGCGTCTTGCGCCGAGACCGGCGCTCGGCCGGAGCCTGGGGGGCGGGCGGCGGGGACGCCCCGCCGACGGCCTCGGCGTCCCGGACCGGGGGGCGCCAATTCGGCAGCGGCGGCAGGTCGTCGTCCGTCTCTGCCGCCTCGTCGAGCTCGACGTCGACGTGGCGCGGCTCGGCCGGACGGCGCAGCATGAACGGACGGCGCTCGCCCCCGGCTTCCCGGCGCGCGGCCATTTCCTGGAGGACGGTGTAGGACAGCGCGGCGTCGCCGCGCCGGCGACTCGAATCCAGCAGTTGCCGGAGCTCCTGCCCGTTGAGGGTGGAGAGGTTGACTTGCGGCATCGATAGCCGTCCTGGGCGCATTTCAATTCCAGTCGCCAGCGCCCGTCACTTCACCAGCGGCCCCAGTATTACGTCGGTCGGCCACAGAGGGAAGGCTTATCGCGTGCCGAGACTGCGACGGAAGGTCCGCCCGGTCCTTTGCTGCAACGCGACTTGACCGCCTCGGCGACCTCGCCCATCCCGGCGCCATGGCGGTCTATACCGATATCACCGACGAGGAACTGGCCGGGCTGCTGGCCGACTTCGACCTGGGCCAGGCGCTGAGCCTGAAGGGCGTGGCCGAGGGCGTCGAGAACTCCAATTTCCTGCTGGAGACCGAGGCCGGGCGGTTCTTCCTGACCGTCTACGAGCGGCGGGTGAAGGCCGACGACCTGCCGTTCTTCCTGGAGCTGCTGCGCTGGATCGCGGGCCGCGGGTTCCCCAGCGCCACGCCGATCGCCGACCGCGAAGGGCGGATCCTCAAGGCCGTGCGCGGCAAACCCTGCGCCATCGTCTCGTTCCTGTCGGGCCTGGCGGTGCGGCGGCCGAGCGCCGCCCACTGCCGCGAGGCCGGGGCGGGCCTGGCGGAGCTGCACCTGGCGGCGGAAGGCTTCCCGCGGACCCGAGCCAACGACCTGGGGCAGGCGGCCTGGGCGCCGATGTTCTCGGGCCTGGCGGGGGCGGCGGAAGGGCTGAAGCCAGGCCTGGCCGCGACCATATCGTCCGATCTCGAACTACTGGCCGGCCGCTGGCCGAGGGACCTGCCGACGGGTATCGTCCACGCCGACTTCTTCCCGGACAACGTATTCTTCTCGAAGGGGAAATTCGCCGGCGCGATCGACTTCTACTTCGCCTGCGAGGACGCCCTCGCCTACGACGTCGCCGTCGCGCTCAACGCCTGGTGCTTCGAGCCGGACGGCAGCTTCAACATCACCTCGGCGCGCCAGTTGGTTGCCGGGTACGAGAGCCGCCGCAGGTTGTCCGATCTCGAACGAGCAGCCCTGCCGATCCTGGCCCACGGGGCGGCCATGCGCTTCTTCCTGACCCGCCTGCACGATTGGGGGGCGACGCCGGCCGGGGCGCTGGTGAAGCCGAAGGACCCCCTGGAGTACGAACGCAAGCTCGCCGTCCACCGCGCCGCGCCGGACCTGGTGCTGTTCGGCGCGCCCCAGGGCGCCGCCAAGTGACGCCGAAGGTGGTGATCCATACCGACGGCGCCTGTTCCGGCAATCCGGGCCCCGGCGGCTGGGGCGCGGTGCTGCACTATGGTGACAAGGAGAAGGAGTTGCGCGGCGGCGATCTACAGACCACGAACAATCGCATGGAGCTGATGGCCGCGATCCAGGCGCTGGAAGCGCTGAACCGGCCCTGCAAGGTCGAACTCCACACCGACAGCCAGTACGTCCAGAAGGGCATCCACGAGTGGATCCACGGCTGGAAAAAGCGCGGCTGGCTGACCGCCGACAAGAAGCCGGTGAAGAACGACGACCTGTGGAAGCGCCTCGACGCCGCACGCCTGCGCCACGAGGTCGACTGGCGCTGGATCAAGGGCCACGCCGGCCACGAGTTCAACGAGCGCGCCGACGCCCTGGCGCGCCAGGGGATGGAAGAGACCCTCGCGGCCGCCGGCAAATAGTTCAATATCGAAATTGTTCGGCTTCGCAGTTGGAGTATCATCGTTCAAATTTGAACGATGGAGGCCCGCATGGCCGCCGAGCCGGAAGACCACCCCGACGTCCAGGTGTTCGACGAGATCCGCTACATCGAACATCTGGTGAGGACCGCGATCACCCGGAAGCTCCCGGTGGGCCTGACCTATCCGCAGTTCGAGGTGATGAACCTGCTTTCGCGGCGCGGCGACGGCATCACGCCGCTGGCCATCGCCAAGGCCCTGCAGATGACCAAGAGCGGCCTGACCAACACCCTGCAGCGGCTGGCGGCGCGCAAGCTGATCCACGTGGAGAACTGCCAGGCCGACGGGCGCAAGAAGCGCGTCTGGCTGACGGGCGAGGGGCGGCAGTCCTACATCCAGTCGATGATCGCCATCCGCCCGCGCATGGAAAGCCTGCGCGACGGCTTCACCCAGAAGGAGTTCCGCGAGGCCCTGCCCTTCCTGCGGGCGCTGCGCACCTGGCTGGGCGAGATGCACGAGGCGCCGCAGAGCGAACTGCGCAAGGCGTGAGCCCCGGCCAGGGCGGGCCGAGGCTCACGCACCGACCAAGCCCTACTGCTCGTCGCGGATCTGGTCGACCAGCCGGTCGAGCTGGTCGAGACGCGCCCGCAGCCGCTCGCGGTCATCGCCGGGCAGGTTCCAGCCGTGGACCTGGTATTCGCGCGCTTCCGAGGTCTGGATGTCCCGCAATTGGCCCATGAGGTCCCGCGCGTCGTCCCGCTCGATGAGGTCCTGACGGACCCCGTCCTGGATCTCCCGGCGGATGTGATCCTCGATCCCGCGAAATTCCGGATAGCCGGCGAAGCGCCAGCGGCGGTACCAGTCGCCGCGAGGCTGGCCGTCGTACTGGGCCATATAGACCTGGCCGGCGACGGGCGCGTAGCCCTGCTGGGCGCCGGCGACTCCCGGCGCGGCCAGCGCCACGAGGCCAAGGGCCACAAGTCCTGCTGTCTTCAACATCGATAAGTCCTCCGATTGCCGTTCGGCTTGTTTCAGCCGCGCAACAAGTTGGAGGGCCGCGCATGACGGCGTTCGGAACCGGCCTGTCAGGATCGGTTCATGGCTGGGCCGCGCCTGGCGTTAGAACGGCGTCCCTTCTCGACGATCGGGAGCGAGACCATGGGCCGGCCCCGGGGTCCGAGGCCGGCCGGGAAGTCCCGGACTAGAACTTGGTCTTCACCTCGACGCCGAAGGTGCGCGGGTCGTTCACGAAGCCGGTCAGGTTGTTGAAGTCGATGCCGCCTTCGAGCTGGATGCGGTTGGTGATGTTGCGGCCGAAGAAGGCGGCTTCCCACTTGTCGCCGGCGGCGCGGTAGCCAAGGCGCACTCCGCCTTCCAGCATGTACTGGCCGGTGAACTCCTTGGATTGATAGAGGAAGAAGCTGACCGAGGAGCGGTAGGCCCAGTCGGTGAAGGCGAAGAACTCGCCGTCGCCATAGGGGATCGAGTAGGTGGCCGTCACATTGCCGATCCAGCGCGGGGCGTTGGGCAGGTTGTTGCCGTTGATGTTGACGGTGCCCGGTATGGCGCCGGCGGGGTCCAGCACCGTGCAGCCGTCGCCGCAGGGCTGGGTGGTCAGGTTCGGGTCGTCGATCCTCGTGTGGTTGTAGGACAGGCCCGCGGTGAAGATCAGCCGCTCGATCGGCTCGGCCTCGCCGTCGAACTCGAAGCCGTAGCCCTCGGCGTGGGCGGCGTTGATCAGCCGGTTGAAGTTGGCGCCGCCGCCCACCGCGGTGAGCTGCAGGTTGTCGACCTTGTAGTAGAAGACGTCGGCGTCGATGCGGGCGCGATGGTCGAAGAGGTTCGACTTGAAGCCGCCCTCGTAGGACATCAGCGTCTCCTTGCGGGCGACGGAGATGGTGTCGCCGAACAGCAGGCGGCCCTGGATCGAGGGCGCGCGATAGCCCTTGGCCGCGCGGGCGTAGAGGTTGGTGTTGTCGTCCAGGGCGAAGGTGGTGTTGACGTTGAACGAGACGTCGTCGCTGGTCGGGTTGGCCCGCAGGACCGGCGTCGCGCCGCCGCCGATCGGCGAGATGAAGCGCTGGGCGAGGAAGTCCTTCTGGTCGTTGGAGTAGCGAAGGCCGCCGCCGACCGTCCACCGCGGGGTCAGCTTGTAGTCGGCGTTGCCGAACAGCGCCCAGGAGGTGGTCTTCTGGTGCTGGATGGCGAAGCCGTCCAGGGCCCCGCCCGCCAGGGTGTTGTAGTCGAAGCTGTCGATCTTCACGTCCTCGAAGAAGTAGAAGGCGCCGACCGTGTAGCTGAGCGCGTCGCGCTTGCCGGCCAGGCGGACTTCCTCCGACCACTGGGCGTGATAGGGCAGGCCGTCGGCGCTTTCCGACGGGAAGGGGATGAAGCCCGGCCCGGAGGGCGGGGCGAAGGCGGCGCCGAAGCCGCCGTCGATGTCGCCGTGCGACAGGGTGGTGACGTGCTCGTAGGCGGTGATCGAGGTCAGCACCGGGCCGCCGAAGTCGTAGTTCATCTTCAGGCTGCCGCCGGCTTCCTTGACCTTCTGGAAGGAGCGTTTCTGGGCGTCCTGGGCGATCTTCTCGGGGTCGAAGCCCGGGACCAGGTCGTTGGTCCCGGGGGTGATGATGTTGGCGCGGAAGATCTGCGGCGTACCGTCCAGGTGGAAATAGTGGAGGTTGGCGAGCGCGTTGAACTCCGGCGTCGGGGTGAACAGGAGCTGGCCGCGCAGCGCGTATTCGTCATAGCCGCCGGTGGCGTTCTTTTCGTGGGTGAAGGTGTTGTCGATCCAGGGGTCGCGGTGCTGGTAGAGCGCCGAGAAACGGCCCGAGAGGGTGTCGGCGATGATCGGGCCGCCGACCGCGCCCTCCAGGTTGACGGTGCCATAGGTGGCCACCGAGGCCTGGCCGTAGCCGCCGAAGGTCTGGCTGGGCTTCACGGAATCGAACTTCAGGACGCCGGCCGGGGTGTTGCGGCCGAACAGCGTGCCCTGGGGTCCGCGCAGGACCTCGACCTGGTCGATGTCGAACAGCGGCACGCCCTTCAGGATCGGGTTTTCCAGGACCACGTCGTCATAGACGAAGGACACCGGCTGGGAGGCGTTGAGGTCGAAGTCGGTGTTGCCGAGGCCGCGGATATAGGGCCGCGGGAAGGTCCGGCCGAAGCTGGATTCCAGGAGCAGGCTGGGCACGCGCGCGGACAGCACGCGGATGTCGCCGCCGGAGGAGCGGATCACGTCCAGCTTCTCGCCGCCGATCGCGGTGAGCGACTCAGGCACGTCGTTGATGTTCTCGGCGCGCTTCTGGGCGGTGACGATGATCTCGCTCAGCGCCGTGGCGGACGGAGCCGCATCGGCGGCGAAGACCGGCGTGGCGCAGGCCCCGGCCAGGAGTGCGGCGGCCACGGCCGAGCTGGTGACGAGCGCCGTGCGGCGCGAGCAGTTTGCGGACACTGGAAAATCCCCCTTTTCGGAACGCGGCCGAATCTGTGGCGACGCTTGGGGGGACCTTTACTCGCGTGACACAAAACGGTCATGCGCGGAGGCGTCGAAACGCAACACAGCCCTGAGCTGTGACCAAAAAGCCATCACGGCTGGCGGGTTAACGGCCGCAAGCTACGGGGCCCGTCCGGAGAGGCCGGGCCCCTGTGGAGCGCGAGATCGCCTATCGGCCTCTCGCCGGCGTCGGTGCTACTTGCCCACCACCAGGATCGAGAAGGAGCCCGGCAGCATCGGGCCGCGGCGGGGCCGGGCGGGCGGAGCGCCAGGGGCCGGCGCCGGGGCGGGCGGGGGCGGGCCGTATTCGGCGGCGATCAGCAGCACGTGGCCGGTCTTGGCGTCGAGGGTCAGGGTCTTGGCGCCCGGCACGGTCTGGACGGTCTGCTCCACCGTGAAGCTGGTCGGGCTGAGCTCCTTGATGACGGTCAGGGTGCCGTCGCCCTGGGAGCTGAAGGCCTCCTTGGTGGCGGGATTGAAGGCCGCGCCGTCGGTCCCGGCGCCGATCGGCAGGACCGAGAGGATCTTGCCGGTCTCGGAATCCAGCATGGCCATCACCGCCGGATTGCGGCAGGCGACGAACAGCACGTGGGTCTTGGCGTCGAACGCGAGGCCCGCGGGCGTGCCGCACTTGCCCTCGAGGCTGTAGGCGCCGGACTTGGTCAGGGTCTTGGTGTCGACGACGGCGATCGCGTCCTTGTCCTCGAGGTCGACGAAGAGGTGGCCCTTGCCGTCGACCACCGACTGCTCCGGGGCGCCGCCCACGTCGACGGTCCCGGCCAGCGACCCGTCGGCGGCGTTGAGCACCGTGACGTTCGGCGCGGCGTGGCTGAGCACATAGATCCGGCCCGAGGCCGGATCGCCCAGGATGCCGTCCGGGAAGCCCTGCACCTCGACGGTCTTGGCGGGACCCGTCGACTTGGCGTCCCACATGGCCACCGGCTTGGAGCTGGCGAAGGCGTGGCCCGACTTGGGGTCGACCGCCACGCCGTGGCCGCTGACGCCGGCCACCTCGCCGGCCGGGGCCAGGGTGTCCAGGTCGAACACCGACACCCGCGCGCCGGGCCCCGAGCGCGGCACGTAGAGCTTCCGCCCGGCCGCATCGGCGTAGACGTAGTCGAACCCGCCGTCGCCGCCGACCTTGACGGTCTTGAGCAGCTTGTAGGGGCCCGCAGCCGGCGGCTGGGCCAGGGCGGCGGAGGCGGCCAGGCCGATCGCCAGGGCGCAGGTGGTCATCAACAGACGCATGGAAGGGCCTCTTGTGGCTGGCGCCCGTGGCGGGCGCCTCGGAAAACGTTCAAGCGCAGTTTGCGCAGGATTGCGGCTCAGGGCGCAAGCCCCTTGAGGAAGATGCGCGTCACCCGGCGGGCGTGATCCTCGATCATCCGGTCGGTGACCGCGTCCAGCATGCCGGCGCCCAACCGCAGGCTCCATTCCCCCTGCGCCATGGCGACGAACAGGGAGACGATCTCCAGCGGATCGTCGTCGAAGGCGATGTAGCCCTGGTCGCGGCAGCGCAGGATGTAGTTGGCGAATCGCTTCCGCTCTTCGGCGATGGCCTTGCCCACCAGCCGGGCGGCCTTTTCGGCGGAGTCGCCCACATCCATCGCGCGGGTCAGCGGCGCGATCGCCAGCACGAAGCGGATGGAGTCCTCGGCGACGATCGGCAGGACGTTGGCGGGCGACGGGTCGGCCTCGGCGGCGGCGGCGGAGCGGCTGGTCATGCCGTCGAGGCGTGCGGCGAACAGGGTGCTGAACAGGGTCTCCTTGTTCT
>NZ_DATMNA010000037.1:0-46857 GCF_035569475.1 Phenylobacterium sp.
CTACGGCGACAACGACCGCCTGGCCGCCCGGGTGGCCCAGATGATCGGCGCCGACCTGCTGGTGCTGCTCTCCGACGTGGACGGGCTCTACACCGCCGATCCGCGCATCGATCCGTCGGCGGAGCATCTGCCCCGCGTGACGCGCCTGACCCCGCAGATCGAGGCCATGGCGGGCGGCGCCAACGCCGGCGCGGGCGTCGGCACCGGCGGCATGACCACCAAGCTGGCCGCCGCCCGGATCGCCAGCGCGGCGGGCTGCGCCACGGTGATCACCCTGGGCCACCGCCCCTCGCCGCTGCAGGCGGTGGAGGACGGCGAGCGGGCCACGGTGATCGAGCCCTCGACCACGCCCGCGGCGGCCTACAAGGCCTGGATCGCGGGCTCCCTGGCGCCGGCCGGGACCCTGGTGGTGGACGAGGGCGCGGCCCAGGCCGTGCGGCGGGGCAAGAGCCTGCTGGCGGCGGGCGTACGCCGCACCGAGGGTCGCTTCGACAAGGGCGACGCCGTGGTGATCCGCGACGAGGCCGGCCATGAGATCGCCCGCGGCCTCGTCCGCTACGAGGCCGACGACGCGGCGAGGATCTGCGGCCTGAAGAGCGAGGCGATCGAAGCGACCCTGGGCTACACTTCCGGACCCCTGGTGCACGCCGACGACCTGGCGCTGGGCGCGCACGCCCCGGCGTGACTCGCTCCCACCGTTCGTCATCCCCCGGATCGGCCTGCGGCTGACCGGAGGATGGCGGTGTTTGGCAGGCTAGCGATTGAGGTCACCTGGCCGATCCACGTCGAACAGCACCCCGTCATCAGGGCTTTCGACGAGGGCCAGGCGGCCGCCCAGGGCCTGCAATACGCCGCGCGCGCCGGCGTCGCCGGTCAGGGCGAGAAGGTCGGGGAAGAGGGCGCGGCTGAGCAGCACGGGATTGCCCCGGCGGCCTTCGAACACCGGAGCGGCGGCCGCGGCGCCTCCAGCCAGGGCCTCGGCCATCCGGCGCAGGATCGCCGTCGGCACGCGCGGCATGTCGCCCAGGAAGACGAAAGCGCCGGCGGCGTCGGGCGGCAGGCTGGCGATGCCGGCGCGCAGGGACGCGCCCATGCCCTCGGCGTGGTCGGGGGCGTGCACGACCAGCACGCGGGGGTCGAAGGACCGCGCCGCGGCGGCCACCGCCTCGGCGTCCGCCCCGATCACCACGGTGACGCTGCGCACCGGCGCGGCGAAGGCGGCGGCCAGAGCGCCCTCCAGCAGCAGGCCCGCGCCCCACGACGCCAGCAGCTTTCCGCCGCCGAACCGCGAGCCGGAGCCGGCGGCCAGCACCACGGCTTCTAAGGTTTCCTCAGAGGCTTCCCCTGTCGCCAAGGCCTGTTCCCCTCTATGTTAGCGGCTGCATGACGCCCTACGACGCCTCTTCGCCGCAAGGCTCGCGTGGTTTGACCGACAGCCTCGGCCGCACGGTGACCTATCTGCGCGTCTCGGTCACCGACCGCTGCGACTTGCGCTGCGTCTATTGCATGAGCGAGCACATGACCTTCCTGCCGAAGGCGCAGGTGCTGACGCTGGAGGAGCTCGACCGGATCGCCAGCGCCTTCGTGGGCCTGGGGACCCGCAAGCTGCGGATCACCGGCGGCGAGCCGCTGGTGCGCAAGGGCGTCATGGAGCTGTTCCAGAACCTGGGGCGGCATCTGAGGTCCGGGGCCCTGGACGAGATCACCCTGACCACCAACGGCACCCAGCTCGCGCAGTTCGCCCGGGGCCTCGTCGACGCGGGGGTCAAGCGGGTCAACGTCTCGCTGGACACGCTGAAGCCCGACCTCTTCCGCACCCTGACCCGCGGCGGGGACCTGGGAAAGGTGATCGCCGGGATCGACGCGGCCCAGGCCGCGGGCTTGAAGGTGAAGATCAACGCCGTGGCGCTGAAGGACGACAACGCCGCCGAGCTGCCCGACCTGATCCGCTGGGCGCACGCCCGCGGCGCGGACATGACGCTGATCGAGACCATGCCCCTTGGCGAGGTCGAGGCGGACCGGACCGACCAGTACCTGTCGCTGACGGCGCTCCGGGCCGAGCTGGAAAGCTTCTGGACCCTGACGGACCTGGCGGTCACGACGGGAGGCCCGGCGCGCTATGTCGAGGTGGCCGAGACTGGTGGGCGACTGGGCTTCATCACCCCGCTCAGCCACAATTTCTGCGAGGCCTGCAACCGCGTGCGGCTGACCTGCACCGGCACCCTGCACACCTGCCTTGGCCAGGAGGACGCCGCCGACCTGCGCGCCGTGATCCGCGACGGGGCCGACGACGCGGGCCTCATCGAGGCGATCCGCAACGCCGTCGACGCCAAGCCCAAGGGCCACGATTTTCACATTGCCAGAGCTTCGCCCCCAGCGGTGGCGCGGCACATGTCGACGACCGGAGGCTGAGCCGTGGCCCGGGTGCTGCTGTTCGGGCGGCTCAGCGACCTGGCCGGCTGGCGCGAGCGGGAGGTGGAAAGCCCCTTTCTCTCGGCGCTGAAGGCGCGGCTGGCGGACGAGGACGCGGGCCTCGGCGAGGCGCTGGCCGGGCCCGGCGTCCAGGTGGCCCTCGACCAGGTGATCGTGCGCGGCGACGCGCCGCTGAACGCCGTCACCGAGGTCGCCTTCCTGCCGCCGATGAGCGGCGGCTAGGGGCGGGCCGCATGATCCGGCTGACGTTCGACCCCTTCGATCCGGGCGCCCTGCTCACCGAATTCTGCCGCGGACGCTCCGAAGTGGGCGCGGTGGCGAGCTTCACCGGCATCGCCCGGGCCGAAGCCGGCGCGACCGTGGCCCTGGAGCTGGAGGCCTATCCCGGCTTCACCGAGGCCGAGATCGGCAAGATCGCCGACGGGGCCAAGGCGCGCTTCGCCCTCGACGACTTCGCCATCCTGCACCGGGTGGGCAAGATCGCACCCGGCGAGCCGGTGGTCTTCGTGGCCACCGCCGCGCGCCACCGCAGGGCGGCCTTCGAGGCCTGCGACTTCCTGATGGACTACTTGAAGTCCAAGGCGCCCTTCTGGAAGAAGGAACACGGCCCCGACGGCGCCCGCTGGGTCGAGCCGCGGGCCCAGGACCACGCCGACCTCAAGCGGTGGGAGAAGGAGACCTCCAGATGAACGCGCTGACCCCCGGCGGACGTATCGACGAGAAGCTGGCCCTCAAGCCCGTGCGGATCGCCGTCCTGACCATCTCCGACACCCGCGACGAGGAGAGCGACACCTCGGGCCACGTGCTGGCCGAGCGGATCACGGGCGCGGGCCACGAACTGGCCGACCGGGCCATCGTGCGCGACAGCATCCCGGCGATCCGCGAGAAGATCGAGGCCTGGGCGGCCTCCGGCTTCATCGACGCCATCGTCACCACCGGCGGCACCGGCATCACCGGGCGCGACGTGACGCCCGAGGCGGTCGAGCCGCTGTTCGACAAGAAGCTGGACGGCTTTTCGGTGGTCTTCCACATGGTGAGCTACCAGTCGGTAGGGCTTTCGACCCTGCAGAGCCGCGCCACCGCGGGCATCGTCAAGGGCGTCTTCGTCTTCTGCCTGCCGGGCTCCAACGGAGCGGTGAAGGACGGCTGGGACAAGGTGATCTCCGCCCAGCTCGACAGCCGCCACGGCCCTTGCAACATGGTCGAGCTGATGCCGCGGCTGCTCGAGCAATGAGCCGGTCGGGGGCGTGAGCAAGCTCAGCCACATCGGCGCCGACGGCCGCGCCCGGATGGTCGACGTCTCCGACAAGGCGTCCACCGCACGCGAGGCGGTGGCGCAGGGCTTCCTGCGGATGAGCCCGGCGACCCTGGCGCTGGCCGTCTCCGGCGAAGGGGCCAAGGGCGACGTGCGCGCGGTCGCCGAGATCGCCGGCGTCATGGCCGCCAAGCAGACGTCTTCCCTGATTCCGATGTGCCATCCGCTGGCCCTGTCCAAGGTCGAGGTCCGCGTGGAGCCGGCCGACGGCGGGCTCGCGGTGACCGCTCGGGCCAAGACCACCGGGCCGACCGGCGTGGAGATGGAAGCCCTGACCGCCGTGGCGGTCGCCTGCCTGACCCTCTACGACATGCTGAAGGCCGCCCAGAAGGACATGGTCATCGAGGCCGTGCGGCTGGTCTCCAAGACCGGCGGGAAGTCTGGCGACTGGACCATCCCCTAGTCGCGCTCATCCCGCGGAGCAATTTGATGAAACTCCTCGCCGTCGATGACGCCCGCGCCCGCATCCTGGCCGAGATCGCCGCCCTGCCGGCCGAGACGGTCCCGCTGGCCCGGTCGATCGGCCGCGTGCTGGCGGAGGACGTGGCCGCGGTGCGCGACCAGCCGCCGTTCGCGGCCTCGGCGATGGACGGCTGGGCGGTGCGCTCGGCGGATTGCCCCGGAAGCCTGAAGATCGTCGGCGAGAGCGCGGCGGGGCACGGCTTCGAGGGCCGGGTCGGCGCGGGCGAGGCTGTGCGGATCTTCACCGGTGCGGCCGTGCCCGCCGGCTGCGACGCCATCGTCATCCAGGAGGATGCGACGCGGGAGGGCGAGACGGTGCTGGTTCCCGCGATCGCCGCGGGCCGTTCCGTCCGGCCGGCGGCAGGTGACTTCAAGGCCGGCGCGGTCCTGCTGACGCGCGGGACCCGGATCGACCCCTGGCGGCTGTCGCTGGCGGCCTCGGCGGGGCGGGCCGAGGTTTCGGTCGGTGGCCGGGCGCGGGTGGCGCTGCTGTCGACCGGCGAGGAGATCGTCCAGGCGCCGGCGACGCCCGGGCCGTTCCAGATCTACGACAGCGGCTCGCCCGCCCTGGCGGAGATGGTCGAGAGCTGGGGGGGGACGGCGGTTCGCGCCCGGCCGGTGCGCGACGAGCTGGACGCGGTGATCGCGGCGCTGCGGGACGCGGACGCCGAGCTGATCGTGACCGTGGGCGGCGCCTCGGTGGGCGATCACGACCTGGTGCGGGCGGCCGCCGTTGTGCTCGGGCTTTCGCTGCGGGTAGAGAGCGTCAATGTGCGGCCGGGCAAGCCCACCTTCTTCGGGGTGCTGGGCGACGGCCGGCGGCTGCTGGGCCTGCCCGGCAATCCGGCCTCGGCCTTCGTCTGCGCCGAGATGTTCCTGAAGCCCATCCTCAGCGCCTACCAGGGCGCGCCGACCGCGCCGGCGACCATGCCTGCGCGCCTGGCCGAGGCCCTGCCGGCCAACGGCTCGCGCGAGCACTGGATGCGGGCGAAGCTCACCTATGCTGACGGCGGGGTCAGCGTGCGGCCCTATCGCGACCAGGACTCCTCTCTGATCAGCGTCTTCGCCGCGTCCGACGCCCTCATGCGACGGATGCCGGGCGCTCAGGCGGCCGAGGCCGGGACGGTCGTCGAGGTGTTGCCGCTGTCGCGCGCATAGCGGAGCGCCATGATCTCGCCGATCACCGAGACGGCCACCTCCCAGGGCGCCTTGCCGCCGATGTCGAGGCCGATGGGGGCGTGCAGCTTGGCGAAGGCGCTTTCCGGCGCGCCCTCGGCCCGCAGCGGCGCGAGCCGGTCGGCGATCCGCCGCCGTGCGCCCAGGAGCCCCACGTAGCCGGCCGGCGAAGGCAGGGCGGCGCGGAGGGCCGCGCGGTCGGTCTCCAGGTCGTGGGTGGCGATGGCGATGGCGGTCCAGGGATCGACGCCGATGGCGGCGAAGGCCTGCGCGGGCTCGGCGCGGCTGTAGCCGATTCCGGGGATCGGCGGGCCGCCGGGCGGGCCCTTGGGGCGGACGAGGGTGGTCTCCAGCTCCGACTGGGCGCCGAGCTGGGCGATGGCGAGCGCGGTCGGGTCGCCGCCCACCACGATCAGCCGCGGGGTCGGCTCGTGATGGCGCACCACCTGAGCTTCCGGCCAGGGCGAGATGTCGGGGCCACACTCGCGCGCCGCCCCGTCGCTGACCCAGACCACCGGGCGGCGGTCCCGCCAGGCGGCGAGCAGTTCGCCCAGGGCGTTGTCGTCGGGCGCCACGCGCTCCAGGAAAATCTCGATCCTGGCGCCGCAGAGGAGCTGGATGTCCGGCCACGGGCTGCCCTCGCCATAGACGAGGGTGCGCGGGCTTCCGTCGGCGAGGCATTCATAGGCGTGGTCGGCCACGTCGCTTTCCACGCAGCCGCCGGAAAAGTAGCCGGACACGAAGCCCGGGGCGAAGACCATCTGGGTCCCGACGGGCCGCGGGCCGCCGCCCTCCACCGCGGTCAGGGTGGCCAGGGTGCAGGCCAGGCCCGCCTCGCGCACCTGCGCCAGCGTCGGCCGGACATCGTCGGTCATGCCGAACAGCGGCCATTCGGGGAGGGGCTCACGCACTGACAATATTTACCCCCTGGAAAGGTCCTGGATACGGCTTCTTAGGCATCATAGGCCCAACATGCCTGCTCATTGGAAGTGCCTGAGTCGTCCTCACACATGAGCTCTCCGATCAACAAGCTGGGCCTTGGCTCGGGCCAGTTCGGCCTCGACCAGCAGGCCGGCGCCCGCGGCCGGCCGCGCGATGCGGAGGCGCGCGAGATCCTGGCGATCGCCGCGCGCTCGGGCCTGGGCGTGCTCGAGGTCGGCCGCCATCCCAGTTCCGCCGAGATGACGCTCGGCCAGATCCTGCCCAAGCCGCAACCCTTTCGCCTGACCGTCACCACCGTGCGCCCCGACCGCGGCGCCGATCTGGTGGAGGCCGAGGTGCGCGCGCAACTGGCCCGCCTGGGCGTCGCCTCGGTCGACGCGATCCTGGCGCCCAGCGCCACCGACCTGTTCAGCGCCCACGGCCCGGAACTCTGGGACCGGTTGCGCAGGCTCAAGGACCAGGGCCTGACCAAGAAGATCGGCGTCTCGGTCTACGCCTCGGACGATCCGGTGGGCTTCGCCAAGCGCTTCAAGCCGGACGTGGTCCAGGCGCCGGCCTCGCTGCTCGACCAGCGCCTGCTGATCGACGGCACGCTCGGCCAACTGGCGGGCATGGGGATCGAGGTGCACCTGCGTTCGATCTTCCTGAACGGCCTGCTGTTCCTGCCGCCGGACCGGGCGCCCAACCACCTGAAGGCCGCCGCGGGGCGGATCAGCCGCGCGCGCCGGCTGATCGCCGAGGGCCGCTCCGATCCCCTGCAGGCCGCCCTGGGCTTTGCCCTGTCGCGGCCGGAAGCCTCCGCCGTCCTGGTGGGCGTGGCCTCGGCCGCGGAGATGTCTGCCGTGGCCGCCGCCGCCATGAGCCCGCCGCCGGACCTCGACTGGGACGAGATGGCGCTGGACGATCCCGACGCGCTCGACCCCCGCGCCTGGGCCGCGGCTTAAGTTGGTGATCGCCGCGCATGCGGCCTGCAGGATTCAACCACGAGCCCACACAAACACCACGAACCCGCTCCGCCGGTTGACGCGCCGCTAGCCAGGCCTTTCTGGCTCTGAGGCTTCAAGACCGGCCTGCGGCCGTCGAGCTTCCTTGGCGCGTTCCTGGTGTTTGTGTGGGTTCGTGGTTTTCCTTTTTAGTTCCTCTCGTTGAACGGCTCGTCCAGGCTGGGCTGCGGCTCGGTGAACCAGGCCGCGCCGTCGGGCGTGACGTAGAAGTGGTCTTCCAGGCGCACCCCGAAGGTCTCCGGGATCACGATCATCGGCTCGTTGGAAAAGCACATGCCGGGCGCGAGCGGGGTCTTGTCGCCGCGCACCAGATAGGGCGCCTCGTGAATCGATAGCCCGATGCCATGGCCGGTGCGGTGCGGCAGGCCGGGGAGTTCGTAGCCGGGGCCGAAGCCGGCCGCCTCCAGCACCTGGCGCGCGACGGCGTCGATCGCCTCGCAGGGCACGCCGGGTCTGACCGCGGCGAAGGCGGCGGCCTGGGCCTTCTTCTCCACCGCCCAGACGCGGCGCTGCTTGGGCGACGGCGTCCCGAAGACGTAGGTGCGGGTGATGTCGGAGTTGTAGCCCTGCACCCGGCAGCCGGTGTCGATAAGGACGATGTCGCCATCCTTGAGCTGCTGCTCGCCGGGCAGGCCGTGCGGATAGGCGGATGCGTGGCCGAACTGCACCGCGCAGAAGGACGAGCCGTCATCGGCGCCGAGCGCGCGATGCGCCTGGTCGATGAAGCGGCGCACGGCGGTGGTGGTGATCCCGGCCGCAAGGATGCGCGCGGCGCGGCGATGGACCTCCAGCGTCATGGCCTTGGCCTGGCCCATCAGGGCCAGCTCTGCCGGCGACTTGATCATCCGGCAGCCGTCGACAACGGGCGCCCCGTTGAGGGTCCGGACGTCCGGCGCGGCCAGGCGCAGGCCGTCGAAGGCGAAGAACGGCAGGGCCGGGTCGATAGCCAGGGTCGCCGCCCCCAGCTCGGCGAGGACCCGGGCGACGAGCGCGTAGGGGCTCTCGTGCTCTTCCCAAAGCACGATCTGGGCCTCGATGCCGAGGGAGGCTTCCAGGGAGCCGAGTTCGAAGCGGGGGCAGATCATGCTCGGCGCGCCTTCGCGCGGCAGGATCATCGCCACCAGCCGCTCGGTGGGGTTCCAGCCGACCCCGGCGAAATAGCGCAGCGAAGGCCCGGCCCCGACGATCAGGGCTTCGGCCCCGACCTCGGCCATCAGCGTCTGCGCGCGGGCGAGGCGCTTGGCGCGCTCGGCGGCGGTGATGGCGGGCGCGGGGCTGGGCCAGGGGCCGAGCGCCGCCAGTTCGGCTTCCGCCGTCGATCCGCCGATGCCGCTGCTCATGGATCTGCTCCCTTTCTCCGCGCAAGCGGAGGCGTCGTTATCTTAACCACCAAGAACGCCAAGGGCGCCAAGGGAGCCAAATCTTGCAAGCGCCGAGAGGCGGCCAAGCGCGGCTTCTTGGCGTACTTGGTGTTCTTGGTGGTCATTCTTCGCCGAGGATCGACCTCGCGCGCGTTGCAGGATGACAGCAGCGCTTCGCGCCGCCTAGAAGTTGACCATGCCCGGAAGCCAGGACTTCGCGGCCGACCCGCGCAATGCGGACCTGCTGATCTACGTCAACGGCGCGCTCGTCCCGCGGGCCGAGGCGAAGGTGTCGATCTTCGACGCCGGCTTCGTGCTGGGCGACGGCGTCTGGGAGGGATTGCGGCTGCACAAGGGGCGGTTGCTGTTCCTCGAGACGCACCTCGATCGGCTCTATTGGGGCCTGGAGAAGATCGGGCTCGACATCGGCCTTGGCCGGGAGGCGCTGATCGCGGAAATCCGCAAGGCGCTCGACGCCAACCGCATGACGCACGGGGCGCACCTGCGGCTGATGGTGACGCGGGGCGAGAAGGCCGCCGCCAACCAGGACCCGCGCAACTGGCTGGGCAAGCCCACCGTGGTGATCACCGCCGAGTACAAGGAGCCGGCCGCTCAGATCGCCACCCGCGGCCTGTCGCTGGCCACGTCGCAGGTGGTCTGTTCGCCGGCCGAGATGTTCGACATGCGGCTGAATTCGCACAGCCGGCTGAACCTGATCACCGCCCTCCTGGAGGCGATCAAGGCCGGAGCGGACGAGGCGGTGATGCTGGACCCCGGCGGCCACGTGTCGAGCTGCAACGCGACGAACCTGTTCTGGGTCAGGGACGGCCGCGTGCGGACGTCCTCGGGCCAGTTCTGCTTCAACGGGGTGACGCGGGCCAATGTGATCGCGCTCTGCAAGGCGAACGGGATTCCCCTGGACCAGGGGCATTTTCCCCTCGCCGACCTGCACGGGGCCGACGAGGCCTTCGTCACCGGCACCTTCGGCGGCCTGACCCCGGTGCGCGAGGTGGACGGCCATGGGCTGACGGCCGCCCTGCCGGGGCCGGTGACCGCGCGGCTTCGCGGACTCTACGAGGCGCTGAAGGACGCCGACGCGGGCGCATGACCACGGTGCGGATCGCCATGTGGTCGGGGCCGCGGAACATCTCCACGGCGATGATGCGCAGCTTCGAGAACCGGCCGGACTGCGTTGTGGTCGACGAGCCGTTCTACGCGGCCTACCTCGCCGAGACGGGACTCGAGCACCCGATGCGCGCCGAGGTCCTGGCCTCGCAGCCGCAGGACTGGCAGGTGGTGGCCGACGGGCTGGCCGGGGACGATCCCGCGCCGGTCTTCTACCAGAAGCACATGACCCACCACATGCTGCCGGGCTTCGGCCTGGACTGGACGGCGGCGTGCCGGAACGCCTTCCTGATCCGCGATCCGGCGGCGGTGCTGGCGTCCTATGTGAAGGCGCGCGCCGAGGTGACGCTGGCCGACATCGGCGTGGTGCGCCAGCGCGAGCTGTTCGACCGTGAGGCCGACCGGCTCGGCAGGGCTCCGCCGGTGGTCGAGGGCGCCGACGTGCTGGCCGATCCGCGCGGCGCCTTGAGCGCGCTCTGCGCGGCCCTGGGCGTTCCGTTCGCCGAGGAGATGCTGAGCTGGCCCGCGGGCCGCCGGGCGAGCGACGGCGTCTGGGCTCCGGCCTGGTACGCCGCGGTGGAGCGCTCCACCGGCTTCGCCGCGCCGGAGCGCCCGCCGGGCGCACCCCTCGACGACGGGCTCAGGCGGATCGCCGAGGCGGCCCGCCCGCACTACGAAGCCCTGGCGCGCTATCGCCTGCAGCCCTGAGGCCAAACGAAAGGAGGCCGCCTCACGGCGGCCTCCTCCTGGAGCCGTGTCGCGTGCGATCAGGCCGTGGCGGGCGCCGCGGTCTTGCGCGAGCGGCGCAGGCCGGCGCCGATGCCGACAAAGCCGACGATCATCAGAGCCCAACTCGCGGGCTCGGGCGCCCCCGAACCCACCTGCACGATGTTGTCCACAGACAGGGGCCCGCTGGTCAGGCCGCTGACGGTGTAGGTGATGTGGAAGGTGTCGTTGACGTTCGCATTGTAGGTCGGAAAGAGGAAACCGAAGCTGATCTTCTCGCTGTTCTGGTAGCCGCCCGCCGGGCCGCCGGTGCAATGCGCGGTCACCGCGCTGGTGCAGTCGTCGGTAATGGTCGCGGGGGAAGGATCGAAGGTCGCGACGCCGCCGGTCATCTGATCCGTGATCGTGATCAAGGCCGTCACGCCTGCGAGCGAAATCTCCGATCCGTTGATGTCCGGATTGAACGAGTAGTCGAAATTGAACGTAGCGCCGAGCGGGATGAAATAGGTGTCTTCGGTCGGGACGATCTGCGGATGGATTCCGCTGATCTTGGATCGAAGGCCGAGTTCTACGCCGTCCGCGGTGTTGGTGGTGAATTCCTGCGGCAGGACGCCATTTCCTGTGCCGAAATAGACGCCCGGAGCGGCCAGGTTCTGATTGAATTGCTCGGTGGCCCGGGCCCCGGACGCCAGCCCAAGGGCAGCGACGGCCGACAAGGCCGCCAGACAAACTGAATTCCTATGCATAAACCCCCCAAATTCGATCCATAGGCGAGCCCGGCAGCCCAAGAACTGAGCGGGGCCGCACTATGGATTTCTTATGCGGCCGGCGGACCGTTAACCTTTATGGTTGCGTTACCAAGGGGATTCCCCTTAGGCGCGAGTGCGCCCCGACGGGGGAGCCGCGTTGGCGCGCGGCGGTCAGCCTAGACCAGCTTCTTCTTGTAGAGCGCTGTTAGCTCGGACCAAGCGCGCTCGGCCCCCGCTTCGTTGTAGACGGCGCTGCCCTTGACGCACCAGCCGTGGTTGCAGCCGTCGTAGACCTCCACGCGGGCGGTCTTGCCAGCGTCGGCGAAGGCCTTCTTCAGCACGTCCTTGTCGGTGGGCGCCCGCTGGTCGTCATTGGCGGCGACGGCGGAATAGACCTCTGCCTTCATCTTGGGGATCAGCAGGTGCGGGCTGGCCTCCGTCTGGGTGACGAGGCCGCCGCCGTGGCAGGTGACGGCGCCCTTGATGCGATCGGGCAGGACCGCGGCGGTGCGGTACACCAGCGGTCCGCCCATGCAGTAGCCCTGGGTCCCGGCTCCCTTCTTCTTGTCGGTCTGCGGCTGGGCGTCGAGGAAGGCGAAGAAGGCGGGCGCGTCCGTCTCGACGGCGCCTGGGCCGGAGATGCCGCCCGCCAGCTTCATGAACTTCGGCCGGTCCTCGGCCTTGCCGAAGTCCAGGCCTTCGGTGACGCCGGGCGCGCGGCCGCCGCGGTAGAACGGGTTGGGCACCAGCACCACATAGCCCTGGGCGGCGAGCCGGCGGCCCATGTCGCGGAAGACAGGACGCAGGCCCCCGATGTCGGTCCAGATCAGCACGGCCGGCCACTTGCCCTTGCCCTGCGGATAGAAGAGCGCCGCGTCGCAGATCCCGTCGGCCGTTTTGATGTCGACGTCCTTCTCCATGACGGTGGCCTGGGCGTGCGCCATGCTCGCCGATACGGAGGCTGCCAAGCCGGCGGCCGCGGCGGCGGACAAGCCGAAGGCTCGGCGAGACATCGGAGTCTCTGCGGCGAGAATGGTGCCTTCGAACTGATGGATTTCGTCGTCGCACATGGCGGCAGCCTCCCTGGGAATGAGACCTGAAGGGTCGGCGCCAATGTTACGGCGTTATTTCCGCGGGGGAAGCGGCGGCGTCGCCGGCGCTCAGTCGGCCTTGGCCTTGCGCTCGCCGGTCTTGGCGAGGGCGATCAGGAGCGCCAGCCGCTGTTCGCGGGAGGGCGCTTCACGCGACCTGCGCGTCGGCGTCTTCGATGGCTTCATCGCCGCCTCCCTTGATCACGTCCTCCAGGCCCTGTTCGCGGACCTTGCGGTAGAGCGTCGAGCGGCCGATGCCGAGGCGGCGGGCCACCTCGCTCATGTGGCCGGCGTAGATCTCGATGGCGAGCTGGATCAGGTCGCGTTCGATCTCTTCCAGGGTGCGCAGGTGGCCGCGCTCGTCGAGGATGCGCACCGGCACCGCCTGCGGCATGTCCGGGATCATCTGGCCGACGGCCGTCGGCAGGGCGGCGAAGCTCGCCGCCATCGGCTCGGCGGCCTGGACCGGCGGCGCGACGCCGCTGATCGCCGGGAAGTCGTGCGGCTGCAGGTAGGGCGCGTCGGCAAGCACGATGGCGCGGTAGACCGCGTTCTCCAGCTGGCGGACGTTGCCCGGCCAGTCGAAGGCGGTCAGCCAGGCCATGGTCTCGGGTGTGGCGCCCACGACGGACTTGCCTTCCTCGACGTTGAACCGCTTGACGAAGGCGTCGACCAGGGCCGGCACGTCCTCCTTGCGTTCGCGGAGCGCCGGGGCCTCGATCGGGAAGACGTTCAGGCGATAGTAGAGGTCCTCGCGGAACCGGCCTTCCTTCACGGCGAGGCTGAGGTCGCGGTTGGTGGCCGAGACGATGCGAACGTCGACCTTGATCGGGCGCTTGCCGCCGACCGGGTCGATCTCGCTCTCCTGCAGGGCGCGCAGCAGCTTGACCTGGACGTCGAGGGGCAGTTCGCCGACCTCGTCGAGGAACAGGGTGCCGCCGTTGGCCTCCTGGAACTTGCCCAGGTGCTTGTCGGTGGCGCCGGTGAAGCTGCCCTTCTCGTGGCCGAACAGGATGGATTCCACGAGGTTCTCAGGGATCGCGCCGCAGTTGACCGCCACGAAGGGCTTGCCGGCGCGGTCGGACGAGCCGTGGACCGCGCGGGCGATGACTTCCTTGCCGACGCCGCTTTCGCCGGTGATCAGGATCGGGATGGCGGACTTCGCGGCCCGTTCGCCCAGCCGCTTGACCATGGTCATGGCCGGCGAGGCGCCGATCAGGTCGCCGAAGCTGGTGCGCCCGGAGGCATGTTTCTTCAGCCGGTCGACCTCGCCCTTCAGCGCGCCCATGGACAGCGCGTTGCGGATCGAGACCAGGATGCGCTCAGGCGCAGCGGGCTTGATGAAGAAGTCCATGGCGCCGGCCTGCATGGCCTGCACCACCGTGTCGATGCCGCCGGTGGCGGTGACCACGATCACCGGCTGGGGGAAGCCGCGGGCGCGCATCTCGACCAGGGTCTCCTGGCCGGAGATCCCGGGCATCACCAGGTCGAGCAGCACCACGTCGGCGCTGGCGCCCGAGGCGAGGTGGCCGATCGCCTGGTCGCCGTTCTCGGCATGCGCGACGGCGAAGCCCTCGCGCTCGAGGACCGCCTGGATCAGCCGACGCTGCGTCGGGTCGTCATCGACGACGAGGACCGTTTTGGCCATATGAAGACACCCACCATGACTGGCCGCCGCCTCGTGGACGAAGGCTCCTGTTGTCACGAATTGATACAGGGCAGGCGTAAAGACCGGGTTTCGGAGACCTGAGTCAGGGGTTAACGGCGCGGCTCCGGATGCGCCCGGCCGGCGGGGTGAAATCCAACTGTCACGATCCGTCGCCAAGGTGGCCGCCTTCGCTATAAGGCCGGTCATGCAGCTTTCCAGATTCGCCGCCGCGGGCGTGCTCGCCGCGGCTCTTTTATTTTCAGCGTCCGCCAAGGCCGCGCCGCGCAACGTGATCATCTTCGTCGCCGACGGCCTGCGTTCGCACAGCGTGACGCCGGAGACGGCGCCGGCGCTCGCGGCGGTGCGCAGCGAGGGCGTGGACTTCGCCAACAGCCATTCGCTCTATCCGACCGTGACCACGCCCAACGCCTCGGCCATCGCCACCGGCCACCTGCTGGGCGACACCGGCGACTTCGGCAACACCATCTTCGTGGGCGAGCCTCTGGCGCCGCCCTATGGATCCGCGCTGGCCGCGCTCGAAGACGACGACCTGCAGAAAATCCTGAACACGCGCTTCGGCGGCAACTACCTGGCCGAGACGACGCTGCTGGCCGCCGCCCGCGCCAAGGGCTACGCCACCGTGGCGATCGGCAAGCACGGCCCGACGGCGATCCAGGACGTGACCTCGCGCGACGGCCTGGGCACGATCGAGATCGACGACGACACCGGCGGCCGCGACGGAGGCCACGGCATACCGCTGGCCGCGCAGGTCACCGCGGCGATGAAGGCCGCGGGCCTCGAGACCCTGCCGCCGGACCGTGGCCTGAACGGCGGCGGCGGGGCCTACAACATGCCGGGCGTTCTGGTGGCCAATGTCGAGCAGCAGGACTGGATGGCCGCTGTGGCGACCAAGGTGCTGCTGCCGCGCTTCAAGGCGGAGGGCCGGCCGTTCGTACTGCTCTTCTGGTCGCGCGATCCCGACGGGACCCAGCACGGCCAGGGCGACAGCCTCAACGAGCTCACCCCCGGCATCAACGGCCCCACCTCGAAGGCCGCGATCCGCAACGCCTCGAACGACCTGCAGAAGCTGCGCGACGCGCTGAAGGCGCTGGGCCTGGACGACAACACCGACATCGTGGTCACCGCCGACCACGGCTTTTCGACCATGTCGCGGCAGAGCCCGGACAGTCCGGCGGCGAAGTTCGCCTACCGGGACGTGAAGCCGGGGTTCCTGCCGCAGGGGTTCCTGGACATCGACATGTCGATCGCCCTGAAGCTGAAGCTCAACGACGCCACCGGCGACGAGGTCCGGCCGGAGGCGGGCTTCTATCCGAAGCACGGGTCGCTGCTCGGCCCCGATCCGGCCCACCCGCTGATCGCCATCGCGCCCAACGGCGGCACGGACCTGATCTACCTGCCCGGTCCGGACGCCAAGGCGCTTGCGCCGCGGGTGGTCGAGTTCCTCACTCGCCAGACCTACGTGGGCGCGATCTTCGTCAACGACGCCCTGGGCCCGATTCCCGGCGCCCTGCCGATGAGCAAGGTGGGCCTGATCGGCGCGGCGCGGACGCCGCAACCGTCCATCGTGATCTCGTTCAAGAGCTGGTCGACCGGCTGCGAGGACCCGGAGATGTGCGGCGTCGAGTTCGCCGATTCCAGCCAGCAGCAGGGCCAGGGCATCCATGGCTCCTTCGGCCGCCAGGACACCCACAACTTCATGGCCGCGATCGGCCCCGATTTCAAAGCGGGCTTCGTCGACCCGGCGCCGGTCAGCAACGCCGACTGGGCCAATACGCTCGCCCACATCCTGGGCCTGCAGCTCTCCGACATCGGCGGGCTTCGGGGGCGGGTGATGCGCGAGGCGCTGGCCGACGGCGGGCCGCCGCCGGAGGCGCGCGCCGTGACGGTGCGATCCGAGCCGGCCGCCAACGGCTTCGTCACCGTGCTCAACACCCAGGAGGCGGGCGGCGAGACCTATTTCGACGCCGCCGGGGCGCCGGGGCGCGCGATCGGGCTGAAGCCTTAAGTTGGTGACTGAATCAATCAGGAACCTGCTTCCTTCCTGATCGTCATTCCCGGGCTTGTCCCGGGAACCCATATTCGCCGTCGCTGCAAGCCGATCACCAGGCGCCGCCGCGGCTTTCTGGCTCCCTCGGAGTTTATGGGTTCCCGGCACAAGGCCGGGAATGACGAACAATGCGCTGGAACGACAAGGAGCTGATTAGGTCTTCGGCTTAAGACTCTCAGGCCCTGTGGGGCGGCCGGCCGGGCCTGGCCTGGTCGCCGATGCCCCAGCCGGAGGGGCAGGGGCCCATGCGCAGGAAGTGGCGGACCTGGCTGGCTGTCACCGGATTCGGGTCCTCCGGCGTGCGGTAGTGGTAGAGCTCGGTCAGGGCGAACTCGAGCCGGAAGTCGCGCTGCAGGTCGCCGACCGTGGTCGCGCTGATCCCGAAGGGCCGGCCGTCCACCTGGCAGCTCAGGGCCCAGCCGTTGGGCCGCATGTACGGGCTGGTGGTGTCCCTGCAGGGCCGGCCGTTCACCTCGGCGCGGGCGCGGGCGAAGGTCTCCCGCAGATTGGTGTCGGCGCAGACGTAGGTCGCGGCCTTGACCGAGCCGTCGCGGCCGATTACCTCGACCCGCCAAAGCTGTGGCGGATCCAGCGCCTGCCGCCGGGCCAGGATTTCGCTCTGAGTGGCGCGACCGAGGTCGCAGCCGGCGAGACCGAGCAGGGCCAGGAGCGCGAGGGACCGCAAAGCGCGCGCGCCTAAGGGCGGTGGACCGGTGGGACGATGATCGCCTGCATGTGATGCACTTCGTGCACGACGAAGACCTCGTCGGGCGGCATGCCTTCGGCGGGCGCCGGCGGCTGGGCCATCCAGGCGCCGTAGGCGGCCAGCAGGATGGCGCCGCCCATGACGAAGGCGCCGATGTCCTGCCGCTGGAAGTCCGGCGCGGGCCGGCGAAGCGCGGCGATCCGCTGCTCAAGGGGATGGGCCGAACGGCCGGCCAGCCAGTGGCAACCCAGGGGCGCGGCTATGGCGCCGAGCTGGGTCTTCAGCAGGGTCTCGGCGTAGCGGCGCTTCTGGCCCGGGCGGTGGGCCAGCACCAGGGCGTCGCAGGCCAGCTCCTGGTCGAGACGCGCCTCGCGCGCCGCCAGGTGGATCAGCGGGTTCAGCCAGAACAGGCATTGGGCCAGTGCGATCAGCCCGTTGGTGCGCGGATCGCCGCGCTCGATGTGGGTGCGCTCGTGGGCGCGGATCAGGGCGCGCTCTTCGGCGGAGAAGCGCGCATCCGTGTCGGCGGGCATGACGATCCGGGGCACGACGACGCCCGCCACCGCCGGGCCGGCGAGCCCGCGGCGGGCCATGTCGAGGAACCTGAGCTGACTGATCGCGATGACCAGTCCGGCGAGGACGGCGCCGGCCATCCAGAGGCTGAGCAAGGCGCCCGCCGGGGCGTGCATCAGGCCCTGCGAGGCCTGGTAGACCGGATCGAAGTGCGGGCCGTCGCCCGGCGGGACGATGCGGGTGGCGGCCGCGGCCGGGAACAGGGCGGCGGCGGCGGCGATCGGCACGCAGACCCACAGGCGGTAGGCCATCTCGGGCCCGAAGTTCCTGCGGACCACCGGTCGGATGGCCAGCACGGCCAGGACGGCGCCGGCGGCGGCGAGGTTCAGGTGAATGAGGGCGACGAGGACGTCAGTCGCCATTGTCGAGGTCCGCAATCAGACGCTTCAGACGCGCCACCTCTTCGGACGACAGGTTGCGGTGCCTGGCGTAGTGGGCGACCAGCGGCGCCAGCTCGCCGCCGAACAGCCGGTCGAGCAGGCCCTGGCTCTCGCCCTGGACATATTCCGCGCGGCTGACCAGCGGGCGGTAGCGGGTGCGCCCCTCGCTGCGCTCCGAGGCCAGCGCCTTCTTCTTCAGCAGGCGGTTGATCAGGGTCTTGACGGTGGCCTCGCCCCAGCCCTGCGGGGCGCCGACCGCGGCCACGATCTCGTCGGCGGCCAAGGGGCCTGAGCTCCAGACCGCCTCCATCACCTGGCTTTCCGCCGCCGAAATCCGCGTCATGGCTTTACGTCCGTAATTATCCTCAGACGTTACATCCGTAAATTCTGTCGTCAAGTCACGGCGTCGCGATGGGACGGCGCTCAGGCCACCCGGACCTCGGCGGGGCCGGCCGCCAGGCGGCCGACGACGGCCGCGGCGCTGAACCCGCGGTCGCGGACCAGGGCCAGGACGGCGTCGGCGGCGTCTGGCGCCGCGGCGATCAGCAGGCCGCCGCTGGTCTGGGGGTCGGTGAGCAGGTCGCGCTTCCAGTCCGTCAGGCCGGCGGGCAGGGCGACGGAGGCGCCGTAGCTGGCCCAGTTGCGGGTCGAGGCGCCGGTGCGCAGGCCGGCGCGGGCGAGGGCCTCGACGCCGGCCAGCAGAGGCGGGTCGGCGCCGATCTCCCCAGAGAGGCCCGATCCGCGGCAGATCTCCAGGGCGTGGCCCAGCAGCCCGAAGCCGGTGACGTCGGTGACCGCGTGGACCCCCTCTACGGCGGAAAGCTCGCGCCCGACCGCGTTGAGCTGGGTCGTGGAGGCGATCAGGGCCGCATAACCCGCGGCGTCCAGCCGTTCCTGCTTGAAGGCGGCGCTCAGCACGCCGACGCCGAGCGCCTTGGTCAGGATCAGCACGTCGCCCACCTTGGCCGTGCGGTTGGTCAGCACCTTGTCCGGATGCACCAGGCCCAGGGCGACCAGGCCATAGATCGGCTCGACGCTGTCGATGGAGTGGCCGCCGGCCACCGGCACGCCGGCCGCCGCGCAGACGCTGGCGCCGCCCTCCAGGATCGCGCGGATGGTCGCCGGCGTCAGCTTGTCGATCGGCATGCCGACGATGGCCAGGGCCAGGATCGGCGTCCCGCCCATGGCGTAGACGTCGCTGAGCGCATTGGTCGCCGCGATCCGCCCGAAGTCGAAGGGATCGTCGACCACCGGCATGAAGAAGTCGGTGGTGGCCACCAGGGCCTGGGTGTCGTTCAGCCGCCAGACCGCCGCGTCGTCGGAGGTGTCGGTCCCGACCATCAGGTCGGAGAAGGCCGCCGTCGCCGGCATGCCCTTGAGAATGTCCTGCAGCACGGCGGGCGCCAGCTTGCAGCCGCATCCGCCCCCATGGGCCAGTGAGGTCAGGCGCACGGGTGCGGTCGCGGGGCTGGCTTCGGGCGAGATCACTGTCATAGGCTTCATTCTAATGCGGCCCGCCGCCTAACCCGAAGGCCATTTCCCTGTTCGGCATCCAGATCCTCGAGACCGCCGACCTCGCAACCCTCGCCGGCTACGACGCGGTGATCGATGCGCGCAGCCCCGCGGAGTTCGCGGAGGACCATGCGCCGGGGGCGATCAACCTGCCGGTGCTGTCCAACGAAGAGCGGGCCGAGGTGGGGACAATCTATGTCCAGCAGGACCGCTTCCTGGCCCGCAAGATCGGGGCGGCCTACATCGCCCGCAACGTCGCCCATCATCTGCAGACCGCGCTCGCCGACCAGCCGGGCTCGTTCCGGCCGCTGATCTACTGCTGGCGCGGCGGCCAGCGGTCGAACGCCATGGCGACCATCCTGGCCCAGGTGGGCTGGCGAACCGCCGTGCTGGCCGGCGGCTACAAGACCTGGCGGCGGCACGTCAGCGCGCGGCTCTACGACCAGACCCTGCCGTTCCGGCTGGTGCTGCTCGACGGCTACACCGGCACGGCCAAGACCGAGGTGCTGCAGCGGCTGGCGGCCCGCGGCCAGCAGGTGATCGACCTGGAGGGCCTGGCTGCGCACCGGGGTTCGCTGTTCGGCGCGATTCCGGGGCAGCCGCAGCCCAGCCAGAAGCTGTTCGAGTCCCGGCTGCTGGTCGCCCTGGAGGGCCTGGACCCGGCGCGGCCGGTGATCGTCGAGGCGGAATCGAGCAAGGTCGGCGAACGCATGGTCCCGCCGGCGCTCTGGGACGTCATGACCGCCGCGCCGCGGCTGGAGCTCAGCGCCTCGCCCGAGGCCCGCGCCCGCTACCTGGTGCGCGCCTACGGCGACATGGTGGAAGACCGCGCGGCCCTGGACGACGCGCTGCGCCGCCTGCCGACCTGGCCCGGCCGCAAGCGGCTGGAAGCCTGGGGCCGGCTCGCCGACGCCGGCGACTTCGAGGCCTTGGCCCTGGAGCTGATGACCCTGCACTACGACCCGGCCTATCTCCGCTCGAGCCGCAAGGACGCGCGGCCGAGCCTGGGCGTCCTGGACCTGGGCGCGCTGGAGCCCGCCGACCTCGACGCCGCCGCCGACGAGATCGTCCGCCGGGTCGGCGCTCTGGGCGCCTGACGAAGAATAGACGGCGGCTCAGGCCGCCCCGCGTGGTAGGATGGCGGATCAAAGACGCGCGCGGCCGGCCCACGCGCCGGCGTCGGCCGCCTCTCCCAGGGAAACCGGCCATGAAACGCTACGCAGGCACGATCACGCCCACCCGGCGCGACCTCTCCGATCCGCGCTCCTCGCGCAAGCCCGGCCCGGCGGCTCCCGCCACGCCCGTGCTCAACGACCAGCGCAGCACGCGCTGAGCCCCAGATTTCAGGAGCCCGACATGGCCAAGGGTCAGAAGAAGTCCAACAAGGAAGCGCGAAAGCCGAAGCAGCCGAAGGCCAAGCCGCCGGAGGTGATCTCGGTCCTCAACCCGGCGCACAAGAAGCGCTGAGCGCCCGCCCGCAGCCCATCGGACAGCGTATAGCCGCCGAACGTTCCTCGCCGTCGCCGCCGCGAGCCGGTTGACGTGGCGGCCTGCTTGCCCGCGACCTCAGTCCGCGCATAGTGCCTCCCAAGGCCGAGGTTACGGCCGCTTGGGAGAGGCGTTCATGAGGATCATCAAGCTCGCGCTGGCGTTCGCGCTGGCCGCCACGGTGGCGGCCTGCCAGAAGCCCGTCGCCAATGTGGACGGGGCGCGGATCGCGGCCGCCGACGGCAACGCCGAGTGGGTCTCCTACGGCAAGGGCTATTCCGAGCAGCGGTTCTCGCCGCTCGACAAGGTCAACACCGGCAACGTCGGCCAGCTCGGTCTGGCCTGGTACGCCCAGTTCGACACCGATCGCGGCCAGGAGGCGACGCCGCTGATGGTCGACGGCGTGCTCTACACCACGACGGCCTGGTCCAAGGTCTACGCCTTCGACGCCGCCACTGGGAAACAGCTCTGGGCCTATGACCCCAAGGTCGATGGCGCCAAGGGCTTCGACGCCTGCTGCGACGTGGTCAACCGCGGCGTCGCCATCTGGAAGGGCCGCGTCTACGTCGGGACCATGGACGCACGCCTGATCGCGCTCGACGCCAGGGACGGCCACGTCGTCTGGCAGGCCCAGGTCGGCGATCCCAAGAAGCCCTTCACCATCACCCAGGCCCCCCGGGTGGTGAAGGACAAGGTGCTGATCGGCGAGTCCGGCGCCGAATACGGTGTGCGCGGTTTCCTCGCCGCCTATGACGCGGCCACCGGAAAGAAGCTCTGGCGCTTCTACACCCTGCCCAACGCCGCCGGGACGCCGGACGGCGAGCCCTCCGACAAGCCGCTGAAGGACAAGGCCATGGCCACCTGGCCCGACGGCCAGTGGAAGACCGTGGGCGGCGGCGGCACGGTATGGGACGCGATCGTCTATGATCCGCAGCTCAATCTGATCTACTTCGGCGTCGACAACGGCACGCCTTGGGATCAGGAAAAGCGTTCCGGCGGCAAGGGGGACAACCTCTTCCTGTCGTCGATCGTGGCGATCAACGCCGACACCGGCGAATACGCCTGGCACTACCAGGTGAACCCCGGCGAGAGCTGGGACTACTCGGCCGTGCAGCCGATGATCCTGGCCGACCTGAAGATCGACGGCCAGGTCAGGAAGGTGCTGATGCAGGCGCCGAAGAACGGCTTCTTCTATGTCCTCGACCGCACCAACGGGAAGCTGCTCTCGGCCAAGAACTATGTGCCCGTGACCTGGGCCAAGAGCATCGACCTGGCCACCGGCCGACCGGTGGAAAACCCCGAAGCCCGCTATAAGAACGGCAGCGTCGATCTGCAGCAACCCGGGCCGCTGGGCGCCCACAACTGGCATCCGATGTCGTTCAGTCCGAAGACGGGGCTGGTCTACATTCCAGCCCAGTCGGACCCCTTCGCCTACCAGGGCGCCAAGACCTTCGGCTACAAGGCCGGCGCCTGGAACCTGGGGATCAATACCCTGGCCAACGCCGGGCCGATGACGCCGGACCAGGCCAAGGCCACAGCGGCCTCCTACAAAGGCTACCTCGTCGCCTGGGACCCGGTGCAACAGAAGGCGGTCTGGAGCGTCGAGCACCCCTATTTCTGGAACGCAGGCGTCCTGTCGACCGGCGGCGGCCTGGTGTTTCAGGGCGCGGCCGAGGGGCAGTTCTACGCCTACGACGCGACCAGCGGAAAGCAGCTCTGGTCCTATCAGACCGGCAACGGCGTGATCGCCGCGCCGATGACTTACGAGCTGAACGGAGAACAGTATGTCGCCCTGATGGTGGGCGCGGGCGGCGGCGGCCAGATTTCAGCCCCAGCCTTCATGCCCACCCGGCCGCGCCTGCCCGGCCGCCTGCTGGTCTTCAAGATCGGCGGAACGGCCAAGGCCAAGGATTTCGTCCTGCCGGCCCAGCCCACCATCGACCTGACCAAGGTCACCACCACCGGCGACAAGGCTCACGGCTACGTGGTGTTCAACGACAATTGCGGCGTCTGCCATGGAACCAACGCCACCGGCTCCTGGCTGCCGGACCTGAAGCGCTCGCCGATGATCACTACGGCGGACGATTTCAACTCGGTGGTCATCCAGGGGGTGCGCGCCCACAACGGCATGGTCAGCTTCGCGCGGTTCCTGTCGAAGCAGGACGTGGAGGACGTGCGCGCCTTCCTGATCAGTCAGGGTAAGGGCGAGCCTTTGCCGGTGGCGAAATAGTTTCCTCTCCCCCGGCGAAGCCGAGAGGGAGAGGGCGGCTCGGGGTCGGCGATCCGGCGGCATTCGGTCGAGGGCCGTCGGTTGAATTCGAGAAGGCCCGAGAGGTCCTCACCGCCCTCTCCCTACTCTCTCCCTCTCTTCGCTGCGCTCGGGGGAAAGGAGGCTACCGCAGCACCGCCGCGAATTGCTCGGCGATCCAGTCGGACTGGTCGTCGGTGAGGATCAGGGGCGGGGCGATACGGATGGTGTGGGCGTGGGTCTCCTTGGCCAGGAGGCCGCGCGCCTGCAGCGCCTCGCAGACGCGGCGCGCGCCGCCGGCTTCGGCGTGCAGCTCGACCGCCAGCATCAGGCCGCGGCCGCGCACGTCCTTGACGCTGTCGGCGCGGATCGAGGCCAGGGCCGCCTGCAGCCGGTCGCCGACGCGGGCGGCGTTCTCGACCATGCCCTCCTCGACCAGCACTTTCAGCGCCGCGCGCGCCACGGCGCAGGCCAGCGGATTGCCGCCGAAGGTCGAGCCGTGCTCGCCGGGGTGCAGGACGTCCATCACCTCCGAGTTCGAGAGCACGGCGGAGACCGGATAGAAGCCGCCCGAGAGCGCCTTGCCGATCAGGGTGAGGTCCGCCTCGACGCCCTCGTGCTCCTCGGCCAACAGCTTGCCGGTGCGGCCGAGGCCGGTCTGGATCTCGTCGAGGATCAGGATGGCGCGGCGCTCGGTGCAGAGCTCGCGGGCGCGCTTCAGGTAGCCCGCCGGCGGGATGATCACGCCGGCCTCGCCCTGGATCGGCTCCAGCAGCACGGCCACGGTGTTGGGCCCGATGGCGGCGTCCAGGGCCTCGGTGTCGCCGTAGGGGACGACTTTGAAGCCCGGCGCGAAGGGCCCGAAGCCGCCGCGGGACTGCGGGTCGGTGGAGAAGCCCACGATGGCCACCGTGCGGCCGTGGAAGTTGTCGGCGGCGACCACGATCTCGGCCTGGTCGGCCGGGACGCCCTTCACCTCGTAGCCCCACTTGCGGGCCACCTTGATGGCGCTTTCCACGGCCTCGGCGCCGGAGTTCATCGGCAGGACCTTGTGGCTGCCGGTCAGCGCGCAGAGCTCCTCGTAGAAGGGCGCGAGCTGGTCGTTGCGGAAGGCGCGGCTGGTCAGCGTCAGGCGGCCCGCCTGCGCCACCATGGCCTCTAGGATCTTCGGATGGCAGTGGCCCTGGTTCACCGCCGAATAGGCGGACAGGCAGTCGAGGTAGCGATTGCCATCCACGTCCCAGACATGGACCCCCTGGCCGCGGGTCAGGACCACGTCCAGCGGCTTGTAGTTCTTCGCGCCGTAAAGGCCTTCCAGCGCGATCAGGTCGGCGGTGAGCGAGCGGGTGAGGGCGATGTCGTTCATGGCGAGGGACCTCTATTCGGCGGCGAGGATGGCGGGCCGGGCGGCGCTGGTCCGGTCGAGGCGGAGCGTCATGCAGTAGGCCGCGCCGCCGGAGCGGATGAAGGGCGCCAGGTCGACCTCCACGAGGCTATAGCCGTGGGCCTGCAGCTTGCCGCGCAGGCTTTCGGGGGCACGCGCCATGACCAGGGTCTCGCCCAGGTTCACGGCGTTGACGCAGAAGGCGGCGGCTTCCTCGGCCGTCGCCTCGATGCGGTCGCCCGGCGCCAGGCGGGCGCGGATCTCGGCCAGGGCGGCGGGCGTGAAGGCGTCGGGATGGTAGAGGACTTGGCCGCCCGACAGCGGGCAGAAGCAGGTGTCGAGGTGGTAGAACCGCTCGGAGACCAGCTCCAGGCCCACGACCTCCTGGCCGAAGGTCTTGCGGATCACGCCCAGGGAGGCGCGGTTCGAGCGGGGGCCGAAGCCGGCCCAGAACCAGCCGCGGCCGGCGTCCCAGATGGCGTCGCCGGCGCCCTCCTGGAGCACGCCCTCGGGCAGGTCGACGAGTTCGCTCACCACGCCGCGCGCCTTCAGCCGGGCGAAGACCGCGCGGAACACCGTCTCCTCGCCCTGCCGCTCCGGATGGCGGAAGCGGGCCAGCAGCACCCGGCCGTCCAGCACCACCGCGGCGTTGGCGGGGAACACCAGGTCGGGCAGGCCGCGCACGGCCTCGATGGTCTCGACGCGGGCGCCCAGCCCTTGCAGGGCGGCGCGCAGCTCGCCCGACGCGGCCGTGGCGGCCGCAGCGCAGTCGGCGGTCCAGGCGCCGGGATCCATCCAGGGGTTGATCCGGTAGCTGACGTCGAAGGCGCTGGGGTCGGTCATCAGGAAACGCGGTGGGGCGTCCATGCAGGGGTCCTCGGCGGCGATCTCGGGCCTTGAGGGTCACCCTTCCGCGCGCTAGCGAAAAGCGGGAAAGATGCTACATTTCGCGCTAAATACTGGCGATATGTGGCATGGTGCTGGCGATATGATGGATGATCTGGACCGCAGGCTCCTGGCCTTGCTGAGGGCCGATTCGCGCGAGCCGGTAGCGTCCCTGGCCGCCCGGCTGAAGGTCTCCCGCGGCACGGTGCAGAACCGCATCGCCAGGATGCTGAAACCCGGCGGCGCCATCCAGGCCTTCACCGTCCGCACGCGCCCGGAGATGGAGGCCACGCGCGTGCGCGCCATCATGTGCATCGCCATCGAGGGCGAGCGGTCCGGCGCGGTGGTCAGGGCGCTGCGCGGCTTTCCGGAGGTGGACAAGGTGCACACCACCAACGGCCGCTGGGACCTGGTGGCCGAGCTGGACACCGAGACGCTGGCCGCCTTCAGCCACACCCTCGACCAGATCCGCCTGATCGACGGCATCGCCGCCACCGAGACCTCGATCCTGCTGGCCACGCAGAAGATGTGAGGCCCGTCACCGGCAGGGACCTGTCCACGAACCCCACGAACGGGTTGGATCCCGAGAGGCCCGCGCAGCGGCCAGTCCTTTCTTGAACCACCAAGGACACCAAGATCACCAAGGACTCGAAGCAGGCCAAGGCGATTGCAGCTCGGGTAGCCTTTTGGTGGTCTTGGTGACCTTGGTGGTTGAAATGACTGAGCCTCCGCTCTCGCGGAGCCTCGGAAACGCGTTCGCGGGGTTCGTGGACATTTTCCTCCGCTTCGCGGGATCGCCTCCCGCTTGCGGGGCGGATGGACTATGTGAAGGCCCATGAACGCCCCCTTCAAGACCGACGCCCTGCCGCAATGGAACCTGGGCGACCTCTACGCCGGCCGCGACGACCCGAAGATCGAGGCCGACCTCGCCAAGGCCAAGGCCGCCAACGACGCCCTGGTGGCGCTGAAGGGCCGTTTCGTGGCCAGCCGGGCCGATGCGCGCCTGCTGGGCGAGCTGCTGGACAACGGCATCGGCCTCTACGAGGCGGCGACCAACGGCCTGTGGGGCGTGGGCGCCTATGCGGCGCTGGCCGCCTCCACGGCCCGCAACGACCCGGCCTGGTCGAAGTTCGAGGGCGACCTGCGCGCCCGCTCGGCCCAGATCGCCGCGGAGAGCCTGTTCTTCACGCTCGAGCTCAACGAGCTGGACGACAACGAAATCGAGGCGGCCTTCCGCGCCCACAAGCCGGCCGCGAAGTGGCGGCCGTGGATCCGCCGCGTGCGCCTGTCGCGGCCGCACGAGCTGTCGCCCGACCTGGAGCGGATGCTGATCGACCGCGGCCCGGCGGTCGCCAACTGGAGCCGGCTGTCGGAGGAGACCCTGGCCGCGCTCACGGCCAAGGTGGGCCGCGAGACCCTGACCCTGTCGGAGACCCTCAACCGCCTGTCGGACCCTGACGGGACCCGGCGCAAGCAGGCCGCCCAGGCGCTCTCCAAGTCCCTGGCCGAGCGGACGCCGACTCTGGCGCTCTGCCTCAACACTCTGGCCTTCGAAAAGCAGGTGGAGGACCGCTGGCGGAAATATCCGGACCCGGCCGCCTCGCGCCACATCGCCAACGAGGTGCACGCCGACGCCGTGGCCGCCCTGGAGGCCGCCGTGGTCGAGGGCTACGGCCCGGTCAGCCACCGCTACTATCGCCTCAAGGCCAAGGCCATGGGCCGCGACGTGCTGGACCAGTGGGACCGCAACGCGCCGCTCGATACGGCCCAGCCCAAGACCTACGGCTGGGACGAGGCCAAGGGCATGGTGCTGGAGAGCTTCGCCGCGCTCGCGCCCAAGTTTGCCGACACGGCCCAGACCTTCTTCACCCACCCCTGGATCGACGCCAGGCCTCGGCCCGGCAAGCAGTCGGGCGCCTATTCGCATCCGGTCACCGCCGACCGGCACCCCTACGTCTTCCTGAACTACATGGGCGAGCGGCGGGATGTGCTGACCCTGGCCCACGAGCTGGGGCACGCGGTGCATCAGACGCTGTGTTCGCCGCTCGGGACGCTGCTGGCCGACACCCCGCTGACGCTGGCCGAGACCGCCTCGATCTTCGGCGAGGGGCTGGTGTTCGAGCGCCTGCTGGCCAACGCCTCCAAGGCCGAACGCAAGGGGCTCCTTGCGGGGAAGATCGAGGACGGGCTCAACACCGTCGTCCGCCAGATCGCTTTCCACCGCTTCGAGACCCGCTTCCACGCCGCGCGGATGGACGGCGAGGTCTCGGCCGACCAGATCGGGACCATGTGGCTGGAGGCGATGGGCGAGAGCCTCGGCCCGGCGGTTAGGCTGAACAAGGGTTACGAGCACTACTGGGCCTATGTCAGCCACTTCGTCCACGCGCCGTTCTACGTCTACGCCTACGCCTTTGGGGACCTGCTGGTGCGGGGCCTGATGGAGAAGCGCCGCGAGGACCCGGCGGCCTTCGCGCCCCTGTACGAGGACCTGCTGGCCGCCGGTGGAACGCGGACATATGTCGAAGCGCTGGCGCCCTTCGGGCTCAACCCTCGGGAGAAGGCTTTCTGGGCGGCGGGGATGAAGCAACTCGAGCGGCTGGTGGACGAGTTCGAGGCCTTGGTTTGAGGGGGAGCCGCCCCTTCTAACTCGTCATCCCCCGGAACGCGTCTTCGCGCGACCGGAGGATGATGAGCTTTGGCGAGCCGCCAAACCCCAGCTTAAATCTCATGCCGGCCAGTCTGCCTTTGGGCCTGGGCAACTCAAGGTCCGCCACAGGCGGCCGCTCCGCGGCGGCGCAGGGCGCCGACCTTGACTTGCCCAGGCCCAAAGGCTCGCATCATCCATGAGATCTAACGGCAGGACCGTCCCGGTGGGACGTCACCTCAACCGCTCATCCCGGCAAAAGCGGGGACCCAGGCTTTTTTCTCCTGCGGCGTCACGTCCGGCCGCGCCCCAAATAATCGATCTCGGAAAACCCAAAACACCTGGGTCCCCGCTTTCGCGGGGATGAGCGGAATTGAGAGAGGACCGCTTGGCGCCCCTCAGACCCCCCAAGCGCTCGGCGGCGGCGGCAGGCCCGCGACCAGCGCCGCGAGCCCTTCGCTGTAGGCCAGGCGCAGGGCGTTCCAGTACGGGTCGTCCTCCTCGATGGTGACCAGGTTCCCCGCGAAGCTGTCGGCGCGATAGACGAGCAGGTCGATGGGCAGGCCGACGGAGAGGTTGCTGCGGATGGTGGCGTCGAAGGACAGCAGGGTGAGCTTGGCGGCCTCATCCAGCGGGCATTGCGGCGTGAGGGATCGGTCGAGGATCGGCTTGCCGTACTTGGTCTCGCCGATCTGCAGGAACGGCGAGCGGCTGGAGGCCTCGACGAAATTGCCCGCAGCGTAGATCTGGAACAGCCGGGGCGGTTCGCCCGCGATCTGGCCGCCGACCAGGAAGCTTCCCGCCGCGTCGCCATAGGGTTCGACGAACTTGGCGTCGGCTTCGGTCTTGCTGCGGAGCTGGCCGCCGACGATGCCGGCCGCCTCGAACATGGTCCGCGCCAGGCCCAGGTCGCAGGCCGGGTCGCCGGAGCCCACGGCCTCGTGCAGCCGGGTGACCACGGCCTGGGTGGTCGCCAGGTTGCCGGAGGACTGGATGGAGATCACCCGGTCCCTGGCGGTCGGCATCAGGTTCAGCTTCGAGACGCGCACCACCTGGTCGACGCCGGCGTTGGAGCGGGAGTCCGAGGCCAGCACCAGGCCCTGCGGCAAGAGGATTCCGAGGCAATAGGTCATGGGGGAGCCTACCGCGAAACGTCGTGACGTGCTTCCTTCCCGGTCCCGATGTCGGATCGCCGCCGGGCCGATCGTCCTTCGGGCGAACACCTGGGGAAAGAGAGACCATGAAGACCCTTCACGTCCTGGCCGCGGCCAAGGCCGCCTCCGTCCTGCTGATCGCGGGGCCGGCCATCGCCGCCACGGCGCCCGCCGCGCCGCAGCCGCCGGCCGGGTCCTATGCCATCGACAAGGCCCACACCTCGGTGACCTTCCGGGTCGTGCACCTGGGCTTCTCGCACTACACGGCGCGGTTCTCGAAGATCGACGGCAAGCTGAGATTCGACCCGGCCGCGCCTGCCACCATGGCCGTCGAGGCCACCATCGACCCGACCTCGCTGGAGCTGAACACGCCGCCGGCCGGCTTCCATGACGAGCTGATGGGCAAGAACTGGTTCAACGCGGCGGCCTTCCCGGCGATCGCCTATCGGTCGACCAAGGTGGAGGTGACCGGCCCCAACACGGCCCGGGTGACCGGCGACTTCACCCTGCACGGGGTCACCAAGCCGGTCGTGCTGGAGGTGACCTACAACGGCGGCTATCCGCCCAATTCCTTCGATCCGGGCGGCGCCCGCATCGGCTTCTCGGCGCACGGGGTCTTCAAGCGCTCGGCCTTCGGGATGGGGGCCGGCGTTCCCGCGCCGGGCTCGACCATGGGCGTGAGCGACGAGGTCGAGGTGGCGATCGAGACGGAGTTCTCGGGCGGCAAGCCGGCGGCGAAGAAGTAGCGCCGTTCCTGGCCCCTATTCGTGGGCCAGGACGTAGCGGACGCCGCGCGCGCCCATGGCCATGGCCACCGCGATCGCCGAGAGCCAGATTGCGTCCGAGGTCGACCAGCCGTCGGCGGCGAAGCCCAGGGCGACGAGCAGGAAGGCCACCGCCAGGAGGACGCCGAGCCAGTGGATCGTACGGCCGATCAGGCCGGAGGCTCCGATTTCCGGGCTGAGCACGCGCGGCCAGATCAGGTTCGGCATCTTGTCCTCCCGCAACGACTGGGTCGGCCAAGCTTAGCTTTCGCATGCGCCGGGCGAGCCTTGGGCGCCGCCACTCTGCGCCCCTTAGCCTTTCGAACCCGTTGCCGCCGATTGATGCAGATTCGCGCGCAAAACGCCCAAAGGCGCGGCCGTCAGCGGCTTTCCATCCAGGCGCGCATCTCCGAGGCCTCGCGCCGGCCGGCCCCCATATAGCGGGTGTCGCTGCCCACGGTGACCAGGTCGAAGCCGCGGTCGATCATTTTCTGCGAGTAGGCCATGCTGTTGGTGTGGACCCCGATCCGGACGCCCGCGGCCTTGCATGCGGCGAGGATCCGGTCGAAGGCCGCCATCAGGGCCGGGGCGTCGGAATCCTGGCCGGGCGGGCCGCCGATGGAGAGCGAAAGGTCCGAGGGGCCGATGTAGACCCCGTCCAGCCCCGGGGTGGCGACGATCGCCTCCACATTGGCCAGGCCCTGGGCGGTCTCGATCATGGCGATGGCCAGCATCTCGCCGTTGGCCTTCGCGTGGTAATCGGGGCCGCCGTAGACGATGGCCCGGGTGGGGCCGGAGCTGCGGAATCCCTCCGGCGGATAGCGGCAGGCCTGGACGAAGGCGGCGCACTCGACGGCGTCGTTGATCATCGGGCAGATCACGCCATAGGCCCCGGCGTCCAGGGCCCGCATGATCTTGCCGGGCTGGTTCCAGGACACGCGGACCAGGGGCGTCACCGGCGTGGTCGAGACCGCCTGCAACATGGCCAGCATCTCCGAATAGCCGATCAGCCCGTGCTGGGTGTCGACGGTGACGGCGTCCCAGCCCATGGACGCCATCAGCTCGGCCGAGAAGCCGCCCGGCATGGAGCACCAACCGTTGATCGCGGGCTTTCCCGAGGCCCACAGCTCCTTGAGGCGGTTGGCGCGCATATGGACTATTCTCCCTGACTGGAACCGGGGCTGAGATTGGGCGCCGCGCGTCGGCTTTGCAGCCCCGGCGGCGCGCGGGCTGCGACATCGCGCGCCAGCCATAGCGCCGACGATTATCCTCGTCTTCATTTCGTTCTGGAATTCTGCCGGCCAGAACGAGGCCGACCTTGACCGCATACAGCAGCCCAGACCGCCCGATCCGCGCGCCCGCCGGGTCGCTGACCCCGCGCTTGATCGACCTGGCCGAGCGCGTCACCGTGCTCGCGACCTTCGCCTATTACGTCACGATGAACTACGACCCGCAGCATTGGCTGAACCTCGCCATCGCCTCGACCGACGCCGTCACCGTCTGGTTCATCCTGGTCCGTCGGCCGGCCACCAGCGTCAGCCTCGATCCGCAGGACTGGCTGCTGGCCTGGGGCGGCACCCTGCTGGCCATGCTGGCGCGGCCGGGCGGAACGGCGCTGATCCCGCCGGGCGCGGCAGTCTGCCTGGTCGTCGCCGGCACGATCATCACCCTGGCGGCCAAGTTCAGCCTCGCGCGCAGCTTCGGCCTGGCGCCGGCCAACCGCGGCGTGCGCATGCGCGGCGCCTATGTCTTCGTGCGCCACCCCATGTACCTGGGCTATGCGGTGACCCACACCGCATACCTGCTGATCAACCCGACACTGATCAACGCCCTGTTGATCGGCGCCACCTGGCTCTTCCAGTTCGGCCGGGTGATGCGCGAGGAGCGCTGGCTCAAGCAGGACCGCGCCTATCGGCGCTATTCGCGCATCGTGCGCTTCCGGCTGATACCCGGCGTTTTCTAGGTCTATGCTGAAGCCCGAGCGCGCCCGCCACGGGGGCTTTCGGGAGGACTTTGGCGATGAAGATGGCCCTGACGGCCGCCCTGGCCTGCGCCGTCGCGCTGGCCGCCCCGGCGCGGGCTGAGCCCGACCCCAAGGCGCTCGCCTACAAGCTGCCCGACCAGATCGCCTGGCAGGGCGACCCGGTCAAAGGCCCGCTGACCTACGCGCTTTGGGGCGACCCCACCAAGCCCGGACCCTACGCCATCCTGGTGAAATGGCCGCCGCACCAGATGAGCCGGCCGCACACCCACCCCAACGACCGGCACGTCTATGTCATCAGCGGGACCTGGTGGGTCGGTACCGGCCAGACCTTCGCGCCCGAGACCACGACGCCGATCCCGGCGGGCTCGGTGGTCACCCATTTCGCGCACCAGTTCCACTACGACGGCGCCAAGGACGAGGCGGCAGTCCTGGAGATCACCGGCGAGGGGCCGCAGTAGGCGATGGGCGCGCGCCTGGCGCTCGGCGGGCTCATCTCGGCGGTGGCGCTGCTCGCGGCGCCTGTGGCGCTCGCCGCGCCGAGCTGCCTCGACCGGCAGGGCGGGACGGTCCGCTGCGGGACGGCCGGCGCCATGCCGGTGGGCTGGACCCTGCCGCCCGACCGGGCCCGCGCGCGCCTGGCGGCCATGGACGACGAGGTGGGCGCGGGGCGGCTGATCGGCCTCGCCTGCGTGATCGGCGGCCTCTTCGCCCTCCTCGCGCTCTTGCCCGATTTCGACGGCGGCTGGGACCGGCAGGAGGACGACCGCGAGCGGCGGGGCTAGCGCGCCAGGGCTAGCGCGCGGACGCAAGCTGGGGTCAAACGGACAAGAGTCGTGCGTCGGGAGGCAGGGATGAGGCTTGGACTTATGGGCCTGGCGGCGGGGGCGGCCCTGATCGCGCCGGGCGGTGCGCGGGCGGAGCCGCAGGTCATCGTCAAGTGCGACACGCCGGCGGCTGAGGCCATGCGCTTCACCAACGCCGGCGGCTGGAAGCCCATGCCGAACCCCGACCGCGCCGTCACCATCACCCGCGACAAGGGCAAGTTCGCGATCCAGCTCGAGGGCGAGGGCGGCTATGCTTCCAGCTCGGTCTTTGCGCTACCCATGGACCACATCGAGCGGTTCCGGGTGCTGCGCATCGACGGGACGGAGATCTTCCACCTGGAGGCCGGCGCGGACGGCCAGCCGACCCTGAAGCGCACCATCCGCGGCGGCCGCGACGGCACCCACGTCTACAACATCCGCGAGATGACCCTGACCCACTGCCCGACGGTGTCGGCCGACGTGGTGGTGGGTAAGCCGGGCGCGGCGGGGGGCTAGGACGCGGAGGAACCCAATACCGCTCATCCCCGCCGAAGCGGGGACCCAGGTGTTTTTCGTTCGGTCGGGATAGGTCAGCCACCAAGGACACCAAGACCACCAAGAGGCCCTCGCGGGCTCCGCCGTCTGCCTCACCTCGGAGGCCTTGCGGTCTTGGTGTGCTTGGTGGTTCAAAAAGCCTGGGTCCCCGCTTTCGCGGGGATGAGCGGAGTGTGGAGTGGGTTTCCGGCGCGACCGCGCGAAGCGGTCCTTAAATCTTACGGGGGATGCAGGCAGAATGCTGGCCATGAGGTTTAAGCGGTAGCTTAGCCGCGGGCTTTCGAGGGGACGAGCGGTGCGGCATCCGATATTGAAAGGAATAGGCTTTTCGCTTCTTGCGTTTGTCTTCATCGGCCTTGGCGCAAGCGTGGTCGGAGCCATGTTGCAAGGCAAAGCTGTCCTCTGGAACAACTACTATGGCCTTCCGGTGGGGACCTATTCCACCGCAGCGGTGCTCGTCGTGGCGGTTGCGGCTGGCATCATCTGGCTCGTCCAACGTGCACGGCGATTTCTCGGGAGCCGTATCCCCAAGAGCTGAGCGGTCGGCCCCCTCAATACTGCCCATACCGCCCCTTCACCGACTCCAGCAGTTTCGGCGCGTCGTAGCCGACCCCGTCCTTGAACACGATTTCGACGTTCTCGATGTCGGCGATGGCCTTGGACGGGTCGCCCTTCACCACCACCAGGTCGGCGTCCTTGCCGGGCGCGATGGAGCCGATGCGGTCGGCTAGCCCTAGATAGGTCGCGCCATTCAGGGTGGCGATCTTGATGGCCTCGACCGGGGTGAAGCCGGCCTCGACCAGCAACTCGACCTCGCGCTGGTCGCCGAAGCCGGGGATGACGCCGCCGTTGCCGGTGGGGTCGGGGCCGGCGATCAAGAGGCCGCCGGCGGCCACGAACTTCCGCTCCAGGCCGAGGTCGTTCTGGAATTCCTTCGCCGCATCGGCATAGCGGTCGCGCGGCGCCTGGTTGGTCAGGTTGCGGGCGTAGAGATAGGCCTCCCGGGCCTCGACGGTCAGCACGGCCATGGCCTTCGGGTTCAGCGGCGAATGCATCGGCACGCGCTGCTCGAACACCGGCAGGGTCGAGGTGACCGCCACATGGTGATCGACCAGCAGCCTGATCAGCCTGTCGGCTTCCGGGCTCTCCGGCGTCATGGCCAGCAGGGTCGGATCGCCCGCGGTGCGGGGGCAGACGTCCGGCTGCTTGCCGGGGTCGAGCTGGGTGTTGACGAAGAAGCCGTGCTCCAGGTTGTCGATGCCGAGCGCCACGGCCTCCGGATAGGTCACCGAGCAGAGGTGGCCGGTGAGCTTCAGGCCGCGTTTGTGGGCTTCCTGGATCGCCGCGCCCAGCTCCGCGCGGGTGATGTTCATATAGGCCTTGAAGGAAGTCGCCCCCATGTCGGCCCAGTAGGCGACGGTGCGGGTTGCGTCGGCGGCGTCCCTCAGCGCGTGCATCTGGATGAACGGGCTGCTCGAGCCTTCCAGGTAGGGGCCGGTGACGTCCATGTGCGGCCCGACCATGCCGCCCGCGTCGATCAGGCTTTTGACGTTGAGGTCGACGTAAGGCTCGACGGAGCCGGTGGTCCGCATGGTGGTGACGCCCGCCGCCAGGTAGAGGCGCGGCGACGAGAACGTCATCTGCGGCACCATCAACGGCGGCTCGGAATGGCCGGCGGCGTCCATGTTGGGCCGGGCGATGTAGTACATGTGGTCGTGCATGCCGACGATGCCGGGCAGGACCGTGCGGCCGGTGAGGTCCAGCACCTGGGCGCCGGCCGGCGCGGCGAGGTTCGGCCCGCCCACCGCGGCGATCCTGCCGTTCGTGACAATGACGGTGCGGTCGTCCTGGGCCGTCGCGCCGGTCCCGTCGATCAGCCCGACGTGGCGCAGGACCACGGTCTTGCCGTCCACCTTCACGTAGGGCCGCACCGAGGCGTTGGGCGGGACCGGCGGGGCCAGGATCTGTGGGGCGGCCTGGGCCGGAATGGGGGCCGCCGTCAGGGTGGCGAGCGCCGCGACGCTCCCCAGGATCAAACACTTCAGCACCGAACGCCCCTCCGCGACCTGCACGCGCGCCGACCCTAGCGCCCGGACGAACCGCTTGCCATTTTTCAAACGCCCGTTAGTCACCTAACCCCATATTGCCGGGCCCTTCTCCCCGATTGCAGGCCCCAGACATTCCGAGGACCCGATGGCGCAAGACGTGAAGCCGGCGGCGGAGACCCCCGAGCGCGCCTATGACGACCGCCCGGTTCACACCGAGCCGACCCTGCCGCCGGAGGTCCAGGCGCCGCTGGCGGCGTTCCACGGCGCGGAGCCGCCGTCGCCGCAATGGTTCAAGGACGCCATCGCCCGCGAGCCGGAACGGACCTTCGTGGAGAGCCTGGGGTCGAAGCTCGAGGTCTTGACCTGGGGCGAGGTCGGCAAGCCGGGCCTCCTGTTCGTGCATGGCAACTCCGCCCACGCCGACTGGTGGAGCTTCATCGCCCCGTTCTTCGCCGACGACTATCGGGTGGCCTCGATGTCGCTGGCCGGCATGGGCGCTTCGGACTGGCGCGAGCGCTATTCCTTCACCGACTTCGCCGACGACGCGGAGGCCGTGGCGCGGGCGACCGGGCTCTACGAGGGCGGGCGCAAGCCGATCTACATCGGCCACTCGTTCGGCGGCGGCCAGGTGTTCTTCGCCGCCGTGCGCAACCCCGAGCGAATGCATGCGGCGATCATGGTCGACACCGGCTTCGGCCCGCCGCCGGAGGAGCTGGCCAAGCGCATGGCGCAGATGGAGGCGGTGCGCAACATCCCCACCGCCGACCGCCCGAGCCGGATCTATCCGAGCCTGGAGGCGGCGCTGCTGCGCTTCCGCCTGATGCCGCCGCAGCCGGCGGGCAACCCCTACATCGCCGACTTCATCGCGCGGCGATCCCTGAAGACGGTCCCGATGCCCGACGGGTCCGGCGAGGGCTTCACCTGGCGGTTCGACCCGAACATGTGGGCCAAGCTCGACCGCGAGCGAGCCATGGGCGGTGACCCGATGGCCGCGGTGACGGTCACGACGCCCATGGTGCACATCTACGGCGCCAAGAGCCGCATCGTGGAGCACCGCAAGGCCGGCGCGCCCTCGCCCTTCCCGGCGGGCATGATCGAGATCGAGATCCCCGACGCCCACCACCACATCATGATCGACCAGCCCCTGGCCCTGGTGGCGGCGATCCGGGCGCTGCTGGCCGCCTGGCCGCCGAAGTCTTAGGGGCGCTTGAGCGGGACGCCCGTCTCGTGTAGCACCCGCCTGGAGCGCTTCGAGCAGAAGAGAGACGAGATGGCCGGCCAGGCGTCCGAATATCACCGCGGCGAGATGGATATCCACGAGCAGGTCTCGACCTTCCATCTGGTGATGAACATCACCAAGTGGGGCGCACTGCTGGTGGCCGTGGGCGTGCTGACGGCGACCCTGTGGTTCTGCACCGGCGCGGGCTTCATGGGCGGCGCCATCACCGGGGCCGTCGTGCTGGCCCTGGGCATCGTCTTCCTGCGCGAGAAGCCCGCCGAGGGCCACTAACCTCGACTGGACAGCGTCCGCCGCCAGCCCCTAAGGTCGGCGGCTGTCGCGGCGCATCGCCGTTCTTTGGGGATCTCCCGAACCATGGCCGTCATCGCCGTCACCAGGGAGCGCCGCGCCGGCGAGACGCGCGTCGCCGCTACGCCCGAGACGGTGAAGAAGCTGGTCGCCGCGGGGTTCTCCGTGACGGTCGAGGCCGGGGCCGGCGCCACCGCCTCCTATCCCGACGCCGACTACGCTGCGGCCGGTGCGACCATGGCCAAGACCGCCAAGGACGCGCTCGCCAAGGCCGACATCCTGTTCAAGGTCCGCGGCCCCGAGGCCGAGGAGACCGCCGCGCTCAAGCCGGGCACGATCGTCGTCGCGACGCTCAATCCGTACCAGGACAAGGCCGGGCTGGCGGGCCTGGCCAAGGCCAAGGCCACCGCCTTCGCCATGGAGTTCGTGCCCAGGATCACCCGCGCCCAGGTGATGGACGTGCTGTCCTCCCAGGCCAACCTCGCCGGCTACCGCGCGGTGATCGAGGGCGCGGAGGCCTATGGCCGGGTCATGCCGATGATGATGACCGCCGCCGGCACCGTGGCCGCGGCCAAGGTGTTCATCATGGGCGTCGGCGTCGCGGGCCTGCAGGCCATCGCCACGGCGAGGCGCCTGGGTGCTGTGGTGACGGCGACGGACGTGCGCCCCGCCACCAAGGAGCAGGTGGAGAGCCTGGGCGCCAAGTTCCTGGCGGTCGAGGACGAGGAGTTCAAGAACGCCCAGACCGCCGGCGGCTACGCCAAGGAGATGAGCCCGGAGTATCAGGCCAAGCAGGCCGAGCTGGTCTCCAGCCATATCGCCAAGCAGGACATGGTGATCACCACCGCCCTGATCCCGGGCCGCCCGGCGCCCAAGCTGGTGAGCGCCGCCCAGGTCGCCTCGATGAAGCCCGGCTCGGTGATCGTCGACCTGGCCATCGAGCAAGGCGGCAATGTCGAGGGCGCCAAGCTGGGCGAAGTCGCGGTCACCAAGAACGGCGTGAAGATCCTGGGCGTCGCCAACCTGCCCGGCCGCATCGCCGCCGACGCCTCGGCGCTCTACGCCCGCAACCTCTTCGCCTTCGCCGGCCTGTTCCTCGACAAGGAGGGCAAGTTCGCCCCCGACTACGAGGACGAGATCCTGAAGGCCGCGCTGGTCACCCAGGGCGGCGCGGTCGTGCATCCCAATTTGAAAGGGTGAGCAGAATGCGCACCCTTTCACGTGTCATCGCGGAATGGGCGCAGCCCATGTCCGGGACCCATAGACACAGCCCCATCCGGATGAAATCGCGCGTATGGGTCCCGGCTCTCCGCTTCGCTGCGGCCGGGATGACAGCGGGAGAAAGCTGACATGGAAGCCGTCGATCCCACCGTCTTCCGCCTGGCCATCTTCGTGCTGGCGATCTTCGTCGGCTACTATGTGGTCTGGAGCGTGACGCCGGCCCTGCACACGCCCCTGATGGCGGTGACCAACGCCATCTCCTCGGTGATCATCGTCGGCGCCCTGCTGGCCGTCGCGGCGCACCCGCCGGCCGGCGGCGCGCTGACCGGCAATGTGATGATCTCCAAGGGGGCCGGCGCGGTGGCCGCCACCTTCGCCTCGGTCAACATCTTCGGCGGCTTCCTGGTCGTGCGACGAATGCTGGCCATGTACAAGAAGAAGGCCCCGGCGCCGAAGAAGGAGGGCGCCGCGTGAACGCCAACCTCGCGGCCATCCTCTACCTGGTCTCTGGCGTCCTGTTCATCCTGGCGCTGCGCGGCCTTTCCTCGCCCACCACCAGCCAGGCCGGCAACCGCAACGGCATGATCGGCATGGCCATCGCCGTGGGGACGACCCTGGCGACGCTGTGGAGACAGGGCGCGCTCGATCCGCTGACCCTGGGCCTGGTCGCGGGCGGGGTCGCCATCGGCGGAACGGTGGGCGCGGTGATCGCCCGGCGCGTCGCCATGACCGCCATGCCGCAACTGGTGGCGGCGTTCCACAGCCTGGTCGGCATGGCCGCCTGCCTGGTGGCCGTGGCCGCGATCCACACGCCCGCCGCCTACGGCATCGTCGGCCCCGACGGCGGCGTGCAGTTGGAGTCGCTGATCGAGCTGTCGCTGGGCCTGGCGATCGGCGCCATCACCTTCACCGGCTCGGTGATCGCCTTCGCCAAGCTGAACGGCAACATGAGCGGTGCGCCGATCCTGCTGCCGGCGCGGCACCTGCTCAACCTCGCCCTGGCGCTGGCCATCGCCGCCCTGATCGTCGTGCTGGTGATGAGCGGCGGGGCCGCGCTCTGGGCCTTCTGGGCGATCTTCGCGCTCAGCCTGATCGTCGGCGTCACCCTGATCATCCCGATCGGCGGGGCCGACATGCCGGTCGTCGTCTCGATGCTGAACAGCTACTCCGGCTGGGCGGCGGCGGCGCTGGGCTTCACGCTCGAGAACACCACCCTGATCATCACCGGCGCCCTGGTGGGCTCGTCCGGCGCGATCCTCAGCTACATCATGTGCAAGGCCATGAACCGCGGGTTCATCTCGGTGATCCTGGGCGGCTTCGGGGCCGATCCGGCGGCGGCTGCCGCGGGCGCCAAGGTCGAGACCCGGCCCGTGAAGCAGGGCTCCGCGGAGGACGCGGCCTTCATCATGAAGAATGCGAGCAAGGTGATCATCGTCCCCGGCTACGGGATGGCGGTCAGCCAGGCGCAGCACGCCCTTCGCGAGATGGCCGACAAGCTGAAGGCCGAGGGCGTCGAGGTAAAGTACGCCATCCACCCGGTCGCCGGCCGCATGCCGGGCCACATGAACGTGCTGCTGGCCGAGGCCAACGTCCCCTACGACGAGGTCTTCGAGCTGGAGGACATCAACGCCGAGTTCGCGACCGCCGACGTGGCCTTCGTGATCGGCGCCAACGACGTGACCAACCCGGCCGCCAAGACCGACACCGCCAGCCCGATCTACGGCATGCCGGTGCTCGACGTGGAGAAGGCCCGCACGGTGCTGTTCGTGAAGCGCGGCATGAGCTCGGGCTATGCGGGCGTGGAGAACGAGCTCTTCTTCCGCGACAACACCATGATGCTGTTCGGCGACGCCAAGAAGATGGTCGAAGGTATTCTGAAGAGCCTCTGACCCGACGCCCTGCCGACGACCGGCGGCGATCCGAGGACTGGGTCTGCCCATCCGCAGGTCATTTCGAGTTTATTGCGCCGCGGGCGCCGGACGGACCTTCCAGCGTCACATGCGCCTGACCATATGGCAGGGCGTTCCCAGCACTGGAGGCGCTCCATGAAGTACAACCAGCTTGGCCGCACGGGCCTGTTCGTCTCCGAGATCTGCCTGGGGACCATGACCTTCGGCGGGTCCGAAAGCGCCGGCATCTGGAAGGCCATCGGCGACCTGAAGCAGGGCGACGTGGACGCCATCGTGAACCGCGCCCTGGAGGCCGGGGTCAATTTCTTCGATACGGCGGACGTCTATTCCTTCGGCGAGTCCGAGAGGCTGCTGGGCCAGGCGTTCAAGAACCTGGGGACCGCGCGCAAGGACGTGGTCATCGCCACCAAGGTGTTCGGCGAGATGGGCCCGCGGCCCAATGACCGCGGCGCCTCGCGCGGCCACATCATGGACTCGGTGAAGACCAGCCTGGAGCGGCTGCAGACGGACCACATCGACCTCTACCAGATCCACGGCAACGACACGGTCACGCCGATCGACGAGACCCTGCGCGCGCTGGACGACCTCGTGAGCCAGGGCCTGGTCCGCTACATCGGCGTCTCCAACTGGTCCGCCTGGAAGATCGCCAAGGCGCTCGGCTTGTCGGAGGCCAAGGGCTACGCCCGCTTCGAGACCCTGCAGGCCTACTACTCCATCGCCGGGCGCGACCTGGAGCGCGAGCTGGTCCCGATGCTGAGCGAGGAGAAGCTCGGCCTGATGGTCTGGTCGCCGCTGGCCGGGGGGCTGCTCAGCGGCAAGTTCGGGCCGGGCTCCAACAATCCGGAAGGCTCGCGCCGCACCACCTTCGACTTCCCGCCGGTGGACAAGGACCGCGCCTGGAAGTGCGTCGCGGCGATGCGCGAGGTGGGCGACGCCCATGACGCCTCGGTGGCCCGGGTGGCGCTGGCCTGGCTGCTGCACAAGGCCTCGGTGATGAGCATCATCATCGGCGCCAAGACGATTGAGCAGCTCGACGACAACCTGGCCGCCGTCGACCTCGAGCTGACCCCGGAAGAGGTGGCCCGGCTGGACGAGGTGTCCGAACTGCCCAGCGAATATCCCGGCTGGATGTTCGCCCGCCAGGGCGGCGGCCGGCGGCCCAAGCCCTTCGTCAAGGCGAGCTAGGCGCCATGTCCGTCGCCCTCTCCGCGCCCCCGTCGAGGCCGCCCCGCGGGGAGATGGTGGACGTGGGCGGGCGGCGGCTGCGGATGGTCCGCGCCGGGCCGGCGAGCGACCGGCCGACCGTGGTGCTGGAGCACGGCGCCTTCGGCTGCGCCACCGACTGGACCGTGGTGCAGGCGCGGCTGGCGGCCAAGGGGCTGTCCAGCCTGGCCTACGACCGCGCCGGCCTCGGCCATTCCGAGCCTGGGCCCAAGCCGCGCGACGGCATGGCGATCGTCTCCGACCTCGCGGCGCTGCTGCGCGAGGCGGGTGTGGAGGGGCCCTTCGTGCTGGCCGGCCACTCCATGGGCGGATTGATGGTGCGGCTCTTCGCGCTCACCCACCCGGAGCAGGTGTTGGGCGTGGTGCTGGTGGACGCGGTGACGCCGGACGTCGTCTCGCACCCGGTCGGCGGCAAGGGCGTCGACGCCTTCAGCCGCATCCTGGGCTGGACCAGCGAGGGGGCGAAATACGGCATGATGCTGCCGGTGGCGGCGGTGGCCGGCGATCGCATCGGCCTGCCGCCCGAAGCCTCGGCGGAGAAACGCCAAATCTATGGCCTGGCGTCGCACGCCCACTGGGCGGCGCAGGAGGTCAGCCAGTGGCGGGCCACCTCCGACCAGGCCCGCGCGGCCGACTTCCCGCCGGCCATGCCGATCGCGGTGATCACCGCCGGCGCGCGGACCGTAACCGCGCTGAAGGAGATCCAGTCGGTCCCGGCCCTGGCCTCGCTGAACGGCTACATCGAGCACGTTGCCGGCGCCGGCCACGCCAACCTGCTCGGCCGCCGGTTCGCCGACCCCATCGTGCGCGGTGTCGAGCACGTGCTGGCGACCGCGCGCCGCTAGCTAGAGAGGCTCGGCCTCCACGGCGCCGCAGGCGGCCAGCAGCCGCTCGTGCGTGAGGGATCGGGCGGCCAGGGTGACGGACCGGTCAAGCGCCACCGGCGTGGTCCCCCGCGGCGCGGCGGCGACGTCGCAAGGCCCGTCGGCGGCGACCTCGAAGCGGCCGTCCCAAACGCCGATTTCGCCGGCGCCCAGGCGGATCGGCGCCAGGCCGCCGCGGGCTGTCTCGCCGGGTTCGCGCCGGAACCGGACGGTCTCGCCGTCGGCCTCGATGCGCGCGCCCGCCAGGGTGACGGCGAAGCCCGCCTCCGCGCCCGCCAGCCGAGCCGCCAGCCGTTGCGCCTTGGCGCGGTCCGGCGGCCGCGTCGTTCCCGCCGCGCAGAGGCAGGCGGCGGCGGCGAAGCGCGCGAGCGCCTCCGGCGCAGCGGCGCGAAGGGCGGGGCGGTCGATCTCGAAGCCCGCCTCGCCGTCAGGCCGGGCGGCGCGCGCCAGGGCCTTGGCGGAGGCCGGGGGTTCGGCCGCGGACGGCGTCGCGCCGGCCGCCAGGGCCTGCCGCGCCCGGGGCCGGGCGTAGGCGGCGTCCGCGTTGGCCGGGTCGTCGATCCAGCGCTCGCCGCGGGCCGCCAGCCAGGCGCGGATCTCGGCGCGCCGCACGGCCAGCAGCGGACGCAGCACGAAGAGCCCACGGCCCTGCGGCCAGGCCGGCGATGGCGACCATTCGCGAGGTTCCGGCGTCGTGGAGCCGGCCTGGCGCATCAGCCGCGCCTCCAGGACGTCGTCGGCGGTGTGCCCGAGCAGGATCACTCTCGCCCCGGACTCGCGCGCGGCGTCGGCCAGCAGGGCGTGCCGCGCGGCGCGAGCGGCGGCCGGCAGGCCGGTCGTGGGCTTGTCGGCGGCCCAGGCCAGGCCCCGAAAGGCAAGGCCCAGGCGCTCGGCGCGAGCCTCGCAGACGTCCGTCCACGCCGCGCTCTCCGGCCGCAGTCTGTGATCAACGGTGAGCACGATCAGCCGCCGGTCGGCCCGCGCGGCCCAGTCGGCGGCGGCCAGCAGCAGGGCCAGGGAGTCGCCGCCCCCGGACAGGGCCACGGCGACGGGCCTGGCATGGCCGGCCCGCAGCCGGCGGTCGAGGACCTCTCCGGCCGCCAGTTCGAGGCCGGGCGAAGGGGGTGGGCTGACGGCCCCTAGCCGCACTTCGCCTGCAGGCGGACGGTCGCCGCCCGCGCGGTCACCGCCGGCGGCGCCTTGGGGTATTTGCGGCCGAGCTCGGTGAGGGTCTGGCAGGCGTCGGCGGGCTTCTTGAGCTGCACGAGGGCGCGGCCGAGCTCGACCACGGCGTCGGGCGCCCAGGCCGTCTGCGGCCAGCCGCGGATGGCGCCGATGAAGGCGCTGGCGGCCTTCACATAGTCGCCGCGCACGGCCAGCGTCTTGCCCCACCAGTAGCGCGCCTCGGGGGTGCGCGGCGTGTCCGGATAGGTGGTGACGTAGTCGCTGAAGGCGGCTTCGGCGGTGTCGTAGTCGCCGCTTAGCATCAACTGCCGGGCCTTAGTGAAGGCCTGGCCGGCGTCGGCCGCCGCGGCCCTGGGATCGGGCGGCGGCGGCGGCGCGGGCGGCCCGGCCTGGGCGACGGCCGCGGTGGCGGCGGCCTTGGCCGCGTCGTCCATCTTCTGCTCGTCGGCCGCCACGCGGTCGCTCAGCGCCTTGACCTGGGCCCGCAGCGCGGTGTTCTCGCGACGCGCCTGATCGAGATCGTGCGCGGTCGCCTCCAGCGACCCGTTGAGTTTGGTCAGCGACTGCTCCAGGTCGCCCACCTTGGTGGCGACGTCCGCCAGGCGGGCGTCCGTGTCGGCCGGCTCGACAACCACGGGCGCCCCGGTCTTCTGAGCCTTGAAGACGATGTCGCGCAGCTCCCGGACCACCTTCTCCATCCGGTCCAGCCGCTTGGCGTCCCGCGCGTCCAGCGGGTCGTCCATCGGCGTCTGGGCGAACGCCGAGGCTAACGGGGCGGCGATCAGGCCGATCGCCGCCGCCGCGCCAAGCAGACGCAGGCGGCGGGCGCGCATCATTGCATCCGGGCGCCGCTGACGATGGCGGTGTGGCCGTTGCGGTTATGGCTTTCGGCCACTTCGCCGACGCCCGGATCGATCGGCTTTTCCTTGCCGAAGGAAACGGTGGTGATCCGGCCGGCGGCGACCCCATGGGCCACCAGATATTCCCGCACCGCGTTGGCGCGCCGCGCGCCGAGCGCGAGGTTGTATTCCTCGGTGCCGCGTTCGTCGGCGTTGCCCTCGATCCGCACCTGAACGGCCGGGTAGCGCTTCAGCCAGTCCGCCTGGGCGTCCAGCAGCGGGGCGGCGTCGTTGCGCACCGAATACTGGTCGTAGTCGAAATAGACCCGGTCGCCGACGTTGACGGTGAAGTCGCGTTCGGAGCCCGGCAGGGCGTTCTGGGTCACCGGCTCGGGCCGCGACGGCCCCGTGGGACCGCGGGGCGGTTCCGGCGGCCGCTGGGCCGGCGCTTCGCTGGTCGTCGGATAAGCCGGCTTCGGCTGGTGCGCGCAGGCCGCGAGCGACAGGGCTGTGCCGACGACGAGCGTCAGTCGCAGGGCGCTCCCGGTGTTGCGGGTGATGACCATGGAAAGCGTCTCCTTCGAAAGCGCGTCACCCGATCCGTATCGGGCGCGCGAGGCTAAGAATCGATCCGTCCCGCTTTGCGGCGTAGCGCCGGAGCTTCCCTGTGGAAAGACCCCAAACGGCACTCAGTTCAACAAGGGTGACCAGGCGGGGTCCGATGCGCCGCCGGGATAGGGCATGGGTTGCAGGATGCGGCCGGTGACGTCGACGCTCCACAGCTTGGATCCGCCGCCGCCCTGGCGGCTGAACAGGATCACCCGGCCGTTGGGCGCCCAGGCGGGACCCTCGTCGAAAGCGTTGGTGGTGAGAATCCGCTCGTCCGTGCCGTCGGGCTTCATGACGCCGATCTGGAATTCGCCGCCGACCTGCTTGGTGAAGGCGATGAACTCGCCCGTCGGGCTCCACACCGGGGTGGTGTAGCGGCCCTTGCCGAAGCTGATCCGGCGCGGGTTCGAGCCGTCGGCGCCCATGATGTAGAGCTGGGGCGTTCCGGAGCGGTCGGAGTTGAAGGCGATCTGCCCGCCGTCCGGCGAGAACGACGGCGAGGTGTCGATGGCCGGATCGACGGTCAGCCGCACGGTGGCGCGGTTCTTCAGGTCCATGACGAAGATGTCGCTGTTGCCCGCGCGCTCGACAGAGAACGCCACCTTGCTGCCGTCCGGCGAGAAGCGCGGCGCGAAGACCATGCCCTTGAAGTCGCCCAGGCTCTCGCGCCGCGTGGTTTCCAGGTTCAGCAGGTAGATCTTCGACCCCTCTGGCCGAAGCTCCATGTAGGTGATCTCCTGGCTGTTGGAGGAGAACCGCGGCGTCATGATCGTCGCCGAGCCGTCGGTCAGGTAGCTGGGGTTGGCGCCGTCCTGGTCCATGATCGCCAGGCGCTTGGTCTTGGACCCGCGTCCCCCCGTCTCGGCCACGAACACCACGCGGGTGTCGAAATAGCCCTTCTCGCCGGTCAGGCGCTCATAGACCGCGTCGCTGATCTTGTGGGCGACACGACGCCAGTTCTCCGGGCTGGAGGCGAACTGGAGGCCGAGCAACTGCTTCTCGGCGAAGACGTCCCAGAGGCGGAAATCCACCTGCAGGCGCGCGCCGACCACGGTCACCTGGCCGTTGACCAGGGCCTGGGCCTTGATCTGCTGCCATGCGGGGAAGCGCGGCTCGACCGCGGCGTTCAGGTCCCTCTCGATGAAGCTCGCCGGGTCCAGCGGCCGGAACAGGCCGGAGCGTTGCAGGTTGGCCCCGATCACGCCGGCGATGTCGCCGCCCACCTGGCCGCCGCCGAAGGCCGGGATGGCGATGGGCAGGGGCTGGACGTCGCCCCGGTTGACGTTGACCTCGATGTCGGCGCGGGCGGCGGCGGGCGCCAGCAGGGCCGTGGCCGGCAGGGCCGCCATCGCCGTCAGCAGCGTCCGTTTGGAAAAGGAGGACATCAGGTGCAGGCCTCGCGCGCGTTGAAGTTGACCGCGATCTTATCTCCGTAGAACTCGCGCGGCAGGTTTCTGAAGGGCGCGGCCGCATAGACCGCGCTCACCGCCCGCTCGGCGGCGGTCCGCGCGACCGGCGTGGCGGCGCCCTTGATCTGCGGGACCACGTCGCCGACCACCTGGCCGCCGGCCCCCAGGGTGAAGACCACACGCACCTGAACGTCGCGGCCGCCCTCGACGTTGCAGTTGGGGTTCCAGCGGCGCTGGAGTTCGTCGGTGAGGCCGGTGAGCGCGGCGGCCGAAAGGCCGGTTCCGAGGGTCTGGCGGGCAACCGGGGCGGTCTCGGCGCGGGCGGGTCCCTGGGCCGCGGAGGACGGCTTGGGCGGGATGGGCTTGGACATCTTGGAGATGCTGGCGGAGAGCGCGTCGAGGTCGAGGTTCTTCTCCGGCTTGGGGGTCGGCGCAGGCTTGGGAACGGGCTTCGGCGCCGGGGTCGGCGGCAGCGGCTTCGGCGTGGGTTGCGGCTTCGGCGGCGGGGCGGCGGCCTTGGGCGTCGGGACCGGCGGCGTGGCTTGCGGCGGCGCCTCGGGCGCGGGCGCCTCGGTCTGGGCCACCTGCTCGACCGGCGCCTGCTCGGCGGGGCGGACGTCCATGTCTGGGGCCCGAGAGACAATGGTCACGGGCACGACGGAGCCCACCTTCAGGTCGCGGGTGAAGCTCCAGGAGATCAGCAAAGCCGTGGCCACGGTCGCGTGCAGCAGCACCGACCCCAGCATCGCAGGCGAGAGCTCCCGGCGGGTCACTGGGTGGCGGTCTCCGCAGGCTTGGGTTGGTCACCCGGCCGGCCACC